>NZ_JAVREV010000024.1:0-103753 GCF_031845565.1 Streptomyces johnsoniae | reverse complement strand
ACGGTGGGACACGAGGGCCTCCTGCGGTCGGACGTAGATGTCGCAATCCACACCGAGCCAGAAGGCCCTCACCCATTTCAAGCACCCAACACGCGTGTCACCAACGTCCCGGGACAACACACCTAGGCGGTGGCGCTGGGGGCCGGGGCCTCGTGGGTGTGCGGGTGCCGACCGGTGTCCGTCTCGTCGCGTGGCCCGTCGGCCGTTCGGCGCGGCCGCGGCAGCAGGGGCACCAGGACGGTCGCGGCCGTGACGACGAGGCCCGCGGTGAGGAACGCCCGCCCGTAGCCGTCCGCGAGGGCGGCGGCGCCCGCGCCTGGCTCGCCCGCCGCGCCCGAGGCGGCGACCGCCGACAGCACGGACAGGCCGAGGACGGCGCCCATCTGCCGTGAGGTGTTGATCAGCCCGGCCACGCCGCCCGCGTCCTGCGCCGACGCGCCCGAGGTCGCCGTGTCGGTGAGCGGGGTCAGCATCAGCGCGGCCCCGGCGGCCATCGGCAGGGCGGGCCCCAGCACGGCGGTCACGAACGTGCCGTCCGCCGTGAGCGCGGCGCTCTGCCACAGGAATCCGCCCGCCATCAGCAGCCCGCCGGCCATGGCCATCGTGCGGCTGCCGAAGCGCGCCATCAGCCGCGGTGCCAGCTGCGAGCCGAGGATGATCGCCGCGGTGTGCGGCAGGAACGACAGGCCGGTGCGCACGGCGCTGTAGTCGAGCACGTTCTGCATGTACAGGGTGAGGAAGTACCACATCGCGAAGCTGCCGCTCATGCTGACCAGCATCACGACGTTGCCGACGGCCACACTGCGGATGCGGAACAGCCGCAGCGGCATCAGCGGCTGGGCGCTGCGCGCCTCGACCGCGACGAATGCCGCCAGCGTCACCAGCCCGCCCAGTATCAGCAGCAGCGCGGAGCGCGAGGTCCAGCCGTCCGTCTCGCTGCGGCTGACGCCGTAGGCGAGCCCGGCGACGCCCGCCGTGACCAGTACCGCGCCGGGCAGGTCGAGGCGCGGCCTGGCCCTGGTCCCGGCGGGTTCGCGCAGCCAGCCGAGGACGACGGCGCCGACGGCCAGGCCGATCGGGACGTTGATCAGGAGCACCCAGCGCCAGGACGTGTAGTCGGTCAGCGCCCCGCCGATGAGGCCGCCCGCCGCGCCGCCGGCCGCGCCGACCGCGGTCCACGCGGCGATGGCGCGGGTGCGGGCGGGGCCCTCGGCGAACGTGCTGGTCAGCAGCGACAGCGTGACCGGCGCCAGGGCGGCGGCCCCGACACCCTGCACCGCACGCGCGGCGATCAGCGTGCCGCCGTTCTGGGCCAGACCGCCGACCAGGCTGGCCGCGGTGAACAGGCCGAGTCCGAGCAGGTACACGTTCCTGCGGCCGAAGAGGTCGGAGGCCCGCCCGCCGAGCAGCAGGAATCCGGCGAACGTCAGGGCGTAGGCGTTGACGACCCACTGCATGGCCGAGCCGCCGAGGCCGAGGTCGTCGCGCATGCTGGGCAGCCCGATGTTGACCACCGAGACGTCGAGAACGACCAGGAACTGTCCGATGCACGAGGCGAGAACGATCGCCCAGGTGCGGCCTCCGCCCGTGACCGAGCCGGGAGGCTGGCGTATGTCAGTCACCAGGACATCCTCCTCCGCCGGCCCGCGGCACGGATCGGGCAGGGGGCGGGGACGCCCGTCGGACGCAGGTCCTCGGTCCCCGGTCGCATATCTTGCCCTCGCGGACGACGCGGTGGTTGAGTCGGTTCCGCACGCGGGTCTCCCCCTGCACACCCCGCCCGCCCCACCCCACCCGCGAACTCGGTACGCCGTCGCGGCCGTTCGTCCCCTCCCCGGAGAAGGCCGTTGCCGGCCAGGGCCGCCGTACAGCGCTGACGCACTGCCCGTACCTCCCGTCGGAGCCGCAAGGGAAAGGGCATTCCCATGAACGACGCACACGACAGGGGCCCGGCCGAAGCCGACCCGTCCGACCCGTCCGACGCGTTCCCCTCGAAGTACGTTCCCCGCCCCACCGTGCGCGATCTGCCGCCGCCGCCGACCGGGCAGTGGCGCTACATCGGACCTGGCATCGTCGCCGCGGGCGTGGGCATGGCCAGCGGCGAGTTCATCCTCTTTCCCTACATCTCCTCGCAGGTTGGGCTGGTTTTCGTCTGGGCGGCCCTGATCGGGCTGGTCACCCAGTACTTCCTCAACATGGAGATCGAGCGGTACACGCTCGCCACCGGGGAGACGGCGATCACCGGGTTCAGCCGCCTGTGGAAGCACTGGGGCCTGGTGTTCGCGGCGCTCGCCTACTTCGCCAACCTCTGGCCCGCCTGGGCCACCAGCTCCGCGACGCTGGTGACCTACCTCTTCGGCGGGGACGTGGCGGTCATCGCCACGGTCATTCTCATCATCGTCGCGCTCATCCTCACGCTGGCACCGGTCGTCTACAACGCGCTGGAACGCGCACAGATGATCAAAATCGCCGCCCTGCTGGTCCTGCTCCTGGTCACCGCCGTCTTCGCGTTCGGCGGCTCCGACTGGGCGGACGCGCGCAAGATCGTCACGGAGCCCGGCTTCCCCTCCGAACTCGGCTTCGCCGTGCTGCTCGGCGCGCTGGCGTTCGCCGGGGCGGGCGGCGGGCAGAACCTGGTGCAGAGCAACTGGATCAGGGACAAGGGCTTCGGCATGGGGCGTTACGTTCCGAAAATCGTCTCGCCGGTGACGCACGAGCCGGAGGCCCGGGGCCGGGCCGGGTTCATCTTCCGGCCCACCGAGGAGAATCTGGCCCACTGGCGGGGCTGGTGGCGCTTCGCCAACCGGGAACAGCTCTCGACGTTCGTCCTCATCTCCTTCCTCTCGATCACCTTCATGTCGCTGCTCGCCTACGTGACGGTCTACGGCCGCCCCGATCTGAGCAACGACGTCTCGTTCCTCGAAATCGAGGGCAACGCGCTGAAGGAGTCGGTCGGGCCCTGGTTCGGCACGTTCTTCTGGGCGGTGGGTGCCGTGTCGATGTTCGCCGCCGCGCTGGGCATCGTCGACTACACCAGCAGGCTGGCCGCCGACGTGCTCAAGACCAGCTATCTGCCGCAGATGTCGGAGAGCAAGCTCTACGCCGTGCTGGTCTGGGGACTCGCGCTCATCGGCATCGTCGTGATCCTCGCGGGCATGACGCAGCCGCTGACGCTCGCCATCATCGCGGCGTGCAGCGGCGGCACGATGATGTTCATCTACTCCGGGCTGCTCATCGCGATCAACCGCCGGATGCTGCCGAAGGCCATCCGCATCAGGGGTTTCCGGCTGGCCGCGCTGGTCTGGTCGATCCTGCTGTTCGGCGTGCTCGCCGCGCTCACCTTCAATGAGCAAGTCCGCAAACTTTTCGAATAGTTCCGCCCGAAGAAGGATCGCGCCGCGTCCCTCTCAGGCGCCGTCCGCCACGGCGAACGCCTCGACCTCCAGCAGGAATTCCGGCCGGAACAGCGCCGCCACCCACCCGCACCGCGGTGCTCGCGGGCAGCGCCCCGGCGCCCAGCGCGTCATCGCGTGCGGCGCGCACCGCGGGCAGGTGGGCGACGCCGGTCACGCGGTACGTCAAGGTGCCCGTGCCGAGGACGACGTGCGCGCAGTTGGCCGCAGGTGCGACGCCCGCCATCCTCACCGGGCGCCCGGTCCTGCTATGTGCGGGGCTGGGTGAAGCGGAGCATGTTGCCCGCCGGGTCGCGGAAGGCGCAGTCGCGAACGCCGTACGGCTGGTCGATGGGCTCCTGCAACACCTCTCCGCCGCCGTCCCGGACGCGTTCGAAGGTGGCGTCGCAGTCGTCGGTGGCGAAGATCACGCCGCGCAGCATGCCCTTGGCCAGCAGTTCGGCCATCGCCTGCTTGTCGGCCGGCGAGGCGTTGGGGTTGGCGAGCGGCGGTTCGAGGACGATCTCCACGTCCGGCTGCGCGGACGAGCCGACGGTCACCCAGCGCATCCCCTCGAACGCGACGTCATTGCGCACCTCAAGACCGAGGACGTCGCGGTAGAAGGTGAGCGCCTTGTCATGGTCGTCGACTGCGATGAAGCACTGTGAAAGCTTGATGGTCATGCCTCGACGCTATGAGGCGGTGGCGGATTTCGCTTCTCCGATCCTGACCGGTCGCGTGTGGATTTTGGCGACGCATGCGGGGATCGGGGCGCCTGCCTCGTGGCGGCGGGACCGGTAGGCACTGGGGCTCTCGCCGACCAGCTCGGTGAAGCGCGAGCTGAACGACCCGAGCGAGGTGCATCCGACCGCGACGCAGACCTCCGTGACGCTCAGGTCGCCCCGCCGCAGCAGTGCCTTCGCCCGCTCGACACGGCGGGTCATCAGATAGCCGTAGGGCGTCTCCCCGAAGGCGGCGCGGAAGCTGCGGGAGAAGTGCCCGGGCGACATGAGGGCGACGTTCGCCAGCGCCGGAACATCCAGCGGCCGCGCGTAGTCGCGGTCCATCACGTCCCGGGCGCGGCGCAGCCGGACCAGGTCCTCCAGGGTCATGCACACCAGCATCGCACGGTGGCGGCCCGCCTCCGGTGCACGCCGTCAGCCCCCGCCGTCAGCCCCCGCCGCCGGGCCGCCGCCGGGCCGCCGCCGAGGCCGCGGCGGTGGCCCGGCACCCGCGGCCTGCGCGGCGGCGGCCCCGAGGGCCGTGAGCACCGCCGAGGTCGCCGCGCGGCGCCCGGTGACTCGTCGCACCGCGGCAACGATCCGGCGCTCGCCGAGCGGCTCCAGGGTCCGGGTGACGACCGCCGCCCGCGGCGCGACCGCGAGGCCGGGGAGCACGGCGACCGACAGACCGGCGGCCACATGGCCGACGAGGATGTGGTGGCTCGGGAAGCGGCCCGCCACCAGCGGCTCGAACCCGGCCCGCCGGCACAGCCGCGGCACCAGCTCGCCGAGGTACGTACCCGGGCGGTCGAGGGCCCACCGCTCCCGCGCCAGCTCCGCGAGGGTGAGGACGGGGGCCCGGGCCAGCCGGTGCCCGGGCGGCAGGACGAGGAGCAGCGGATCGGTGGCCAGTCCCACGGTGCGGATACCGGGCACCGGTGGGTCGTCCCCGGTGTCCACCGTCACCGCGATGTCGCACGAGCCGGCCAGCAGGGCCGGGATGCTCTCGTGCGGCTCGACTTCGAGCAGCTCCAGATCCAGGCGCGGATGCGTCCTGGCGAGCGCCGTGGCGGCCGCCACCAGAAGCGGCAGCACGCCGCTGGCGAAGCTGGACACGCGCAGCCGGCCGACGGGCTGCGAGCGCAGCTCGGCCAGCTCGCCCTCGATGGCGTCCAGCCGCTCCAGCACGTCGCGGGCCCGCTCGGCGAGCAGGGCGCCGGCGGGGGTGAGAACGAGCCGCCGGCCCACGCGCTCCAGCAGACGGGTGCGGGTCTCGGCCTCCAGGGCCGTCAGTTGCTGGGAGACGCTGGACGGGCTCATATTCAGCTCCGCGGCCACCGCCCGGACCGTGCCGAGCCGGCCGAAGGCGTCCAGCAGTTGCAGCCGCCACGGGTTCAGAGGCATCACTCCAGCGTAATTGTTCGCGGTGGCCGAACAGCATGCGCGGAAATGCGCGATGGACCCGGCCGATCCGATCTCGTTACGGTCCGGTCATGACCGACACCGAAGCGGACACCCAAGCCTTCTGGACGGATGTCGACCGGCACGTCCTGCGCTACGGCACCCCCTTCACCCCGCGGATCATCACCCACGCCGCCGGCAGCCACGTCCACACCGCCGACGGCCGCCGACTGCTCGACTTCACCTCCGGCCAGATGAGCGCGATACTCGGCCACTCCCACCCGGACATCGTCGCCACCCTCGGGCGGCAGGCCGCCACGCTCGATCACCTCTTCAGCGGCATGCTCTCCCGTCCCGTCGTGGACCTGTGCCGCCGGCTCGCCGAGTCGCTCCCCGCCCCGCTGGAGAAGACACTGCTGCTCACGACCGGGGCCGAGTCCAACGAGGCGGCCATCCGCATGGCCAAGCTCGTCACCGGCAGACACGAGATCGTCTCCTTCGCCCGCTCCTGGCACGGCATGACGCAAGCCGCCGCGAACGCCACGTACAGCGCGGGCCGTAAGGGATACGGGCCGTCCGCACCCGGCAACTTCGCCATCCCCGCCCCCGACGCCTACCGTCCCGACTTCACCACCCCCGACGGCACCCTCGACTGGCGCAAGCAACTCGACCACGCCTTCGGACTCATCGACGCGCAGTCCACCGGCAGCCTGGCCGCCTGCATCGTCGAGCCGATCCTCAGCACCGGCGGCGTCATCGAACTCCCCCTCGGCTACCTCGCGGCACTGAAGCGGAAGTGCGAGGAGCGCGGCATGCTCCTGATCCTCGACGAGGCCCAGACCGGGCTGTGCCGCACCGGCACCTGGTACGCCTTCGAACGGGACGGCGTCGTTCCCGACATCCTCACCCTCTCCAAGACGCTGGGCGCGGGACTGCCGCTGGCCGCCGTCGTGACCTCGCCAGAGATCGAACAGGAGGCCCACGACCGTGGCTTCCTCTTCCTCACGACGCACGTCTCCGACCCCCTGGTCGCCGCCGTCGGCAACACGGTGCTCGACGTCCTGGTCCGTGAGGAGATGGACCAGCGCGCGGCGCGCCTGGGGACCCACCTGCGCGACGGCCTGCTCGGGATGCAGAAGCGACACGAGGCCATCGGCGACGTCCGGGGCCGCGGACTTCTCCAGGGCCTCGAACTGGTCCTCGACCGCACCAGCAAGCAGGGCTCGGACGAGATGGGCACCCTGGTCACCCGGCGCTGCCTGGAGCTGGGGCTGCACATGAACATCGTCCAACTCCCGGGCACCGCGGGCACCTTCCGCATAGCCCCGCCGCTCACCAGTACCACGGAGGAACTGGATCTCGGTCTGGAGATCCTCGACCGAGCCATCGGCGAGGTCACCCCGCGGTACCTCGCCACCTGACCGCCCGCCTGCCGCACCGCGGCCCGGACCGGGGAGCTACACGGCCCAGCCGGCGTCCGCGGCCGGGGTGCGGCACCAGACGTGCTGGGCACGCGGGGTGACGGTCACACCGAAGTCGTACAACTGGGGCGAGCCGAGGGCCAGCCACCTGTCCCAGGCCGCGGACACCTCGTCCGCGAGGACGCGCGGGCCCGCTCCGCGCACCGAAGGCGGGGCCTCGGGCGGGGCGGTGAGGATGGCCCAGGAGGCCACACCGTCGTGGAGCCACGCCGTCATGCCGCGCGGCCCCGAGTCGGTGGCGATCCGCACGTCGGGCAGCAGGACCCGCAGGCCGAACAGCAGGTGGGCGTCGTCGTGCAGCGGTCTGGGGTCACGGGCCGCGGGGGACTGCTCCGGGGCGGGCGCCGAGCCGCGGACGTCACGCCAGGACCGGGCGGGGGCGGCGCCCCGGCCGGGCATGAAGGTGGCGAGGCCCTGTATCCAGCCCGCCGCCGACCGGCCGTCCTCGGCGACCGTGAGGGCCACATGGCCCAGCCACCCCCAGGGCGCGACGATCCGGCCGCCCGGGCGGGTCTGGGCCACCCAGGCCCAGGGAATCCGCTCCACCGCATAGGTGGCGATGATCCGGTCGAACGGGGCGCCCCGTGGCCAGCCCGCGGTGCCGTCCGCCACGACGACGGTGGCCCCCGTGGGCCGCCGCTCCGCGGCCCGGGCGATCTCCTCGTCCACCTCCAGGCTGATCACCCGGCCCGGGCCCGCACGCCAGGCCAGCAGCGCCGCGTTCCACCCGGTGCCGGTGCCCAGCTCCAGGATGCGGTGGCCGGGCTCGGGGTCCAGCGAGTCGAGTATGTCCGCCACCATGGACGGGCAGGACAGGCTGGATGTCGGCAACCCGCCCGCGACCTGCGTCACCGCCGGCTGATCCGGGCCCGCGTAGACCTGGTCGGCCCAGCGCTCCGGGTCCGCCGCGCGGTCGACCGGCGTGTATGCCCGGCCGTCCCAGTGCCACAGCCGGTCGGGGGCGAACAGGTGCCGCGGCAGGGCGGCAACGGCCTCCCGAATCCACGGCGAGTCCTCGGGCCAGCTCCCGGAGTCGGCCATCGCGGCCGCAAGCCGGTGCTGCCGCTCCCCGAACCGGCACACCTACTTCCTCTTCTCTTTCTTGTGCTTGCCCTCCGGTGCCGGCGGCACCGGGACCTGGCTGTCCGCGTTTTCCGGTGGGGGAGTGCCCTCTCCCGGGTCCGGCTCCGGCTTGCTGTGCTGTCCCATCCTCGCCCTCCCCAGACGCTGCACGGTCGTACTCATGGTGCGACGGCGGACAGCGTGCCGGGCAGGGGCGATTGGTGTGAGAGGGGGCGCGCGGCGCCCGCCCCGCCCTAGCTCCGGAACCGATCACGAGACGGACTACGGCGGTCACGCGGAGCGAGAATGTGTTCACGCGTCCAGCATGCCCCCCGCCCCCGCCCCCGCACAGGAGACGAAAGTAAGGAACCTCCTCCTCACCGAGAGTGATTCCCTCTCGTTCTCCCAGTGGATGCGACGCCTCAGGCGGCCGTGGCAAGCGTCCGGCGCTCGACGAGCGCGCGGCGCGTGGCGTACAGCGTGATGGCGGCCGTCGCCAGCAGGGCGACCAGGGCGGAGGCGACGAGTCCCGCCCAGTCCGCGTGGTGGAAGATCATGGCGCCCGCCGTGCCGCCGATGCTCGCCCCCAGGTAGTAGGCGACCTGGTACAGCGCCGATGCCTGCGCCTTGCCGTGTGTGACGGTACGGCTCACGGAGCCGGAGGCCACCGCGTGCCCGAAGAAGAAGCCCGCCGTGATCAGGACGAGGCCGGTCAGCACGGCCACCAGGTGGTCGGCGAGGGTCAGCAGCAGCCCGGCCGTCACCGTACCGATCGCGACGTACAGCGCACCGCGCCGCCCGAGCCGTTCCATCAGCGGTCCCGTCGCGGAGGACGAGCCGGTGCCGACGAGGTAGATGACGAAGACGGAACCGGCCAGGCCGGCCGAGAGGTTGAACGGCTCCTCGACCAGCCGGAAGCCGATCACCGTGTACACCGCGCTGAACGCGGCCATCAGCAGCATCCCGATGACGTAGAGGCGCAGCAGCAGCGGCCTGGCCAGGTGGTCGCGGACCGTGCGCAGCACCAGCCGCGGGCGCAGGGACGCGGGCGTGAAGTTGCGCGAGCGCGGCAGCAGCACCCGGAAGAGCACGGCGGCGGCGATTCCCAGCACGGCGACCGCGCCGAGCGCGGCCCGCCAGCCGAAGCCCTCGGCCACCCAGCCGGTCAGCACCCTGCCGGACATGCCGCCCACGCTGTTGCCCGCGATGAAGAGGCCGACCGCGCCCACGGTCGCCCGCCCGTCCAGCTCCTCGGAGAGGTACGCCACCGCGGAGGCGGGGATGCCCGCTATGGCCATGCCCTGCACCGCCCGCAGCGCGATCAGTGTGGACAGGTCGGGGGCGAACGGGATCACCACGGCCAGGGCCACGGCGACCGCGACGGAGGCGGTCATCGTCTGCCGCCGCCCGAACCGTTCGGAGAGCGTGCTCAGCGGCAGCACCGCGACGGCCAGGCCGATGGTGGTCGCCGACACCGTCCAGCTGGCCCGGTCGGGGCTGATGCCGTAGGCGGTGGCGATGTCCGGCAGCAGGGCCTGCGTGGAGAACAGCATCGCGAAGGTGGCGAGGCCGATCGCGAACAGCGCGAGGTTGATGCGCACGTGCGAAGAGAGGGAAGTCAGGGAGAAGGAACGGGCCGGGGTAGCGGCCGAGGAAGGCGAGGGAGAGGCCCCCGCGGTGGCGGGAGCCCCCGTTGCTGGGCTGGGCATACTGCAAACGTACGCCGACCCTTTTTATGCGTCCAATGCATGAACCGGCGGCTCTATATAATGCTGGAGCATAAGCACAGGTGAAGGGGCGGCATGTCATCTCCGCGTAACGAAAACGACTTCCCGGTAACGGCGGGCGCCTCGGTCACGTCGCCCCGGGCGGACATCTCACCCGGCTCCTGGGCCGCGCTGCTGGCGCCGCGCCTCGCGTACTTCGCCGGGGTCGCCCGCCACGAACACATCACCCAGGCCGCGCGCGACCTGTCCGTTCCGCAGCCCACGCTCAGCCGTGCCATGGCCAGGCTGGAGGCCGACCTCGGCATGGCGCTCCTCGCGCGCCGCGGACGCACCGTCGCCCTCACGCCCGCCGGCCGGGCGTTCGCCCGCTCGGTCGAACGCGCCCTCGGGGAGGTCGAGCGCGCCGTGGACGCGGTCCGCTCCGACGCCGATCCGGCGGCGGGGAAGGTCGCGTTCGGCTTCCTGCACACCATGGGCCCGGAGACGGTTCCGGCGCTGCTGCGCGAGTTCCGCGAGGACCACCCTCGCGTCCGCTTCGCGCTCGTGCAGAGCTACGGCGAGGACATGATCGAGCGCATGCGGGCGGGGGAGCTGGACCTGTGCCTGACCTCGCCCGTTCCAGAGGCGCCCGACCTCGTCACGCGCCGCCTCGACGAGCAGCGCCTGCTGCTCGTCGTCCCCGCCGACCACCGCCTCGCCGCGCGCCGCCGCGTCCGGCTCGCGGAGGCCGCGGAGGAGCCGTTCGTCACGCTCGAACCGGGGTACGGGCTGCGGCGGCTGACCGAAGCGCTATGCGAGCAGGCGGGGTTCAGGCCGCGGGTGGCGTTCGAGGGTGAGGAGCCGGAGACGTTGCGCGGCCTGGTCGCCGCGGGCCTCGGCGTCGCCTTGCTGCCGCCCCCGACGGTTGCCCGTCCCGGTGTCCGCGAACTGGCCGTCAGCGTGCCGCGCGCCGTGCGCGAGATCGGCGTCGCGTGGATGGCGGGCCGTTCCGACACGCGTCCGGTGGCCGACTTCAAGCGGTTCCTGCTCGGCCGCCGCGGACGCCTGGCCGGCCCGCCGCCCGCCGCCGACCAGGGCGTGGAGCACTGACCGTGCGCCCGCCTCGCCCCACCCCGCGCGGCGTGAACTCCCCGGTGATCTACGCGCGTAGGCGTTAGGGTGCCCCCGTGACTCCGACGACAGCGACGACAGCGACGACACCGACGACACCGACGACAGCGACCGAGACACCGCCGAGCCCGGAACAGACCCTGCGCGCCCCCAAGGTGCTGCTGCACGACCACCTCGACGGCGGGCTGCGGCCCGCCACCGTCGCCGAACTCGCCCGCGAGCAGGGCTACGACCGGCTGCCGGAGACCGATCCCGAGCGCCTGGGCGCCTGGTTCCGGGAGGCGGCCGACTCCGGCTCGCTGGAACGTTACCTGGAGACGTTCACCCACACCGTCGGCGTGATGCAGACCGCGGCGGCGTTGCGGCGCGTCGCGGCCGAGTGCGTCCTCGATCTCGCCGCGGACGGCGTCGTGTACGCGGAGATCCGGTACGCGCCCGAGCAGCACCTGCAGGGCGGCCTCGGGCTCGAAGAGGTGGTCGAGGCCGTCAACGAGGGCTTCCGCGAAGGGATGCGGCTCGCCGCCGCCGCGGGCCACCGCATCCGCGTCGGCGCCCTGCTGACGGCGATGCGGCACGCGGCACGCGCGCTGGAGATCGCCGAACTGGCCAACCGCTACCGCGACCTGGGGGTCGTCGGGTTCGACATCGCGGGCGCGGAGGCCGGGTTCCCGCCCACCCGGCACCTGGACGCCTTCGAGTTCCTGAAGCGGGAGAACAACCACTTCACGATCCACGCGGGCGAGGCGTTCGGCCTGCCGTCGATCTGGCAGGCGCTCCAGTGGTGCGGTGCCGACCGGCTCGGACACGGGGTGCGGATCATCGACGACATCGAGGTCGGCGCGGACGGCTCCGTGACCCTCGGGCGGCTGGCCGCCTACGTCCGCGACAAGCGCATCCCGCTGGAGCTGTGCCCCACGTCCAACCTCCAGACGGGCGCCGCCGACTCGTACGAGGAGCACCCGATCGGTCTGCTGCGGCGGCTGCACTTCCGCGCCACGGTGAATACCGACAACCGGCTGATGAGCGGCACCAGCATGAGCGCCGAATTCACCCATCTGGTGCGCACATTCCGGTACACGCTGGCCGACCTCCAGTGGTTCACGGTCAATGCGATGAAATCCGCGTTCATTCCTTTCGATGAACGTCTGGCGATGATCAACGAGGTCATCAAACCGGGGTACGCCGCGCTACGCTCCGAATGGCTGTTCAGGCAAAAGGGTTCCTCAACGTCCTGACCTGCGGGTTGAGCAGGCGAAGTGTGGTGCGGCGGTGGCCGGTACGACCGGGTGCGCCGGGCGGGTCACGGGTAACGGCGCGCATTTCGATTCATTGCGGCGGCACTTTCCAGCGGTTACCTTCGGGGCGCCGCTCGAAACCCACTCAAGGACGTAGTCACAGATGAAGCAGGCAACGATGAAGAGTCTCGGGGTCGTCGCGCTCGGCGCCGCCCTCACCGCCGCCGGAGCGGGTGCCGCCTCCGCCGCAGTCCCCGACGCGGTCGGCCAGACGGCGGGCAAGGTGGCCGGCACCCTGCCCTCGCTCGACGAGGCGGCGGGCGCGCTGCCCGGCGGCACCGGCGAGGTGGTCGGCACCGGGAAGACCCTGCTGTCCGGCGAGTCGGATGCCCTGCCCGCGCTGACGGAAACGCTGACCCACACCACCGAGGGCTCCGCCACGGAGAAGCTCACCGAGCCGGCGCTCGACCTGCTCGGCGGGCTGCCGGTGGACCCGACCGAGAAGCTCGGCCTGCCGACCGGCCAACTCCTCGATGGCGTGCAGCTCGCCATGTGACCGCCCGCGCCCGCCCGTTCGGCGCCCGGGGCCGTTCCCGAGAAGGGGCGGCCCCTTCGCCGTACCGCCGCGGCCCGCCGCGGCCCGCCCTCACCCGGCGAAGCCGAGCACCCGCGTCGGAGTGATGCGGACGACGAGCCGGACCACGTCGTCGGGCTCCAACGGCGGGTCCTGGCCGAGGTATTTGTGCGAAAGCCGCCTGCCAAGCAGCTTGTCCGGGTCCCCGGTCAGCTCGGCGGTGCCGCGGATGTCGCGGGAGAGGTAGGGGTTCGCCGCGTCGAAGACCGTCAGGGCGACCCGCGGGTCCCTGGCGATGTTCTTCGCCTTCTGCCTGGCGGCGGTGGTGGACAGCAGAACGGTGCCCTCGTCGCTCATCACCCACACCACGGACGTCTGCGGGCTGCCGTCCGGGTTCAGCGTGGCGAGGGTGGCGACGTTCGTGCCGTCGAGCAGCGCACGCGTCGTGTCGTCGAAGGCGGTGGTCATGAGCCGTTCCTCGTCGTCCGGTCAGGGGCCGTTCCCCTTGCTACGGTCGCCATGATGGGCGAGTCGACGGCGGGCGGGAAGAAGGCACTTCTATGTCACAGCGGAACACGCGTGTGCCCGAGCGGGCCGACGAGCAGGAGGCGTGCACGCTGCTCGAAGTGATCTCGCGGGTGAGCGGGAAGTGGAGCATCGTCGTGCTGCTGGAGACGGCGCGCCGGCCGATGCGCTTCACGGAACTGGAGCGCGCGATCCACGGGATCAGCCGCCGGATGCTGACGCTGACCCTGCGCCAGCTCGAACGCGACGGCTTCCTCGTGCGGACCGTCCACCCCACCGTGCCGCCGCGGGTGGAGTACGCGGCGACCGACATGGCGCGCGAACTGCACGCGCACCTGTCCGGGCTGACCGAGTGGGCCGAACGGCACCGCGACACCGTCGCCGCCGCCCGCGCCGCCTTCGACGAGGCGGCAGCGGCGCGCTGACAGGGGCGCTGACGGCGCGCTGGCGGGGGCGCTGACGGCGCGCTGGCGGGTTCAGCCGCGGAACGACGACAGCGCGGGCGCGTCCCGGTCGGCCGGGCCGGGGGCCGCCCAGACGCGCGGGCCCGTGCGAACCCGGCGGGCCTGGTGGAAGTGCTGCTCGGGGGCCGCGGCGGCGCGCGGCGACAGCCGCCGCGCCACCGGGCGGCGCGGGGTGGGGCGCGGCTCGTGGAAGACGAGGGCCCGCAGGCGGCCGTAAGCCAGTTGGTGGGCGACGGCGATGCCGAAGGTGTTGAGGATGATCGAGTCGACGTCCGCGACACGGCTCGGGACCAGCGACTGAAGGTATTCGAGGATCAGCGAGATCATGCCGCCCGCGAAGACAGTGCGGGCCAGTGAGGCGAACCTGGTGCCCCCCAGGTACCGGCCGAGCAGCGGCAGCAGAACGCCGAGCGGGACGAGGCGCAGCATCCCCGCGCCGATGGTGCGGACGGCCTCCTCGGGGCCCCGGTCGATGTCCGCGCGGATGGTGGCGAACGGCTCCACGTTGGCCGGGGAGACCCAGAGCACTTCGAGCGGCCGGAGTGCGAGCCAGGCGATGGCGATCACGTAGACCGTGAGGAGGGCGAGAGCCGCAACCCGCAGGCGCGGGCCGGCACCGGGCTCGGGGGAGCCCGCTGGATGATGCTGCACGGGGATCAGGACGCCGAAGGCTACTGGCCGGTTCCGTCGCTCGATGTGACCTGCGTCTTATCCGGGTCCGGCACGCCGCGGGCGCCACCGCCACCGCCGCGGGCGCCACCGCTACATGCGCCTCCGCCACGTGTGCGACGCCGCGGCGTGCGGAGCGTTCAGGGTGGCGGGAGGGCCGAGTGGGCCGCCTCCGGGGTGGTGCGCATCGCGTTCGTGCAGGCATAGACGCGGGGTTCGTGCTCCGCCGTTGCCCCGGCCGGGCCACCGAGCATCACCGTCTGCCCGTTGCCCGCTATCTGGTCGCTGCTGGCGAAGGTGCAGATGATCTGCACCAGGGCGGCGGCGGTGAGGTCGGCGGGGCCCTGGCTCAGCCGCAGCGCCGGGGCCGGGTCGTCGGCCACCGGGCCGGAGACCTCCAGGTCGTCCGGGACCTCGCTGGTGAAGCCCGCGGCCCGTTCCTCGTTTCTCGGGTCGGTCTGCAACGCGTCCAGCAGCGCCTTGGCGGCGCCGACCCGGTCCTCGGAACCGGCGGGCAGGTCGACGGGACGGGCGACGGACTCGACGTGCGAGCCGCACAGCAGGTACACCTCGGTGTCCGCCGCCGACTCCTCGGCCTCGGGCGTCGTGTCGCAGGCGGCGCGGCTGGGCGCGGGGCCCGCGTCGACGGGTACGTCCGTCGCCCTGATGCCGCAGCCGACGGTCGCGGCCGTCAGCAGCAGTACGCCCGCCGCGCGCGCGGCCCTCGTCATCCGGCACCTCCTGCCGCCGTGGCGCCACCGCGGTGCTCCGCGCCGGCCGCCTCGTGTTCCGGCAGCCTCGCCTGGCGCGGCAGCCGCAGCGTGAACACCGCGCCGCCGCCCGGTGCGTTGTGCACGTCGATGTCGCCGCCGTGCAGGTGCGCGTTCTCCATCGCGATGGAGAGGCCGAGTCCGCTGCCGTCGGAGCGCGGGCGGGAGGCGCTGGCCTTGTAGAAGCGGTCGAAGACGTGCGGCAGGACGGCATCCGGGATGCCGGGCCCCTGGTCGGCGACCTCGACGAGCACGTCGTGCCCGCCGCCGGCGGCGGCGGTCCGCTCCTCGCGGACGGTGACGCGGACCGGGGAGCCGCCGTGCTTGAGGGCGTTGCCGATGAGGTTGGCCAGGATGACGTCAAGGCGGCGCGGGTCGAGCTCGGCGATGATGCCGCGGTCCGCGTTCACCTCGACGGCGTCGAGCCAGGCGCGGGCGTCGATGCAGGCCGTGACCTGGTCGGCGATGTCGACGTCGTCGAGCACCATGCGCGCGGTGCCGGCGTCGAAGCGGGTGACCTCCATCAGGTTCTCCACGAGGTCGTTCAGCCGCCTGGTCTCGCTGACGACGAGCTGCACGGCGGGGGCGATCATCGGGTCGAGGTTGTCGACCTCGTCCTCCAGGACCTCCGTCATCGCGGTGATGGCCGTCATCGGGGTGCGCAGCTCGTGCGACATGTCGGCGACGAACTGGCGGCTGGCGGACTCGCGGGCGCTGAGGTCCTGCATACGCTGCTCCAACGAGGCGGCGCTGCTGTTGAACGTGCGGGTCAGCTCGGCGAGTTCGTCGGCGCCGCGCACTTCGAGGCGGGTGTCGAGCTTGCCCTCGCCGAGGCGCTGGGCGGCGTCGCTGAGACGCTGCACCGGCCGCAGCACCATGGTGGCGGCGGCCTGGGCGAGGAGGACGGAGCCGACGACCGCGAGCGCGGTGGCGATGCCGAGGGACCAGGCCAGGGAGTTGAGGTCGTCCTGCTCGGGGGAGAGGGAGGCCAGCATGTAGCCGGTGGGGCCGCCGCCGATGACGCGGGTGCCGCCGATGAGGAACGGGTCGCCGTCGAGGGAGATGCGCTGCCAGTAGAGGTGGTACTCGGCGGAGCCGTCGCCGTCGCGCCGGTCGTGCACGGCCTCGATCAGCGAGGCCGGAACCATGTCCAGGTTGAACCGGCCAGGGTCGGACTCGGCCTGGCATATCTGCCCGTCCGACGCCTCGTCGATGAGCACGACCTGGTAGTCGAGTGTGTTTTCCGCCACTCCGGCGGCCATACTGTGCAAATCGTTGCACATCGGGCTCTCGGTGAGCGTGGTCGCCCGGTCACCCAGCGACTTGCGGAAGTCGCGCAGCGCCGTGTTCTGCGCGCGGGTGAGGACGGCATCACGGTTGAGCCAGTAGGCGATGCCGGACACCGAGACCGCCGCCACGAGAGCCACCAGCGCGAACACGGTGACCAGGCGCAGCCGCAGGCTGGTCAGGCGCAGCAGCGCCCGGAGCCAGCCGCGCACCCGGCCGTCGCTGGCATCGCTCACGCGGGGGCGTCCAACCGGTAGCCCACACCGCGCACGGTGCGGATGAGCTTGGGCGAGGAGGGCACGTCCTCCACCTTGGCCCGCAGGCGCTGGACGCACGCGTCGACCAGGCGCGAGTCGCCGAGGTAGTCGTGCTCCCAGACCAGGCGCAGCAGCTGCTGCCGGGACAGGGCCTGGCCCGGCCGCCGGCTCAGCTCAAGGAGAAGGCGCAGCTCGGTGGGGGTGAGCTGGAGGTCGGCGCCGTTCTTCGTCACGGTCATGGCGGCCCGGTCGATGACGATGGAGCCGAAGGTGGCCGAGTCGTTGGACTCCCGTTCCCCGCGGCGCATCACCGCGCGGATGCGGGCATCGAGGACGCGGCCCTGGACGGGCTTGACGACGTAGTCGTCGGCTCCCGATTCGAGGCCGACGACGACGTCGATGTCGTCGCTGCGCGCGGTCAGCAGGATGATCGGCAGCTGGTCGGTGCGGCGGATGCGCCGACACACCTCAAAACCGTCGATACCGGGCAACATGACGTCCAAGACGATGAGGTCCGGCCGCTGTTCACGCAGAAGCTTCAGGCCGTCCTCACCCGTCGCGGCGGTCACGACACGGTGTCCCTGGCGAGTCAGGCTCATCTCCAGGGCCGTGCGAACCGCCTCGTCGTCCTCGATCAGCAACAGGAAAGCCACGCGGGTCATTGTGGCCTATGGACCCTCGGGAGTTCGACTCTCCTGCCATTGAAGCGTTCCCGTCAGGTGTGGAGGCGGCCGGAGGGCCTGTGACACCGCTGTGACAGTTGGGGGACCACCCCATGAAACTGGCCCGGCAATGTATTCCCCAACGAACACGGACGGCGTGAACGAGGGGGAGCGGAGATGAGCGCAGTGCACAGCGTCACTGGCACGGCGGTGAGCGAGACGCGCACGACCACCGCGATGGTTCCCGTCCGGTGCGGGGAGAAGTCCGGTGCGGCCAACCGGCTGGGGGGCCGGCGCGGCATCGGGCACCAGCGCCCACACCTGACCGCGGTGGGTGCGCCTGGGGGGCGGAACGGGAGCGTGCGGCGCGAGGGGGCCACGGAGGCGGAGTTCACCGCCTACGTGCGAGAGCGCCGCGCCTCCCTGTACGCCACCGCCTACCACCTGACCGGCGACCGGCACGAGGCCGAGGACCTGCTCCAGAGCGCGCTGCTGTCCACGTACCGCGCCTGGGACCGGATCAGCGACAAGGCGGCGGTCGGCGGATACCTGCGGCGAACGATGACCAACCTGCACATCAGCGCCTGGCGGCGGCGGAAGCTGAACGAGTACCCGACCGAGGAGCTGCCCGAGGCGCCCGGCGAGCACGACACGATGCGCGGCACCGAGCTGCGCACCGTGCTCTGGCAGGCGCTGGCGCGGCTGCCCGAGCAGCAGCGCACCATGCTGGTGCTGCGCTACTACGAAGGCCGCACCGACCCGGAGATCGCGGACACGCTGAACATAAGCGTCGGCACGGTGAAGAGCAGCATCTGGCGCACTCTGCGCCGGCTGCGCGAGGACCGGGCCCTCAGCCTCGGCCAGGACCAGGAGGAGTCCTTCGGCGAGCTGGTGGCCTGAACGCGTGGGGGACGCCGCCCGAGGGGGCGGGGATACGGGGGAACGAGGGGGATCAGGGGGAACGGGGGACCGGGGGAACGGGGAAGCGTCGCGGGGCTCGGCCGGCCGGGAGGTTCGGCCGGGCCCCGCTTCGCCGCGTTCCGCCCTCGTTCCCGCCGCGTGGTGTCGTCGGCGGCGGGGTCACACCCCCATGGGGTGCCACACCGTCTTCGTCTCCAGGAACGCCAGCAGGCGCGACGTGCCGGGGTCGGCCGTCCAGTCCTCGGCGTCCACGGCCGGGCGGCGGACACGTTTCAGGCTCTCCGCGGCCGTCGCCTCCAACTCGGCGGCCAGCGCCGGGTCCGCGGCACCGGTCAGGTCGATCGCGTTGACGTCCTGGTGCGCGGCGAGCGGCGGGCCCAGCTCCGCGGTGCGGCCGGACAGCACGTTGACCACGCCCGCGGGCACGTCCGAGGTGGCCAGCACCTCGGCCAGGGACAGGGCGGGCAGGGGCGTGCGTTCCCCGGCGACCAGCACCGCCGTGTTGCCGCCCGCGAGCACCGGGGCGAGGACGGAGACCAGGCCGAGCAGGGAGGAGTCCTGCGGTGCCAGCACGGCGACCACGCCGGTCGGCTCGGGCGAGGAGAGGTTGAAGTAGGGGCCCGCCACCGGGTTCGAGGAACCGGCGATCTGCGCCACCTTGTCGGTCCAGCCCGCGTACCAGACCCAGCGGTCGACCGCCGCCTCGACGGCCGCGCGCGCCCGCGCCTTCGACAGGCCCTCGGCGGCGGCGACTTCGGCGCGGAACTGGTCGCGGCGCCCCTGGAGCAGCTCGGCGACGCGGTAGAGCACCTGGCCCCTGTTGTAGGCGGTGGCTCGCGACCAGCGCGGGAACGCCTTGCGGGCGGCGGCCACCGCGTCCCTGGCGTCCTTGCGGGAGGCGAGGGGCGCGTTGGCCAGCCAGTTGCCCTGGGGATCGGTCACCTCGTACACCCGTCCGCTCTCGGAGCGGGGGAACGCGCCCCCGATGAACAGCTTGTAGGTCTTGAGGACCGCAAGGGGCGTGGCGTGCTCCGGCATCGGCATCGCAGATCCGTCCGTCCTCTCGGGGGTATGCGGCTGCTCGGACATCGGGTCGGACATCGGGTCGGACGTCGAGTCGGACGTCGAGTCGGACATCGGGTCAGACATCGAGGTAGGCCCCCAGACCGTGCCGTCCGCCCTCGCGGCCGTAGCCGGACTCCTGGTAGCCGCCGAACGGCGAGGTGGGATCAAACTTGTTGAAGGTGTTGGACCACACGACCCCGGCGCGCAGCTGCCCCGCGAGCCACAGGATGCGCGAGCCCTTCTCGGTCCAGATGCCCGCGGACAGCCCGTACGGCGTGTTGTTGGCCTTGGCCACCGCCTCCTCGGGGGTCCGGAACGTCAGCACGGAGAGCACCGGGCCGAAGATCTCCTCGCGGGCGATGCGGTGGGCCTGCGTGACGCCGGTGAACAGCGTCGGCGGGAACCAGTAACCGTCCGCGGGCAGTTCGCACGGCGGCGACCAGCGTTCCGCGCCCTCCGCGCTGCCCACGTCTGCGAGCTCGCGGATGCGGGCCAGCTGCGCCGCGGAGTTGATGGCGCCGACGTCCGTGTTCTTGTCAAGCGGGTCGCCGACGCGCAGCGTCGCCATGCGGCGCTTCAGCGCGCCCAGCAGCTCCTCGGCGACGGACTCCTGAACCAGGAGGCGGGACCCGGCGCAGCAGACGTGCCCCTGGTTGAAGAAGATGCCGTTCACGATCCCCTCGACGGCCTGGTCGAGGGGCGCGTCGTCGAAAACGATGTTCGCGGCCTTGCCACCCAGTTCGAGCGTCAGCTTCTTGCGGGTGCCGGCGACGGTGCGGGCGATGCGCCGGCCGACGCCCGTGGAGCCGGTGAACGCGATCTTGTCGACGCCCGGGTGCTCGACGAGCGCGGCGCCCGTGGTGCCGTCGCCCGTCACGATGTTGACGACGCCGGGCGGCAGCGCGGCCTGGCGGCAGATCTCCGCGAAGCGGAGCGCGGTCAGCGGGGTCGTCTCGGCCGGCTTCAGGACCACCGTGTTCCCCGTGGCGAGCGCGGGCGCGATCTTCCAGGCGAGCATCAGCAGCGGGAAGTTCCACGGGATGACCTGTCCGGCCACGCCGAGGGGCTTGGGGTCGGGGCCGAAGCCGGCGTGCGGCAGCTTGTCCGCCCAGCCCGCGTAGTAGAAGAAGTGCGCGGCCACCAGCGGGAGATCGACGTCTCGGGACTCACGGATGGGCTTGCCGTTGTCGAGCGATTCCAGCACGGCCAGCTCACGGGAGCGCTCCTGGATCAGCCGCGCGATCCGGAACAGGTACTTCGCGCGCTCGGCGCCCGGAAGCCCCGACCAGCGCGGGAACGCTCTGCGCGCCGCCTCCACGGCGGCGTGCACGTCGTCCGTGCCGGCGTGCGCCACCTCGGAAAGCACCTCTTCGGAGGCGGGCGCGATGCTCTTGAAGACCTTGCCTCCGGTGGCGGGCCGGAACTCGCCGTCGATGAACAGCCCGTGGGACGAGGCGATCGCGGCGGTCGAACGGGACTCGGGTGCGGGTGCGTACTCGAACTTCATCGCGGTCATGGGGCCTTCAGTCCACCGTTACGTAGTCGGGGCCGGAGTAGCGACCGGTCGTGAGCTTCTGACGCTGCATCAGCAGATCGTTCAGCAGGCTGGAGGCGCCGAACCGGAACCAGGCCGGGTCGAGCCAGTCGTCGCCCGCCGTCTCGTTCACCAGCACCAGGTACTTCAGCGCGTCCTTCGCGGTGCGGATGCCGCCGGCCGGCTTGACGCCGACCTGGCGGCCGGTGGCGGCGCGGAAGTCGCGGACCGCCTCCAGCATCAGCAGCGTGTTGGCAGGGGTGGCGTTGACCGCGACCTTGCCGGTCGACGTCTTGATGAAGTCGGCGCCCGCCAGCATCGCCAGCCAGGAGGCGCGGCGGATGGCGTCGTACGTCGCCAGCTCGCCGTTCTCCAGGATCACCTTCAGATGGGCCTCGCCGCAGGCGGCCTTGACGGCGGTGATCTCCTCGAACACCTGGAGGTAGCGGCCGGAGAGGAACGCCCCCCGGTCGATGACCATGTCCACCTCGTCGGCACCCGCGGCCACGGCCTCCCGCGTATCGGCGAGCTTGACGGAACGGGCCGCACGCCCGGCGGGGAACGCGGTCGCGACCGAGGCGACCGCGATCCCGGTGCCGCGCAGGGCCTCCTTGGCCTCGCGCACCATGTCCGAGTAGACGCAGATGGCGGCGACCGCGGGGGCGGAACGGTCCGACGGATCGGGCGCGGCGCCCTTCGCGCACAGCGACCGCACTTTCCCCGGGGTGTCGGAGCCCTCGAGGGTGGTCAGGTCGATCATCGAAATCGCCAGATCGATGGCGTAGGACTTGGCCGTTGTCTTGATCGAACGGGTCCCCAGGGCGGCGGCGCGGCTCTCGAGCCCTACCGCGTCCACTCCGGGCAGCCCGTGCAGGAAGCGGCGCAGCGCGGCATCGGACACGGTCACGTCCGCCAGCGGCAGCGCCGGTGCTGTGGATGGCATGCTCACCAGATCAGCATATCTACGCGCGTAGTCGCCTGTCACGGGAAGAGCCACGGAGAGAACGGGAAAACTGCGGACCGCGGGTGGGCAACCTGGAGCCGGTGAACGGTGGTCGGGAAGGTGAGGGGGTGCCCGGATGAGAACTGAGGACTCGGAGACGCCGGAGGAGGCGTTCCAAGCGTTTGTGCGGAGCCGGTGGCCCAGCCTGGTCAGGACGGCGTTCCTGGTCACCGGCGACCGCCACCTGGCGGAGGATGTCGCGCAGACCGCGCTCGCCAAGGCGTACCGCTCGTGGGCGAGGGTGCAGCGCAGCGACAATCCGGATGCCTACGTGCGGCGCATCCTGATCAGCTGCCACAAGGACCGCTTCCGCAAGCGGAGGGTGCCGGAGCATCTGACGGACGTGCCGCCCGACGCGGTGGCGGCCACGGACGATATGGCGCGCGCGGATGAGCGGGAGGTGCTGGCGGCGGCCCTCGCGGGCCTGCCGAAACGGCAGCGGCTGGTCGTGATCCTGCGGTACTGGGAGGACCTGTCCGAGTCGGAGGTGGCACAGACGCTGGGCTGCTCGGTCGGCACGGTCAAGAGTCAAGCGTCCAAGGCGCTGAGCAAGCTTAGAGCCGTCCTCGGCCAGAGCGCGGTGCCCGCACCCTTCTGACCGCCGAGCCTCCACGATCCCGCCGCATGACCGGCGTTCGGCCATCGGCAGGCCCGGCAGGCCCGGCAGGCCCGGCAGGCAGGCGGGCGTGGGGCGTGCATCAGGTGGATGGAGCGGATGTGGCGGACGGAGCGACCCCGGGGCGAGAGGCCGGGAGAACACCCCGACAGGGACGCGGACGCGGGACCGGAACGGAGCGCGCGGAACGTCCCAGCGGAACAGGGCCCGTGGAACAGAGCCCGGAAGACAACGCAAAAGGCAATGCGGAAGAGAAGACAGAGAGAGACCGAGGTACACGTCATGACCGACAGAAGCACCGGTGCCGCGGGGCCCGGGGGCGATGCGCCGGCAGACCGCCGCGGCGGCCGAGAAGCGCGCCGACGGGAGGACGGCGGCAGCCGGGCCCCGGACGGCCGCGGAGGCGGCGGGCCGTCCGCCGCCCGCACCACGGGGGCGGGCGGTGAGGAGGCGGGGGACGTCACCGCCGTCGAGGCGGAGCTGAGGCGGATGCTCGCGGAGCGGGCGGCGGGCACGACACCGCAGGAGGCGCCGTACGACTCCATCGTGCGGCGCGGCCGTTGGGCGCGGCGGCGCAGCCGGGCACTGCTGGGGGCCGGGGCCGCCGTCCTGATCGCGGTGCCCGGCGTGGCCATCGGGGCGCAGCAGGACTGGCTGGGTGATGACGAGGGCCCGTCCGTCGCGGCATCACCGTCCGGTTCGCCCTCCGAGTCCGCTGCGGGTGAGGAGTCGGAGATGTCACCGGGCCGCCCGGCCGGGCCTTCCGACCCGGAGCGGCAGCTCCTGGACGGGGTCACGTTCGAGCAGGCCGCCGATTCACTGGCCCGCTGCATAGCGGACTGGGGCAGCATGTCCGCCTTCCAAGGGCAGGGGCAGATGTCGGGGGAGTGGGAGGGCCAGGAGCAGGTACCGGAGCGGGAGCAGACGGACATCGAGGTCGGCGATCTGCGCATCCTCCTCGCCTGGGTCTCCCAGGGCGACGACAATCGGGGAGCGGAGCCGATACGACAGGTCCTTGCGGTCAGCGACGACCCCTCGGCGGAGCCCCACTTCCAGCTGGTGTGCGCGGATCGCGGGGAGGCGGCCGGCTCCGTCGGCATGCAGACCAGCACGGACACACCCTCGGACCCGGGGCCTGCGGTGCGCCCCGACCCGGGCGCCGACCGGTACCTCGCGCCGATGATGGGCGAATGGACGACGCCCTTCCGCTGGGCTCACTTCGGCACGCTGGACCCTGAGGTCGTGCGGGTCACCGTGGAGTACGCGGGTGCCACGGAGGAGGCCGTGGTGGAGGCTGGGTACTTCGCGGTCGCGGGCATGGGCGAGGACGCGCCGGGCGGCAGCCCTGTGCTCAAGGGATACGGAGCGGACGGGGAGGTGCTGTACGACTCCGCCGAGGAGGGAATTCCGGGCCAGGGGTAGCGGGCCGCACCGGCATGCGGGCCGTTCCGGCAGAATCGGAGGCATGAGTGAGCCCCAGAAGTATGCCGACCGCATCTACCGCTCCGGGTCCGCCATCGCGGCAGGTGTGCTGCTGCTCGGTCTGGCCGGGTGGCTGGGCGGAGACGCGATCCTGCGCGGTGAGGACAGGACGCCGCTGACGGCGGCATCCACCCTGCTGTTCGTGGTGCCGCTGGTCGTCGCCTTCACTCTGCGTCCGGCCGTCTTCGCCTCGGACGAGCGGCTGCGCGTGCGGAATCCGTTCCGCACCATCACCGCCCCCTGGGGCGCGGTGGACACGATCAGGTCCAGCTATTCCACGGAGGTGCTGGCCGGCGGCACGAAGTATCAGATGTGGGCGATCCCGGTGTCGATGCGGGCCCGTTCGAAGGCAACACGGCACAACGACCAGGTGGCCTCCGGGCGGCCGGCCCGCGGCGGTCTGATGGGCCTCAGCTTCGGCGGGGGCGGCATGGCCGGCTCGCAGGACACCGGGCCGCGCGTCCCGCCGGGCGACGCGGCCGTGGCCGAGTTGCGGGAGCTGGCGGAGCGCCACGGGGAGAAGACGCAGGGCGGCACGGTCGGCGTGCGCTGGAGCTACGAGATCCTGGCGCCGCTCGCCGTGGGCGCGGTGGGCCTGGCCGTCATGTGGCTGACCGGCTGATCGGCTGACCCGGGTTCCGTGGCGGTCCGCTTGGGCGAGGCCGGTGTGGGCCTATGCGACGCCGGTTCGGGGCGGCCGGTGTCCGGTCGGCCGCGCTTGCCGATCCGTTCGCCTTCCATGCCCTGCTCTCGGTTCCGGCGTCGGCGTTCATCCGGTACGGGTCACATCTCCTGTCCGGAGCCGTCCATGATGGGCCGCACCTCCACGGCGGACAGCCGGGCATCGGGGAAACGGGCCGCGACCTCGGCCGCGCGCTCCGGGCTTTCGCAGTCGAGCACGAAGAATCCGGCGAGCTGTTCCTTGGCCTCCCCCGTACGGCCCGTCCATGGTGGCGGGAACGCCGTCGCGCACGCGTACGGTTCGGGCGTTCACCGGCGGACGCGGCGGGTCAGGGGTGTGCGGGGCCGCGGAGGCCGTTCAGCGCGGTCCGCACCAGGAGATCGGCGTACTCGGCCGTAAGGGGGCGGCTGCGCTCCAGCCAGGTGGTGCGCAGCACGCCCCACAGCATGTCCACCGCCAGGTCCAGATCCGCGTCCTGCGGCAGCTGGCCTGCCTGCTGCGCGCTGCGCAGCCGCGCCAGCTTCAGCTCCCGCATGGGGCCGTCGAGCCGTTCCGCGTAGAGCGCCGCGAGGGCGGGGTCGGTGATGATCTCCACGGACAGTGCCCGCATCATGCCGTCGAGCCGGGGGTCGGTCAGCTCCTCGACGGTCGCGCGCAGCACCGTCTTCAGGTCCTGCTCCAGATCTCCGGTGTCCGGCAGGGCGGCGTCGGCAGCGCCGGCGGCACCGGCGGCGTCGTCCGAGCCCTGGGCGGCGAGGGCCAGCAGCGCGTCGAACAGCACCGCTCCCTTGGAGGGCCACCAGCGGTAGATCGTCTGCTTCCCGACGCCGGCCCTGGCGGCGATGCCCTCGATGCTCAGCCTGGCGTAGCCGACCTCGCCGACCAGGTCGAACGCCGCGGTGAGGATGGCCTGCCGGGATGCTTCGCTGCGGCGCGCGGGGTTGGGCCGGTTCTGCTGCCGTGGAGTCATGGCCGCCAGACTAGCAAGATGCGATACGAGACGGTCCGTCTTGACAAGGCGCCGCCCGGCGGGCAAGCTTCGGGGCAGTCAGCGAGACGCAACGTCTCGTTCCGAAGCCCCACCCGGGAGGCGTCCATGCGCACCGAATCCAGCCGCACCTGGCTCATCACCGGCGGCAGCCGCGGCCTCGGCCGCGCCTTCGCCGAAGCCGCACTCGACGCGGGGGACCGGGTGGCCACGGTGTCGCGCACCACCGCCTCCCTGGACGAGCTGCGTGCCCGCCACGACGGGCGGCTGATCACGCTCACCGCCGACGTCACCGACCGCGCCGCTGTCTTCGCGGCGGTCGAGGAGGCGGCCAGGCGCCTCGGCCGCCTGGACATCGTCGTCAACAACGCGGGGACGATGGCGATGGGCATGATCGAGGAGTTCAGCGAGGCGGAGGCCCGCGCCGCCATGGAGACCAACTTCTTCGGCGCCCTGTGGGTCGGCCAGGCCGTCATGCCCGTCCTGCGCGAGCAGCATGGTGGCCACATCGTGCAGATCTCCAGCATCGGCGCCCTCGGCGGTTACCCGAGCACGGGCCTGTACAGCGCGAGCAAGTTTGCCCTTGAGGGCATGAGCGAAGCGCTCGCCGCCGAGGCCGCGCACTTCGGCGTCCGGCTGACCATCGTCGAACCGGGCGGCTACTGGACCGACCTGTACACGGCCATGCACACCGCCACCGCCGATCCGTCGTACGCGGGGCTGCGCGCCGAGTTGGAGAAGCAGTGGGCGGAAGGCTCCGTCGACAGCCACCCGCGGCTCGCCGCGGAGGCCCTGATGAAGCTGGTCGACAGCGAGGAGCCGCCGCTGCGCCTGCTGCTCGGCAGCGCCGTCTACGACATGGCCGTGGAGGTCAGCAACGCGCGGCTGCGGACATGGGCGGCGTGGGAGGAGACCAGCCGCGCGGCCGAGCACGCCATTCCGCAGCCGCAGCCGCAGCCGCAGCGTTGAACGGTCGGGCTGTGCCGCCCGCGTTCAGCCGTCGCCCGCCGGCCTGTGCCGGAGGGCGCGGCCGACGGCGCGCGCGATGCGGTCGGCCTCCGCGTCCGGCACCCGTTCCGCCGCGGGCCGCCGCAGCAGGTCGAAGATCCCGGGCCCGCGCCGCGCGGCGGGCAGGTCGGCGCCGCGCGGAATCACGTGGAAGTGCAGGTGGGCGAAGCCGCCCTGCTCGCCGAACTGCGCCACATACGTCTTGGGGCAGCCCGTCACCTCGCGCAGCGCCCGCGACAGAGCGGCCTGCCAGGGCCCGAGCGCCGCCGCCTCCGCGTCCGTCAGCTCGTCCACGCCCGTGACGTGCCGCCGCGGCAGGAGCACCAGCCAGCCGGGCAGCGCCGTGCCCAGCGCGTGCGCCACCCGCCAGTGGCGGTCGGACGCGACGGCCTCGCGCGGCGGCAGTGCGCCCAAGCCGGTCTCCTGTTCGCAGGCGTAGCAGCCGACCCGGGGTGCCTCCATGCGCCCAAGTCTAGGCCGGTCCGCCGCGCGCCCCCCGTTCCGCGCGGGCAACCGCCGTCGCCGGGCGGGCCGTTGTGCCGTGCCCGCCGTGCCCGCCGTGCCCGCCGTGCCCGCCGTGCCCGCCGTTCCCCGGCCGGGCGCGCCGCCGCAGGCCTGTGGCCGTGCCCGCGACGGCGAGCGCCAGGGCCACGAGCCCCGCGCCGACCCACAGCGGGGAGCGGTAGCCGAGGTCCGCGCCGATCGCGAGGCCGCCCGCCCACGGGCCGATCGCCGCCCCCACGTTGAACGCGGCGGTGGCGAACCCACCGGCCAGGGTCGGCGCCTCCGCCGCCGCGTAGAGCACCTGGGAAATCAGCGTGGAGCCGACCGCGAACGACAGGGTGCCCTGCACCAGGACGAGCACGAGGGCCGCGACCGCGTTCCCCGCCACCAGCGCGAACAGCGCCCAGCCCGCCAGCAGCGCCGCTCCGCCCCGGGCCAGCAGCCGGACGGGCCGCACGTCCGCGACCCGCCCGGCGATCGTCACCCCGAGGAGCGAGCCGAGCCCGAACATCGCCAGTACCGCGGGCACCCAGCCCTCCCCGAAGCCGGTCACCTCGGTCATCAGCGGCGCGAGATAGGTGAACACGCAGAACGTCGCCCCGTTCACCAGGGCCCCGAGGAGCAGCGTCACCAGCAGGCGCGGGCTGCGCAGCGCGCGCAGTTCGCGGCGCGCCCGCGGCGCGGCAACGCCGTCCGGTGCCCCCGCGGGCACGGACCGCAACGTCGCGGCGATCGCGGGCAGGGAGATCAGGGCCACGGCCCAGAACGCCGCGCGCCAGCCCCACAGCTGACCGAGCCATGCTCCGGCGGGGACGCCGGCCACGCAGGCGACGGTGACGCCGCCGAGCAGCACCGAGGTCGCGCGCCCCTTGGCGTTCGGCGCGACCATGGCGGTCGCGGTGGCAAGGGCCACCGCGAGGAACCCGGCGTTGGCGAGCGCCCCGACGACGCGGGTGACGAGCAGCACGTGATAGCTGGTGGTCAGCGCGCCGATCACGTGCACGAGCAGGAAGACGACGAGGAACGCGAGCAGCGCGAGCCGCCGCGACCAGCGCAGGCTGAGAACGGCCATCAGCGGGGCGCCGACGACCATTCCCACGGCGAAGGCCGAGGTCAGCGAGCCGGCGGCCGGAACGGAGACGTTCAGGTCGTCGGCGATGCCGGGGATGAGGCCCGACAGCATGAACTCGGACGTGCCTTGTGCACACACCGCAAGTCCGAGCAGATAAAGGGTAAAAGGCGTGAAATGGCTCCGCAACCACATCGTGGATCGACAGGGCAGCGGCAGGCACACATCGACGCCGGCAACGGCAACGGCACGGAAAGCACGGTAGGAGGAGACGGCACACGAACGTCCCCGGGGCAGACGGCCGTTGACGCGGGCGCGCGCGACTGCCGCGCGAAGAAACCCGCCGTCGTCGTGAGGCACGACGTCGGCCGGTCGGAAACAGCCCGCAGGCCGGCGATCCGGTGGCGGAAGGACGCGGGAACGCGGTGCCCGGCACCGCGGCCCTCAGGGGCGGCGGTGCCTCAGCGCCATGGCGTGCGCGACGGACGAGCAGCCACCGGACGGCCGGTGGCTAGCGTCTTGACGCCTCGGGGCTGGACATGGGCGCAGCCTAACCAGGCCCGGTCGGCCGCGTCCACGCATTTGTGCGCCCGGCGTCACGCCCTCACCACCGTCAGCGGCTCGCGCGCCCGCCACTGCTCGATGGCCGGTTCGAGCATCGCTGCCAGCTCCGGCATCATCGGCACGAGCGCCAGCGCGCCCACGGTCTGGAGCAGCCGGGCCCCCTCCAGCAGGTCGAGCAGGGCACGGTCGAGGCGCACGCCGGAGGCGCGTTCGTACGCCTCGACGCCCGTGGCGCCCACCTGGGTGAGGTCCCACTCCACCGGCCCGTACGTGGCGTCCTCGAAATCGCAGAAGAGATAACCGTCCGCGGTCCGCAGGACGTTGTAGCCGGGCGCGTCGCCGTGCAGGGGCTGGAGCCGCACGCCGGGGAAGTACGCGGCCGGGTCCGCCACGAAGTCCTCGGCGGCCGCGTACTCCGCCGCCGCCCGGTCGAGGTCGGCGGCGGTGAGGAACTGCGGCCGCTTCCGCAGCTCGGCCAGCATCGTGCCGGTGCCGGGAACGAGCGGCGTCAGCATGGGCAGGTCATCCGCCCCGGGATAGGCGGCGAGCCGCTCGTGCAGCCCGGCGGCCCAGCCCGCCCCCTCGGCGAACCGCCCCGCGAGCCGCTCCGGGCCGGTCGCCGCCATCTCCTCGACGGTGAGCCGGTACTTCTCGTCGACGAACTCCCAGCACGTCATCGAGGTTCCCTCGCACACCACGGGCTCCCGCGGCACCAGCGGGCTGGGGCGCACGACCGGGGCGCCGGTGTCGGCGAGCCAGCCCGCGACGGCCAGTTCGCGCCGTTGCTTCACCCCCTGCTCCTCCGCGGAGGACAGCACGAGCGACGGCACCCGAACGACCACGGGCTCCGGGGCGAGGTGCACCAGCACGTTGAAGACGTCGTACAGCACGCGCGGGTCCTTCGGCCGCAGGCCGAGTTCACGGCCCGCGGCGGTGGCCAGGCGCACGGCCCGCTCGGTGCGCCGCGCGGCGACGGCGCCGACGGCGGCGACGGGTACCTGGGATGTGGGGGATGCCATGCGGGCGATCCTGCCCCGCCACGGCGCGTCCTGTCGAAACGGCCTCACCTGCGCGAACGGCCCCGCCCGAACGAACGGCCCCGTCGTGTCACCCGGCGGGCGGCACCAGGCCCAGCGCGTCGCGCAGGTCCTCCGACACGCGCCGCAGCACCGCGGCGGCCGCGGCCCGGGCCGCCGGCAGGTCCTCGCGCGCGGACACCGGCAGCACCACCTCGACGTACGCCTTCAGCTTCGGCTCCGTGCCGCTGGGCCGCACGACCACCCGGGCCGCGGAGACCTCGCCCCCGCCGGCCAGCGTGTAGCGCAGCCCGTCCGTCGGGGGCAGCCCGCCGGCGCCCGCCGCCAGATCCTCGGCGCGCGTGACGGCAAGACCGGCCAGCTCGCGAGGTGGCCGGGTGCGCAGCCGCCGTATCGCCCCGGCGATCAGCGACAGGTCCTGGACGCGCACCGACAGCTGGTCGGTGGCGTGCAGCCCGTGGGCGAGCGCCAGTTCGTCGAGTACGTCGGCGGGCGTGCGGCCCTCCGCCTTCAGCCCGGCGGCCAGTTCGGCGGCGCACAGGGCCGCCGTGATGCCGTCCTTGTCGCGGACCCCGGCCGGATCGACGCAGTAGCCGAGCGCCTCCTCGTAGGCGAAGCCGAGCCCGGGAACGCGCGCGAGCCACTTGAAGCCGGTCAGCGTCTCGCGGAACGGCAGCCCGGCCGCCTCGGCGATGCGGCTCGTCAGGGAGGACGAGACGATCGACGTGGCGAACGTACCGCGCACGCCCCGGCGCACGAGGTGGTGCGCGAGGAGCGCGCCCAACTCGTCACCCCGCAGCATGCGCCAGCCGCCGTCCGCGCCCGGGTCGGGGATGCCGACGGCGCAGCGGTCCGCGTCCGGGTCGTTGGCGATCAGCAGATCGGGCCGCGGAACGGTCGCGCGGGCGCGCGCCAGCGCCAGGTCCATGGCGCCGGGCTCCTCCGGGTTGGGGAACGCGACGGTGGGGAAGTCCGGGTCGGGCGCCGCCTGTTCTGGCACCTCGACCGGCGCGGGGAAACCGGCCCCGGCGAACGCGGCGGTCAGCACGGACTGCCCGACGCCGTGCAGCGGCGTGTACACCGCCGTGGCGGCGCGCGGCGAGCCTGGCGCGAGTGCCGCCGCCGTCCTGGCCAGGTACGCGGCCACGATCTCCTCGCCCAGGACCTCCCAGCCCGCCGCGGGCCGCGGCACGTCGGCGGGCGCGCCGACGGCGGCGATCTCGTCCGCGATGGCGGCGTCGGCGGGCGGCACGATCTGGCTGCCGTCGCCGAGGTAGACCTTGTACCCGTTGTCGCGCGGCGGGTTGTGGCTCGCGGTCACGGCGACCCCGGCGACCGCTCCGAGGTGGCGGATGGCGAACGCGAGGACCGGCGTCGGCAGCGGGCGCGGCAGCAGCGCCGCGCGCAGCCCGGCGCCCGTGACGACGGCGGCCGTGTCCCTGGCGAAGTCGGCGCTCCGGTGCCTGGCGTCGTAGCCGATGACAACGAGTCCAGGACCGGCGGCCGCGTCCTCGGCGTTCCGCGCGTGGGTGCGCAGGTACGCGGCGAGGCCGGCCGCCGCCCGGATGACGACGGTGCGGTTCATGCGCATCGGGCCCGCGCCCATCTCGCCGCGCAGGCCGGCCGTGCCGAACTGGAGCGTGCCGGAGAACCGCGCGGCCAGCTCCGCGGTGGCCGGCCCGCCGCCGGGGCCGCCGCCGGGCGCGTCGGCGGCGGGCCGTTCCTCCGACTCGGCCTCGGAGATGAGAGCGGCCAGCTCCGCGCGGGTTTCCGGGTCCGGGTCCTCGGCGAGCCAGGCGCGGGCCCGCGTGATCAGCTCGTTCGCCATCGCGTCTCGACTGTCCCGTTCGTCTCGTCGTTCGTGTCGTCGTCGTTCGTCTCGTCGTTCGTGGGCGTGCGGGGCGGGGACGTTCAGATGCGGCTCAGGAGCCGGGCCAGGAGGGCGCCCATGCGCGTCGCGGAGTCGCGGCCCGCGCGCAGGACTTCCTCGTGGCTCAGCGGCTGGCCGGTGAGACCGGCCGCGAGGTTGGTCACCAGCGAGATGCCCAGCACCTCGGCCCCCGCCTCACGGGCGGCGATGGCTTCGAGAACGGTGGACATGCCGACCAGGTCCCCGCCGATCGCGCGGACCATGCGGATCTCGGCGGGTGTCTCGTAGTGCGGCCCGGGGAACTGCACGTAGACCCCCTCTTCGAGGGTCGGGTCGATCTCCCGGCAGAGCGCCCGCAGCCGCGGGGCGTAGAGGTCCGTCAGGTCGACGAAGTTGGCCCCGGCGATGGGCGAGGCGGCCGTGAGGTTGATGTGGTCGCTGATCAGCACGGGCTGCCCGGGGCGCATGCCCTCCCGCAGGCCGCCGCACCCGTTGGTGAGCACGACGGTCTTGCAGCCCGCCGCCACGGCGGTGCGCACGCCGTGCGCGACGGCGGCCACGCCGCGCCCCTCGTAGTAGTGGGTGCGGCCGAGGAAGACGAGCGCACGCTTGTTCCCCACCCGGTGGGAACGGACTCTGCCGGCGTGCCCCTCGGCGGCCGGCGGGGGGAAGCCGGGCAGCTCGGTCACGTGGAACTCGTGCTGCGGTTCCCCCAGCGCATCGGCGGCCGGGACCCATCCCGAGCCCATGACCAGCGCGACGTCGTGGGCTGCCACACCGGTCAACTCCCGGACCCGTGCAGCCGCGGCGTCCGCCGAGTCCTCGATTTCAGAAGCGTTCACGCGCCGAGCCTAACGGGTTCCGGCCTACGCGCGTAGACGCGGGACGTTCCCAGGGGCGCATAACAGCCATCCACCGTGCGCCCGCTCACGCCTCCGGCGGCGGAGGGCGCGCAGGGGCGGGCGGGCCGCGCCGTCAGCAGGGGCGCTTGCGCAGCTCCATCACGTAGTCGTGGGGTGCGCCCGCGGCCTCCGCCGCATCGGCGATCTCGCCGAGGTAGCGGGCCGAGGGCAGGCCGCCCTCGTACGCGTTCAGCACGTAGACCCAGGCGGCCGCCGTACCGTCCAGCGTGTGGACCTGGACGCGGGTGCGGCGGTAGATGCCGAGGCTCACGCCCTCCCAGCGGTCCATCGCGTCCTCGTCCATGGGGGCGATGTCGTAGAGCGCGACGAACACGTCGGAGCCGGGCGGCGCGCCGTTGTCCTCCACGACGCTCGCCAGGGCACCCTCCCAGCCCATCTCCTCACCGCCGAACGTGAGCCGCCAGCCGGTGATCCAGCCGGTGCCACGCAGAGGTGAGTGCGGTGCGCGGCGGGCCATCAACCGGGGGTCGAGGTTACCGGCGTAAGCGGCGTAGAGCGACATGCCCCCGAGCGTACGGGAGTGGCGGGCGTGGCAGGCAGATCCGGCCCGCCGGGGGCCAAAGGCGAGAACGGACGAGTCGTACGAGACACTGGAAAGGTGACTCGCATCGTGATCATTGGTGGCGGACCCGGCGGCTACGAGGCGGCGCTGGTGGCGGCGCAGCTCGGCGCGGAGGTGACCGTCGTGGATCGCGATGGCCTCGGGGGCGCGTCGGTGCTCACCGACTGCGTCCCTTCCAAGACCCTGATCGCGACCGCCGAGGTGATGACCGGATTCGACTCCTCGCGGGAGGAGCTGGGCATCGAGATCGATCATGACGGCGACGGCATCGGCGACGAGGTGCGCGGCATCGGCGTCGACCTCGGCAAGGTCAACCGGCGGGTGAAGCGTCTCGCGCTCGCGCAGTCGCACGACATCACCTCCTCCGTGACGCGCGCCGGCGTGCGGGTGCTGCGCGGGCGCGCGCGGCTGATGCCCAATCCGGCGTCCGACGGTTCGCGCCGGGTCGCCGTCACCGGTGCCGACGGCGTGGCGCAGGACCTGGAGGCGGACTGTGTGCTGATCGCCACCGGCGGTCAGCCGCGGGAGCTGCCCGACGCCCGCCCGGACGGGGAGCGCATCCTCACCTGGACGCAGGTCTACGACCTCGGGGAGCTGCCCGAGGAGCTGGTGGTGGTCGGGTCCGGGGTGACGGGCGCGGAGTTCGCGGGCGCCTATCAGGCGCTGGGGTCCCGGGTCACGCTGGTCTCCTCCCGTGACCGGGTGCTGCCGGGCGAGGACCCGGACGCGGCGGCCGTGCTGGAGGACGTCTTCCGCCGCCGCGGGATGAACGTGATGGCGCGCTCGCGCGCCGCCGCCGTGAAACGTGCGGGCGGCCGGGTGGAGATCACGCTGTCCGACGGGCGGACCATTTCGGGCACGCACTGCCTGATGGCGGTCGGCGCCGTGCCGAACACGAGCGACATGGGCCTGGAGGAGGCCGGGGTCAAGCTGAAGGACTCCGGTCACATCTGGACCGACAAGGTCTCCAGGACGACGGCCCCCGGCGTGTACGCGGCGGGGGACTGCACCGGGGTGCTCGCGCTGGCCTCGGTGGCGGCGATGCAGGGCCGGATCGCGATGTACCACTTCCTGGGCGACGCGGTGGCACCGCTGGATCTCAACACCGTCTCGGGCAACATCTTCACCGACCCCGAGATCGCCACCGTCGGGTACACGCAGGAGGACGTGGACGAGGGGCGGATCGACGCCCGGCTGGTGAAGCTGCCGTTGCTGCGCAATCCGCGGGCGAAGATGCAGGGCGTGCGGGACGGCTTCGTCAAGCTGTTCTGCCGTCCCGGTACCGGGATCGTGGTCGGCGGCGTGGTCGTCGCGCCGCGCGCCAGCGAGCTGATCCACCCCATATCGATCGCGGTCGACAACAGTCTGACGGTGGAACAGATCGCAAAAGCGTTCACCGTGTACCCGTCTTTGTCCGGGTCGATCGCCGAGGCGGCCCGGCAGCTGCATACCCGGAAACTCGCTGAAGAACAGTAGGCACTGGTCACCACTGGTATCACGCGAATGCGCCCCTGGCATATATCACGCCGGGGGCGTACGCATAGTCAACTTCGGTAATTCCTCGCAACCGGCTGAAACAAGATGGTCGTTGGGGTTACTGTCGGTTCCGTGTTCGCTGCAGAACGTCGTCAGATGATTCTCGAAATGGTGCGCGCCAACGGAGCCGTGTCGCTCCGGGAGCTCGCCCGCGTTGTCCAGACCTCGGAAGTGACCGTGCGGCGCGATGTACGCGCCTTGGAGGCAGAAGGATTGGTGGATCGCAGACACGGTGGTGCGGTCCTGCCGGGTGGGTTCACCCGGGAGTCGGGCTTTCCCCAGCGGGCCATGGCCGCGACGGCGGAGAAGACCGCCATCGCGGAGTACGCGGCCGGCCTGGTCCGGGAGGGCGAGGCCATCGTGGTGGGCGCCGGTACCACGACCCAGGAGCTGGCCCGCCGGCTGGCCCGGGTGCCGGGGCTGACCGTCGTCACCAACTCGCTGCTGGTGGCCCAGGCGCTCGCGCACGCCAACCGCGTGGAGGTGGTGATGACGGGGGGGACGTTGCGCGGCTCCAACTATGCGCTGGTCGGCAGCGGCGCCGAGCAGTCGCTCGTCGGGCTGCGTGTCAGCCGGGCGTTCCTGTCGGGCTCCGGACTGACGGCCGACCGCGGCCTGTCCACGTCCAACATGCTGGCCGCGAGCGTGGACCGCGCGCTGGTGCGGGCGGCGGCCGAGGTGGTCGTCCTGGCCGACCACACCAAGCTCGGCGCGGAGACGGCCTTCCAGACCGTGCCCACGGACCTGATCACGCAGCTCGTGACGGATCAGCCGCCGCCCGAGTGTGAACGGGCGGGCACGGAGATCGAGGCCCTGGCCGACCAGGGCGTGCGGATCTCGGTGGCCGCCCCCGCCGTGGCGGGGGGGAAGGCGGGGCCCGCCGAGCGGACGGACCGCGCCGAGCGGACCGACCGCGGCACCGAGGCCGCGCGGCGGGACGTTCCGCTGCCCGCGCCGCGCGGCGCGGTGCACCCCGGCCTCGCGGCGTCCGCGCCGCTCGGCCAGCGCATGACCGACCTGGCGCCGACTCGCCGTCGGTAGTGCCTCAAGGCCGGTCGGGAAGGCCACCGGCGGCTCCGCCCCCCACCGGGGCGGAGCCGGGCCGTCCACCCGACTCCGGCCCGCGCCGGTGCGGTTCGCCGCGTCCGTGCCGCGCGGCCCGTTCGCGGTACGGGGTCCTCGGGGCTTGGCACCCCCGGGGAGGTGCCCCCGGAGAGGTGGGACCGCTCGCTGCTCGGGCGGCGTTCTCCCTCGGCCCTTCCTCGGCCCTTCCCTGCTACTTCCCTAGTCCTTGATCTCGCAGATGGTGGCGCCGGAGGAGACGGAGGCGCCGACGTCGGCCTTCAAGTCCACGATCGTGCCCGAGCGGTGGGCGTTGATGGGCTGTTCCATCTTCATCGCCTCCAGGACGATGATCAGCTCGCCCTCCTCGACCTGCTGCCCCTCCTCGACGGCGACCTTCACGATCGTGCCCTGCATGGGCGAGGCCAGCGCCTCACCCGTCGCGCCGGAGCCGGCACGCTTGACGGGCTTGCGCCGCGCCGGGCGGGCGCCCCCCGCGACCGCGGCGCGCGCCAGCGGCATGGCCAGCGTCGCGGGCAGCGAGACTTCGAGCCGTTTGCCGCCGACCTCGACGACCACCGTCTCGCGGACGTGGCCCTCCTCGCCGTCCGCACCCGCCGACGCGTCGAACGGCGGGATCGCCGAGACGAACTCCGTCTCGATCCACCGGGTGTGGACGCTGAACGGCCCCTTGCCGCCGTCCAGCTCCGGCGCGAACGCCGGATCGCGCACCACCGCGCGGTGGAACGGGAGCGCCGTCGCCATGCCCTCCACGTGGAACTCGGCCAGCGCGCGCGCCGCGCGCTCCAGCGCCTGCTTGCGGTCCGCGCCGGTGATGATCAGCTTGGCCAGCAGCGAGTCCCAGGCGGGGCCGATCACCGAGCCGGACTCGACACCGGCGTCCACCCGCACCCCGGGCCCGTGCGGCGGGGCGAACGTGGTGACGGTGCCCGGCGCGGGCAGGAAGTTGCGCCCGGGGTCCTCGCCGTTGATGCGGAACTCGATGGAGTGGCCGCGCAGCGCGGGGTCGTCGTATCCGATCTCCTCGCCCTCGGCGATGCGCAGCTGCTCGCGGACCAGGTCGATGCCGCTGATCTCCTCGGTGACCGGGTGCTCCACCTGGAGACGGGTGTTGACCTCAAGGAAGGAGATGGTGCCGTCCTGCCCCACGAGGAACTCGCAGGTGCCGGCGCCGACATAGCCCGCCTCCTTGAGGATGGCCTTCGACGCCGCGTACAGCTCGGCGTTCTGCGCCTCGCTCAGGTAGGGCGCGGGCGCCTCCTCGACGAGCTTCTGGTGGCGCCGCTGGAGCGAGCAGTCGCGGGTGGAGACCACCACCACGTTCCCGTGGGTGTCGGCGAGGCACTGCGTCTCCACGTGCCGCGGGCGGTCCAGGTACCGCTCGACGAAGCACTCGCCGCGGCCGAACGACACCTGCGCCTCGCGGACGGCCGAGTCGTACAGCTCGGGGATCTCCTCCAGCGTCCTGGCGACCTTCAGGCCGCGGCCCCCGCCGCCGAAGGCGGCCTTGATGGCGACCGGCAGCCCGTGTTCGCGGGCGAACGTGACGACTTCGTCGGCGCCGGAGACGGGGTCGGTGGTGCCGGCGACCAGGGGGGCGCCCGCGCGCTGCGCGATGTGCCGCGCGGCGACCTTGTCACCGAGCGCCCGGATCGCGGCGGGCGGCGGACCGATCCAGGTGAGACCCGTGTCGATCACCGCCTGCGCGAAGTCGGCGTTCTCGGAAAGAAATCCGTATCCCGGGTGGACGGCGTCCGCCCCGGCGTCGGCCGCCGCCTTGAGGACCTTGTCGAAGTCCAGGTAGCTGGCGGCCGGAGTGTCACCGCCCAGCGCGAACGCCTCGTCGGTGGCGCGCGCGTGCACGGCGTCCCGGTCCGGCTCGGCGTAGACGGCCACACTGGCGATACCGGCGTCCCGGCAGGCCCGGGCGACCCGGACCGCGATTTCGCCGCGGTTGGCGATGAGCACCTTGCGCACGATGGCTCCCTCCTTGGAACAGGGCGAGTTTATGTACTGGCGACACCCCGCAACGAGTCGCCCTCAGGGGTGACCTTGCCCACACGGACTGTGAGGGCCGACCACTTCGTCGTCCGGCTGCCTTGCTGTCCCAAGGTACGCACCTCGCTGAGGTTCACCTTAGACGTGGGCAGATGCCTTCCACCTCCGGTGGCCTGACACAGGCTGTACCGGGGGTGGTTGTGGAGACCTGACAAACAGGTCAAAGATTCTTTGCTCTTCGGACGGCGGGCTGTCCACCAGGGTTGTCGCGGGCGTTACCCGGCAGTAGCGTGCGCGGGGTGAACCGGGGCAGACGAAGCGTGGCCGCGGTGGCGGCGGTCGTGGTGACGGGCGGTGCGGCGGTCCTCGGGCTGGTGCACTGGATTCTGGGACTGGCGGCGGACCGCCAGGAGATGTCCCTCGGCGGGGTGTCGCCGACGGCGATCAGGGCCGGCGCCTGGTCGGCGGGCGCCGCGCTGGCCGCCTACCTGCTGCTGTGCGGGGCGCTGCTGGCCCGCACGGCGATCCGCGACGTGGCGCCGCGCCGCGTGGCCCGCGCGGCGCTGGCCGCGGCGGCGGTGCTGCACGCGGTGCTCGGGGCGCTGGCGGTCGGGCTCGTGGGCTGGGCCGCGTTCGCGGTGCTGATCGTGGTGTTCGGGCTGGTCATGCTGACGCTGACGCTGTACCCGCCCCCCGAGGACGCGGGCCCCGCGGCCGGGTCAGGCCCACAGGTCGGTGATGGCGACCCCGACCCGGGCGAGCAGGGTGCGCAGCAGGGGCAGGGACAGCCCGATGACGGTCCCGGCGTTGCCGTCGATCCCGTCGATGAACGGGGCCGACCTGCCGTCGAGGGTGAACGCCCCGGCGACGCGCAGCGGTTCGCCTGAGGCGACGTAGGCGGCGATCTCGGCGTCGGAGGGCGAGCCGAATCTGACGGTCGTCGAGGCCGTGGCGGCGGCGCGCGCGCCGTCCGAGGTGTCGATCACGCAGTGCCCGGTGTGCAGCACCCCGCTCCGGCCGCGCATCGACTTCCAGCGCGTGGTGGCCTCTTCGGCGTCGGCGGGCTTGCCGAACGCCTGCCCGTCGATGTCGAGCACCGAGTCGCACCCCACGACCAGGGCCCCGGCGGCCGCTCCGCGTTCCGCGACGGCCGCGGCCTTGGCCTCGGCGAGCACCCGGGCCAGCTCGGCGGGGGATGGCGCGGTCAGCGCGTCCTCGTCCACGCCGCTGACGATCACCTCGGGGGCGAGCCCGGCTTGCCGCAACAGGCCGAGGCGCGCGGGGGACTGGGAGGCGAGGACCAGCCGCCTGGCCGGGGTGGGTGACGCGTGGCTCATGGGCGCCAGCGTAACGGCGCCCGGCGCCGCGGCGTCAGCGGGCCAGCAGCAGCACGACGAGGCCCATCGCCGCCGCGAGCACCCAGCCGAGGCGGGCCAGCATGGCCTGCGCTGCCCTGGCCTCCTCGTCGGGCCTCTCCCGCATGTCCGACCACCGCATGGGGTCATGGTGCGGCAGGGGACCCGCCGCGCGCCTGAGTACACGTACTCAGATGTGCCGGTCGGTTGTGCCGGTCGGTTGCGCCGGTCAGTTGTGCCGGTCGGTTGCGCCCGTCAGTTGTGCCATGCCGGGCGCCGGACAGGAGGGTGGCCACAGGCGCTCCAGCGATTCCCCGCGGGCGGGCGCCCCGTTCTCCCGCCGTTCTCCACCGCGCTGCCATGCGGGCGCCCGGCCGCGCTCCAGGCGCGGTGCAGACGCGGGCGCCTGGGCGGGCGCCCGGTCATGCGGGCCAGTAGCTGGTGCGCCAGGCGTGCGGCCCCGGCGTGCGCGGGGCGCGCGGCACGGTCCTGGCCGGGTCGGACCAGGCGGCGCGCGCGGCGGGCGGCCCTGGCGTTTCCGCGGCCGCCGCCGCGGCGGCCCTGGCCCGCACCACGGCGATGGCGACGGCGAGTTCCTCGGGGGTGGGGTTGCCCCGCAGTACCTTGATCAACGGACGTCCTCCTGACGGCCAGGGCTCACAGCGGAATGTTCCCGTGCTTCTTCGGCGGCAGCTGCTCGCGCTTGTTCCGCAGGGCGCGCAGGCCCCGCACCACGTGCCGGCGGGTCTCCGACGGCCTGATGACCGCGTCCACGTAGCCGCGCTCCGCGGCGGCGTACGGGTTGAGCAGCGCGTCCTCGTACTCCTCCGTGAGCCGGGCGCGTGTCGCCTCGCGCTCCTCGTCCGATTCGAGCGCCGCGAGCGTGCGCCGGTGCAGGATGTTCACCGCGCCCTGCGCCCCCATGACGGCGATCTGCGCCGTCGGCCAGGCCAGGTTGAGGTCGGCGCCCAGGTGCTTGGACCCCATCACGTCGTAGGCGCCGCCGAACGCCTTCCTGGTGATCACGGTGATCAGCGGGACCGTCGCCTCCGCGTACGCGTAGATCAGCTTGGCCCCGCGCCGGATGATGCCGTTGTACTCCTGGTCGGTGCCCGGCAGGAAGCCCGGCACGTCGACGAACGTCAGCACCGGCAGGTTGAACGCGTCGCAGGTCCGCACGAACCTGGCGGCCTTCTCCGAGGCGTTGATGTCCAGGCAGCCCGCGAACTGGAGCGGCTGGTTGGCCACCACGCCGACCGGGTGGCCCTCGACCCGGCCGAAGCCGGTGATGACGTTCGGCGCGAACAGCGGCTGCGTCTCCAGGAACTCCTGGTCGTCCAGCACGTGCTCGATCGCCTCGTGCATGTCGTACGGCTGGTTCGCCGAGTCCGGGATCAGCACGTCCAGCTCCGCGTCCTCCGCGGACTCCGCCAGATCGGCCTCCCGCGGGAAGGCGGGCGGGTCGGTCAGGTTGTTGGACGGCAGGTAGGACAGCAGCGCCCGCACGTACTCGAACGCGTCCTTCTCGTCGCCCGCCATGTGATGTGCCACGCCGGACAGGGTGTTGTGCGTGCGGGCGCCGCCCAGCTCCTCGAAGCCGACGTCCTCGCCGGTGACGGTTTTGATCACATCCGGGCCCGTGATGAACATGTGCGAGGTCTGATCGACCATCACCGTGAAGTCCGTGATCGCCGGGGAGTAGACGGCGCCGCCCGCGCACGGGCCGGTGATCAGCGAGATCTGCGGGACCACGCCCGAGGCGTGCACGTTGCGCCGGAAGATCTCCGCGAACAGCCCCAGCGCCGTCACGCCCTCCTGAATGCGCGCCCCGCCGCCGTCGTTGATCCCGATGACCGGACAGCCGGTCTTCAGCGCGAAGTCCATGACCTTCACGATCTTCTCGCCGTAGACCTCGCCGAGCGAGCCGCCGAACACGGTGAAGTCCTGCGAGTACACGGCCACCGGCCGGCCGTCCACGGTGCCGTAGCCGGTCACCACGCCGTCGCCGTAGGGGCGGTTGTGCTCGATGCCGAAGCCGGTCGCCCGGTGCCTGGCGAACTCGTCCAGCTCCGTGAACGAGCCCTCGTCGAGCAGCAGTCCGATCCGTTCGCGCGCGGTGAGCTTGCCCCTGGCGTGCTGCTTCTCCACGGCGCGCGCCGATCCCGCGTGCGTGGCCTCGGCGACCCGGTGCCCGAGGTCGGCGATCTTCCCCGCGGTGGTGTGGATGTTCTCGGCCACGGAAGCGGCTCCTCCATGTAGTCGGCGGCTGCTGATCCGTAGGCTAGCGGCGCGGCGTTCTGGCGCAGGTGCGGCGTTGGCCACACCGTAGGCTGGCCGCATGACTCCACCGTCGAGCCGCTGGTCCGACCTCGACCGCCCCCCGCTCGACGAGCGGGCCCTGCGCAGGGCGCTGATCCGGCCCGACGGGCTGTGGACCCGCCTGGACGTCGTGCCGCGCACCGGGTCGACGAACGCCGACCTGACCGCCGCCGTCCGCGCCGGCCGTGCCGCCGCGGGCACCGTGCTGGTCGCCGAGGAGCAGCACAGCGGCCGGGGGCGTCTGGACCGGACCTGGAGCGCGCCGCCGCGTTCCGGGCTGTTCTTCTCGGTGCTGCTGCGGACCGGGCCCGAGGTGCCGGACGAGCGGCTGAGCTGGCTGCCGCTGCTGGCCGGCGTGGCCACCGCCACCGCGCTGGCGCGCGCCGCGGGCGTGGACACGGCGCTCAAGTGGCCCAACGACGTGCTGGTGACCGTGGACGGCGAGGAGCGCAAGCTCGGCGGCATCCTCGCGGAGCGCGCCGAGGGCGGCACCGTGGTGCTCGGCATCGGGCTGAACGTGTCGCTGGGCGCGGCGGAGCTGCCCGTTCCCGGGGCCGGTTCGCTGCTGCTGGCCGGAGCCGTCTCGACGGACCGCGACCCGCTGCTGCGCGCGGTGCTGCGTTCCCTGGCCGACTGGTACACGCGGTGGACCGCGGCCGGCGGCGACCCGGCGGCCGCGGGCCTCCTCGACGCGTACGCGGCGGGCTGCGCCACGCTCGGCCGCCGGGTGCGGGCCGAACTGCCGGGCGGCGGCGAGGCGCGGGGCACGGCGGCGGCGGTCGACGGCGAGGGCAGGCTGGTCATCGAGGGTGACGACGGTGCCCGCCGGGAAGTGGCAGCGGCCGACATCATCCATCTCCGCGCGACGTGACATAGGGCACACCTGCCGTAGGGTTGGGCCTCATGACGAGCGACGCCTCCAGCCCGGTGGCCCGGGCGGAGAAGCTTGCGGGAAGGTCCGCGAGTGACGGGCGCGGCTGAGCGGAACGGTAGGGCAGTGCGCAGCGGAGGATTCTCTTCTCCTAGGGCGGGTGGCCGTGGCCGAGGGTGATCCGGACACGTCCGCGCCGGGGCCCGCGGCGGCCCCGGACAGGGACTCGGATACGGATACGGACGCGGACGCGGGCGCGCAAACGGACGCGGAGCACACGAACGACACCGTGGACGCCGAGAACATCGCACTGCGCATCGAGGAGCTGATCCTCGGTGCGGAACGGCAGTACACCCCGTTCCAGGCGGCCCGCGCCGCGGGCGTACCCATGGACCTCGCCTCGCGCTTCTGGCGGGCGATGGGTTTCCCCGACATCGGGCAGGCCCGGGTGCTGACCGAGTCGGACGTCCTGGCCCTGCGGCGGCTGGCCGGTCTGGTGGAGGCCGGGCTGCTGAGCGAGTCCATGGCCATCCAGGTCGCCCGCTCGACGGGCCAGACGACGGCCAGGCTCGCGGACTGGCAGATCGACTCGTTCCTCGAAGGGCTGACCGAGCCGCCCGAGCCCGGCATGACGCGCAGCGAGGTGACCTATCCGCTGGTCGAGCTGCTGCTGCCGGAGCTGGAGGAGTTCCTGATCTACGTGTGGCGGCGGCAGCTCGCCGCGGCCAGCGGCCGGGTGGTGCAGGCGCAGGATGACGCCGAGATGGTGGACCGGCGGCTCGCCGTCGGCTTCGCCGACCTGGTGGGCTTCACGCGGCTGACCAGGCGCCTGGAGGAGGAGCAGCTCGGCGAGCTGGTGGAGGCGTTCGAGACGACCGCGGCCGACCAGGTCGCCGCGCAGGGCGGGCGGCTGATCAAGACGCTGGGCGACGAGGTGCTGTTCGCGGCCGACGATGCGGGCACCGCGGCCGACATCGGGCTGCGGCTGGTGGAGACGCTCGGGGACGACCCGATGATGCCGGAGCTGCGGGTCGGCATCGCCTTCGGCACGGTGACGACGCGCATGGGCGACGTCTTCGGGACCACGGTCAACCTCGCCAGCCGGCTGACCTCGATAGCGCCCAAGAACATGGTCCTGGTGGACGGCGCCCTGCGGGACGAGCTGACGGCTGCGGGGCTCGCGCCGCAGTCGGAGAAGGCGGCGGACACGGACGAGGGCCGCGCCGCCGCGTACCGCTTCGCGCTCCAGCCGCTGTACCAGCGCCCGGTCCGCGGCCTCGGCATCGTCGAGCCGTGGCTGCTCGCCCGGCGGGGGTAGTCTGACGGGCCATGGAGACGCGCCGGTACGGGGAATGGGTCGTGGTCCAGCGGGACGGTCACGTGGCGGAGGTGCGTCTCGACCGGCCACGGGCCATGAACGCGATCTCCACCGAGCTGGCCCGGCGCCTCACGGCCGCCTGCGCCGACCTCGCGGCCGACCGTTCGGTGCGGGCGGTGGTGCTGGCCTCGACGCAGGAGCGGGCGTTCTGCGTGGGTGCCGATCTGAAGGAGCGCAACGGGCTGAGCGACGCCGAGTTCGGCCGGCACCGTACGGTGCTGCGGGCCGCGTTCACGGCGGTGCTCGACCTGCCGGTGCCCGCGGTGGCCGCGGTGGCGGGCTTCGCCCTCGGCGGCGGGTTCGAACTGGCGCTGTCCTGCGACCTGATCGTCGCAGACCCGACGGCCGTGGTGGGGCTCCCCGAGGTGACCGTGGGCGTCATCCCGGGCGGCGGCGGCACGCAGCTGCTGCCGCGGCGGGTGGGGGCGGCGCGGGCGGCGGAGCTGATCTTCACCGGGCGCCGCGTGGCGGCGGACGAGGCGCGGCGGCTCGGCCTGGTCGACGAGCTGACGGAGCCGGGCGGTGCGCGGGCGGCGGCGCTGGCCCTGGCCGCGCGGATCGCGGCCAACTCGCCGGTGGGCCTGCGCGCCGCGAAGCGCGCGCTGCGCACCGGCTCGGGGCTCGGGCTCCAGGCGGGGCTCGAAGTGGAGGACGCGGCCTGGCGCACGGTGGCTTTTTCGCCCGACCGGGCGGAGGGCGTGGCGGCGTTCAACGAGAAGCGCACGCCCGACTGGCCGGGCGAGTAGCGGGCGGGCTCCGGCGCACGTGCCGGTGGTGCCGCACCGGCGCGCGCGGGCGCCGGGCCGCGCTGGGCGGCGGCTCGCGCTCGTACGAAAGGGGCAGGGAGTAGTTGAAGGCTCCAAAGCGCGCGGAACGCTCCTAGCCTGGGCGTATGGGTGACGAGAGCCGGCTGCGGGCCGTCCTGGAGCTGGCGCAGAGCATGGCGGCCGCGCACGGTCTTCCCGAGGTGGCGCAGGCCGCCGCCGCGGGGGCAAGGGAGGCGCTGGGCGGGACGTTCGCGGCGATGTCCGTCTGGGAGCGCGAACGCGGGCGGCTGCGGGTCCTGGTGAACACCGGGGAGCTGGGGGAGGGGGAGGAGGAGTTCCCGGCCGACGAGTCGTATCCGGTGCGGGACTTCCCCGAGATCACCGAGTTCTTGCACGAGCGCTGGGCGCGTGGCGGCGAGGAGCGGGCCTGGGTGGAGTCGGCGTCCGGGCCGCGCGGCAGCCGCCGGGCGGCGGCGCTGCGCCGCCGCGGGCGCGGTTCGTGCGTGGTGGCGCCGATCGTGCTGCACGGGCGGGCGTGGGGCGAGCTGTATGTGGAGCGCGGCCGGGGGGCCGCCGTGTTCGGGCGGGCGGACGCCGACTTCGCGTCGGTGCTCGCGGCCGTGATCGCGGCCGGGCTCGTCCAGTACGAGCGGCTGGCGGAGGCGCGGCGGCTGGCGTTCACCGATCCGCTGACCGGCCTCGCCAACCGCCGCGCGGTGGACATACGCCTGGACGAGGCCCTGGAGGAGCACCGGCTCACGGGTGCCCGGGTCAGCCTGGTGGTGTGCGACATCAACGGCCTGAAGCGGGTCAACGACACCTACGGCCACGCCATGGGCGACCGGCTGCTCGAACGGTTCGGCACGGTGCTCTCGCTGTGCGGTGCGGCGGTGCCGGGGGCGCTGGCCGCGCGGCTCGGGGGGGACGAGTTCTGCCTGCTCGCGGTGGGCCCGGAGGCCGCGGAGGTGGAGCGGGCCGCGGCGGAGATCTGCCGCAGGGCGCGCGAGCTGGACATCGGGGAGGGCGTCGCCTGCGGAATGGCGTCGACGGGGGACGCGATCGGGCCGCTGCGCTCGGCGCGCCGGCTGTTCCGGCTCGCGGACGCCGCGCAGTACCAGGCGAAGGCCGCGGGCTCCACGGCGCCCGTCGTCGCGGGCCGGGGCGGGGCGCGCGACGTGGTCGTCGCCCTGGCGGACGCTCCGGGCGCGGGCGGACCGCAGCGCCGCCGCTTCCGCGGGCGGCCGGCGGCCCGTTCCCCACGCCCCGGTGATGACGGATGCCGATTCACTCCTTAGGCTCCCTGAATATGTCCATGCAGATCCTGGTGCGTCCCTCCGGCACCTCCTTCGACGACGTCATCGCGGTGGCCCGGCACGGCGCCCGGGTCGGCCTGTCAGACGAGGCGCTCGCCGCCATGGCCGCGGCCCGGCGCGTCGTCGACGGGCTCGCCGCCGGGCCCGAGCCGGTCTACGGCGTCTCGACCGGCTTCGGCGCGCTCGCCGTGCGCCACATCGGGCCCGAGCTGCGCGAGCGGCTCCAGCGCAACATCGTCCGTTCGCACGCCGCGGGGCTCGGGCCGCGCGTCGAGCGTGAAGTGGTGCGCGCGCTGATGTTCCTGCGGCTGAAGACGGTCGCCTCGGGACACACCGGCGTGCGCCCCGAGGTCGCCGCCACGATGGCCGCCGTGCTGAACGCGGGGCTCACCCCCGTCGTCCACGAGCACGGCTCCCTCGGCTGCTCGGGCGACCTCGCGCCGCTCGCCCACTGCGCGCTGACCCTCCTCGGCGAGGGGGAGGCCGAGGGGCCGGACGGCACCGTGGGCCCGGCGGGCCCGCTGCTCGCCGCGCACGGCATCGCCCCGGTCGAGCTGCGGGAGAAGGAGGGGCTCGCGCTGCTCAACGGCACGGACGGCATGCTCGGCATGCTGATCATGGCCTGCGCCGACCTCGGCCGCCTGCTCACCTCGGCCGACGTGACCGCCGCACTGACCCTGGAGGCGCTGCTCGGCACGGAACGCGTGCTCGCCCCCGAGTTGCACGCCCTGCGCCCGCACCCGGGCCAGGCCGCGAGCGCCGCCAACATGCTGCGCGTGCTGGCCGGTTCCGGTCTCACCGGGCACCACCAGGACGACGCCCCCCGCGTCCAGGACGCCTACTCGGTGCGCTGCGCGCCGCAGGTCGCGGGGGCGGCCAGGGACACCCTCGCGCACGCCAGGACCGTAGCGGAGCGCGAGCTGGCGGCGGCCGTCGACAATCCGGTGGTGGTGGACGGGCGGGTGGAGTCCAACGGGAACTTCCACGGCGCGCCCCTGGGGTACGTGCTGGACTTCCTGGCGATCGCGGCTGCCGACCTGGCCTCGATCACCGAGCGGCGCACGGACCGGCTGCTCGACCGCAACCGTTCGCACGGGCTGCCGCCGTTCCTCGCCGAGGACGCGGGGGTCGACTCGGGGCTGATGATCGCCCAGTACACGCAGGCGGCGCTGGTCGGTGAGCTGAAGCGGCTGGCGGTGCCCGCGTCCGTCGACTCGATCCCGTCCTCGGCGATGCAGGAGGACCACGTGTCCATGGGCTGGGCCGCCGCCCGCAAGCTGCGGACCGCGGTGGACGGACTCGGGCGGGTGGTGGCCGTCGAGCTGTACGCGGCGACGCGGGCGCTGGAGCTCAGGGAGGGCCTGGCGGGCCGGGGACTGCGCCCGGGGCCCGCGGCGCTCGCGGTCATCGGCGCGGCCCGCGCCGCGGGGGTGGCCGGGCGGGGGGAGGACCGTTATCTGGCGCCGGATTTGGCGGCCGCGGAGCGCTTCGTGCGGGGCGGAGGGCTGATCGAGGCGGCCGAGTCGGCGGCCGGGCCGCTGGCCTGAACGCGGGGGCGGCGGGTCGGCTACTGATCCGGCTCGACGTGCGGCTGTGTGTGCTCGACCGGCATGACGCCCGAGGTGCCGTCGGCGTCGTCCCCGTCGGCGTGGGCCGAAGGCAGCAGCCAGACGAGGCCGAGCACGCCGGCCGCCACGGCGCTGCATATCAGCGGGCGGCGGTCCGGGCGGTGAGGGTGACCGTCCATGGGGAGCGATGTTACGGGCCCGTGCGGGTCGCGGGGAAGAGGTGACGGCCGGGCGCCTTACCCTCCGGGGCATGAGTGATGAACTGAGCAGTGGGGAACCCGGCGAGGAGACGCGGCGCGTCCGTGTCCGGGTGGAGATGGTGCTGGAGATCACGGAGCCCGACGAGTTGATCAGGGCCGCGTGGGCGCGCATCGAGGGCGACGCGCTGATGCCGCCGGAGGAGCGGGACCAGGCGGCGCAGGCCGTCTCCAGGGACGAGGCGGAGGCCGTGGCCTACCTCATCGACCCGGTCGACCTGGTCGGGGACGTGCCCGGGGTGGTGCTCGCCCAGGCGTCCTGGAGCAGCGAGCCCGCGGAGCTTGACGAGGACGGCGGCTGGGAGGACGAGGACGAGGAGGACTGACCGAGCGGCATCGAACTGGCGAGCTATCGCATGGGTTCACTTAGAGTGGAACCGGCTGCCGCCTTATCACGTTCTCCCCCATGTGTCCTCAGGGAGAGGCGGCAGCGGACGGAGTGGCGATCGGATGAGGGACGGGATGCGGCGCAAGGGCCTGATAACGGCGGCGGCGCTGCTCAGCGGGGTGCTGACACTGTCGGCATGCGGCGGCGGCGGGGACGACGAGCCTTCCGACCAGGGGGGTGAGAGCAGTGAGCAGTCGGACGCGGACCGTGCCGCGGAGGACGCGGACACGTCGACCGCGGTGATTTCCATTACTCCCGAGGACGCGGCGGACGGCGTCGGGATCAATGACGACGTACAGGTCTCGGTCGAGGAAGGCACGCTCGACGAAGTGGTCATGACGGCCACGGAGAGCGGCTCCGAGGTGGCCGGGACGATATCCGGGGACCAGACCAGCTGGGCGCCCGACGCCCAGCTGGACCGCGGTACCAGGTATCAGCTGGCCGTCAGGGCCAGCGACGGCGAGGGACGCGAGGCGCACCAGAGCACCACGTTCACCACCGTCTCCCCGGAGAACAGCTTCACCGGGTACTTCACTCCCGAGGACGGCGAGACCGTCGGCGTGGGCATGCCGGTCTCGCTCAACTTCGACAAGCCCATCGAGAACCGCGCGGAGATCGAGGCCGCGGTCGAGATCAACACCAGCTCCGGCCAGGAAGTGGTGGGGCACTGGTTCAGCGACACCCGGCTCGACTTCCGGCCCGAGGACTACTGGCGGGCCAACAGCGAGGTGACCGTCGCGCTCGGCTTCGACGGGGTCGACGCGGGCGCGGACGTCATCGGCTGGCAGGACCGCAGCTTCTCCTTCACCGTGGGGCGCGCCCAGGTCAGCACGGTCGACGCGGAGAGCCACCAGATGGAGGTCGTGCGCGACGGGGAGCCGCTGCGCACCATCCCGATATCCGCCGGCAGCGCGGAGAACCCGACGTACAACGGCATCATGGTGATCTCCGAAAAGCTCAAGGAGACCCGGATGGACGGCGCCACCGTCGGCTTCACGGACGACGACGGCGAGGGCGAGTACGACATACCCGACGTGCCGCACGCGATGCGGCTGTCGACCTCCGGCACGTTCATCCACGGCAACTACTGGGCCGCCAACAGCGTTTTCGGCTCCAGCAACACGAGTCACGGCTGCATAGGGCTCGCGGACGCGCAGGGTGCCGACGATCCGGACAAGGACGGCGCCTGGTTCTTCGAGGAGTCGCTCCGCGGCGACATCGTCACCGTGGTGAACTCGCCGGACCGCGAAATCCAGCCGGACAACGGGCTCAACGGCTGGAACATGAACTGGGCCGACTGGCAGGCGGGCAGCGCCCTCTGACGTTCTCCGTCCAGCTCCACCACCCGCACCAGGAAACCCGGTCCCGCCCAGGGGCCGGGTTTCCTCATGTGCACCGTTCGCCCTGGCCGCCGATCTCCAACTGCCGTCCGCCGAGGCCGGCGTCCCCGCGCGACACCGCCGCGCCGCCCGCCGTGGCGGTGCGGCAGGGCCCGCCTCAGCGCTGGGAGAACGACCGCTCGCCGTGGACCGCCAGCTCGGCGAGGACCCGCTCGGGGTCGCCCGCCTCGATCAGGTCGAACAGGTGGCGGTGACGTGCGACGTGCACGTCGAGGTCTTCGTAGTACCGCTCCCGCACGAACAGGTTGCGGGCCATGCACAGCAGCAACTGCCGGTGCAGCGAGGCATATATCTCGTTGATCCGCCGGTGCCCCGCGAGGGCCACGATCGAGGCGTGGAACGCGTAGCCGCTCTCCACCAGCCTGGCGCGGTCCTCGGCGCGGGCGCTCTCCTCCATCCGCTCCAGTGCCGCGCGGCAGGCGGTCAGCCGCGCCGGGACGCGCACCGGCACGCCCAGCTCGATCGCCGTGCGCTCCAGGGCCGAGCGCAGCGTCAGGATCTCGTAGACGTCCTGATCGGTCAGCGTGGCCACGGTCGCCCCGCGCCGCGGCTGGACGACGATCAGGCCCTCCTGTTCCAGCAGGCGCATCGCCTCCCGCAGCGGCGGCCGGCTGATGCCGAGCCGCTCGGTCAGCGACAGCTCGATCAGCCTTTCCCCGGGGCCGAGTTCGCCCGAGAGGATCATTTTCCGGATGGCCCCCGCCGCGAGGTGGACGAGGCTCGGGGGGTTCAGCTGATCGCCGTCGCTGGCGGGCTGGGATGCCATGGAGCAGCCTTTCGGGAGGTCTTCGGCTCGCGGTGACTGATGACAACCTCCATCGTTCCAGGGTCTTGCCACCGCCGGATGACTATTGTAGACAATAGTTCACCCAGCCCAATCGCTGGGACCGAATCGATGGGGATGAGATTCCATGGAGACTGCTGAACTGCTGCGCCTCTTCGACGGCCTGCGCGTCGCCGACGTACGGGACGGCCTCGACTGGGCCGGACTGCACGCGAAGGGCACCGTGTCGCCGGAGGTGAAGCCGCTCTGGCAGGGCGCCACCATGACGGGCATCGCCCGCACCATGCGGCTGCGCCCCTCGGAGAAGGCCGTGCCGCCGCTGACGCCCGAGGAGTACACCGGATGGGCGGGGCGCTGGTACCGGGAGATCTACCCGAACAAGATCACGTCCACCATCCAGCAGGGCGAGATCGTCGTCATCCAGTCCGCCGGCCTCCCCGTCGGCGAGGTCGGGTCCAACAACTCGCTCGAGTGGCACGCGGCCGGCGCCACCGGCGTGCTGACCAGCGGCGGGGTCCGGGACACCGACGAGTGCATCATGCAGGAGGTGCCGATCTTCTGCCGGTACCGCGCGCAGAGCATGGTGCAGGGCCGGGTGGAGTTCGACTCCCTCCAGGTGCCGGTCGACATCGGCGGCGTGCTGATCCGGCCGGGCGACATCGTCGTCGCGGACGGCGACGGCGTGCTCGCGGTGCCCGTGGAGCACGCCGGGACCGTCGCGAAGTACGCGCGCCAGGAGCTGGAGAACGACATGCGCGGCCGTCGCGCGCTGTACGAGAAGCTCGGCCGCCCGCTGGACGCCTCGGTCCAGTGATCAGCCAAGCAACCACCCGTATCGGCTTCGCCGGGCTCGGCAACCTCGGCCGGCCGATGGCCGAGGCGCTGCTGGCCGCGGGCTGGCACGTGTCGCTATACGACCGGGCGCCCGGCCGCGCCGATGCCCTCGCCGGGCCGGGCGCCCGCCCGGTCGCCGAGGCGGACGACCTCGCCGACTGCGGCGTGATCGCGCTCGCCGTTCCCGACGACGCCGCGGTCGGCAGCGTGCTCGGCACGCTGCTGCCGCGGCTCGCGGAGGGTGCCCTGGTGCTGGTGCACAGCACGGTCCTGCCCGCGACGGCGCGCGACCTGGCGGCGCGCGCCGCCGACCGCGGCGTCGGCCTCCTCGACGCGCCGGTCAGCGGCGGCGCCGAGCGCGCCGCCCGCGGGGACCTGGCCGTGATGGCCGGGGGCGCGGCCGAGGTGTTCGAACGGGCCCGCCCCGTCCTCACCGCGGTCGGCAGCCAGGTGCGCCACGTCGGCCCGTCCGGGGCCGGTTCGGCCGCCAAGCTCGCCAACCAGCTGATGATGTTCGCCGCGCTGGCCGGTGCCCACGAGGCGCTGGACCTGGCCGCCGCCTACGGGGTCGCCGAGCAGGACGTGCTCGCCGCGGTCTCGGGCGGGCTCGGCGACTCGTGGGTGGCCCGCAACTGGGGCTTCTTCGACGAGGTCGCCGAAGCGTACGACGCGGGCGGCACGCCCGTGGCCGAACGCCCCTGGAGCAAGGACCTGTGGGAGGTGACCTCCGCGGCCCGCGCCGCGGGCGTGGCCGTTCCGGTCGCCGGGCTCCTGGCCCAGATCATGGCCGACCGCGTGGAGCAACACGCGCGGTCCGCGCGGCGGCGCTGACGCGCCGCGAGCCGCACCAACGCCCCTGCGGAGGTTTTGCGATGAAGGAAAACGTTGCGGGCGGGGCCGGGAGAACCGCCGAGCGGCTCCCCCGGCCCGCGACACAGCAGCCCATAGCAGTCCGCGGACGCGGCCGGCGCGCCGCGGGGGACAACCGGGCCGCCTACGCGTTCCTCACCCCCTGGCTCATCGGGATGGCGGTTTTCACGATCGGCCCGATGCTGTTCTCGCTCTATCTGGCGTTCACCAGGTACGACCTGTCCAGCGCCCCCGAGTGGATCGGCCTGGACAACTTCCGGCGCATGTTCACCACGGACCCGCGGTTCTTCGACTCGGTGGACGTGACACTGACCTACGTCCTGTGGTCGGTACCGCTGCTGCTGGCCGTCTCGCTCGGCCTCGCGATGCTGCTCAACCGCGGCATGCGGTTCCTGACGGGCTACCGGGCGCTGTTCTACATGCCGTCGCTCATCGGCGGCAGTGTCGCCGTCGCGGCGCTGTGGCGCCAGATCTTCGGCGAGGAGGGCATCGTCAACAAGGCGCTGGCCGCCGTCGGCATCGATCACGGCAGCTGGGTCGGCGACCCGGGCTCCGCGCTGTACACGATCGTGGTGCTCCAGGTCTGGACGTTCGGCTCCGCCATGGTCATCTTCCTCGCCGGGCTGCGCCAGATCCCGCAGGAGCTGTACGACGCGGCGGCCGTGGACGGCGCAGGCCCCGTGCGCCGCTTCCGCAGCGTCACGCTGCCGATGCTGTCGCCGCTGGTGTTCTTCAACCTGCTGCTGAGCGTCGTCAACGCCTTCCAGGCGTTCACCGGCGCCTACGTCGTCAGCAACGGCACCGGCGGCCCCTCGGACTCGACCCTCTTCTACACGCTCTACCTCTACGAACAGGGCTTCGCCCAGCTCAACATGGGCTACGCGGCGGCGATGGCCTGGGTGCTGGTCCTCGGGCTCGCGGTGTTCACCGGGCTCCTCTTCCTCAGCTCCCGGTACTGGGTCCACTACGGAGACGAACGATGACCACGACCACGACCACGCCCCGGGCCGCGCCCCCGCGCCGCCCGCGCCGGCTCCTCTTCGGCAACCGGCCCACGCGCAGCCCGCTGCTGCGCGCGCTGGTCAAACACAGCGTCATGATCATCACGCTGGTGCTGATGCTCTACCCGCTGCTGTGGATGGTCGGCGCCTCCTTCCGCCCGGACAACCAGGTCTTCAGCACCCTCGGCCTGTTCACCGGGGACTTCACCACCGACAACTACCGCAACGGCTGGACCGGCGGCGACCAGCTGAACTTCTCCCGCTTCTTCTTCAACTCGCTGACGCTGACCGTGCTGTGCATCGCCGGCAACCTGATCAGCTGCTCGCTGACGGCCTACGCGTTCGCCCGGCTCGACTTCCGTTTCAAGAAGACGCTGTTCGCGCTGGTCATCGGCACCCTGCTGCTGCCGTACCACGTCACGCTCGTCCCGCAGTACATCCTGTTCAACCAACTCGGCTGGGTGAACTCCTTCCTGCCGCTCGTCGTGCCCAAGGTCATGGCCACGGACGCGTTCTTCATCTTCCTGATGGTGCAGTTCATCCGTGCCCTGCCGCGCAGCCTCGACGACGCCGCGCGCATCGACGGCTGCGGCCACTGGGGCATCTTCCGCCGGGTGATCGTGCCGCTGTCCATCCCGGCGTTCGGCACCACCGCCCTGTTCACGTTCATCAACACCTGGAACGACTTCCTCGGCCCCATGCTCTACCTGACCGAGCCCGGCACCTGGACCGTGTCGCAGGGCCTCGCGTCGTTCCTCGACGCCACCGGCCAGTCGGCCTACGGCTCCCTGTTCGCCATGTCGACGCTCTCCCTCGTGCCGGTGCTCGGCTTCTTCATCGCCGCCCAGAAGCTGCTGGTCGAGGGCATCGCCACCAGCGGGCTGAAGTGAGGACACGATCATGAGATTCCGCTCCGTGGCGGCCCTCGCCACCGCCGGCCTGCTGACTCTGCTGACGGCCTGCGGCCAGAGCCTGCCCGACCACACCGAGGACGAACTGCGCGGCCAGGGCGAGGTCTCCGGCGACATCCGGTTCTCCTGGTGGGGCTCCGCCTCGCGCAACGAACGCACCAACGCGGTCGCCGACGCCTTCGAGGAGGAGTTCCCCGGCGCCGGAGTGAAGCGCGAGGCCGCCGACTTCGGCAACTACTTCAAGCGCCTGAACGTTCAGGGCGCGGGCCGGAACATGCCCTGCGTCACCCAGCTCCAGGCGCGCACGCTCGGCGACTTCACCGACCGCGACGCGCTGCTGCCCCTCGATCCGATGATCGAGTCCGGCGCGATCGACGTCAGCGACATCCCCGAGGCCGTCCTCGACACCGGCCGCGGGCCCGACGGCAAGCTCTACATGCTGCCGACCGGCGCGGCCTACGACGCGCTGATGGTCAACGAGACGCTGGCCGAGGAGGCCGGCGCCCCGCTGCCGGAGCCCGGCTACGACTGGGAGGACTACATCGACTTCCTGCGCCGCGCCGACGCGGGCCTGCCCGAAGACATCGCCGCCACCTCGCTGCGCGGCGGCCTGCCCAACTTCTTCATCGCCTACGTGCAGGGGCGCGGCGAGAACATGTTCGACGGTAACCAGCTCGGGTTCTCCAAGGAGCTGCTGACGGAGTACTGGCAGATGTGGCAGGACATCACCGAGGAGGGCCTGACCAACTCGCCCGCCGCCAACTCCGAGGAGCCGACCTCGCCCGAGGCCGGCTACCTCGCGCAGGGCGATGTCCTCAGCGACAACCGGCCGGGCAATGCCCTCACCCCCGCCCAGGGCACCCTCGACGGCGCGGGCGAGGGCCAGCGGCTGACGACGCTGCCGCTGCCCGGCGGCCCCGCAGGACCCGGCAACGTGCTGATCACCTCCGGCATGGCGATCCCGCGCAACTGCGGCAACGTGCCCACCGCCGCCGCGTTCATCGACTTCTGGGCCAACGACGAGCGCAGCGGCGACATCTACGCCTCGGACAACGGCGCCGTCACCAACACGCGCCTGCTCCAGCGCCAGCTGGACGATCCGGAGCTGCCCGACCTGAAGAAGCGGGAGCTGACCCTCTACCAGGACATCGTCGCGAACGATCCGCCGATCGTCCTCTACCCGCCCGGCTACATGGCCGTCTTCGAATCCGCGTTCACCCGCGCCTACGACGACGTCGCCTTCGGCAGCGCGACCGTCCCGGAGGCCGTCGACACGTTCTTCGCCGAGGCCAACGCCGGCCTCGCCTCCTGAGACCGCCCGGGCAGCCACCCCGCACCCCCCCCAGCACGCCGATCACACGGAGAGCACCATGAACGACCGGACGGACCCCGACGGCGACGCCGCGCTCGCCGGCCTGCGCGTCGTCGACCTCACCCAGGTCATGGCCGGGCCGTACTGCACCATGATCCTCGCCGACCTCGGCGCGGACGTCATCAAGGTCGAGAACCCGGGCGGCGGCGACCAGACCCGCCACTCCTGGGGCGAGACCGGCGAAGGGCGCGACTCCACCGCGTTCTTCGCCCTCAACCGCAACAAGCGGAGCGTCTGCCTCGACCTCAAGACCGAGCAGGGCCTGGCCGACCTGCACGACCTGGTGCGCACGGCCGACATCGTCGTGCACAACTGGCGGCCCGGCGTCGCCGAACGCCTCGGCGCCGACTACGAGACCCTGTCCGCCCTCAACCCCGGGCTCATCTACGCCAGCGTCTCCGGCTTCGGCAGCAGCGGCCCCTACGCGCAGCGCCCCGGTTACGACCTGATCGCGCAGGGCATGACCGGCGCGATGAGCGTTACCGGCGAGCCCGGCGGCCGGCCCGTCAAGAACGGGCTGCCCGTCGGCGACCTCGGCGCCGGGCTGCTGATGGTCGGCGGCATCCTCGCCGCCTGCCTCTACCGGCAGCGCACCGGCCGCGGCCAGTGCGTGGAGACCTCCCTCTACGAGGCGATCATCGCCATGTCGGTGTGGGAGTCCACCGAGTACTGGGCGACCGGCGAGCCCCCGGCCCCCCTCGGCTCCGCCAACCGCATGTCCGGCCCGTACCAGGCCCTGCGCACCCGCGACGGCCACCTCACCGTCGGCGCGAACAACCAGCGCCTGTGGCACGGGCTCTGCGGCGCGCTCGGCCTGGAACACCTGGCCGGCGACCCGCGGTTCGCCACCAACATGGACCGCATGGACCACCGCGACGAGCTGGCCGCGCTGCTGGAGGAACGGCTGGCCGACGACGACACCGCGGCCTGGGTGGACGCCCTGCTCGCCGCGGGCGTTCCGGCGGGGCCGATTCTCGACTACGCGCAGGTCCTCGACGAGGACCCGCACGTCAAGGCCCGTGGCCTGGTCCGGGAGATGGACCACCCGGTGGCGGGGCGCGTGAAGGTGCTCGGCCCGCCACTGACGCTCGGCGCGAGCCCCGCGACCCTCCGCAGGCACCCGCCGCTCATCGGCGAGCACACCGAGGAAGTGCTCGCGGAGATCAGGCGCACGGCGCCGCGCGCGGAACGGCGCGGGGAACGGTCCGGGGAACGGCCCGGGGAACCGGCGCGTCGGCCCGACGGCGAGGAGGCGTAGTGAACGGCGAGGTCCTGGCCGTGCGCGACGGCACATGCGTCCGCATCACGCTGTCCAACCCCGAGCGGCGCAACGCCCTCACCTTCCCCATGTACGACCAGCTCGCCCAGGCGTGCGACGTCGCCGACGAGCCGGGCGTGCGCGCCGTGGTGCTGCGCGGCGCGGGCGGCCGGGCGTTCGCCGCGGGCACCGACATCAGGCACTTCACGGAGTTCGGCGCCCACGGCGACGCCGGCCGTGACGGCCTCGACTACGAGCGGCGCGTCGGCCGCGTCCTCGACCGGCTGCTGCGCCTGCGCGCGCCCCTGCTCGGCGTCGTCGAAGGCCCCGCGGTGGGCGGCGGCCTCGCCCTGGCCGCCGCCTGCGACGTGCTGCTCGCCACCCCGGACGCCGTGTTCGGCGCGCCCATCGCGCGCACCCTCGGCAACTGCCTGCCCGCGCCCGTCATCGCCCGGCTGAAGGACCGCCTCGGCGCCGGGCGCACCATGGCGATGCTGCTCACCGCCGAAACGCTGGCCGCCGAGGAGGCCCGCGCCGCGGGCTTCGTGCACCGTGTCGTCCCCCGCGGGGAACTGGACGAGCACGCCGCGGCCCTCGTCGAACGGCTGGTCACCTCCGCCCCGTTGACGCTGGCTGCCGTCAAGGAGACCGACCGGCGGCTGCTCGCCGCGACCGCGCCCGCCGACACCGACGACCTGCTGCGCCGCACCTACGGCAGCGCCGACTTCGCCGAAGGCGTCCGCGCCTTCCTCGACCACCGCACGCCCCGCTGGGAAGGCCGCTGATGACCGCAGACCCGCCCGTCGCCGCCGCGGCGCCCGTCATCGACTCCCACCACCACTTCTGGCGCGTCGCGCGCCAGCACCAGGCGTGGCGCACGGCAGAACACCACGCCATCGAGCGCGACTACGACCCGGCGGACCTGCGGGCCGAACTGGCCGCCGCGGGCGTCGACGCCACCGTGCTCGTCCAGTCCGTGGACACCGAGGAGGAGAACGACCGCCTCGCCGCCTACGCCACGCGGGCCGCCGACTACGTGGCCGCCGTCGTCGGCTGGCTGCCGCTCGCCGCGCCCGACGCGGCGCGCGCGGAACTGGCGCGGTTCACCCACCCGCTGCTGCGCGGCGTGCGCACCCTCGTCGCCCGCGACCCGCTGGACTGGCTCACCGCGCCCGGGTCCCTCGCCCTCTTCCGCGACCTCGCCGACCGCGGCCTGACCTGGGACGTCGTCCCCCTCACCCCGGAACAGGTCCGCAACATCACCGCGCTCGCCGAGGCCGTTCCCGGGCTGCGCATCGTCGTCGACCACCTCGCCCGCCCCCCGGTCGAGACCGGCGAGCGCGCGCCGTGGGCCGCCCGCCTGGCCGCACTTGCCGCGCAGCCAGGGGTCGCGCTGAAGGTGTCCGTCGGCATCGACGTGCTGACCGCCTGGCCGCGCTGGGACGCCGACGCGCTGCTGCCGTACGTGGCGCACGCCGTCGAGGTGTTCGGGCCCGAGCGGCTGATGCTGGCGAGCAACTGGCCGGTGGTGCTGCTGCGCCGCGACTACGGGGGCGCGCTGGCGGACCTCACCGCCGTACTGTCCCGGGCAGGGGTCGGAAAGGACGGCCTCGCCCAGATCCGCGGCGCCACCGCCGCCCGATGGTACGGAGTGCAGACCTGATGACCGTGCGTTCCTTCGAAGGCCACCACCCCGAACTCGCCCCCGGCGCCTGGCTGGCACCCGGCGCCACCGTCATCGGCGCCGTGCGCGTCGGGCAGGACGCGGGCCTCTGGTACGGGTCCGTCGTCCGCGCCGACGCGGAACGCATCGACATCGGCCCCGGCAGCAACGTCCAGGACGGCTGCGTCCTGCACGCCGACCCCGGATTCCCCGCCCTCGTCGGCGCCGGCGTCTCCATCGGGCACCGCGCCGTCGTGCACGGCTGCACCATCGAGGACGACGTACTGATCGGCATGGGCGCCGTGCTGCTCAACGGGGCGCACGTCGGCCGCGGTTCGCTGATCGCCGCGGGCACCGTCGTCCTCGCGGGCACCCGGGTGCCGCCCGGCTCGCTCGTCGCGGGCGTACCGGGGAAGGTGCGCCGCGAGCTGACCGCCGAAGAAATCGCCGACATCCGCCGCAACGCCACCCACTACCGTGAACTGGCCCGCCGTCACGCCGTAACGGAGTCATGACCATGGACCTGCTCGACCACTCCGCCGCGATACTCCCCGAGGACGCCGACCGCGCTGTCCTCATAGCCCGCCTCCACGACCCGCAGGACGGCGGCCCCTCGGTCGCCGTCCTGCGCGGCGGGGACCTCGCCGATCTCACCCCGCTCGCCCCCACCGTCGCCGACCTGCTCGACCACCCCGACCCGGCCGCGTTCGCCGCCACCGCGCCCGCCGCGCGGACCTGGCCCGCCGCCGACGTCCTGCACGCCACCCTCACCGGCCGCCGCGACGTGCCGCACTACCTCGCGCCCTGCGACCTCCAGGTGCTGAAGGCGTGCGGCGTCACGTTCGTCCGCAGCATGATCGAACGGGTCATCGAGGAGCGCGCCGCGGGCGACCGGGCGCGTGCCGCCGCGGTGCGCTCGCGGGTGCGCGAGGTCATCGGCGGCCACATCGGCGACCTCGTGCCCGGCTCTGAGGCCGCCGCGCGCGCCAAGGACGTGCTGATCGCGGAGGGCCTGTGGTCGCAGTACCTGGAGGTCGGCATCGGCCCCGACGCGGAGGTCTTCACCAAGGCCCCGGTGCTCTCCGCGGTCGGCGTCGGCTCGGACGTCGGCATCTGGAGCCGCTCCACGTGGAACAACCCGGAACCCGAACTCGTCCTCGCCGTCGACTCCCGCGGCCGGGCCGTCGGCGCCACCCTCGGCAACGACGTCAACCTGCGGGACGTCGAGGGGCGCAGCGCCCTGCTGCTCGGCAAGGCCAAGGACAACAACGCCTCGTGCTCCCTCGGGCCGTTCATCCGCCTCTTCGACGACGGCTTCACCATCGACGACGCGCGGGCCCTGGATATCTCCCTGACCATCACCGGCACCGACGGCTTCGCCCTGGAGAGCGTCAGCTCGCTCGGCGAGATCAGCCGCGACCCCCTGGACCTGGTCGCCCAGACCACCGGCGCGCTCCACCAGTACCCGGACGGGATCATGCTGTTCACCGGAACGATGTTCGCGCCCACGCACGACCGCGACGCCCCCGGCGAGGGCTTCACCCACCACCTCGGCGACGTGGTACGGATCTCCGCGCCGCACCTCGGCACGCTGGTGAACACCGTCGCGCACAGCGAGCAGGCACCGCCCTGGACGTTCGGCATCCGCGCGCTCATGGCCAACCTCGCCGGCCGGGGCCTGCTGTGAGCCGAGTCGTCGTCACCGACCAGGCGTTCGGCGATGTCCGCCACGAACGGGCGGTCGCCGCCCGCTTCGCGGCGGACTTCGCCGAGCACCACTGCACCACCGAGGACGAGACCGTCGGCGCCGTCCGCGGCGCCGACGTCGCCTTCGTCAACTTCGCCCCGATGACGCGGCCCGCCCTGGCCGCCCTGAAGCCCGGCGCCACCGTCATCCGTTACGGCATCGGCTACGACAACGTCGACGTGAGTGCCGCCCGCTCCCTCGGCGTGCGCGTCGCCAACGTGCCCGACTACGGCACCGACACCGTCGCCGACCACGCCACCGCCGCCCTGCTCGCGCTGCTGCGGCGGCTGTCCGTCTACGACCGGGCCATCCGCGACCACGGCTGGTGCGCCCCCGGCGACGCCGGGCCGCTGCCCAGCTTCGCCGCCACCACCGTCGGGCTCGTCGGCACCGGCCAGATCGGCCGCGCCGTCCACGCCAGGCTCCGCACGTTCGGCTTCCACGTCCTGGCCACCGACCCCTTCGCCGACCCCGCCGGCGGGCCGGAGGACCCCGAGTTCGTCGCCCTGCCCGAGCTGCTGGCCCGGTCCCACGCCGTGTCGCTCCACGCCCCCGCTACCCCGGACACCCACCACCTGATCGGCCCGCGGAACATCGCCCGCATGCGGCCGGGGGCCGTTCTCGTCAACACCTCGCGCGGCGCCCTCGTCGACACCGCCGCCCTGGCCGCCGCCCTGCGCACCGGCCACGTCGCGGCGGCGGCCCTCGACGTGTTCGACCCCGAGCCGCTGCCGGCGGACTCGCCGCTGCGCGGCCTGCCCAACGTGCTCCTCACCCCGCATGCCGCGTTCTACTCGACCGAATCACTCGACGCCCTCCAGCGCCTCGCCGCGGACGAGGCCGCCCGCGCCCTCGCGGGCGAACCCCTGCGCTGCCAAGTGGCCTGACGCCCCGTCCGGCCCGCCCGCCCCGCCCGCCTGCCCCGTCAAGCCCCGCCCGTGCTCTCCGGCGGCCATTCGGCTCAAACCCCGTTATTTCTGCTGATCACAGGGAACCCATGCGGGAGCCGTCGACGACGAGGTGAGGGAGCGGCTGCATGTTGGTGCTGGTGGTCGCCCACCTCGGCGTCGCCGCGCTGGTGCCGCTGCTGGCGCCGCGCCTGGGCCGCGCGGCGTGGGCCGTCGCGGCGCTCCCGCCGCTGGCCACCCTCGTATGGGCATTCACCCGCGCGGGCCGCGTGCTCGACGGCGAGCCCCAGCACGAAAGCCTCGCCTGGGTACCCGCCCTCGGCCTGCGCCTCGACGTGCGGCTCGACCCGCTGTCGCTGCTGATGGTGCTGATCGTCAGCGGCATCGGGGCCCTGGTCCTCGCCTACGGCGCCTACTACTACCGCGACCGCGACGCGGGCCGGGAGGCCGGCTGGCTGCTGGCGTTCGCCGGGGTCATGCTCGGCCTGGTCGTCGCCGACCACCTGCTGCTGCTCTACACCTTCTGGGAACTCACCACCGTCGTCTCCTTCCTCCTCATCGCCGGCCGCAGACCCGGCACGGAACGGCGCCGCGCCGCCGAACAGGCCCTGCTGACAACCGTCCTCGGCGGCCTGACGATGCTGCTCGGCCTGATCATGCTCGGCCGGGCCGGGGACAGCTACCGGCTCTCCGAACTGATCGCGGACCCGCCGCGCGGCGGGTACGTCCCGGTGGCCCTGGTACTGATCCTCGTCGGCGCGTTCACCAAGTCGGCGCAGATGCCGTTCCACTCCTGGCTGCCCGTCGCCATGGTCGCGCCCACCCCGGTCAGCGCCTACCTGCACGCCGCCGCCATGGTCAAGGCCGGCGTGTACCTGGTGGCGCGGCTGGCGCCCGGCTTCGCCGACGTCGCGCCCTGGCGCCTGCTGGTCCTCACCGCGGGCCTCACGACGATGGTGCTCGGCGCCTGGCGGGCGCTGCGCGAGAAGGACCTCAAACGGCTGCTGGCCTGGGGCACCATCAGCGAACTCGGCATGCTGATCGCGCTGCTCGGCGCCGGCACCAGAACCGCGGCAGTGGCCGGTGCCGTCATGCTGCTCGCGCACGCGCTGTTCAAGTCCAGCCTCTTCATGGTCACCGGCGTCATCGACCACCAGGCCGGAACCCGCGACCTGCGGCGGCTGTCCAGGCTCGGCGCCCGACTGCCCGCCACCTGCGCCGTCGCCGTGCTCTCCGCCGCCTCCATGGCGGGGCTGCCGCCACTGCTCGGCTTCATCGGCGAGGAGGCCCGCTACGACGCCTTCCTGCATGGCGGCGTCGCGGGCGTGCCGTGGACCCCGCTCGCCCTGTTCGCCGGCTCGGTGCTGACCGTCGCCCTGTCCGCGCGGTACCTGTGGGGCGCGTTCGCGGCGAAACCCGGCCTGCCCGACACGCCCGCGCGCCGACCGGCCGCCGCGTTCCTCGCGCCCGCGGCGGTGCCGGCCGCGCTCGGCGCGGCGCTCGGCCTGCTGCCCGGCGTCACCGACGGCCTGACCGGCCCGTACGCCGACGCCTACCAGCCGCCCGCCGGTGACAAGCCGTACCACCTGGCGCTGTGGCACGGCTTCACCTGGGTTCTGGGACTGTCCGTCCTGACCCTGCTGCTCGGCCTCGCGATGCACCTCGGCCGCCGCGGGATGGCCGCGTTCAGGTCCTCGCTGCCGCGGCTGCCCGACGCGCAGCGCGGGTACCGCGCGGCGATCCGCGGGCTCGGCGCGTTCGCCATCCGCTTCACCCGCGTCACGCAGGTCGGCTCGCTGCCGTTCTATCTCACCGTCGTCCTCGCCACGGTCGTGCTGCTCTCGTTCGTCTCTCTGCTGTCCGGCGCCTCCCCGACCGGCCACGTCGACCTGTGGCGGTCGTGGACCGAACTCGCCCCCGCCGCCATCGTCCTCGGCGCCGCCGTCGCGGCCACGATGATCCGCCACCGGCTGGCGGCCGTGCTGCTCACCGGCGCCGTCGGCTACGGCGTGGCCTGCCTCTTCGTGGCGCGCGACGCGCTGGACCTGGCGCTCACCCAGTTCCTCGTGGAGTCCCTCACCCTCGTCGTCATCGTCCTGGTGCTGCGACGGCTGCCGCCGCGGTTCACCCCGGAGAGCCCGTCGGCCAGGGGCCGCTGGGTGCGCGCCGCGGTCGCGCTGGCCACCGGCACGCTGGTGGCGGTGTTCGCGCTCGTCGCGACGCAGGCGCGGCGCGACGGCTCCGACGCCCCCGACTATGCGCGGCACCTCGCCGAGACCGGCAGCGAGAACGCCGTGAACGCGATCATCGTCGACTTCCGTGCCCTGGACACCCTCGGCGAGATCTCCGTCCTCCTCGTCACCGCGATCGGCGTGGTCAGTCTCGTGCGGGTCTGGGGCGGCGAGGACGCGGAGCCGGGCCAGACCGCGCCCGTGACCGGGCCCCAGGAGCCGCCCGCCTACGCACGTGACCAGCCGCCGGAACGGGCGCCCGCCGCCCGCTGGGACCAGCCGCGCCAGCACTGGCTGCCCGGCGCGGCGGAACGCCCCGGCGCCGAACGCTCCGTGGCGATGGAAGTCCTCACCCGCGTGCTGTTCCCCTCCATCCTGGTCTTCTCCGTCTTCCTGCTGTTCTACGGCCACTACGGGCCGGGCGGCGGCTTCGCCGGCGGGCTGGTCGCCGGGCAGGCGTTCGTGCTGCGCTACCTCGTCGGCGGGCGCACCGACCTGGGTCTCGTCGCGCCCATCGACCCCGGCATCGTGGCGGGCGGCGGCCTCGTCCTGGCCGCCGGAACCGGGCTCGTGCCGCTCGCCTTCGGCGGTGAACCCCTGTCCGCCACGACCTGGCTGCACGTCAGCACGTCCATCAGCTTCGACATCGGGGTGTACGTGCTGGTCGTCGGCGTGATCCTCAAGCTGCTGTCCGCCGCGGAGGGAGCGCGAGCCTGATGAAGAGCCTCGACCTGACCATGGCGGTGGTGGTGGGCGGCCTGTTCGCCGCCGGCGTCCACCTGATGCTCCAGCGGTCCCTGACGCGCATTCTGCTCGGCTTCATCGTGCTGGGGCACGGCACCAACCTGCTGCTGCTGACCACCGGCGGCGCCGACCCGCTGCCCCAGGCCATGGCGCTGACGGCCATCGTCATCACCTTCGGCGTCACCACCTTCCTGCTCGCGCTCGCCTACCGGTCCTGGCGGCTGTCGGGGCACGACGAGGTGCCCGACGACATCGAGGACCGCCGCATCGGCGACGTCAGGGAACGCGCCGACACCGAGCCGACCGCGGACGTCGAGGACGACGAGGACGAGGACGAGGGCGACGACGGCTTCGGCCGCGGCCCCCGCGCCCGCGGTCCCGTCGGCTCCGTCGGCTCCGGCGACAGGCGAGGGGAGGAGGCCGGATGACGTGGCTGGTCTCGCTGCCGGTGATGCTGCCGATCCTCGCGGCCGGCATCGCGCTCGGCCTGTCGCGTCACGGCTTCGCGCAGCGGCTGCTGACCGTGCTGGTGCTGTCGGCGGTCTTCGTCGACGCCGTGCTCCTGCTCGTCGCCGTGGACCGCGACGGCCGCGCTGAGGTCGCGTTCGGCGGGTGGGCACCGACCCTCGGCATCACGCTCGCCGCCGACCTGCTGTCCGCGCTGCTGCTGGCGGTGGCGGTGCTGGTCGCGCTCGCCGTGCTGCTGTTCGCCATCGGGCAGGGCACGCCGGACCGTGCCGGCTCCTCGATCGTCCCGTTCCACCCCGCGTATCTGCTCCTCGTGAGCGGCGTGAGCCTGGCCTTCCTCTCGGGCGACCTGTTCAACCTGTTCGTCGCGTTCGAAGTGATGCTCGCCTCCTCCTACGTGCTGATCACGCTGAACGCCGGAGCCGCGCGCGTGCGCGCCGGCATGACGTACACGATGACCAGCCTCATGTCCTCGCTCCTGTTCCTGACGGCCGTCGCCCTGATCTACGCGGCCACCGGCACCGTCAACCTCACCGAACTGGCCGAGCGGACCGCGGGGCTCGACGACGGCGTGCGCTCGGCGCTCGGCGCCTTCCTGCTCGTGGTCTTCGCCATCAAGGCCGCCGTCGTGCCGCTGCACTTCTGGCTCCCCGACGGCTATCCCACCGCCCCGGCGCCGATCACCGCGGTCTTCGCGGCGCTGCTCACCAAGGTCGGCGTCTACGCGATGATCCGCACCCAGTCGCAGCTCTTCCCGCGGGAGGACACGTGGTGGCTGGTGGCCGGCGCGGCGGTGCTGACGATGCTCGTCGGCATCCTCGGCGCCATCGCCCAGGACGACATCAACCGGCTGCTGTCCTTCACCCTCGTCAGCCATATCGGGTTCATGCTGTTCGGCATCGCGCTCTTCGATGTCGCGGGCTTCACCGGCGCCATCCTCTACATCATTCATCACATCGTCGTGCAGGCCGGGCTGTTCCTCGTTGCGGGACTGGTGGTGGCCAGAACCGGCACCGCGGCGCTGCACCGTCTCGAATCCCGCGACTCCTCCGAGGGCGCCGGCGCGGCCGAGCGGCACGGAACTCCTCCCGTCGTCACCGCCCTCTTCCTGCTGCCCGCGCTGAGCATGGCCGGTATCCCGCCCTTCTCCGGATTCATCGCCAAATTCGCCCTGCTGAAGGCCGCGGTCGCCGACGGCGGAACCGCCGCCTACCTGATGTCCGCCGCCGCGCTCGTCACCAGCCTGCTCACGCTGTACGCCATGGTCCGGGTGTGGCGCGCCGTCTCCTCGCCGGTCGCCGGGCCCTCCGGCCACCAGCGGCTGACCGTCGGCGCCACCGCGGGCATCGTGCTCGTCGGCCTGGCCATCGCGGCCGGAGCCGGACCGCTGGCCGAGCTGAGCGAACGCGCCGCCCACGACCTGCTCGCCCGCTGAGGAGGAAGCATGACGTTGCGTTACCTGGTCCAGCCCCTGTGGCTGTTGCTGTTGTGGCTCATGCTCTGGGGGTCGGTCAGTGCGGTGGTGCTGATCGGCGGCCTGGTCGTCGTCATCGCGGTCCGCGCCGCGTTCCGCATGCCGGCGGTCGACCTGCGGGTCACCCTGCGCCCGCTGCGGCTGATCGGCCTCTTCTGGCACCTCCTGATCCAGCTCGTCAGCTCCGCCACCTCCGTGGCGTGGGCCGCGATCCGGCACGGCCGGCACGTACCCGCCGCGGTCATGGAGGTGCCTCTGGAGGAGGACAGCGACGTGATCATCGCCGCCACCGTGTTCTTCACGGCTATGAGCCCGGGCAGCCTCGTGCTCGAAATCGACCGCGAACGCCGGGTGCTGTACGTGCACGGGCTGCCCGCGGGTACCCGGGCGGAGGCCGAACGCCGCCGCCGCTCCGTGTGGCGGGCCGAGCGGGCCACGGTGTCCGCACTCAAGGAGGCACCCAAGCAGGCACCCAAGGAGGCCCCCAAGTGAACGTGGTCTTTGCCCTCACCCTCATCATGCTGTCCGTGTCCGCGCTGCTGACGCTGGTGCGCCTGGTGCGCGGACCCAGCGTGCTGGACCGGATCGTCTCGCTCGACGTGCTGGTGACCCTGATCGTCTCGGCCCTTGCGGTGCACGTCGCGGCCAACGACGCGGGGCGCTCCGTTCCGCTGCTGCTGGTCCTGGCGCTGCTCGGCTTCATCGGCTCGGTCACCGCGGCCCACCTGGTGGGGGAGCGGGAGGACATCCGGTGACCGCCCTGACGGACGTCGTCTCTTCCGTGCTGATGCTGGTGGGCGCCCTCTTCTGTCTGCTGGCCGGGGTCGGGGTCCTGCGGTTCCCCGACGCCATCTGCCGCCTGCACGCCGCCGCGAAGGCGCAGACGCTCGGCGTTGTCCTCATCCTGCTGGGCACCGAGTTGCAGGTCTCGGTCAAGTTCGCGTGGGCGCTGCTGCTCGTCGCCGTCTTCCAGCTGATCACCGTGCCGGTGACCGGGCAGGTCGTCGGCAGAACCGCGTACCGTACGGGCGAGATCTACCGGCCGGGCCTGGTCATGGACGAACTCGCCGACCGGCTCGCGGCCGACGCGCGCCGCGAGAGCGGCGAGCCCGCCGAGTCCGCCGAGCCCCGCGAGGATGCCCAGGAGCGCGGCAACGACTGAAGCCCGTCTTCCCGGAAGCGGTCGGCCGACGAGCGGGGCCGTGGGAGCGGCTCCCGGACGACGTCGTGGCCGAGTCGCGGGCCGGGCAGCCCTTTCGACCACGGGCCCGCGTGCCGGACCGGGCCCCGAGGTGGTGCGGTGCCTCATACGATCTCCTTCGATGGTGCGTGCGGGATGCCTGGGGGAGGAGCGTGCCGAGATGCCGTTTCCGGACGAGTGGCGCCGGGTCGAGGTGGTCGACCACCGGGCCGGATGGGCGGCCGAGTTCGACCGGCTGGCCGCGGCCCTGCGCGTGGCACTGGGCGCGCGTGCGGTCGCGGTGGAACACGTGGGCTCCACCGCCGTGCCGGGGCTGCCCGCGAAGGACTGCATCGACGTACAGGTGCGGGTCCGCGGTGTGGCCGAGGCCGTGGACGTGCCCCTGATGACGTCGATCGGCTTCCGCTGCCGGCCGGAGCCGTGGAACCGCACCGAGGTCAGCGGCGGAGTGCGGTGCGGCAAGCTGGTGTTCGCCCCGCCGGTCGGCGCGCGCACCTGCAACGTCCACGTGCGCGAGACCGACGGCCCGAATGCCCGTTTCGCGCTGCTGTTCCGCGACTACCTGCGGGCCGACGCGGATGCTCGCCGCGCCTGGGGCGTTTTCAAGCGGCGCCTGTCCGCCACCGTGCCCGACCTGCTGGAATACGGCCATATCAAGGCGCCGGCCACCGAGGTGCTGATGGGTGCGGCGGAGCGCTGGGCCGCGGCGACCGGCTGGCGGCCGCCCGCCTGACTACGGCAGCAGGGGCGCCCCGTCCCGCTCCTCGCGTCTCCCGGCGCGGCCTGCGACGGACTGGTGTGACGACCCGCTGGTCCAGCGTGCCGGGCAGAAGCCGTTCCTAGCCCTGCCAGGGCTAGTTTCCGCTGGGCACTGGCTGAGCGTCCGCGCGGCACGCCAGGATCGGTGGCGAATCGGCGTGAGCCCGAAGAGCAAAGGGGAGATGCATCGTGCGCTATCGCAGCCTGGGCCAGCATGGGCCGCTCGTGTCGGCGGTCGGGTTCGGCGCCATGACGCTGGTGACGCATGTGTACGACGAGGTGGCGGCCGAGGACGCCGAGGCGGCCCTGCTGGCGGCCGTGGACGCCGGCATGACACTTGTCGACACAGCCGACATCTACGGCGACGGCTACAGCGAGCGGATGATCGGCAGGGTCCTGGGGGCGCGCCGCGAAGAAGTCGTCCTGGCCACGAAGTTCGGCGGGAACCAGGGCGCCGACGGGCAACTGCTGAGCGGGCTCGGCCGCCCCGCCTACGTGCGCCGAGCCCTCGACGCCAGCCTGGAGCGGCTGGGCACCGACCACGTGGAGGTGTACTACCTCCACCGGCTCGACCCGACCACGCCGATCGAGGAAACTGTCGGAGCCCTCGGCGAGTTGGTCACGGCGGGGAAGATCGGACACATCGGGCTGTCCGAGGTGTCCCCGGCCACGCTGCGCCGCGCCCACGCGGTGCATCCCGTCGCGGCCCTGCAGACTGAGTACTCGCTCTTCAACCGGGCACCGGAGGACGAACTGCTGGCGACCTGCGCCGAGCTGGGCACCGCGTTCGTCGCGTACAGCCCGCTGGGGCGTGGGCTGCTCGGCGGCTCGGTGCGCGGGACCGCGGACCTCGGCCCGCAGGACTGGCGCCGCGGCAATCCCCGCTTCCAGTCCGGCAACCTCGACCGGAATCTGACGCTCGTCGACGCGCTGGCCGCCCTGGCGGCGGAGCGGGGCATCACGACCGCACAGCTCGCGCTGGCCTGGCTGCTGCACCGCGGCACCATCCCGATTCCGGGCACGCGCCGCGTGGCCAACGTGCGGGCGAACGCGGCGGCGGCGGACCTGTCGCTGGACGAGGCCGTCTTCCAGCAGTTGGAGAAGCTGGTGCCGCCCGGCTCGGTGGCCGGGGCGCAGGCGGACGAAAGCTACCTGGCCGGGATCGACACCGGTAGGTGAGGATGAAGGGCGGCGCCCCTGGCGGACACCGGTGAAAGGGCATGTCATGCTGCACGTCTTCGACATGGACGGAACACTCCTGCGCGGTACGACGGCCAATCTTGAGGTGGCCCGTCAGATCGGCACGCTGGCCGAGCTGACGGATCTCGAAGTGCGGTTCGCGGCGGGGGAACTGGACACGAAGGGCTTCTCCGCCGCCATCCGCGCACTGTGGGCGCACCTCACCCCCGCCGCGGTCACCGCGGCATTCGCCGCCGGTCCGTGGCTGGCCGGTATAGAGGAGGTGTGCGCCGACATCCGCCGCCGCGGTGAACGGTCCGTGGTGATCACGATGTCGCCGGACTTCTTCGCGCGACAGCTGCTTCCACTTGGTTTCGATCAGGTGGTGGCCTCCCGGTTTCCCGAACTCCCCTTCACTCGCCCACTCGACCCGGCGAACGTGCTGACCCCGCAGGACAAAGTCCGCATCGTCGAGGAGCTGTGCGCCGACCACGGTCTCGCCGTGGAGGACTGTGTCGCCTACGGCGACTCGATGTCCGACGCCCCGCTGTTCCGCCGGCTGCGCCGCACCGTCGCGGTCAACGCCGACCACCACCTCGCCGGACTCGCCGCCCTGACCTACCGCGGCACCAGCCTGAGTGAGGCATACGCGTTGGCGCGGACCCTCCTGGCCCGGCCCGCGCCGGACCGGGTGGCGCCCACGGGTGATCAGGCATCGCGCCTCCCGAGTACCAGGTAACCGGCCGCGAGCGCGACGGCTGCCCACAGGCCGAGGATGCCCACGCCCGCCCAGGGGCCGAAGTCCCGGCCGAACCTCATGTCTTCCGGCGGCCCCGCCATGTGGAGGATCACCGCCCCCGCCTGGTCCGGCAGGTACTGGGCGACGGCGCCCACCACCGGCACGTTCCCCAGGCCCTGGGAGCCCAGGAAGAACAGGGGAAGCATCAGCCCGAGTGCCCGGGTGGGGCTGGTCGCGGACGACGAGCCGCTGATCTCCGCGGGCATCCGCACCGTGCTGGAGTCCGCGTCCGACATGGAGGTGATGGCCGAGACCACCGACGGCCGGGCGGCCGTCGAGGAGGCGGTCAGGCTGGGGGTGCACGTCGCCCTGCTCGACATCGCCATGCCCGTCCTCGACGGGTTGAGCGCCGCCGAGGAGTTGCACCGACTGGCGCCGAGGATCAGGACCGTCGTGCTCACCGCCTTCGGCCAGGAGGCCCAATGTGTTGCGCGCCCTTCAGGCGGGAGCCGCCGGCTTCCTCCTGAAGAACTGCACGCCGCAGGAGCTGATCGGCGCGGTGCGGGCCGCGCACGGCGGCGACGCGTTCCTCTCCCCGGCCGTGACGAGGCTGGTCCTCGGCGTCGTCACCCCCGGCGACCTGCGCCGCCGCAGGGAGGCGGCGGAGCTGATCACCGCCCTCAGCCCGCGCGAGGCCGACGTTGCGCGACTCATCGCCGAGGGACTGACCAACGCCGAGATAGGACACCGCCTCCACATGAGCGAAATGACGATCAAGGGTTACGTGAGCCGGGTGCTGGCCAAGCTCGGCTGTGGGAACCGAGTGCAGGCGGCACTCCTCGTCCGGGACGCCGCGCCGCCCCTCACCTGACCCCCATCCGGTGTTCCCCCGCACCACATCCCCCGTATGACAATTGGCCCGCTACGTGCCGATGTTCCCCGAAAGGTGGTGAAACGTAGGGCGAGCCTCCACCCGAACGTCATCGCGCGCCACGATCGTGGCGGCCCGTCAGTACCACCGTGCACAGACGGGCAGGTTCTTCGATGGATCTCACCAGACGCCGCCTCCTCGGCAGCGCCGGAGCCGGAACGGCCGCGCTCGGCCTCTTCGCCGCCGGGTTCAGCAACGGCACCGCCTGGGCCAGCCCTCGCTTCGCCGGGGACCCCTTCCGCCTCGGCGTGGCCTCCGGCGACCCGGAGCCCGACGGGGTCGTCCTGTGGACGCGCCTCGCCCCCGACCCGCTCGCCGTCGACGGCCGGGGCGGCATGCCCGAGCGCCGTGTTGCCGTGCAGTGGCAGGTCGCCCACGACGAACGCTTCCGTGACGTGGCACGTCAGGGCATCGCCCAGGCCGTGCCCGAGCTCGGCCACTCCATCCACGTCGAGGTCGCGGGACTGGCCCCGGGCCGCGACTACTTCTACCGCTTCCGCGCGGGCGGCGAGGTCAGCCGGACGGGCCGCACCCGCACCGCGCCCTCCCCGCACGACCAGGGGCGCGGCACGGAGGTCTCGTTCGCCTTCGCCTCCTGCCAGTGCTGGTACGAGGGTTTCTACACCGCCTACCGCCACATGGCCGAGGAGAGCCTCGACTTCGTCGTCCACCTCGGCGACTACCAGTACGAGTACGGCGTCGGCGCGACCGCCGGGGTCCGCGGCATGGAGCTGGACGCCTCCTTCCAGCGCGAGACCTACACCCTCGCCGAGTACCGCAACCGGCACGCGCTCACCAAGCTCGACGCCGATCTCCAGTCCGCCCACGGGGCGTTCCCCTGGATTCTCACCTGGGACGACCACGAGGTGGAGAACAACTGGGCGGCCGACATCGCCGCCATCGACACCGACGGCTTCCCCGACGCGGACATCGCCAGCTTCCGCGCCCGCAAGGCCGCCGCCTTCCAGGCGTACTACGAGCACCTGCCGCTCCGCCTGCCGCAGAAGCCGAACGGATCGGCGGTGCGCATGTACCGGCGGCTGCCGTTCGGCGGCGTGCTCGACCTGCACGTGCTCGACTCCCGTTCCTACCGCGACGACCAGGTCTGCGGTGACGGCACCAAGCCCGGCTGCGACGCCGAGCGCAGCGACCCCGCGCGCACCATGCTGGGCGCCGCGCAGGAACGGTGGCTGCTCGACGGCGCGGCGCGTTCCGGGGCCACGTGGAACGTGCTCGCCAACCAGACCCTCATCGCCCAGGTCGACCAGGACCCCGACCCCGCCGTCCTCTCCTCCGGCCTCGACATGTGGGACGGCTACACCGCCGCACGCGACCGGCTGCTGACCGGCCTGCACGGGCGTGGCGTCGCCAACCCCGTGGTGCTGACCGGCGACATCCACCGGAGCGTCGTCGCCGATCTGAAGCTCGACTTCGGTGACGAGGCGTCGCCGGTCGTCGCCACCGAGTTCGCCGGTACGTCCATCAGCTCCGGCAAGGACGGCGCCCCCATGGACCAGGTCGGCCACGACTGGCTCACCGCGGGTGTCAACCCGCACCTGAAGTGGCACAACTCGCAGCGCGGCTACACGGTCATGCGCGCCACCGGGCGCGAACTCCGGGCCGACTACCGCGTCGTTCCCTACGTCACCACCCCCGGCGCGCCCGTCGAGACGGCCGCCCGGTTCATCGTCGAGCCCGGCCGCCCCGGCGCACAGGCCGTCTGATCTCCGCACAACCACCCGCGGGGCGCGCGGACAACGCGCCCCGCCCGCCCCGCGGGTATCCGGATGGAACGGCGCCATGTCCTGCCCGTACGGTGGGACCCGTGACCACTGTGACGACCGGCAGGCTCCGCCTCGGCGTGATGTTCGACCGGGACCAACGCCCAGAAGATCTCGCCCATTTCGCCGCCGCGGTGGAGGAACAGGGGGCGGACGACCTGTGGGTGGTCGAGGACCTGACGTGGGCCGGAGCCGTCGCCTCGGCGGCGCTGGCCCTCGCCGCGACCTCCCGCCTCCGCGTCGGCATCGGCATCGCCCCCGCGCCGCTGCGCAACCCGGCCCTGCTGGGCATGGAGCTAGCCACCCTGGCCCGAGCGTTCCCCGGCCGCCTCATCGCCGGGATCGGGCACGGCGTGCCCGAATGGATGGCGCAGGTCGGTGCGGCGCCCGCCAGCCCGCTCGCGCTGCTTGAGGAGACCGTCACCACCGTGCGCACGCTCCTCGCCGGTGAGGAGGCCAACGTCGACGGGCGGGCCGTGCACGTCGACGGCGTTCGCCTGGTGCATCCGCCCGCCGAGCCGCCGCCGGTCGTGACGGGCGTGGTCCGCCCGCGTTCCCTCGAACTGTCCGGCCGGGCCGCGGACGGCACCATCCTCGCGGAGGGCCAGGGCCCGCGGCAGATCGCCGCCGCGCTGCCCCACATCACCCGCGGACGGGAGGCCGCCGCGGCAAGCCGCCCGCACGAGCTGATCGTCTTCACCCATCTCTGCGTGCCGGACGACCCCGACCGCACCGGTCCCGTCCTCGCGGCGCAGGCGGGCTGGCTCGGCATCCCGCCGGCGGAGTCGTTCCTGGCCGCGGGTGATCCCGGTACGGCCGCCGCCCGCGTTCAGGAGCTGTGGCAGGCCGGTGCCTCCACGGTGGTGCTGCGGCCCATCGGCCCGGACCCGCTGGCCCAGACCGGTGCCACGCTGGCCGCCGTTTCCCGCCTTCCCAACGGCACCTGGGGCGGGGGCCATGACGGCGCCGCCGGTTAGCCCGGAGCCGGCGCCCGCGGTTCCGACGGCGGCGGCCGTTCCGACGGCGGCGGCGAGGGCGGCGGGCCGTGAGCGCCGGTGATCTCGTTCCGCTCGGCCGCACCGGGCTGACAGTCAGCCGTCTCGGGCTCGGACTGGCGTCCATCGGCGGGCTGTTCGCGCCCGTTCCCGCCGAGCAGGCCGCCGCGACCGTCGACCGCGCCTGGCGGCTCGGCGTGCGGCTGTACGACACCGCCCCCGTGTACGGCTACGGGCGCTCCGAGGCGTACACCGGCGCGGCCCTCGCGCCGCGCCCGCGCGACCGGTTCGTGCTGTGCACGAAGGTGGGGCGCCTGATCGAGCCGAACGGTCCCGATACGCAGGAGATCTGGGCGGACCCGCCTCCCGGGCTCGGGCCGCGCCTGGACTATTCGTACGCCGCGGTGCTGCGTTCGCTGGCCGAAAGCCTGGACCGGCTCGGCCTCGACCGGGTCGACGTGCTGCACATCCACGACCCCGACGAGAACTACCCGGCCGCGCTCGCCGACGCCTACCGCGCCCTGGCCGAGCTGCGCCGGGCCGGCACCGTGGGGGCCGTCTCGCTGGGCGTGAATCACGCGGACGTCGCGGCCCGTTTCCTGCGCGAGGCGCCCGAGCCCGGCCCGGACTGCGTCCTGCTCGCGGGCCGTTACACCCTGCTCGACCAGTCAGGACTCGACGAGCTGCTGCCGCTGTGCGCGCGGCGCGGGGTCGCGGTCATGGCGGCGGGCGTCTTCCAGTCCGGGCTGCTGGCCGACCCCACGCCCGGTGCCCCGCACGGTTACCGGAACGTTCCGCCGCTGCTGCGCGCCCGCGTCGCGGCGATCCGCGGTATCTGCGCGCGGTACGGGGTGCCGCCGCTGGCCGCCGCACTGCGCTTCCCACTGGCCCACCCGGCGGTCGCGACGGTCGTCGTCGGCGCCCGGACGCCGGAGGAGGTCGAGCAGAACGCGGCGTTCCTCGCCCACCCCGTTCCCGAGGGGCTGTGGCAGGACTTGCGCGCCGCGCGCCTGCTGCCGCGCGAGGCGCCGGTCCCCCGGAGGGATTGAACGTTTCAGTCGACGGGCGCCTGGTAGGGCCCCGGTTGATCAATGGGAGTGCTCTCAGGGGCGCGATCCCCGACGGCCAGCTGTGCGGCGCCGGGCTGACCGCGGACGGCCGCTACGCGTCGATGGACACCCCGGGCGCGTGGCAGACGACGGACGTCACCGACGACTTCACCGTCGTGTTCCAGGACCAGGCCCACCACGGCACCGACTACTTCCAGGTCTACGTCAGCAAGCAGGGCTACGACCCGAAGACGCAGCCGCTCGGCTGGGACGACCTCGAACTCGTGGCCGAAACCGGGAGCATGCCGCCCGGCGAGATCAACAACATCGAGGTCTGGCAGGCCGCGCACCTGGATCAGTCCTACTGCATGTGCAGCGACGTCGACTTCGGTTGATCCGCGCGAGGCCCCGGTGTCCGGGCCCGGGACGGGCCGGCGCCCCGGTTTCGCGGGGGGCGGAATGCCGCGCGGTGCCGTCCCGGCCCGTGGCTTCTAATCTGAACGGGTGAGCAGCAGCAACGTGCCGAACGAAGCCCGCGTCATCCCCCTGCGCCCGGCCACGGCCACGCCCACGGCCAAGGCCCCCGCCGCGCCGGGGCCCGGCGGCCCGGCCAAGGAGCCCCTGTGGCGGCACGTCGTCGGCGACGTCCTGCGCCGCGAACGCCAGGCCCAGGAGCGCACGCTCAAGGATGTCGCCGAGGCGGCCCGCATCTCCATGCCGTATCTCTCGGAGCTGGAGCGGGGCCGCAAGGAGGCGTCGTCCGAAGTCCTCGCGGCCGCCGCCCAGGCCCTCGGCCTGGGCCTGGCCGACCTCCTCGCCCTCGCGCACGACGAGGTGGCCCGCCCGGCCCCCGTCAGGCGGGCGGGCCCCGCCCCCGCGCCGACCGCCGAGGACGGCCGGGCGACGTCCCTCACCGAGCTGACCGGCAGGGGCCGCCCGGCCGGGACGCGGGCGGCTGTCTCCTCCGGGCCTGTGCTGCTGGCCGCCTGAGCGGCCGTGGCGCCGGAAAGGGGCTCAGTGTCCCTTGTCCGCCGTGCGGTGGCTGAGTACCTGGTCGGCGAGTCCGTAGGCCACGGCTTCCTGTGCGGTGAACACCTTGTCCCGGTCCATGTCGGCCCGGAGGGTGGCCACGTCGTGCCGTGTGTGGCGGGAGAGGACTTCCTCGACCTGTGTACGAATCCGCATCATCTCCTTGGCCTGGACGCTGAGGTCGGAGACGGTTCCCTGCTGCCCGCGGCTCGCCGGCTGGCCGAGGAGCACGCGTGCGTGTTCGAGTACGACGCGTCGTCCCGGGTCGCCGCCGGCGAGGAGCACCGCGGCGGTGGAGGCGGCCTGTCCGACGCAGAATGTCGAGATCGGGGCGTTGATGAACGTCATGGTGTCGTAGATGGCCATGAGCGAGGTGAACGAGCCGCCGGGTGAGTTGATGTAGAGGGCGATTTCGCGGTCCGGGCTTGAGGATTCCAGGTGGAGGAGCTGGGCGATGACGACGTTCGCGACGCCGTCGTCGATTTCCGTGCCGAGGAAGATGACCCGCTCGGACAGCAGGCGGCTGTAGATGTCGTAGGCCCGTTCGCCGTGCGGGGTGCGTTCGACGACGGTCGGGATCGTGTACTGGCTCATGTCAGAACCCCGCCCTGCGCTGGGTGCCGGTCGGCCGGACGTCGGTGAGGGAGGAGACGACGTGGTCGACCATGCCGTACTCCTTGGCCTGTTGGGCGGTGAACCACCGGTCGCGGTCGCCGTCGCGGGAGATGGTGTCCTCGGTCTGGCCGGTGTGCCGGGCGGTGATCCGTTCGATGGTCTTCTTGGTGAACTCCAGGTTCTCCGCCTGGATGGCGATGTCGGCGGTGGTTCCGCCGATGCCCCCGGAGGGCTGGTGCATCATGATCCGCGCGTGCGGCAGTGCGTGGCGCTTGCCGGGTGTGCCGACCGCGAGCAGGAACTGCCCCATGCTGGCGGCGAAGCCCAGGGCGAGGGTCGACACGTCGTTGGGGATCAGCTGCATCGTGTCGTAGATCGCGAGTCCCGCCGAGACGGAGCCGCCGGGACTGTTGATGTAGAGGCTGATGTCGGACCGCGGGTTCTCCGCGGAGAGCAGCAGCAACTGGGCGCAGATCCGGTTCGCGGAGACCTCGTCGACCTGCGTGCCGAGGAACACGATCCGCTGCGTCAGCAGCTGGGTGGACAGGTGGTCGTCGAAACGCGTCGCCGGGGTGTCCCCCTCTTCCGCCCTCGGTGCCGGGGCGGGACCCGGCCCGGTGAGGAGTGATGGCATCGGTCCTCCTGATCCTGGTCCTGATGTGGACGCGGCTCTGTCGCCGCGATGTCTCCACTGTGGAGCCGATTGCGTGGGAAAAGGGGAGTTATCGGCCGGTAGCAGATTCGCTGCCGGCAGAGGGCGCTGGGCCCGAGTCGCGCGTGTTGTGCCGCCGTGGGCGAGGGGGGCGGCATGCCGCTGCGACGCGAATACGTCAAGTGGCGAACGTCACATCCCGCATTCCGATGGGAGGTCCATACCTAGGTCCTGTCCTGTCGATCTTGTCGGGCCCACGACTCCCCCAGAGTCCTCCCCCAGACTTCGTCTGGGAGGTGCCCCCAGGGAGGTGCCCCCAGCTACGGCACCTCGCTGCGTTGTCGCATCGCGCGAGTACGGCCAAGCGGGCTGCTCCGACAAGATCGGCAGGACAGGGCCTGGGTGCTTGTCGCCTCTGAGGGGGCTGCGGAGAGCCCGTGTTGAAGGCATGCTTTTCTCGGCAGAATGTTCAACACAGGGGGTACCGTGGAGATTCGCCATCTGGTGACGTTCCAGAAGGTCGCGACGCTGATGAGCTTCACCCGCGCCGCGGAGGAGCTGAGCTACGCTCAGTCAAGTGTGACGACGCAGATTCGCGCGCTGGAGACATCACTGGGCGTCGAGCTTTTCGACCGGCTCGGCGGGCGGATCAGGCTGACGGCTGCCGGTGAGAAGCTGCTGGAGTACGCCGAGCAGATCCTGGCGCTGACCGACGCGGCACGCGCGGATCTCGCCGGTGGAGGCGGGCCGTCGGGCACCTTGATGATCGGCACGATGGAGAGTGTCACCTCGTACCGGATGCCACCGTTACTCGAGTTCTTCCATCATCGCTACCCGAAGGTGCAGCTCTCGCTGCGGCCGAGCCTGTGCGCCGAGACCTGCTACGCGCTGCGCCAGGGCATCTTCGACATCGGCTTCCTCATGGAACAGGAGACCCGGCATCAGGGCCTGGAGACCGTGGTGCTGGCGGAGGAGCCGCTGGTGCTCGTGGCGGCCCCGGGGCATCCCCTGGCAGGACAGAACGGCCTGTCCCTCGCCGATCTGAGAGCGGCGTCCATCCTGGCGACCGAGGCCGGATGCGCGTACCGCGATCTGTTCGAGGAGGAGCTGCGGGTCGAAGGGACGATTCCCTTCCTCGAGTTCGGAACCATAGAGGCGATCAAGAGGGGCGTGACGTCCGGGCTGGGGATCGCCCTGCTGCCTTCGGTGACCGTGGCCGGGGAGCTGGAGAAGGGCGAGATGACGCAGTTGGAGTGGGAAGCCCCGTTCTCCGTCCACACGCAGCTGGCCTGGCGCAGCGGCCGGCGGCTGTCACGGGAGCTGAAGCTGTTCATCGACCAGGCGGTGCGGCTGATGCGGGAGGACATGTCGCTGGCCGAGTCCGGCTGAGCCGGCCCGTCAACGTGCCTCACGCGGTCACCAGTTCGGGGGCGAAGACGGAGATCCGGTCGGTGACGTCGTCGGCTTTCCGCCGCTTGGGCGCCTGTCGCTCGCCCGGGGTGCCGATGTAGAGCCAGCCCAGCAGGCGTTCCGTCGGCTGCAGGCCGAGCAGGCCGCGGGCCTGCTCGGACTCGGTGAACTTGCCCGTGCGCCGGATGCTTCCGAACCCGCGGGCGTGCAGCAGGAGGCTCAGGAAGCCGGTCATGGCGCTGGTGGCGGCCAGCTGTTCCCACTCGGGCACGCGGTGGTCGGTCACCGGCCTGAACACCAGGGTGGCCAGGAGCGGCGCCCGGCGGGTCTTGGCCGCCGCCTGATCTCGCCGGAGGCCGGGCGCGGGGCTGTCGTCGGCGAGGCAGCGGCCGAGCGCGGTGCGTCCTTCGCCGCGCACCGGTATCCACCGCCAGGGGCGGAGCTGGCCGTGGTCGGGGGCGGTGGCCGCGGCCCGGAGCAGGTAGGTGAACTCCTCGTCGTTCGGGGCCGGTTCCACGAGTGTGTGGGCACTGCGGCGGCTCAGTACGGCGGTCGTGACGTCCATGGGTGTGTCCTCCTCGTGTTCCTGCCCGTCGTTCTTGCTCGTTGTCCTTGCTGGTCGTTCCCGCTCGTCGTGCGCGCTCGTCGTGCCCGCGGAGTGGGGGGTGGGGGTGGGGGCTCCGGCTCGCCGAGCAGGCCGGACAGGCCGAGCAGGACGCCTTCGGCGACGAACGTCTTCTTGCCGGTGGCCGGGCCGCCGTTCGCCGGTGTGGCGGGCAGCTCGGCGTCGACGGGCAGGTTGCGCACGTAGCCGACGCCGGGGGTGTCGCTGTGGCGGCCGAAGTCGAGGATCTGGTGGTAGCGCGCCATGGAGCGGTCGATGTCCACGTCGGGGTCCGGCGCGACGGCGAGCGCCTGCCCGATCGAGTCCCGGACGGCGTCGGCCAGTTCGATCCGGCCCAGGGTCTGCGGCGCGTGGGTGCTGGTCTGAAGAGTGGGCGTGCTCATGATGGTGGCTCCTTCGGCATGATGGTGAGTGCGGTGATTCGGGTGGCGGTGCAGGTGGTGGTTCGGGGGGTGGTGCAGGGGGCGGTGCGTTCGGTGGTTCACAGGGCCCGGATTCCGACGGTGGGTTCCGGCAGTGCGTCGTGGAGTTTCTGCGCGAGCCGGCGGGCCTGCTCGGGCTCGTCGGCGATGTGGGTGATGGCGCGGCTTCCGGTGATCTCGGTGACGGGGATGCCCAGTGCGCGGGCCCGGGGCAGATCGTGGGTGCGCTGGCAGCGTTCGATGTCCAGGTAGCCGCCGACGATGATGAGGTGCGGCCCGTCCTCCAGGCGTACGGTGTCGATTCCTTCGGTGTGGAAGACGCTGTGCGCCCGGTTCGCCTGCGCCGTGGTGTCGTAGGCGAGGACCGTGGATTTCGTGTTCAGCACGACGCTCGCGGTCGGAGCGCCCGTGCTGCCGATGACCGTGCCGGAGGGGAAGGGCGCCCGGTTGTGGCGGCAGACCAGTGTGATGCCGTGCTGCTTGGCGGTCCTTACCGACCTGCGGTGCAGGACCTTGGCGCCGTACAGCGACATCAGGGCGGCGACGTCGTATGCCACCTCGGACAGCAGGCGGGCGCCGTTGACCGCGTTCGGGTCCGCGCTGTAGATGCCGTCGACGTCCGAGTGCACCTCGCAGCGTTCGGCGCCCAGCGCCGCGGCGACGAGGACGGCCGACAGGTCGGAGCTGTTCTTGCCGAGCCAGGTGGGACGGCCGTGCTGGTCGGCGGCCTGGCCGCCGGGGATGATGACGACCTGGTGCTGGTCGAGGGCCTGCCGGAGCGGGGCGGCATCCAGCCGTTCCACCCTGGCCCACATGAACGTGGCGTCGGTGACCAGGCCCTGCTGGTGTCCGGCGAGCACGGTCGCCGTGATCCCGGCCCGGTGCAGGGCGGTGGACAGCAGGTGGGCGCTGATGGTGTCGGGCAGGGGCAGCAGTCCGGCTCCGGTGGCGTCATCCGGAGGCGGTCGATGCCCGGGTGACGTCGAAGGCGAGGGACGGGGAGAAGGTTCCGGTCACGCCGGCGCTGTCGGGATCGTCGAGAACGGTGCGGGCGCCGGCGCGCAACTCCTCGATGCCGGAGTAGCCCGCGCCCGAGGCCGCCTGGTAGGTGCTGACGACGGCCTGGCGTATGCCCCAGCGTTCCTGGACCGGCGCGAGCAGCCGGACCAGCGGGATGGTGGAGCAGTTCGGGTTGGCGATGATGCCACTGGCCGGGCGGGCGTCCAGCTCGTGCGCGTTGACCTGCGGGACGACCAGCGGGCTGTCGGGGTCCATCCGGAAGGCGCTGGTGTTGTCGATGACCAGGGCCCCTGGGCGGCGGCCTTCACCGCGAAGGTCCTGCTCACGCCGGCCCCGGCGGAGAAGAACGCGACGTCGACGCCGGAGAAGTCGAAGCCGTCCAGGTCCTGCACCCGGTAGGTGTGCCCCTCCGCGGTCACCTCCCGCCCGGCCGAGCGGGCGGAGGCGACCAGGTGCAGTTCGCGGTAACGGAAGTCGCGTTCCTCGATGAGCTGGAGGAGGGTGGTGCCGACCACTCCGGTGGCGCCGACCATGGCGACACGCGGTGCGGTGGGATCGGTGACGCGAGGCATGGCAGGGGTTTCCTTTCAGACGGTGGTGCGCTTGCGGGCGGCGGAGTCCTGCGCCGGGGCGGTGGCGGCGAGTTCCTTCGCTTCCTCCGCGACCGTGGTGTCCGGTCCCGGCTGCGCCGGGGCCACGGGGACGGAGGCCGGGCGCAGGCGGGGGCGCCAGCCGAGGCTGATACCGAGGGAGGCACCGACGATGAGCGGGATGCCCAGCGCCTGGGTCCAGGAGACGTGGTGCCCGTAGACCGCCCAGTCGCAGATCATGGCGGCGGCGGGGTACACGAAGGCCAGCACGGCGATCTTCGAGGTCGGCAGCTTCTGGTACGAGGAGTACATCAGGACGTACATCACGCCGGTGTGGATGACGCCGAGGCCGACGAGCCAGGCCCAGCCGGAGCCGAACTGGGCGCTCTCGCTGAGCGTGGTGAAGGGCAGCAGCAGCGGGATGCCCAGCAGCACCTGGACGAGGGCGACGAGGTGGGGCCGCACTCCGGTCACGCGCTTGGTGATGATCGTCGACAGACCGTAGAAGAGGGCGGCCAGCAGGGCGTATCCGAGTCCGGTCAGGTAGGCGCTGTCACCGGAGAGGTCGGAGGACGAGACGCCGGCGACGAGGATGAGGCCCAGGAAGGCGACGACCAGCCATCCCGCCTTGTGCGCGGTGATGCGGTCCTTGAACAGCACAGCCCCGAGCAGGACCACGAAGAATGGTTGGGTGTGGTAGACGACGGTGGCCACCGAGATGGACGTCGACTCGTAGGACTCGAAGAGGAACGCCCAGTTGAAGACGATGAACACGCCGCCGAGTGCGGCCAGGCCGAGCTTCTTCGCGGTGAAGCCGTGGTTCTTGAAGAAGCCGCGGATCAGGCAGTACAGGCCGAGGAAGAAGGTGCCGAACACGCAGCGGTAGAAGACCACGTTGAACGGGGAGGCGCCGGACTCGACGACGAAGACGCCGAGGGTGCCCGACAGCAGCATGGCCGCCGTCAGTTCGATCGCTCCGCGCGTCTCCGGACGCATGGGCGTTTCTGTCGTGCTCATGTCATACTCCTGATCTGGGGGCAATCCCGTTCTTCCGGCGTTCGGCGCGGAAGTCGGTGCGGGGCGGAAGATGAGGTGGGGCGGTGCCGGTCGGCAGCGTCGCGATGGTCCCCCATCGTCCGCTCCGAGAAGCTGGCGTATAAAAAGCTACGAGCTCCGGCGGGGCCCGGTCCACGCTCCCCTGGGGAACGAAATCGATGCCCTCATCGAGGCTGCCGATCGGCCGGCGCGAGCAGGTGAAACGTCAGTGCAGGGGCCTTGCGGATCTCTGGGATAGCTCGTTCATTACTTCCGTCCGAAGGTCGGAGAAGCTGACGAACTGAAATCTACGAGTGCAGGCAATTGCCAGTCCACGGTCCACTGGCGAACGAAATCGATGCTTCCATCAAGGCTGTCGATAGGCGGACGTGAACTCGCCTTCCACCAGCATCTTTCTCCCCGCGGCCGCCGGCCGCTCAGGCCCGCGCCACGCCGATCGGGCAGGCGAGGCCCGTGCCGCCGAGGCCGCAGCAGCCGGCCGGGTTCTTGTCCAGATACTGCTGGTGGCTGGAATCGCCGCTCAGCACTGCCTCACAGGTGCTCGAAGGGCGGGACGATCCGCACGACGACGATCAGGTGCTCCCTGGGGGAGGCCAGGAAGTAGAACCAGCCGCCCGCCGCGTCCATGCGGCGCAGGCCGCCGGTGCGTGGTCCGTTACCCGGGTCGGTGATGTCGACGCCTGTGTCGGCCAGTTCGACGAGCTGGGCGACGAGGCGTTCCACCTCCGTGACGATCCGCGCGGGAATCCCGTCGACGACATGCGCGCTGTCCGGGTCGTACTCCCAGCGCCAGGCGTCGGTCACCGCTGGGACGAGGAGAACGCGGCGTGCGCGTCGTCCAGGATGCGGCCGATCTCGGACGCCGCCTTGCGGGCCTGCTCGGCGTCCCCCGCGGTGGCGGTGTCTTCCAGGTGCCGCAGTCGTTGGGCGAGGTGCGGCTGCCGCTGGATATGTACGTAGACCGCCCACTGGGCGACGAAGCGCCGCAGCGGTGCCAGGTCGGAGCCCTGGCGCGCTTGGTCGGCCGCCTGGTCCAACTCCCGTGCGAAGGCCGGCAGGGCGGCGGGCGCGATCTGCGCAACGGCCTGCCGTAGCGCAGTCACGGTCGCGGGCGGTTGCGGGATGAGTGGTTGTCCCGCGGCGGAGGTGGTCATGGCGTCTCCCATGGGTGGGATTCTGCTCCCTGTGGGCAGCGTATCCGGCGGATGCCGCCACAGCCCTCCGAACGGGTGACGGGCGGGGCCCCGCCCGCTCAGCCCTCGGCCCGCGCCACGCCGATCGGGCAGGCGAGGCCCGTGCCGCCGAGGCCGCAGTAGCCGGCCGGGTTTTTGTCCAGATACTGCTGGTGGTAGCCCTCGGCCGGGTAGAAGGGGCGGGGGGCCGCGGGGAGGATCTCTGTGGTGATCTCGCCGTAGCCGGAGTCCGCGAGGACCTTCTGGTAGGCGGCCCTGGACTCCTCGGCCGCTGTCTGCTGTGCGTCGGAGTGGGTGTGGATCGCCGAGCGGTACTGGGTGCCGATGTCGTTGCCCTGGCGGAAGCCCTGGGTCGGGTCGTGCGACTCCCAGAAGACCTTCAGCAGGTCGGAGTAGCTGACCTTCGCCGGGTCGTGGACGACCCGCACCGCCTCGGTGTGGCCGGTCATGCCGGAGCACACCTCTTCGTACGTCGGGTTGGCCGTGGTGCCGCCCTGGTAGCCGACCAGGGTGGTCCAGACGCCCTCGGTCTGCCAGAAGCGGCGCTCGGCGCCCCAGAAGCAGCCGAGTGCGAAATCGGCCACCTCGAAGCCCTCCGGGTAGGGCCCCTGGAGGGCGGTGCCCAGGACGGTGTGCCGCTCCGGGACGGAGAACGGGAGCCGGTCCCGGCCGGGGAGTGCTTCCTCGCTGGTCGGGATGCGTGTCTTGAAGGCATGCAGCATGGTTATCGGTCTTCCTCTGCTCACTGCCGGGCGATGGCCATGGCGCGGTAGGCGGCGTACTGCCCGGCCGGGTTCTCGCCGTCCACCCAGGGGATCGCTCCTACATAACCGTCGATCGCCCGTACCTGTTCCGCCGCCTCCGGGTACCGCTCCGCGCGCACCAGGAAACACAGCAGCAGGTGGCGCACGTGCGGCTCCACCGGGTGACCGGGGCGGACGCTGTTCACGGCGAACTGGGCCGCCTCGATCGCGTCCGAGACGACCGCGCCCTGGTACATCCCCTGCGAAAGCTGCACGTCGGGCAGGTGGTCGTAGACCGCGAACAGCGGCAGGGCCGCCAGCAGACTGCCCTTGGGCGCGCCGGCCGCCGCGGACGTGGCGAACGCGTCGGCCTCCGTGCGGGAGCCGTGCCACTTCTCGGACAGGTAGGGCAGCGCGGCGAGGTGGGCGCCCATATGCGCGGGGTCACGCTGCGTGACCTTGCCCCACAGCGCCTCGAAGTCCGGCTTGCGGTAGCTGAGCCCGCGGGCGATGAACAGCTCCGTGATGTACGGGGCCGGGTCGTCCGGCGCCAGCCGGGCCGCCTCGGCGCAGACCGTTCGGGCCTCCTCCAGGATGATGCGGTGCTCGGCCGCGCCCGGGTCGGCCATGGCCTGCCACACCAGGAACTGCGCGTACACCTGCGCGCCACCCGCGTCGTTCGGCTCCTCGGCGCGCCACGTGCGCAGCCAGCCCGCGTCCTTCCCGCCGGGCGGCTCGCCCGCGGCGCGCCAGGTGGCCAGCTCCATGGCCGCGGCGCCGGCCAGCGACTGCACGCGCTGCCAGCGCTGCTCGCTGTCGTCGGTGAGGGCGAGGAGCTGGCCCACGGGGCGCCAGCCCTGGGTGCGCTGTGCCTCGTCGAGGGCCGTGACCAGCTCCTCGTCGGGCCCTGGCAGGCGCACGTCGAGCTGCTCGACCGGAACGAGCCCGGTGGTGGCGGCCGGCTCGCCGTCCTTGGCCAGCGAGAGGGGGTCGCGGGTCCGGCCCAGCGGGCCGGTCTGCGCCTCGGCCGCCGCCGCGGTGCGTTCGAACTCCTGGCGCTCCCTGCGCCGGCGCAGCATGGGCATGATGACGACACCGAAGACGGTGACCAGGACGATCAGCAGCAACAAGGCTTCCATGGCGGCGCGGCTCCCCCTCGTTCGGCGTGTGTGGTGCATAGCGGCTCGGCGTGTGTGAACACCTTATGCCGGGTGCGGTGGCGAGCCGGATACGGCAGTGACTCCACCGTACGGCGCACTACCGTGGAGTCATGAACGAGCAGCGTTTGCGGCGGCACTTCGAGACCGCCGCCATCCACGCCGGGCAGGAGCCCGACGCGGTCACCGGGGCGGTGGTCCCGCCCATCCATCAGTCCTCGACGTTCAAGCAGGACGGCGTCGGGGGCCTGCGCGGCGGTTACGAGTACAGCCGGTCCGCGAACCCGACCCGCACCGCCCTTGAGGAGAATCTGGCGGCGATCGAGGGCGGGGGGCGGGCGCTGGCGTTCGCCTCGGGTCTTGCCGCGGAGGACTGCCTGCTGCGCACGGTGCTGAAGCCGGGGGACCATCTGCTGATCCCGAACGACGCCTACGGCGGCACGTTCCGGCTCGTGGCCAAGGTCGTCGAGCGCTGGGGTGTGGAGTGGTCCGTGGCGGACACCACGGACCCGGCGTCGGTGCGGGCCGCGCTGCGGCCGGAGACGAAGCTGGTCTGGGTGGAGACCCCGTCCAACCCGCTGCTCGGCATCACGGACATCGCCGTGGTGGCGGACCTCACCAGGACGGCGGGGGCGCGGCTGGTCGTCGACAACACGTTCGCCAGCCCGTACCTCCAGCAGCCGCTGGCGCTGGGCGCCGACGTGGTGGTGTATTCCACGACCAAGTACCTGGGCGGGCACTCCGACGTGGTGGGCGGCGCGCTGGTCACGTCGGACACGGGCCTGGGCGAGGAGCTGGCGTTCCACCAGAACGCGATGGGCGCCATCGCGGGGCCGTTCGACTCGTGGCTGGTGATGCGCGGCATCAAGACGCTGGCCGTGCGGATGGACCGGCACGGGCAGAACGCGGGGCGGATCGCGGAGGCCCTGACGGCGCACCCGAAGGTGCTCCAGGTGTACTACCCGGGCCTGCCCGCGCACCCGGGGCACGAGACGGCCGCGAAGCAGATGCGGGGCTTCGGCGGGATGGTGTCGTTCCGGGTGGCGGGCGGCGAGGCGGCGGCGGTCGAGGTGTGCAACCGGACGCGGCTGTTCACGCTGGCCGAGTCCCTGGGCGGCGTCGAGTCGCTGATCGAGCACCCCGGCCGCATGACGCACGCCTCGGTGGCGGGCTCCGCGCTCGAGGTGCCCGGCGATCTGGTGCGGCTCTCGGTCGGTATCGAGGCCGTGGACGACCTCCTGGACGACCTCACCCGGGCTCTCGGCTGAGAGGCGCGGGGCGGCCGGCCTCGGGACCGGCCTACGTGCCTGCCCCGGGACCGGTCTCGGGACCGGTCTCGGGTCCGGTTTCGGGACCTGACTCCGCTCCGGCGGCCTGGAGCCGCGTGACGGATGCGTTGAAGCGAGTGAGGAGCGTGCGGAAGGCCGCGCGCTCCTCCCCGGTCCAGTCCGCGGTGAGCACGGCGATCAGCCGGCGGCGCGAGGACCGCACCTCGGCGAGGCGGTCGGCGCCGGGCGGCGAGAGGGCCAGGACCACGGCACGGCCGTCCGCCGGGTCCGCGGTGCGGTGGACGAGGCCCGCGTCGACCAGCGGGGCGACCTGCCGCGTGACCGTCGAGGAGTCGATGCCGAGCCGGGCGGCCAGGGCCTTGACCCCGGCGGGTCCGTCCTGGTCGAGCCTGCTGAGCAGCAGGTAGGCCGCGCGGTCCATCGAGTCGCGCGCCGCGCCGAGCCCGCCGAGGCGGGTCTGCTCGGCGCGCCGCGCGAAGAGGGCCACCTCGTGCTGGAGTGCGTCGAGCACCGTGACGTCGGGCAGGTGGTCTGTCGTCGATTCGGGCGTCATGTCCTGGGGTGGGTCGGCGGAAGCGGAGTGGGTCCGGGGTTGGCACAGCGTACGCCGCCCGGCGGGCCCGCGAATGCCCAATGGCCGATCCGGCGGCGGCGATCGGGCGGCGGCGATCGGGGCGCACCGGCCGGGCCCGTGCCGCGGGCGCCTGCGAGACTTGCGGCATGTCCGCTCCCCACCGGCCCGGCCTGGCCGACGTGCTCGCCGCCCAGAAGACGCTCACCGGCATCACGCGCGTGACGGCGCTGGAGGGCAGCCGTCATCTCGGCCGGCTGATCGGCGCCCCCGTCCGGCTCAAATGCGAGAACCTCCAGCGGACCGGCTCCTTCAAGCTCCGCGGCGCCTACACCAGGATCGCGGGCCTCGACGCGGCCGAGCGCGCCCGCGGCGTGGTCGCGGCGAGCGCGGGGAACCACGCGCAGGGCGTGGCGCTCGCCGCGGAGCTGCTGGGCGTGCGCTCGACGGTGTTCATGCCCGTGGGCGCGCCGCTGCCGAAGGTGGCGGCGACCCGGGAGTACGGCGCCGAGGTGCGGCCGCACGGGCAGGTGGTGGACGAGACGCTGGCCGCGGCGCAGGAGTACGCCGAGACGACGGGGGCGGTGCTCATCCACCCCTTCGACCACCCGGACGTGGTGGCCGGTCAGGGCACGCTCGGCCTGGAGATCCTGGAGCAGTGCCCCGAGGTGCGCACCATCGTGGTGGGCGTCGGCGGCGGCGGCCTCGCGGCCGGGGTGGCGCTCGCGGTGAAGTCGCTGCGGCCCGACGTGCGGATCGTCGGGGTGCAGGCGGAGGGCTCGGCGGCCTATCCGCCCTCGCTGGCGGCGGGGCGGCCGGTGGCGCTGCCCGAGGTGTCGACGATGGCGGACGGGATGAAGGTCGGCAGGCCGGGCGACGTGCCGTTCCGGATCATCGCCGACCTGGTGGACGAGGTGCGCACCGTCTCGGAGGACGCGCTCTCCCGCGCGCTGCTGCTGTGCCTCGAACGGGCCAAGCTGGTCGTGGAGCCCGCGGGGGCCAGCCCGGTGGCGGCGCTGCTGAGCGACCCCGGGGCGTTCACCGGTCCGGTGGTCGCCGTCCTTTCGGGCGGGAACGTCGACCCCGTGGTCCTCGACCGCAGCCTGCGGCACGGGATGGCGGCGGCGGGGCGCTACCTGTCGCTGCGGCTGCGCGTGCCGGACCGGCCGGGGGTGCTGGCGGCGCTGCTCGGGGAATTGTCAGTGGCCGACGCTAACGTGCTAGCCGTCAATCACGTCAGGACCGATCCGGGTCTCGGCGTGAGCGAGGCGGAGGTCGAGCTTCAGTTGGAGACCCAGGGTCCGCGGCACTGCGCGGAGGTGACGGAGAGCCTGCGGCGTGCGGGGCACCGCATCCTCGGCTGACGGCGGGCGAGCGGTCCGGTGACGGGCGCCGGCCTCCCGCGAAATAAATCGCTAACGCGATACATCGCGTTAGCCTACACTGGCGGCCCCGCCTCTCGCGGGTCACGCTGAAACCCTGCCATTCCACACTGGGAGACCACATGCCAGGCGCCATCTACGCCGAAGGTCTGGTGAAGACCTTTGGCGATGTCAGGGCACTGGACGGCGTCGACATCGACGTTCCTGAGGGCACCGTGCTCGGCCTGCTCGGGCCGAACGGCGCGGGGAAGACCACCACCGTGCGCGTCCTGACCACACTCATGCAGCCCGACAGCGGCCGTGCGGAGGTCGCGGGACTCGACGTCCTCAAGTATCCGAACGAGGTGCGCCGTTCCATAGGTCTGTCCGGCCAGTTCGCCGCCGTCGACGAGTATCTGACCGGCCGGGAGAACCTTCAGATGGTGGGCCAGCTCTACCAGCTGTCGAGCCGGGACGCGAAGCGGCGGGCCGCGGAGCTGCTGGAGCGGTTCAACCTGGCGGAGGCCGCCGACCGCACCGCGAAGACCTACTCCGGCGGCATGCGCCGCCGGCTCGACCTGGCCGCCGCGCTGGTCGTCAGCCCGCCGGTGATGTTCATGGACGAGCCGACCACCGGTCTCGACCCGCGGAACAGGCAGCAGCTGTGGGAGGTCATCCAGGAGTTGGTGGCGGGCGGCACGACGCTGCTGCTGACCACGCAGTACCTGGAGGAGGCCGACCACCTCGCCGACACGATCGCCGTCGTGGACCACGGCAAGGTCATCGCCCGCGGCACCTCCGACCAGCTGAAGGACCAGACGGGCGGCGACGTGGTCGAGGTCGTCGTGCACGACCGCGAGCACATCGGCACCGCGGAGGAGGTGCTGCGGCGCCTCGGGGACGGCGAGACGACGCTCGTCGAGCACACCAGGAAGCTGAGCGTTCCCGCGGCGGGCGGCGCCAAGCTGCTGGCCGAGGTCATCCGCGAGCTGGACAGCCGCGGCATCGAGATCGACGACATCGGCCTGCGCCGCCCGACGCTCGACGACGTCTTCATCTCGCTGACCGGCCACGCCACCGAGGAGGCGGCACCGGCCGGCACGGCGGGCGGCACCGACACGACGGGCGGGGCCGCGGCGTCCGCCGCCCCGGCGAAGAATGAGGAGAGCCAGTGAGTATCACCGCGCAAGGCACCGCGCCGAGGCGGGCGCCGCAGCCGAGCGGCGAGCGGATCACCTTCGCCCAGAGCATGCGGGACTCCCTGGTCGTGGCGAAGCGGAACCTGCTGCGGATGCTGCGCATCCCCGAGGTCGTGATCTTCGGCCTCATCCAGCCGATCATGTTCGTGGTGCTGTTCTCGTACATCTTCGGCGGCTCGATCAACATTCCGGGTGCGGGGCTCGACGCGGGCGCCTACCGGGAGTTCCTGATGGGCGGCATCTTCGCGCAGACGGTCACGTTCGCGACCGCGGGCGCGAGCGCCGGTATCGCGGAGGACATGCAGAAGGGCATCATCGACCGGTTCCGTTCGCTGCCCATGGCGCGCGGTGCGGTCCTCACGGGGCGCACGTTCGCGGACCTGGCGCAGACCGCGGTGATCCTGCTGGTCCTGGCCATCGTCGCCTTCCTCGTCGGGTGGCGGATCAACGACGGCGTGCTGAACGCGCTGGCCGCCTTCGGCCTGCTGCTCCTCTTCGGGTACGCGTTCACGTGGATCGGCGCGCTCATCGGCCTTTCGGTGCGTTCGCCGGAGGCGGCCACCTCCGGCGGTCTGGTGTGGCTGTTCCCGCTGACCTTCATCTCCGTGGCGTTCGTCCCCTCGGAGAACATGCCGGGATGGCTCCAGCCCGTCGCCGAGTGGAATCCGTTCAGTGCCATCGTCCTCGCCGTGCGCGAGCTGTTCGGCAATCTGCCGCCGGGCTACCAGGCGCCCGACGCCTGGCCCATGCAGCACCCGGCGCTGGCCTCCGCGCTCTGCTCGGTGGCCATCATCGCGCTCTTCCGCACGCTCGCCGTCCGGAAGTACAAGCGCGCCACCGGCTGAGCACGGGCGCGCCCGCGGGACGGCCGAGCCGTGCGAGGCCCCCGTTCGATTGCTGTGCGATCGAACGGGGGCCCTGTTGTTCCCTCTTCCGTTCCGAGTATGCGTCCAGCATGCAACGATCTGACCGAATCCAGCGTGATACAGGACGGGTTGGGCATGCGTTCGGACGACTGACGGGGAGGCAGGCCGATGCGGCAGACACAGACCGTGCTGAGCGAACGACACCGGGCAGAAGCCGACCGGCTGCTGGTGCGCGCGGTGGAGGAGGAGGTGCGCCGTTCCGAGGGGCGCATCGACGGCGCCCAGTTGCTGCAACGCGCTCGGGGGGAGCTGGCGGAGATCGTGCGCCCCGCGCACGAGGAGTACGCGGCGTACGCCCAGGCCGAGGCGGACAGCGCGCCCGGCCGGCTCGCCGACCGGTTCACGCCGCGCGCCGTCGGCGGGCTCGCCGGGGCGGCGGGCGCCGCCGCGCTCGCGACCGTCCTGCTCGTGGGCAGCATCGACGTGTCCGCCGCGACGGCGTTCACCGACGCCGCCATCGTCGCCGCCGCCGCGCTCCTCGGCTTCGCCGCGCAGGCCGTCGTGGCCCACCTGTGGTCCGCGGAACGCACCGCGGGGAGCCGCCACCAGCCCGGCGGCGTCGAGCAGTTGCGGCTGGCCTGGCGCTCCGCGGTCGAGGTGCGCGGCATCCGCCCGTACCTGGAGCAGCAGCGGGTCGTCGCGCCCCGCCGCGACCCGCTGCGGGACAAGCGCGAGAGCCGCCCGCAGCAGCGGGTCGGGAACAAGAGCGGTGCGGCCCGCGCCCGCGCCGTGCTGGCACGTTCCTTCGACCGCCTGCCCGATCCGGGCCACCCGTTCATCGGGCGCCGCAGCCAGCTCACGCAGATCACCCAGTGGGTCAACCGCGACCGCGCCAGGACCGAGACGCGGCCCACGGTCGTGGTCGTGCACGGCCCGTCCGGCTCCGGCCGCACCATGCTGGCCCGGTGGGCGGCCCACGAGCTGCGCGAACTCTTCCGCGGCGCCTGCCTGGTGGACCTGCGCGGCCAGAGCGAGGACCCGCTGCGCACCCGGGACGCGCTGCTGCACCTGATGAACCGCCTCGGCGCGCCCCGCGAACAGCTGCTGTTCCGCGAGAGCAGCGGGCAGGACGACGACGGCGCGCAGCTGCGCCGGCTCGCCGAGCGCTACCACCGGCATCTCGCCGAACTGCCCGTCGTCATCATCCTCGACGACGCCACCGACGCGGACCAGGTCCGCACCCTCGTGCCCGTGCGTTCCGCCTCGCTGATCCTGGTCACCGCGGCCGAGCCGCTCGCCCTCGACCCCGAACTGCCCGCGTCCGTCCACCACATGACGCTCGGCCCGATGGAAACGGCGGCGTCGGAGGAGCTGCTGCGGGCCTCGGTGACCGACGGGGCCACGATCGACCAGGGCCCCTACGACGAGGTGGCGTGGCGGCGCGTCACCGAACTGTGCGACGGCCGCCCGCTGCTGCTGCGGATGGCGGGTTCGGCCCTGGACGAGCGCGACCCGGCCAGGCTCGCCGAGGACCTGGCCGCCTACGGGGACGTCGGCGCCGGACTCGACGCACCCGAGCGTGTCATGCGCATGCGGTACGCCGACCAGCCGGAGATCGCCCGCAGACTGCTGCGCCGCCTGGCACTGGCCGGCCGCGCCAGCCTCGGCGCGCGCGCCGCCGCCGCGCTGCTCGGCGTCGGCCAGCAGGAAGCGGCGCGCCAGCTGGAGGAGCTGACCCGCACCGGACTGCTGCGCAACGTCCGCGGCAACCGCTACCGCCTGCACGACCTGGTGCGCCGCTTCGCCCGCGCCCGGCTGTTCGACGAGGAGAGCGACGGCGAGCGTTCCGCCGCGCAGGAACGGCTGATCCGCAGCTACGCGGAGCTGGCCGACACGGTGATCCGGCTGGTGGACGGCAAGACCTCCACGCGCGCCGACCTGCTGCCCGCCGCGGCGGGCGGGCACGGCTTCGCCTCCCTGGACGCGGCGCTGCGCTGGCTGGACGACGAGACCAGCTTCATCACCGCCACCCTCAGGCACGCCGACGAACGCGTCGACCGCCAGGCCGTTTCGCACCTGCTCGGCGCGCTGTGCGACTACTGCCTACTGCGCGGCGACCTCTACCGCCTCGGCGAGCTGAACGAGCTGACGCAGGCCGTCAACCAGGGCCTGCTGACGCGCTCCGTGCAGTGGCGCACCGGCGTCGCCGCCCGGCAGCTCGGCGATCTCGACAAGGCGCGTTCCACGCTCAGCTCGGTCGTCACCCTCTACCAGCGCGCGCAGAACGAGGCGGGCACCGCCCGCGCCCTGCGTGACCTGGGCATCACGCTCCAGCACCAGGGGCAGCTCACCGAGGCGGGCGACCGGCTGCGCGAGGCGCTCGCGCTCCAGGACGGCCAGGTCCTGGACGGCGACCGCGCCTGGACGCTGCACGCGCTGGCCGCGGTCGAGCGCGAACGGGGCCGGATCGTCGCCGCCCGCGGCATGCTGGGCGAGGCGCTGCGGCTGCACCAGGGCAGCGGCAGCGTGCACGGCGAGGCGTGGACACGGTTCCAGCTGGGCCAGACCCTGCTGTGCGCGGGCGACATCCCGGCCGCGGAGCGCGAACTGCGGCTCGCCCTCGACCTGTACGAGCGGTCGAGGGACGTCCGCGGCGTTGCCTGGGCGATGACGGAGCTGGGCCAGGCGCGGGTGCACGCGGGGGACGCGACCGCCGCGCAGGAACAGTTGGAGACCGCGCTGGCCAGGCACCGGGAGACGGAGGACGCGCGCGGCGAGGCGTGGACGCTGTACGACCTCGGCCAGGCGCTGGAGGAGGCGGGCGACACCGCCGGCGCGGTGCGCACGATGGAGCGGGCGCGGACCATGTTCAGCCGGATGCGGGACCTCTACGGCCTGGCCTCCGCGCGCCACCACTCGGCGCGCATCACCCGCGACATGCGGGCGGAGGCCACCGGATCGCTGCGCAACAGCGGCTTCGCCCGGCAGCTGCTGACCGACGCGCGCCGCGACTTCCGGCGGGCCGGCGTCGGCCACGGCGAGGCGTGGTCCTGCGTGGAACTCGCGGTCATCGAGGCGGGGAACGAACGCCTCGGGCCGGCCCTCCAACTAGCCGACGAGGCCCTGAGCCTGTTCACGGCGGGCTGGGGCGAGGGGCCGGACGCCCGCGGCGCGGACTGGGCGCAGCTGCTGCGCTGCACGCTGCTGCCGCTGGCCTCACCCGGCGGCTCGGACGTCGGCCAGGCGGTCGCCCAGGAGGAGCTGGCGCAATTGCTGCGCGAGCCGCACCCCAGGCGCGACCCCCGGCTGACGGACGCCGCGCACGCCTACGCCCTGATGCTGGAGCGCGGCCAGGGCCCCGAATCGGGCTGGCCCGCCTGGCGTCTCGGCATGGTGCCAGGACGCGCCGCCCGGGACGTGATCGGCGCGCCGATCACCTGACCCGGGGCCCCGGACCCTCCCACACGGGCGGGTCCGGAGGTGATCGTCGCCAGGACAGGACCTAGGAACGGGAGGGCTGCCGCTCTGCGTCGGCGCCGCCCTTCTGCTCCGTGAAATCGACCTTTCCCAGGTGTTTGCTCATGGACTTCAACAGTATCCAGACGCCCACGCCCAGGATCGCGAAGACGATGAAGCCCAGTACACCGGGCGTCACCGTGTACTCGTTCAGCTCCTCGGCGAGAGGCAGCAACTCACTCATGCGTTCAATTCTCCCGGATGCCCGCGAAGAGGTCGGACTCGGGTAGAGAAGTGTCCACCCGCGAGCGGGCCAGCTCGTAGTCCTCGGTCGGCCAGATTTCCTGCTGGAGGTCGAGCGGCACTCGGAACCAGCCACCGTCCGGGTCGATCTGCGTGGCGTGCGCGATCAGCGCCTTGTCGCGGATCGCGAAGAACTCCGCGCACGGGACCCGCGTGGTCAGCTGCCGCTCGGGCCGCTCCGCGTCGTCCCAGCGCTCCAGCCACTCCGCGTACGGCGACTCCATGCCGCGGGCGAGCATCGCCTCGTGCAGGGCGAGGGTGCGCGGCCGGTTGAACCCCTGGTTGTAGTACAGCTTCAGCGGCTGCCACGGCTCGCCGGCCCCGGGGAAGCGGTCCGGGTCCCCCGCGGCCTCGAACGCGGCGACCGACACCTTGTGGGTCATGATGTGGTCCGGGTGCGGATACCCGCCGTTCTCGTCGTACGTGGTCATCACGTGCGGCCGGAAGGAGCGGACCAGGCGCACCAGCGGCTCGGTGGCCGCGTCCAGCTCCTGGAGGGCGAAGCACCCCTCGGGAAGCGGCGGCAGCGGGTCGCCCTCGGGCAGCCCGGAGTCGACGAAGCCGAGCCACTCCTGCTTCACGCCCAGGATCTCCCTGGCCTCGGCCATCTCCCGGGCGCGCACCTCGTGGATGTGCTCCTCGATGTAGGGGTCGCCCTGAAGCTTCGGGTTCAGGATGGAGCCGCGCTCCCCGCCGGTGCACGTGGCGACCAGCACGTCCACGCCCTCGGACACATATCTCGCCATGGTCGCGGCTCCCTTGCTGGACTCGTCGTCCGGGTGGGCATGCACGGCCATGAGTCGCAGCTGCTCGGTCAACGCAGATTCCTCGTCGTCTGGTCGGTGGTCGGGGTCCGGCTCACGCCTTCTATAGTGACTGATGGACCGGCCGGGCTATTCCGGATTTCCCACCGCCCGCCGACCGCCGTCCACCGCAAGGACCGTCTCACCACGAGGACCGACCGTCATGGCTGATGTGCGCGCAATGGCTCCCGAGGGCCGGTACGGCCGCTCCGGCGCCGCCGACGCCCGCACCGACCGGCGGCTGAAGATCATCGGTCTGGTGCTCGGCGTCCTGCTGCTCGGCTTCGTGGCCTGGGCGGGGGTGTCCTACATCGGCGAGCAGAAGGTGTCGGGGGAGCTGACCGGATTCCAGGTCGTCTCCGACGAGCAGATCGATGTGAACCTCGCGGTGCGCAAGCCCGCGGACACCGACGGCGTCTGTACGGTGCGCGCGCAGGCGGAGGACGGCCTTGAGGTGGGGCGCGCGGACTTCAGGTTCGACGAGAGCGGCGACAGTGCGCACCGCACGGTCACGCTCCGCACCACGGGCCGGGCCACCTCCGCGGAGCTGATGGGCTGTTCACAGGCCCCGGCCGACGCCGGCTAGGGGCCGCAGTGTTTGCCCCCGGCAGCGGAGGGTAATCCTTCCGGACATCGACCGGCGTTGTTAGAGTCGATATTTCGATCGATGTATCGCCCGCCCAGGAGCGCAGATGTCCGGGACGGGCCTTCCTTTTTATCCCCTCCCTATTCACCCCGAAGGAGCACCTGTGACGCAGACCAGCGACACTGTCACCTGGCTGACCCAGGAGGCGTATGACCAGCTCAAGGCGGAGCTGGATCACCTGTCGGGTCCCGCTCGCATCGAGATCGCCAAGAAGATCGAGCAGGCGCGCGAGGAGGGGGACCTGAAGGAGAACGCCGGGTACCACGCGGCCAAGGAGGAGCAGGGGAAGATGGAGGCGCGCGTGCGCCAGCTGACCCAGCTGCTGGAGAGTGCGCAGGTCGGTGAGGCCCCCGCGGACACCGGGGTGGTGGCGCCCGGCATGGTGGTGACGATCGCGTTCGACGGCGACCCGGACGACACGATGACCTTCCTCCTGGCCTCCAGGGAGTTCGCGACCTCCGACATCGAGACCTACTCCCCGCAGTCGCCGCTGGGCAGCGGCGTGAACGGCAAGAAGGTCGGCGACGACGCGGAGTACCAGCTGCCCAACGGGAGCACCGCGCACGTGAAGGTCCTGGAGGCCAAGCCCTACCAGGCGGGCTGAGCCCGCCGCGAGGCAGACCCGACCCATGGCGGATCGACTCGCCGCCGAGACCTCGCCCTACCTGCTCCAACACGCGGACAACCCGGTCGCGTGGTGGCCGTGGTGCGCGGAAAGGCCTTCGAGGAGGCGCGGCGGCGGGACGTACCGGTACCGCTGAGCGTGGGATACGCCAGCTGCCACTCGTGCCGGTGGGCGCCCTCGACCAGCTGGCTCCGACCTGCCGCTTCGCCATGGGGAACCGGCGTGGGCGCGTACGGTGAGAAGCCGGCCGGGAACAATGGACGCCGTGCTCGCGTGACCGGCGCATCCGGCCGCCTGCGGACCGCGTAGCCGTTGAGCGTGCCTCGCGGTCCGCTGGAAACGGTGGGTCGAGCGCCACGACGCTTCAGCTCGTGCGTTCTTTCCTGTCGGTCTTGCCCGATCCGCCCGCGGCCTGCCCGGTGGCGGGCAAGGAGAGCGGGGCGCGTGAAGGGGTGAGGGCCTTCTGGGTTCGGTGTGGATGGGGAAATCCGCACCGGCACACGGGCGGCCCTCATGGTCCACCGCAACGCTTCGCTGACTCCTACCGGGCGACTGCGTCTGGCCAGGTGCGTCGTGGCCGACCACTGACCGTTGCGACGGGCCACGGAACGCGTCCAGGTCAGCCACACCACCGCTGCCCGCCGGGCGGGCGGCTACCGGCACCTGGGTGCCGAGGGCACCACCGATCCCGCCGCACCCCGGCCGTCCTCAAGGCCGAGGTTGCCCGCCCTGGACGCACTGGGCCGGGCCACCGGCGAGCCCGCGCGCCACTACGAACGCGCCCGACCCGGCGAACTGGCCCACATCGACGTCAAGAAACAAAGTCCTGGGCCGGGCGGCCGGCAGCCCGCACAAGGACCGCCGCGACGGCCCCGGATACGCCTACCCGCACACCGCCCCGGACGACCACACCCGCCTCGCCTACACCCAAGACCTCCCCGACGAGAGGGCCGCCACCTGCGCCGGGTTCCTCACCATCGGACGCGTCCTGACCGGCAACGCCCGGGCCTGTATCAAGAACACCCGGCGCGGCCCCGGACCAACGGCAAGGCCGAACGCTGCCACCGCACCCTGCTCGACGAATGGCCGCCCGCCCGCAGTGGAGAGGGCGACCGCACGACGCCGGCTCCGGGGGGCGTCCGGGGGACGGCCCCGGCCCGGCCGATATCGACGGGGGCAGGGCGAACCCGTCGTCGTGCCGGGCCGCCGCTGAGCGCGTACGTCGCCCCGTCAGGACCGGCGCTCACGTCGCTGGCGAGGGGGCCCTCGACGGTGTCGGTGACACGCACCCCCGGCCGAAGGGGCGCCACGGTACTCGCTACCGCGTACTCGCTACCGCGTCGGCTTCGGGTCCGCGCCTTCGGCCCGCCGCACGTGGGGAGAGCCCTGGACACCATTAGTGTCATGAACCTTGTCAACTTCGTCACGGGTGTCCTACGCTTCCCTCACTTAGAAAGCGCTTTCTGTATCAGGTGTTTCGCACCGGTCGGAGCGTCTGCCGCGGTGCCCGCCGCGGGACGTGTACGAGCCGCCGCCGGTTCGGAGCAGTCCACAGGGTGTCGCCGCCGCAAAGCGCGTGCCGTGATCAAGCCGTGTCGGGTGGCAACGGCGACGCCCTCTCTCCGTAGGCAGCATGCGACGCGACGCGCGCCCGCTCCGGGCGGGCCGCGCAACGGCAGTACCCGGTATCCGACAACGAACGGGAAGAACAAAGCATGAGCAGACCATTAACCGCGCGGCTCTGTGCCGTGCTGACCACAACGGCCCTGGCCGTCACCGGTCTGGCGGTGTCCGCGACCGGAGCGTCGGCGGCACCCGCCGCCACCGCCGCCGCCACCGGCTACGCGACGCAGAACGGCGGGACGACCGGTGGTGCGGGCGGGCAGACGGTGCGGGCCACCACGGGAACCGAGATCAACGAGGCCCTGTGCAACCGGGCCAGCACCAGCACCCCGGTCATCATCGAGGTCGAAGGGACTGTCAACCACGGCAATACCAGCGACGTCTCGGGCGACAGCTGCGACGTCGCCGACGATGTGATCGACCTCAAAGAGGTCAGCAATGTCACGATCGTCGGGGTCGGCAGCGGAGCCGTCTTCGACCAACTGGGCATCCACATCCGCGACTCCAGCAACATCATCATTCAGAACGTGACCGTCCGGAACGTCAAGAAGTCGGGCTCGCCCACCTCCAACGGCGGCGACGCCATCAGCATGGAGAGCAACGTCCGCAACGTCTGGGCCGACCACCTCACCCTGGAGGCCTCGGGCGGCGAGGACGAGGGCTTCGACGGCCTCTTCGACATGAAGAACAACACCCAGTACGTGACCCTGTCCTACAGCATCCTGCGCAACTCCGAACGTGGCGGCCTCATCGGGTCCAGTGAAAGCGACCGGTCGAACGGCTTCGTCACGTTCCACCACAACCTGTACCAGAACCTCAACTCCCGCACGCCCCTGCTGCGCGGCGGCATCGCCCACATGTACAACAACCACTACGCGGGCCTCGTCGAGTCCGGGATCAACTCCCGGGCCGGGGCCCGGGCCAAGGTGGACAACAACTACTTCGAGGACTCCAAGGACGTCCTGGGCACCTTCTACACCGACGAGCGCGGCTCCTGGGAGGTGAACGACAACATCTACGACAACGTGACCTGGTCGAGCGAGGGCAGCGAGAACTACCCGGCCGGCCCCGATCCGCGGTCCAACACCACCGTCAGCATCCCGTACGGCTACAGCCTCGACGACGCCGGCTGCGTGCCGGACGTGGTGAGCGAGACGGCGGGAGCCGACAACGGCCTGCAGGTCTCGGACGGCAACTGCGAAGCGGAGCCTCCGGACCCGACCGACCCGCCGGACCCGCCGGACCCGCCGGACCCGACCGATCCCCCGGTCGGCACCAACCTCAGCATCGGGGCCGGCGCCGACGGCTCGAGCAAGGCCGGCGGCACCAGCTACGGCAACGTCATCGACGGCGACATGAACACCTACTGGTCGCCGGCCGGCTCGACCGGCCGGATCTCGGTCAAGTGGGGCTCGGACACCACGGTGTCCACGATCAACATCCGCGAGGCGGCAGGCGCCGAAGGCAACATCGGCTCATGGCGGGTCGTCAACCACGACACCGGCGACGCCCTGGCCTCCGGCAGCGGGGCGGGAGTCATCACCTTCCCCGCGACATCGCTGAGCAAGATCAACTTCGAGATCGCCAGCTCGAGCGGCACGCCGAGGATCGCCGAGTTCGAGACCTACGCCGGAACGCCGCCGGACGACGGCGGGCCCACCGAGCCGCCGGACGACGGTGAGGCGATGCGGTTCGAGGCCGAGTCCTCCTCGGCGACGTGCGACGGCACGATCGACTCCGACTACGCCGGCTACTCCGGCACCGGGTTCTGCAACACCACCAACTCCACCGGCGCGGCCGCGGGGTTCACCATCGAGGCGGCAAGTGCCGGCCCGGCGACCTTGGGGGTCGGGTTCGCCAACGGCAGCACCTCGGCCCGCACCGCGGACCTGGTCGTCAACGGCTCGACGGTCCAGTCGGTCTCGTTCGAGGCCACCGGCTCGTGGAGCACCTGGTCCACCAAGTCCCTGACGGCGCAACTGGGCTCGGGCACCAACACCGTCCGGCTGGTCGCCACCGGCTCGGGCGGCCTGCCGAACATCGACTACCTGGAATCCTCGACCGGCACCCCGCCGGATGATGGCGACGACCCGCCGCCGACCGGGGACGCGCTGTACGTGGCGCCGGGCGGCAGCGACGGCGCCTCCGGGAGCGAGTCGGACCCGACGACGCTCACCTCGGCGATCGGCCGGATCGAGCCCGGCGGGACGATCTACATGCGCGGAGGGACCTACAACTTCTCGCAGACGGTCCACATCGAGCCGGGCAACGACGGCACCTCGGGCAACCGCACCGAACTGTTCGCCTCCCCGGGCGAGACCCCGGTGCTGAACTTCTCGGCCCAGAGCGAGGACTCGGCCAACCGCGGGCTGGCGATCGGCGGCGACTGGTGGCATCTGCAGGGCCTGGTCGTCGAACGCGCCGGTGACAACGGGATACTTCTGGGCGGTAACGACAACATCATCGAGCGCGTGGTGACGCGGCACAACCGCGACACCGGGCTGCAACTGTCGCGCTACACCGCCGGTGCGCCGTCCTCGGAATGGCCGTCGAACAACCTCATCATCAGCTCGGAGTCGCACGACAACTCCGACTCCGACGGCGAGGACGCCGACGGCTTCGCGCCGAAACTCACCGTGGGTCCCGGGAACGTCTTCCGGTATTGCGTGGCCCACAACAATATCGACGACGGCTGGGACATGTTCACCAAGGACGACACCGGCCCGATCGGAGCGGTCACCATCGAGGACTCGCTCTCGTACGAGAACGGGACGCTGTCGGACGGCACGCAGAACTCCAGCGGCGACCGCAACGGGTTCAAGCTCGGCGGTGAGGACATCGCGGTCGACCACACCGTGGTGCGGACCATCGCCTTCGACAACGGCAAGCACGGCTTCACCTACAACCGGAACCCCGGGTCGATGACGATCGAGAACAACCTGAGCATCGGCAACGAGGAGCGCAACTACAACTTCGACGCGGGCGACTCGACGTTCCGGAACAACACCTCCTGCGACAGCGGGTCGAACGACCGGATCATCGGCGACGACGCCGGCGGAAACCAGTGGTGGTCCGGCTCGAACGGGCCCGGGTGTGCCCCGTACTCCGGGGCCCTGGACTGGAACTTCGCCTCCGACGGCCGCTTGGTGGTGACCATAGGAGGGGACACGGTGAACCTGTAGCCGATCCATCGGACGGTGCCGGTCCGTTCGTCCGTCCGTCCGTCCGAACGAACGAACGGACGGGACGGACCGGCTCCACCACGTCACCACTTCCGGCGGCCACGGGACCGATCTCGGGCGCGCCTGCCGCGCACAAGGAGATGCGTGCAAGCGCTTGCACAATCCGATCCAGGCGAGCACCGCATCTTCGAGGCCATCGACGTCAACTGCGGAACACGGACGGCACCGAATCACCCCGGCGGGACTGACCAGGCATGCGGTCGGCCCCGTCGGCCCGGCACCGCGCGGTGGGCTGGACGGTCCCGGTCGTGCGACGATGCCGGTATGAATCGACTGGCTGACTCCCAGTCGCCTTATCTGCTCCAGCACGCCGCCAACCCGGTGGACTGGTGGCCATGGGGAGCGGAGGCGATGGCGGAGGCGCGGCGGCGGGACGTGCCGGTGCTGTTGAGCGTGGGGTACGCCAGTTGCCACTGGTGCCACGTCATGGCGCACGAGAGCTTCGAGGACGAGGCCGTCGCCGCCTATCTGAACGCGCGTTTTCTCCCCGTGAAGGTGGACCGGGAGGAGCGCCCCGATGTGGACTCCGTGTACATGGACGCCGTGCAGGCCGCGACCGGACAGGGCGGCTGGCCGATGACCGTGTTCATGACGGCGGACGGGGAGCCGTTCTACTTCGGCACCTACTTCCCGAGGGAGCCGCACGCCGGGCTCCCCTCGTTCACCCAGCTCCTGCAAGGCGTCCACACGGCCTGGACGGAGCGGCGCGGGGAGGTCGCCCAGGTCGCGGCGCGGATCACCGCCGACCTCGCGGAACGGCGGCTGTCCTACGACGCACCTGGGCCGCCGGGCGAGGCGGAGCTGGCGATGGCCGCGGCCGGGCTCGCCGGGGAGTTCGACGAGGCGCACGGGGGGTTCGGCGGGGCGCCGAAGTTCCCCCCGTCGATGGCGCTGGAGTTCCTGCTGCGCCACCACGTGCGCACCGGCTCGCGGGAGGCGCTGCGGATCGCGGCGGCGACGTGCGAGGCGATGGCGCGCGGCGGTATCTACGACCAGCTGGGCGGCGGGTTCGCGCGGTACGCGGTGGACGCCACGTGGACGGTGCCGCACTACGAGAAGATGCTGTACGACAACGCGCTGCTCGCCCGCGTGTACACCCACCTGTGGCGGGTCACCGACGAGCCGCTCGCCCGCCGGATCGCCCTGGAGACCGCGGATTTCCTGGTGCGTGAACTGCGTACCGATGAGGGCGGGTTCGCGTCCGCGCTGGACGCGGACAGCGAAGCCCCGGACGGCGGCGGGCCGGCGGAGGGCGCGTTCTACACCTGGACGCCCGAGCAGCTGCGGGCCGCGCTCGGGCCCGCCGACGCGGAGCTGGCCGCGGCCGTCTTCGGTCCGGGCGAGGAGGGCACGCTGCGGCTGCCGGGCGCGCAGGCGCCGGAGGGTTTGCGGGCGCGGCTGCTCGACGCCCGCGGTGCGCGCCCGCGCCCCGAGCGGGACGACAAGATCGTCGCCGCGTGGAACGGCCTGGCCATCGCGGCGCTCGCCGAGGCCGGCGCCTGCTTCGGCCGGGACGACCTGGTGGCGGCGGCGACGGGTGCGGCCGAGCTGCTGGCGGCGGTGCACCTGGACGCGGACGGCCGCCTCGTTCGCACGTCGAGGGACGGGCACGCCGGGCCGGGCGCGGGCGTGCTGGAGGACTACGGCGATGTGGCGGAGGGCTTCCTCGCGCTGTACGCGGTGACGGGCGCGCGGGCGTGGCTCGACCGGGCGGGCGCGCTGCTGGAGACGGTGCTCACGCGTTTCGCCGGTGCGGACGGCACGCTGTTCGACACGGCGGACGACGCCGAGCGGCTCATCCGCCGCCCGCAGGACCCGACGGACGGCGCGACGCCATCGGGCTGGTCGGCCGCCACGGGCGCGCTGCTGTCCTACGCCGCCTACACCGGCAGCGGCCGGCACCGTGCCGCCGCCGAGCGGGCGCTCGGCGTGGTGACGGCGCTCGGTCCGCAGGCGCCGCGTTTCACCGGCTGGGGTCTCGCGGTGGCCGAGGCCGCGGTGGACGGGCCGCGCGAGGTCGCGGTGGTCGGCGCGCGGGGCGACGCGGCGGCGGACGCGCTGCACCGCACCGCGCTGCGCGCGGCGGCGCCCGGCGCGGTCGTCGCGCGCGGCGAGCCGGACGACGCGGACCCGCCGCCGCTGCTGGCCGGGCGCCCGCTGCGCGAGGGCCGCGCCGCGGCGTACGTGTGCCGCGGCTTCGTCTGCGCCGCGCCCGTCACGGACCCGGAGTCGCTGGCGGCGCAGCTGGCCTGAGCGGCGGCGGGGCCGCGTCGTCCGCGAGGTCGTGTTCGAGTACGTCTATGCCGCGGTCGAGCAGGCCCATCAGGTCTTCGGCGAGGTCGCCCGCGGCCCAGTGCAGCAGCACTTCGCGCAGGCCGCCGAGGGCGGCGCCGATGAAGACGCGCAGCTCCAGCTCGTCGGGGGAGCGGCCGGTGCGCTCGGCCGGGATGGCGGCCACGCGTTCGCCGGTGGCGGCGAAGCTCTCGTCCAGGCGGGCGCGCACCGCGGGCACGGTGCGGACCAGGCGCAGCCGCTGTTCGGTGACGGCGCGGGCGCCGGGCGCGGACCAGACCTCGTGGATCGAGACGCGCAGCGCCTCGCCGAGCGCCGTCAGGGGTGGCTCGTGCGCGGGGCGCGCGCGCAGGGCGGCCTCAAGGACGATGTCGTTGTCGTTGTCGTCGGTGAGGACGATGTCCTCCTTGGTCGGGAAGTACCTGAACACCGTGCTCGGGGAGACCTCGGCGGCCTCGGCGATCTGGTCGACCCGGGTGGCGTCGTAGCCCTGTTCCGCGAAGAGGCGGTACGCGGCCCGGCGGATCGCGTGCCGGGGGCGCTGCTTCTTGCGTTCGCGCAGGCCGGGCCGTGTGGCCGGCGGGGGCGGGGGCGGGGGCGCGGGCGGGGGCGCGGGCGGGCGGGGCCTGTGCGGGTTTCTCCCGCGGCGGGAGCGTCGACGGCCGGG
>NZ_JAVREV010000023.1:0-106674 GCF_031845565.1 Streptomyces johnsoniae | reverse complement strand
TTAAGCACGCCGCCAGCGTTCGTCCTGAGCCAGGATCAAACTCTCCGTGAATGCTTCAAAGAAACAATCCACGCGAGCAATAACCTCGCTGAACTGTAAAACAAAAGACCAAGAAACCATCTCGGCCCACAAAACATTGGCGTTGACTTTTGGCACGCTGTTGAGTTCTCAAGGAACGGACGCTTCCATCGAATCCCTCTCAGGACCCTCCGGGCGCTTCCCTTCGGTGTTTCCGACTCTACCATGCTTCCGCGTCGTCCGATTTCCCGAACTTCGGCCTGGCCGGTAGGAGTTGCTCACCAGAGTAGAGGATTCTTCCGGCCGGTCCAAATCGGTCCGGCGGAACGCATCTTCATATCCCTGGCCGAGCTCGAAGGACCCTACGGAACGGCCCGTACGGTGTCAAGTTGAGGCCGCCGGGCCGCCCACCGCCCCCGGATGCGGGCGCCGTTGCGGTGTGTGCGGCCGCCCACCGCCCGCGGCCGTGTGCCTGCCGTGCGGGCCCGTGGCGCGCGGCCCGCCCGGTGGCGGTCAAAACCGGTGGCATGCCGTCGCGTTCGGCCTCTAAGCTCGACCGCTTTGTGGCAATCGCCGTTCGGAATAGAGGCGGGAGGAAATCGAATGCGCCCATCGGGGCTGTACCCGGCCGTCGCGGCCGGCGGTTTCCGGCGCTATGCCACGTACCGGATCGCCACGGCGGCCGGGGTGTTCACGAACACTGTCTTCGGCTTCATCCTCGCCTACACCTACGTCGCGCTGTGGTCGGAGCGGCCGCAGCTCGGCGGGTACGGCCAGGCGGAGGCGCTCACGTTCGTCTGGGCCGGGCAGGCGCTGTACGCGACCGTGGCCGTCATGGGCGGTGGATTCGAGGCGGAACTCCAGGAGCGGATCAGGAACGGGGACGTCGCCATCGACCTCTACCGGCCGGCCGATCTCCAGTTGTGGTGGCTGGCGTCCGATCTGGGGCGCGGGGCCTTCCAGTTGCTCGGCCGGGGGATCGTGCCGCTCGCGGTCGGCGCCTGGGCGTTCGATCTGGCGCTGCCGCGGAGTCCCGCGGTCTGGGTCCTCTTCGTGGTCTCCGTGCTGCTGGCCATCGTGGTGAGTTTCGCCCTCAGATTTCTGGTGGCGCTCTCCTCGTTCTGGCTGATGGATGGGACGGGGGTGAACATGATCAGCATGTTGGCCGCGATTTTCTTCTCCGGGATGACGCTGCCACTGACCGTGTTCCCCGGTCTGCTGGGCGACGTCGCGGAGTGGCTGCCCTGGGCGGGCATGGTGCAGGTGCCGGCGGACGTGCTGCTCGGCCGGTACGACGGGGCCGGGGTGGCGGGGGTGCTGGCCTTCCAGGTGGGGTGGGCCGCGGTGCTGCTGCTGGTGGGGCGCGGGGTGCAGGCGCTGGCGACGCGGAAGGTGGTGGTGCAGGGTGGCTGACGGGCTGCGCGCGTACCTGCTGATCGTGTGGATGTGGATGCGGTCCACGCTGACGTACCGGGTGTCGTTCGTGCTGACAACCGTGGGGAGCGGCATGACGGCGTTCCTCGACTTCGCCGCCATCCTGATCATGTTCACGCATGTGGATGCGCTGGGCGGTTTCTCGGTCGCGGAGGTCGCGCTGTTGTACGGGGCGACGAGCACCTCGCTCGGCCTCGCGGATCTGGCGCTGGGGAACGTGGACCGGATCGGCGCGCGGATCAGGGACGGCACACTCGACGTGCTGCTGGTGCGGCCCGCGCCGGTGTTCGCGCAGGTGGCGGCGGACCGGTTCGCGCTGCGCCGCGTCGGGCGGATCGTGCAGGGGCTGCTGGTGCTGGGCTGGGCGCTGACGGGCCTCGACGTGGAGTGGCACGCGGGCCGGGTGCTGCTGCTCGTCGTGATGATCGTCGCCGGGGCGGCGATCTACGGGGCGGTGTACGCGCTGGGCGGGGCGTTCCAGTTCCTGGCGGGCGACGCGGCGGAGGTGCAGAACTCGTTCACGTACGGCGGGAACACGCTGTTGCAGTACCCGCCGTCGATCTTCGGGAAGGACCTGGTCCGGGGGGTGACGTTCGTCGTGCCGCTGGCGTTCGTGAACTGGGTGCCCGCGCTGCGGCTGCTCGGCCGGGACGATCCGCTGGGGCTGCCGGGCTGGGTGGACTTCCTCTCCCCCGCGGTGGCCGTCGTGATGTGCGGGCTGGCCGGCCTGGTGTGGCGGGCGGGGCTGCGGAGCTATCGGAGCACGGGGAGTTGAACGGGGAGTTGAACGGGGAGTTGAGCGGGGAGTTGAGCGGAATGCAGGATGCACTGATCGAACTGGACGGGCTGGAGAAGGTGTTCCAGGTGCGGCGGCGGGCCGGTGGTCGGCTGCGCAGGACGCGGGAGGAGGTCCGGGCGGTCGACGGGATCTCGTTCGAGGTCGCGCGCGGGGAGATGGTGGGCTACATCGGCCCGAACGGGGCGGGCAAGTCGACGACGATCAAGATGCTGACCGGCATCCTCACGCCGAGCGGCGGGCGGCTGCGGGTGGCCGGTCTCGATCCCGCGCGGGAACGCACCCGGCTGACGCGGCGGATCGGGGTGGTGTTCGGGCAGCGCACCACGCTGTGGTGGGACCTGCCGCTGCGCGACTCGTACCGGCTGGCGCGGCGGATGTACCGGGTGGAGGAGGCGCGGTTCCGCACGAACATGGACCGCCTGGTGGAGCTGCTCGGTCTGGGCCCGCTGCTCGACGTTCCGGTGCGGCAGCTGTCGCTCGGGCAGCGGATGCGCGGGGACATCGCCGCGGCGCTGCTGCACGATCCGGACGTGCTGTACCTCGACGAGCCGACGATCGGCCTGGACGTGACCAGCAAGGCCAGGGTGCGCGGCTTCCTGCGCGACCTCAACCGGGAGCAGGGCACGACGGTGCTGCTGACGACGCACGACCTGACGGACATCGAGCAGCTGTGCCGCCGGGTCATGGTGATCGACCACGGGCGGCTGATGTACGACGGGGCGCTGTCCGGCCTGACGGAGATCGGGGAGAGCGAGCGGACGCTGGTGGTGGACCTGGAACGCGAGTTGCCGCCGATCGAGGTGGCCGGGGCGCGCACGGTGCGGGTGGAGGGGCCGCGGCAGTGGCTGGCGTTCCCCGCCTCGGCGAGTGCGGCGCCGCTGGTGGCGCGGATCGCGGAGAACTGCCCGCTGGTCGACCTGTCGATCCGGGAGCCGGACATCGAGGACGTGATCGCGCGGATGTACGAGCTGGGGCGGACCGGGGGCACGGCGGTGGGGTAAACCCCCGGGCGGATACGGCGATGGGCACCATCGTCCCGGGGCCCCGCGGAACGGCACTGTTGCTCGCGTACCTGACAGGCCGTTTCAGCTGAAGGAGACTGACCGTGGCAACGGCTGTATCCGAAACTCGTACCGCGGTTGCCGCGCGGGCAGACTGTGTCGTCAAGGCGTACGGCGCCGGTGAGACCCGGGTGGTGGCGCTCGACCGCGTGAGCGCCGATATCCAGCAGGGCGCGTTCACGGCGATCATGGGGCCCTCGGGCTCGGGGAAGTCGACGCTGATGCACTGCCTGGCGGGGCTCGACACCGTCTCCTCGGGCCGCATCTGGGTGGGCCCCACCGAGATCACCGGGCTGAAGGACAAGAAGCTCACGCAGCTGCGCCGCGACCACATCGGCTTCATCTTCCAGGCGTTCAACCTGCTGCCCACGCTCAGCGCCCTGGAGAACATCACGCTCCCCATGGACATCGCCGGCCGCAAGCCCGACAAGGAGTGGCTGGAGCGCGTCGTGGCCACCGTCGGCCTCGGCGAGCGTCTCAAGCACCGGCCGAACGAGCTGTCCGGCGGACAGCAGCAGCGCGTCGCCGTCGCCCGCGCCCTCGCCGCCCGCCCCGACATCATCTTCGGTGACGAGCCCACCGGTAACCTCGACTCCCGCGCCGGCTCGGAAGTCCTCGGCTTCCTGCGCCGCTCCGTCGACGAGCTGGGCCAGACCATCGTCATGGTCACCCACGACCCCGTCGCCGCCGCCTACGCCGACCGCGTGCTGTACCTGGCGGACGGCCGGCTGGTGGACGACATGGCGCACCCGACGGCGGATCTGGTGCTGGACCGGATGCGGCGCTTCGACGCGCACGGGCGGGTGTCGTGACCGTGCTGAAGACGTCGATGCGGAGCTTCTTCTCCCACAAGGGGCGGATGGCTCTGTCGGGCATCGCGATCGTGCTGTCCGTCGCGTTCGTGTGCGGCACGCTGGTGTTCACGGACACGCTGAACAGCACGTTCGACAAGTTTTTCGCCGCCACGGCGTCCGATGTGACGGTCGGGCCCGAGGAGGAGGAGAACGGACAGGAGACCGGCCGCGAGGGGACGCTGCCCGAGGGCGTCGTGGACCGGGTGCGGGCCGTCGACGGGGTGGAGTCGGCCGAGGGTGTGGTGATCAACACCAGCATCACGGTCGTGGACGGCGATGGGGAGAGCGTCGGGGGTGCCACCGGGGCCCCGACGATCGGTGCCGACTGGGGACCGGACACGCAGCGTTCGATGGAGCTGACCGAGGGCCGCGAGCCGGGCGGGCCCGGCGAGGCGCTGCTGGACGCGGACACCGCGCGGCGGCAGGGCCTCGCGATCGGCGACGAGCTGGAGATCGTCGCGGTGTCGGGCCGCCACGCGGTGACGGTGACGGGTCTGGTGGAGTTCAGCAGCACCAACCCGGGGGCGCCGTACCTCCTGCTCGAACCGGCGGCGGCGCGCACGGCGCTGCTGGGGGCGGCGGACGTGATCAGTTCGGTGCACGTGACGGCGGCGGGCGGCGTCGCGGACGAGGAGTTGAAGGAACGGATCGGGGCGGCGCTCGGCGGCGGGTTCGACATCGACACGCGGGCGGAGAACGAGGAGGCGATGGCGGACGACGTCGGCGGCTTCCTCGACGTGATGCGCTACGCGATGCTGGGCTTCGCCGGGATCGCGGTACTGGTGGGGGTCTTCCTCATCGTCAACACCTTCTCCATGCTGGTCGCCCAGCGCACCCGCGAGATCGGCCTGCTGCGGGCCATCGGATCGAGCCGCCGCCAGGTCAACCGTTCGGTGCTGGCCGAGGCGCTGCTGCTCGGCGTGCTGGGCTCGATCGTGGGCATCGGGGCCGGGGTGGGCCTGGCCGTGGGCCTGATGAAGGTGATGAACTCGGCCGGGATCAACATGGACACCTCCGAGCTGACGGTGACCTGGTCGACGCCGGTCGCGGGCCTGCTGGTCGGGGTGGTGGCGACGGTGCTCGCCGCGTGGCTGCCGGCGCGGCGCGCGGGCCGGGTGTCGCCGATGGCGGCGCTGCGGGACGCGGGAACGCCGGGGGACGCGGCGGCGGGCCGGGTCCGCGGGGCGCTGGGCCTGGTGCTGACCGGGGCGGGCGTGGCCTGCCTGGTGGCGGCGGCGGGTGCCGAGGAGGCGGGGGAAGGTTCGCTGTTCCTCTCCGGCGGGCTGCTGCTGACGCTGTTCGGGGCGATCGTGCTGGCTCCGCTGCTGGCCTCGGGCGTGGTGCGGGTGCTGGGCGCGGTGGTGCTGCGGATGTTCGGCCCGGTGGGCCGGATGGCCGGGCGGAACGCGCGGCGCAACCCGCGGCGCACGGGCGCGACGGCGGGCGCGCTGATGATCGGGCTCGCGCTGGTCGGTTCGCTGTCCGTGGTCGGGTCCTCCGTGGTGGCGTCCGCGTCGGACCAGCTGGACCGTTCCGTGGGGGCGGACTTCATCATCGACACCTCGGGGCAGCTGATCACGCCGGAGGCGGCCGAGGCGGTGCGTTCGACACCGGGCCTGGCGCACGTCACGGACTACACGGTGGTGTCGGTGGAGCTGACGACACCGGACGGGAGGACGACGGCGCACGACGTGACGGCGGCCGACCCGACGTACGCGCGGGATCTGCGGGCGCCGACGGTGGCGGGGGAGCTGCCGGCGGCGTACGAGCCGGACCACCTGTCGGTGGGCGAGACGTTCGCGGAGGAGCACGGCCTGTCGGTGGGCGACGAGCTGACCGCGCGGTTCGTCGGCGGCGACGAGGGCGTGCGGCTGACGCTGGGGGCGATCACCTCGGACCGGACGCTGATCGACTCGCAGGCGATGTACCTGTCCACGGACACGGCGAGGGCGCATCTGCCGGCGGAGAAGATGCCGCTCAACATGGTGATGTTCGCGAAGGCCGAGGAGGGCCAGAAGGACGCGGTCTACGCGGAGTTGCGGGAGCGCATGGCGCCGTTCCCGCAGTACGAGGTCAGCGACCAGGCGGACTACAAGCAGGCGCTGGAGGACGAGATCGGGATGCTGCTGAACATCGTGTACGCGCTGCTCGCGCTGGCGATCATCGTGGCGGTCCTGGGCGTCGTCAACACGCTGGCGCTCTCGGTCGTCGAACGGACGCGGGAGATCGGCCTGATGCGGGCGATCGGCCTCTCGCGGCGGCAGCTGCGGCGCATGGTGCGGCTCGAATCCGTGGTGATCGCGCTGTTCGGTGCGCTGCTCGGACTCGGACTCGGCCTCGGCTGGGGGGCGACGGCGCAGCGGGTGCTTGAGCAGGAGGGGTTCACGGTGCTGGAGATCCCGTGGCCGACGATCCTCGCGGTCTTCGCGGGCTCCGCGGTGGTGGGCCTCGCGGCGGCGCTGTTCCCCGCGTTCCGCGCGGGACGGATGAACGTGCTGCGGGCCATCGCCACGGACTGAACGCGTCCGTTGCCGACGCGGCCGTCCGGTCCCTTGCGGTGGGGGGACCGGGCGGCCGTTCTCCGTACTCGGCTCGCGTGAGGCGCCGACGTCAGGAGCCCGCGTCAGGCACCGGCCTCAGGAGCCCGCGTCAGGCACCGGCGTCAGGCACCGGCGGCGAGCTGGCGGCTGCGGTCGCGGGCCGCTTCGAGCGCGGCGATGAGCGCGGCGCGGACGCCGTGGTTCTCCAGCTCGCGGATGGCGCTGATGGTCGTGCCCCCCGGGGAGGTGACGGCCCCGCGCAGGGTGACGGGGTGCTCGCCGCTGTCCCGCAGCATGACGGAGGCGCCGATCGCGGCCTGGACGATCAGGTCGTGCGCCTTGTCGCGGGGCAGGCCGAGCAGGATGCCGGCGTCCGTCATCGCCTCGACGAGGAAGTAGAAGTAGGCCGGTCCCGAGCCGGACAGCGCGGTGGCGGCATCCTGCTGGGACTCGGGCAGGCGCAGGGTCTTGCCGACGCCGTTGAAGATGTCCTCGGCGTGCGCCAGGTGCTCCTCGGTGGCGTGGGTGCCGCCGGAGATCACGGACATGGCCTCGTCGACGAGGGCCGGGGTGTTGGGCATGACGCGCACCACGGGCGTCCCCGGGGTGAGGTGCGACTCGACGAAACCGGTGGTGATGCCCGCGGCGGCCGAGATCACCAGCCGGTCCGCGGGCGTGTGCGGGGCCAGCTCGTCCAGCAGCGCGGCCATGTCCTGCGGCTTGACGGCCAGGATCAGGATGTCGGCGTTCTTGGCGGCCTCGGCGTTGCCGACGGTCTCCACGCCGTGCCTGGCCCGCAGGGCCACGGCGCGCTCGGCACGGCGGACGGTGACGAGCAGGTCCGCGGGGGCACGCCCGGCCCTGAGCATGCCGCCGAGCAGGGCCTCACCGATCTTCCCGGTGCCGAGAACGGCGATCTTGTGGGTCATGAGAGGGCTCACTCACTCGCTTCCCTGTGGTTGAAAGGGCGTCCTCATCCTCGCATCAGCGGATGACGACGGTGAGCCGGACGATGTAGTCCTCGGTGACCTGCCCGTCCGGGAACTCGGCGCGCACGGCCGCCTCCTCGGCGGCGAGGATGGGGCGGGACTTCTCGGGGCCGAGGACGGCGAGCCAGGAGTGGGTGGCGAGGTTGGCTATGTGGGCGGCCAGCGGGATGGTGCGGCGCCAGCCGACTTCCCGGTGGGCGGGGGCCAGGCCGAGCCCGAGGCCGCGCAGCAGAGCCGGCGCGGTCGTGGTGATGTCCTCGCGGCGGAACTCGCTCAGGCGCTCCGCCAGCCGCCGTTCCTGCGCGTCGGCCCACCGGACGGAACGGTCGCGCACGTTCCACCACAGGGCGAGCGCACCGCCCGGGCGCAGCACGCGCAGCGCCTCGGGGACGGAGCGGGCCGGGTCGGTCCAGTGCCACGCCTGGGCGTAGGTGACCAGGTCGAACGAGCCGGCGGCGAACGGCAGCGCGTCGCCCGAGCCGCGGACGAGGGGCACGCCGGGCAGGGCGGCGCGGAACTGCGCGGCCATGCCGGGTCCTGGCTCCGCGGCGACGACGCGGGCGCCCCGTTCGTGCAGGGGCGCGGCGCCCTTGCCGGTGCCGGCCCCGACGTCCAGCACGGCGGAGCCGGCCAGGGGCCGCCCGGTCAGCTCCTCGACGGCGTCGTAGAGGGCGGGCGGGTAGGTGGGGCGCAGGGCGGCGTACTCGGCGGCGATGGCGTCGAACGAGGTGGCGAGGTCGGACGTGGTCGTCATGACCGGTCAACTCCCCGGCTGGGACCGCCTTGAACCGGACGGGTCCGCGCCGGGGCGCGGCCTGGGGTGTTCGAGGGGGAAGCCGTCGTTCGCGTAGTCGCCGCGCGGCGCCGGCCGCAGGCGGCGGACGAGTCGGTGCAGGCCGCGCATGTCGGTGCTCCTCAGCTGTGGGTTTCCGAAGGTCGTTGCGCGGTGCGTCAGTCCAGCTCGCGCATCATGCGTTCCATCGAGGCGACGGACTTGCGGGTCTCCCCCAGCTCGTCGGTGTAGCGGCGCAGAATCCCCGTGTTGTCCTCGAGCAGCTCCGCGTACTTGACGCTCAGACGCTTGTACTCGTCCTCGCGCGAGGCGAGCATGCGGGCGCGCCAGGTGGCGGCGATCTGCCAGACGACCACGATGAGCAGCGCGAAGACGCCTGCGGTGCCGAGCCCGGCCGCCCAGACGCCCGCGGGGTCGTCCGCCAGGGTGGTCAGCGAATCGTTCACTGCGCTTCCTCTTTCTGCCGCTGCCGGTCGGCCGTCGCCGTGACCGTCTCGGCAGCCTCCGCGATGGTGCGCGGCGTCAGTTCGTAGATGAAGGGCGCCACCTCGAAGAACTTCATGGCCTTGCCGTCGGCGGACAGCTCCAGCGTGCCGACGACGAGCCCGGCGGCCTCCAGCCGCTGCAGATGCATGTGCAGCAGCGGGCGGCTCATGCCGATCTCGCGGGCGAGCCTGCTGACGTAATTCCGCTCGGCGGCGAGCGCGGCGACGATCCGCATGCGATGCGGATTGCCGAGGGCGGCCAGCACTTTCAGCAGCTCGTCCCCGCTCATCGCGACCCCTCCGCTTTCCGGTGGTGCGTCTTCAGGCTCGCAGTGGCCCACCCACCTGTCAATCGGAACTGACACATGTCCGGGTCGGCTCAGGGGGAACCCTTAGGCGCGCTTGCCCCTTCTCCTGCGGGCCGGGTGCCCGGAACGCTTCGCGGTACGCCTGCGGTGCCGGGCGACAGCCGTCTCGTAGTCGAGCCGCCGCAGCTTCTCGCCGGGCGCCTCCACGGTGCTGCGCAGCGCGTAGGCCAGGAAGACGCCGACGAAGCCGACCACCTTGATGCTGCGGAACGCCGACTCGTCCACCGCGTTCTCCGGGGCGGGGCGCGTGTACCTGATCCAGGTGCGGGTCGCGGCCATCGCGGTGCAGATGGCGAAGGCGATGACGACCATGGCGCGCAGCCAGCCCGCGGTCTCGGAGCTGTCGAGCCCGGAGTAGCCCAGGAACAGCAGCGTGCCGCCCATGGCCGCGAGCAGCAGCGCGGACAGGGTGAGCCCGGCGCGGCGTGCCCCGTATCCGCCGCTGTGATCGACCCAGGAGACGCCGTAGAACCTGATGGGCTCCGGCCGGGGTTCGTCGTCGGCCGCGCCGTCCGGCGGGCTCTGCGGGTGCGAGGTGGACATGCGAACGATTATGACGGGCGCGTTTCCCGCGCCGCTCCCCGGTTCCGTCGGTTGGGCCGGTTCCGTCGGTTCCGCGGGTTCCCCGCCCGTTCCGCTGCCTGTTCCCCGCCCGTTCCCTGCCCGTTCCCCGCCCATTCTCCAGCCGTTCCCCGCCGGGGACCGGTGCGCGGGGCGCCGTCGTACGCTGTCCCCGGCACAAGGGCATCGGGCACAACGGGGGAGATGCTGCCATGACGGACAACCGCGGTCTGGTGCCGCAACGGCTGGGCGAGTATGTGCTGGAGCGGCGGCTCGGCAGCGGCGGGATGGGCGTGGTGCACCTGGCGCGGACGGTGACCGGGCGGCGGGTGGCGATCAAGGTGATCCGGCCCGAGTACGCCGAACACCCGGGATTCCGCGCCCGTTTCCGCCGGGAGGTGGCCGCGGCGCGGCGGGTCAGCGGCGCGTTCACGGCGCCGGTCGTCGACGCCGACCCGGAGGACGACCCGCCGTGGCTGGCCACGCTGTACGTGCCGGGCGGCTCGCTCGCGGACCGGCTGGACGCGGCGGGGCCGCTCCCGGTCGCGGAGGCGGCGCGGGTCGGCGCCCAACTGGCCGAGGCACTGCGGGACATCCACCGCAGCGGCTTGGTGCACCGCGACCTCAAACCGGGGAACGTGCTGCTGGCCGAGGACGGCGTGCGCGTCATCGACTTCGGCATCTCGCGGGCGATGAGCCACAGTCACCGGTTGACGGAGGCAGGGGAGGTGCTGGGCTCGCCGCCGTTCATGGCGCCCGAGCAGCTGACGGGCGCGGACGTCACCGAGGCGGCGGACGTGTTCGCGCTCGGCGCGGTGGTGGCGTACGCGGCGACCGGGCACAGCCCGTTCGAGCCGGGCACGGAGCCGGGCGGCGATCCGCTGGCGGTCGCCTACCGCGTGGTGCACGAGGAGCCGGACCTGGGTGACGTTCCCGAGCCGCTGCGGGGCCTGGTCGCGCGCTGCCTGGCCAAGGACCCGGCGCGGCGGCCAGAGGTGCCGTCGCTGCTGCGGATGGCCTCGTTCGCCGATGCCGCCGTTCACACCGTTCACACCGTTCATGCCGTCCACACCGTTCACGCCGTCCATGCCGTTCACGCCGCGCCGCCCGCCGGCCCGCCCGCGGGCGCGGCGCCGCAGGCGACCGGGCCCGTCCGCGCCGGGCGGCGGCGCGCGCGGCTGGTGGCGGGCGCGGTGGCGCTGGCCGTGGCGGGGGCGGCGGCGACCGGCGTGTGGCTGGCCGCGCCCGCGGACCGGGACCGCCCGGTCGGCGCGGGAACGACGGCCCCCGGCGGCGGGGGCGAGCGGCCGGGGCCGGCCGCGGCCGACCCGTGGGAGATCGACCTGCGGGAGTTCGGCGTCGACGACGCGATCACCGAGGGGTTCCGCTGCCGGCCCGCGGACGGCGGCCTGCTGTGCGCGCAGGGGCCCGCGTTCGCGGTGCTGCTCGGGCCAGGCGGCGAGGAGGTGTTCCGGCACCGCGGCCCGCGCGACGCCGTCGGCGGGCCCGGGGCGCTGCCGGGCGAGGGCGCGGTGCTGGCGCCGTCCGCCGCGGGCGTCAGCGCGCTCGGCCGGGACGGTGCGGAGCAGTGGCGGATCGACGCGCCCGAGCTGACCGGCAGCCTGCTGCGGGTGGGCGGCTCCCTGGCCCTCCAGAACGGCGACAGCACGCTGCGCTTCTACGCCGCGGACGCGCCCGAGGCGCGGGGCGAGTGGACGGCCCCCGGGCGGTACGTCACACAGTCGGCGAGCGGCGCGTCCCGTCTGCTGGTGGAGACCCGCGCCGACGAGACGGGCGCCGACCCGCTGCTGATGCTGCTCGACGACGCCGGCCGCGAGCTGTGGGCCGCGCCGGTCGGGCCGCCCCCCGAGGCGGTGGGCATGACCGAAATGCTGGGCGTGGACGCGGACGCGGCGTACTTCCAGGAGCACGACACGGACCTGCCGGTCGTCTCGGCCGTGCTGCGCCTCGACCTGTCCTCGGGCGCGTGGCGGCGCACGGAACTGCCGCGGTCCGCCGAGCCGTACGCCTCGGCGGCGGACGGCGTGGTCTACCTGCCGGACGCCACGGGCCTGGTCACGGCCGTGGACACGGTGGCGGGCGAGGTGCTGTGGAGCAGACCGACGGGCGCCGACCAGCCCTCGCGGCCCGCCGCGGTGGACGGCGTGCTGTACCTGACGGACGGCCAGGGGCGGCTGCACGAGGTGGCGGCGGACACCGGCGAGGTGCTGCACGTGGGCGCCGCGCATCCGGGCACCCCGGGCGCCGGCTCGGGCGGCTGGGCCCCGGCCCCGGTGATCGCGGACGGGGTGGCCTACGCGGTGACGGTGGGGAACACGCTGTACGCCCAGCCGCTGGAACGCGGTACCTAGGGTCCGCCGCCCTGCTCCGCCGCGGGGCCCCGGGCCGTTCTCTCCGCGGCCGGCCGCGGGTCCTGCGGGGCGCTCCCGGCCGGCACCGCGGCCGGGGCCTCGGCCGGCACCGTGGCCGGAGTCTCGGTCGGCTCCGTGGCCGGAGTCTCGGCCGGGGCCTCGGTCAACTGGGCCGCCACCGGGGGGCGTTCGGGAAGGCCCTGGGCGCCGCCGGGGACGCGCGCCAGGGCGCGGCCGATCGCGGCCGAGGCCGCGAAGCCCGCGCCGACCACCGCGGCGCCCCCGGCCGCGTCGAGCAGGTAGTGGTTCGCCGTGCCCATGATCACGATCGTCGTCAGCAGCGGGTAGGCGAGGCCCGCCACTCGCAGCCAGCGGTAGGGCGCGACGCGCCACAGCACGAGCGCGCACCACAGCGACCAGCCGACGTGCAGGGACGGCATCGCCGCGTACGGGTTGGTGATGCCGGTCAGGGCCCCGTACCGCGGATCGTTCAGGTCCTGCGGGCCGTTCGCGGTGTCGATGTAGCCGAGCCCCGGCATCAGGCGGGGCGGGGCCAGCGGGTACAGCCAGAAGCCGGCGAGGCCGAACAGGGTGGTCAGCGCGAGCCAGCGGCGGGCGGTCCGGTACTCGGCAGGGTGCCGCACGAGCAGCCAGCCGAGGATCGTCAGCGGCACGGCGAAGTGGAACGTCTGGTAGTAGAAGTCCATCGCGTCGGACAGCCACGGTCTGGCGACCACGGCGTGATTGAGCCAGTGCTCGATGTCGATGTGCAGGAAGCGCTGGATGTCCAGGATCTGGTGGCCGTGCGCCTCCGCCGTGTCGCGGTCGCCGCGGGCGTACGAACGCACCCAGGAGTACGCCCAGTAGCCGACGCGGATGAGGAGCAGTTCGAGCAGCAGGTTCGGCCGTGAGGCAAGGCCGGCGCGCACCGGCCGCGACCACAGCTCCGAGCCGCGCGCGAGGAAGCGGACCGTACAGGCGGCCAGCAGGGCGGCGATGAGCGGAATGTTCTCACCCACGACCGCGAGCGACTCCAGCTTCGGCACCAGCGCGGTGCCTTCGAGCACCAGCGCCAGCGCCACGAACACCGGCCACATCGGGCGGTCCGCGGTGCGCCGCCCGGCCCGGCCCGCGGCCGCGCACAGCAGCCACAGCTGCTGCTCCTGACCGGCGGCCGGGGTGGCGGCCAGCGCCGCGCAGCCGACGACGGCGGCGGCGAGCAGCGGCTGCCCGTCGCCCGCGTAGCGCGCGGCGCGGCGCAGCGCGAACCCGCACACCACGGTGGCCAGTACCGCGAAGGCCGCGATCTCCCCCGGGCCCGCCACGCCGAGGCGCAGCAGCGCGCCGTGCAGCGACTGGTTGGCCGCCACGTCCGGCGCCTCGCCGAGACCGGCCCCGGCCAGGTGGCGCAGCCAGAACGTCACGGATTCCGCCGGCCGCAGCGCCCACGCCAGCGCGGTGGCCGCGGCGAACGCGCCGCCCGCCGTTCCCGCGGCGCGGCGGCGGCCGGTCAGCAGCAGCAGACCGGCGAACAGCAGCAGCGGCGGCTGGAGCGCGGCGGCCAGGCCGATCAGCGCGCCGCCCGCGGCCCGCCGGGTCGCGAGCAGCCACCCGGCCAGGGCCAGCAGGATGGCGAACAGCCCGGCCTGCGCGACCGTGGCCGTCTCCCGCAGCGGCAGCGAGACGACCAGCAGGCAGAAGCCGGCGGGCGCGGCCCACCGGCGGTGCGCCGCGGGCAGGGCGCGCGCGGCGACCAGGACGAGGGCGGCGGCCGTCAGCAGCGTGAGGAGCAGCCACAGGATGCCTCGGTGCTCGGCCGCGAGACCGCCGAGCGGTTCGAGCAGCAGCCCGGCCGCGGGCGGCGCGGGCACGCCGTTCCCGGTGTGGAGCGGCGCGCTCCCGGACGGCAGCCCGGTGAGCCGTTCGTCCGGCGCGAGCCGCCACACCTCCACGGCCTGGCGGGCGGCCAGCAGCCCGGCCGCCGCCCACAGCCCCCACACCGCGTACCGGCTGCGCGTCCCGCCCCGGCCACGCCCGGTTTCCGTCTCCGCCACCCCAGCGCCCTTTGCATCACGGCCTTGCCACGACATGGCGGCACGATGAACGCCGCCCAAAGGGAACCTACCCGGCGCACCGGGACAGCAGGTGCGGTGCCCCCCGCGGGGCGGGTCAGCCGGCCGCGCCCTCCACCGTGCCCTCCACCGTTGCCTCCGCCGTGCGCTCCAACTTGGCGACGTCGCGGACGGCACCCTTGTCGGCGCTGGTGGCCATGGCCGCGTAGGCGCGCAGCGCCAGCGAGACCTTGCGGTCGCGGGACACGGGCAGGTACCGGCCGCCGAGGGCGGCGCGGCGCTCGGCCAGCTCCTCCTCGGACACCTTCAGCTCGATGGCGCGGGACGGGATGTCGATGCGGACGAGGTCGCCGTCGCGCACCAGCGCGATGGTGCCGCCGGCCGCCGCCTCGGGCGAGACGTGCCCGATGGAAAGGCCCGAGGTGCCGCCGGAGAACCGGCCGTCGGTGATCAGCGCGCACGTGGCACCGAGGCCGCGGCCCTTGAGGAACGCCGTGGGGTACAGCATCTCCTGCATGCCGGGGCCGCCGCGGGGGCCCTCGTAGCGGACGACGACCACGTCGCCCTCCTTGACGCGCTTGGCGAGGATCGCCTCGACGGCTTCCTCCTGGGACTCCACGACGACGGCGGGGCCCTCGAACGTCCAGATCGACTCGTCGACGCCCGCGGTCTTCACGACACAGCCGTCGGCGGCGAGGTTGCCGTACAGCACGGCGAGGCCGCCGTCCGCGGAGTAGGCGTGCGCGGCGCCGCGGATGCAGCCCCGCTCCGCGTCCGTGTCCAGCGACTCCCAGCGTTCGGACTGGGAGAAGGCGCTGGCGGAACGGACGCAGCCGGGCGCCGCGTGGAACATCTCCACCGCCTCGGGCGCGGGCGAGCCGCCGCGGATGTCCCACTTCTTCAGCCACTCGGCGAGCGAGTCGGCGTGCACGCTGTGCACGTCCTCGTTGAGCAGCCCGGCGCGCTGGAGCTCGCCGAGGATCGCGGGGATGCCGCCGGCGCGGTGCACGTCCTCCATGTGGTACGAGCCGTTCGGCGCGACCTTGCAGACGCAGGGGACGCGCCGGGAGACCGCGTCGATGTCGGCCATGTCGAAGGGCAGTTCGGCCTCCACGGCCGCGGCGAGCAGGTGCAGCACGGTGTTGGTGGAGCCGCCCATGGCGACATCGAGAGCCATGGCGTTCTCGAAGGCGGCGCGCGAGGCGACGGCCCGCGGCAGCACGGTCGCGTCGTCCTGCTCGTAGTGGCGCCGGGTGACCTCGACGACCGTGCGGCCGGCCTCCTCGTACAGCGCGCGGCGGGCGGTGTGCGTGGCGAGGACGGAGCCGTTGCCTGGCAGGGCCAGGCCGAGTGCCTCGACCAGGCAGTTCATGGAGTTGGCGGTGAACATGCCGGAACAGGAGCCGCAGGTCGGGCAGGCGGCCTCCTCGATCCGCAGCAGGTCCTCGTCGGAGGTCGTGTCGGCGACCGCCTCGGACATGGCGTGGACCAGGTCCAGATTGGAACGGACCGTGCCGTCGACGAGGGTGGTCTTCCCGGCCTCCATCGGGCCGCCGGAGACGAAGACCGTCGGGATGTTCAGCCGCAGCGCGGCCATCAGCATGCCCGGGGTGATCTTGTCGCAGTTGGAGATGCAGACGAGGGCGTCGGCGCAGTGCGCCTCCACCATGTACTCCACGGAGTCCGCGATCAGGTCGCGGGAGGGCAGCGAGTACAGCATCCCGCCGTGGCCCATGGCGATGCCGTCGTCGACAGCGATGGTGTTGAACTCGCGCGGGATGCCGCCGGCCGCCGAGATGGCGTCGGAGACGATCCGGCCGACCGGCTGGAGGTGGGTGTGGCCGGGCACGAACTCGGTGAAGCTGTTGGCCACGGCGATGATGGGCTTGCCGAAGTCCTCGCGCGCTACGCCGGCGGCGCGCAGGAGGGCGCGCGCGCCCGCCATGTTGCGGCCGTGGGTGACTGTGCGGGACCTGAGCGTCGCCATGATCCGTGTCCTCTCCTGCGAAGTCCCTGCGGAAGCCGAGTGGCCCGGGCCTCCGAGGCTACGCCTTCCGCCCGCCTGCCGGGACTCGCATACCGGAATCCGAGACGCCGGACGGACGAGGTCACCCGGCGGCGGAAGGCGTCACCCGGCGGCGGCGGGCGGAACGGCGTCGGGGTCGGGGTCGGGGCCGGGGCCGGGGCCGGGGTCGGGGTCGGCCGGGTGCGCGGCCAGCAGCGGAAGCGGCTTCGCGCCGGGCGGCAGCGCGCTGCGCGCGGCGAGGCGCTGCTCGCACAGCCCGGCGAGCTGGTCGTAGCCCGCCTTACCCATCAGCTCGGTCAGCTCCGGCCGGTAGGTGAGGTACAGCGGCTCGCTCGCGCCGTGCGCCGCGGGCGCGCCGGTGCACCACCAGTGCAGGTCGTGGCCGCCCGGGCCCCAGCCGCGCCGGTCGTACTCGCCGATCGACACGTACAGCAACTGCTCGCCGTCCGGCTGCTCGACCCACTCGTACGTGCGGCGCACCGGCAGCTGCCAGCACACATCGGGCTTGGTTTCGAGCGGCTCGCGGCCCTCGCCCAGCGCCAGCGTGTGCAGGGCGCAGCCCTCGCCGCCGGGGAAACCCGGCCGGTTGAGGAAGATGCAGGCGCCGGCCACGCGGCGGGTTTGGCGTTCACCGTCATCGTCCAGCTCGGTCCAGCCGTCCTCCCCGGTGCCCTCGGCGTGGTACTGCCAGGTCTCGGGCGTCAGCCGTGCCGCGTGTCCGGCCACGCGGCGTTCGTCGTCCTCGTCGGAGAAGTGGGCGCCCAGAGTGCAGCAGCCGTCGGACGCGCGTCCGGCGCTGATGCCCTGACAGCCGCGGCCGAAGACGCACTGCCAGCGGGAGGTCAGCCAGGTCAGGTCGCACCGGAAGACCTGCTCAGCGTCGGCGGGATCGGGGAACTCGACCCACGCCCTGGGGTGGTCGAGCGCCACCTCCTCGCCGGCCGCGCGGCGGCGCGCGCCGTCGAACCGCTGGGTAGTTCTGCCCGGCTTCGCCCTCTTCGTCTTCGCCACTACGCCAGGGTAAGGGGCGGGGTAGCGTGGACGTTCATGAGGCTCGGTGTTCTCGACGTGGGTTCCAATACGGTTCACCTGCTGGTGGTCGACGCGCATCCAGGGGCACGGCCGCTGCCGGCCTACTCGCACAAGGCCGAGTTGCGCCTCGCCGAGCTGCTCGACGAGCGCGGCGCGATCGGCGGCGACGGGGTGGACCGGCTGGTGGCCACCGTCCGGGAGGCGCTTGAGGTCGCCGAGGACCACGGGGTCGCGGATCTGCTGCCGTTCGCGACCTCCGCGGTGCGGGAGGCGAGCAACGCGGACGAGGTACTCGGCCGCGTCGCCGACGAGACGGGGGTCGGCCTCCAGGTGCTGTCCGGGCAGGACGAGGCGCGGCTCACGTTCCTCGCGGCGCGGCGGTGGCTCGGCTGGTCGGCGGGGCGGCTGCTGATGTTCGACATCGGCGGCGGCTCGCTGGAGATCGCGTACGGCCTTGACGAGGAGCCGGACGCCGCGGCCTCGTTGCCGCTCGGCGCGGGCCGCCTGACCGCGGCGCGGCTGCCGGGCGACCCGCCCTCGCCCGCGGACGTGCGGTCGCTTCGCCGCGACGTCCGTTCGCAAGTGGCCCGCGTGGTCGGGGACTTCTCCCGCCTGGGGGCGCCGGACCGGGTGGTGGCGACCTCCAAGACGTTCAAGCAGCTGGCCAGGATCGCCGGCGCGGCGCGTTCGACGGATGGCCTGTACGTGCGGCGCGACCTGCACCGGGCCGACCTCCAGAAGTGGGGCCAGCGGCTGGCCGAGCTGCCGGTGCGCGAACGGCAGCAGTTGCCGGGCGTTTCGGAGGGGCGGGCCCGGCAGCTGCTGGCCGGCGCGGTGGTGGCGGAGGCGGCGATGGACCTCTTCGGCGTCGAGACGGTCGAGATCTGCCCGTGGGCGCTGCGGGAGGGCGTGATCCTCCGCCGCCTCGACCGCATGCGGGCGGCCTGAGGACGGCGCGGCGTTCAGGCCGTGCGGCGGCGCAGGGTCACGGCGCCGAGCGCGAGAACGGCGAGCGCGCTGCCGGCGACGATGACCACGTCCCGCCAGAAGTCGGCGGTCAGGTCACTGTTGTTGAGCACTTCCGTCATGCCGTCGACCGCGTACGACATCGGCAGCACGTTGGAGGCGTATTCCAGCGCCGGCTGCATGGCGTCCCGGGGCGCGAAGAGACCGCACAGCAGGAGCTGCGGAATGATCACCGCGGGCATGAACTGGACGGCCTGGAACTCCGAGGCCGCGAAGGCGGACACGAAGAGGCCGAGCGCCGTGCCGAGCAGGGCGTTGAGCAGGGCGACCAGGAGCAGGAACCAGGGCGATCCCTCGATGTCGAGGTTGAGGAACCACAGCGCGACGCCGGTGGCGAGACCGGCCTGGACGACCGCGAACGCGCCGAACGCGAGCGCGTAGCCGGCGATCAGGTCGCCCTTGCCGAGCGGCATCGTCAACAGCCGCTCCAGCGTGCCCGAGGTCCGCTCGCGCAGCGTCGCGACCGAGGTGACCAGGAACATCGTCACCATGGGGAAGATGCCGAGCAGGGCCGAGCCGATGAAGTCGAACGAGTCGCGGTCGGCGTCGAAGACGTAGTACAGCAGGACCAGCAGCAGTACCGGGACGAGCAGGAGCAGCCCGATCGTCCGCGGGTCGTGGCCGAGCTGACGCAGCACGCGGCCTGCGGTGGCCAGGGTCCTGGTCGGGCTCATCGCGACACCTCCGCCGTGCTGCCGTCGCGGCCGGCCGCCTGGTCCGCGGCCCGCCGGCGGGCGCCGTTCCCGCCGTTGCCCTCGCCGTTGCCCTCGTCGTTGTCCCCGTCGTTGCCCTCGTCGTCGGCCGCGTCGCCGACGAGGCGCAGGAACGCGTCCTCGACGGAGTCGGTGCCGGTGCGCGCCCGCAGCTCCCCGGGCGTGCCCTCGGCGAGGATGCCGCCCTCGCGCATCAGCATCAGCCGGTCGCAGCGGTCGGCCTCGTCCATCACGTGCGAGGAGATCAGCAGCGTGGCCCCCCGTTCCGCCGCCAGCCGGTGGAACAGATCCCACAGGCTGCGGCGCAGCACCGGATCGAGACCCACCGTCGGCTCGTCGAGCACCAGCAGCTCCGGCGCGCCCAGCAGCGCCACCGCAAGCGACACCCGGGAGCGCTGGCCACCGGAGAGATTGGCCGCGAGGGCGTCCGCGTGGCTGTGGAGGTCGACATCGGTGAGCGCGGCGTCGACCTGGTCGGCGCGCTCGGCGCGCGGGACGCCGAGGACGGCGGCGTAGTAGTCCAGGTTCTGTCTGGTCGTCAGGTCGAGGTAGACGGACGGGGCCTGGGTGACGTAGCCGAGGCGGTGGCGCAGCGCGGCGCTGCCGGCCCGTTCGCCCAGCACCTCAAGACGCCCGGTCACCCGCGCCTGCGCCCCCACGACCGCCCGCATCAGCGTCGTCTTGCCGCAGCCGGAAGGCCCGAGCAGCCCGGTCACGGTGCCGCGCGGCACCGAGAACTCCAGCTTCTTCAGCACCGGCTTCCCGCCGCGCACGACGCCGAGATCGCGAGCGTGGACGGCCGGTGGCGAGGAGCTTCCCTCCCGATGATTATTAATCATGCGTTTAATTTTCCTCCCAAGTGTGCCCGCGGTCAAACGGGGAAGTGGGGCCCGGCACGTAGGCTTGGCGCCGTGGCACATCAGGCACCTGTTCCGGACGCGAAGGTCGCGCTTTCGACCGCCTCCGTGTACCCGGAAAACACCGCGGCAGCCTTCGCGATAGCCGGTCAACTCGGCTACGACGGCGTCGAGGTGATGGTCTGGACGGACCCGGTGAGCCAGGACGTGGACGCCCTGCGCGACCTCTCCGAGCGCCACGGCATCCCCGTCCTGGCTGTACACGCGCCCTGCCTGCTCGTAACCCAGCGGGTGTGGGGCACCGACCCGTGGCGGAAGCTGCTGCGCGCCCGCGAGGCGGCCGAGCGCCTCGGCGCCTCGACGGTCGTCGTGCACCCGCCGTTCCGCTGGCAGCGCACCTACGCTCGCGACTTCGTGCGGGGCATCCGGCGGCTCGGCGACGAGAGCGGCGTCGCCTTCGCGGTCGAAAACATGTACCCGTGGCGCTACCGCGACCGGGAGCTGCTGGCCTACTCACCCGGCTGGGACCCGACGGAGGAGGAGTACCCCGCCTTCACGCTCGACGTCTCGCACACCGCGACATCGCGCTCCGACACCCTGGCCATGGCCGACCGCATGGGCGAGCGGCTCGGGCACGTCCACATCGCGGACGGCAGCGGCTCGGGCAAGGACGAACACCTGATCCCGGGGCGCGGCAGCCAGCCCTGCGCCGCCCTGCTGGAACGACTCGCCGCCACCGGCTACACCGGCCACGTCGTCGTCGAGGTCAACACCCGCAGGGCGGCCTCCCCCGAGACCAGGCGGGCGGACCTCGCCGAGGCGCTCGCGTTCACCCGGCTGCACCTGGCGACCGCGCCGCCCGCGGTGAACCACGGCACCGGCGGGGGGACCCGATGAGCAGCGAGCCGGCGACCGGACGGCCGGCCCGCAGGCGCGGACGGCCCTCGCGGGCCGACCTGGCCGACGGCACGCCCGCGGCGCGGGACCGCATCCTGGCCTCGGCACGGGCCGTCTTCGCGGAGCGCGGCTACGACAAGGCGTCGATCCGCGCCATCGCGCGCGGCGCCGAGGTCAACCCGGCGCTCGTGCACCACTACTTCGGGAAGAAGGAGCAGGTCTTCGCCGCGGCGGTGGCCGACGCGACGGCACCCGCGGCCCAGGGCCTGTCGCGGGACACGCAGTTCCGGCCGGAGGAGTTCGGCGAACGGTTCACCCGGCTGTTCTTCACCATCTGGGAGAATCCGGTCACCCGCAGCCCTCTGCTCGCCGTCGTCAGATCCGCGGTGAACAACGAGACGGCCGCCGGCATCTTCCGCGGCATCGTCACCTCGCAGATGCTCGCCCGCGTCGCCGGCGGACTCGACTCCCCCGACGCCGAACTGCGCGCGGAGCTGGCCGCCGCCCAGCTCATCGGCGCCGTGCTGCTGCGGTACGTCCTGAAGATCGAGCCGCTGGCCGGCGCCGACGCCGAGGACCTGATCCGCCGCCTGTCCCCCATCGTCCAGCACCACCTCACCGGCACCGCGGGCCGCCCGATCCTGCCGCCCCCGCTGCTCTCCCCGTCCGCGCCGAGCCCGGCCCCCGCGCCGAGCCCGTCTCCCGGGACCACCGAGACCGGCACGGGAACCGGCACCGGAACCGGCACCGGCACCGGAACCGAGACCGGCACGGGAACCGGCACCGGAACCGAGACCGGCACGGGAACCGAGACCGGCACCGGAACCGGCACCGCCCTCTGAACGCGGCGCGTCAGCCCTGACCGATGTCCTCGTCCGGGCCGGTGCCCGGCTCGCCGGGCGGCGGCTCGGGCGTCTCCGGATCGTCCGGCGGCTCGGGCGGGTCGGTGTCCTCCGGGCCGCTGCCCTCGACCGTGACCACCGCGGCGGCCGGACCGACCGTGATGCGGCCCCGCCACTCCCCGGCGGGCTCGCGCGCCCGGTCCACCGTCACCTCGATCACCGCCGACTCGCCCGGCCCGAGCGTGCCGGAGGCGCGGCTCAGCGACAGCCAGGGCACGTCCGTGACGGCCGACCAGTCGACAGGCGCGCCGCCGGTGGCGGTCAGCGTGATCCGCGTGCCCGCGTCCGTCGGCACGGCATCCACCACCAGCTCCCCGGCGGCCGGCGTCTCCCCGCCCCCGTCCGTACCGCCGTCCGTACCGGCGTCCGCCCGGCGCCCCGCACCGTCGTCCGCGGCGTCCGGCACCTCATCGCCCGCACCGTCGCGGCCGTGCCCTTCCGCCCCGGACCCGGGCTCGGCCGCCTCCGCGGCGCCCGCGCCGTCCCCGGCCCGGCCGGTCGTCTCGTACGGCCGCTCGCCGGCGCCCTCGGTGCCGTGCGTCGCCGTGTCCTCGGCCGCCGCGGCGGTGTCCTCGCCCGCCGGCTCGCCCGCGGGCGGCGCCCCGCGGTAGGCGGCCCACAGCGCGAGCACGGGAACGGCGACCACCGTCACGGCCACCGTCGACGTCACGACGCGGCTGCGCAGCCGTTCGCGGCGCCCCTGCTTGTCCTTGTCGAACAGCGGGAACCCGGCCCGGTCGTAGCGGGGCGCGTACTGGGAACGCGCGCGCCGGATCGCAAGCCGCGCGGCCTGCACCGCCGCGCGCGGGGCGGCCAGCACCGTCAACCGGGAAGGACCGGAGGAACCGGTCGCCGGCCAGCCCACCTCGGCCGTCGCGCGCTGCGCGATCAGCCGGCAGGACGGGCACTCGTCCACATGCCGCAGCAGCTCGCGGCGCATGGCGGGGCCGAGCAGCACGCCGCGGTCGTCGCCGGAGAGCGCCGCCGCGGCCGGGCAGCCGGCGGCGTCCACGGCGGCCAGCGCGGCGCGGGTGCGCTCCACCTCGCGCGCCGCGGCGGTCAGCAGCGTGTGGGCGGCCGGCGCGGCCAGCCGCAGCACCCGGGCCAGCTCGCGGGCGGACAGCTGGTGCCGCACCGCCAGCTCCAGCGCCTCGCGCTGCTCCGGCGTCGTGCCGGCGGCCTCGGGCCAGGACAGCGCCGCCAGCTCGCGGTGGCGCCGCGCCGCGTCCTCGCCGAACGCCCGCGGCACCGGCCTGCCTTCGCCCTCCCCCTTGTGCACGGCGAGACGACGCAGGCAGGCCCAGCGCGCCAGCGCGTACAGCCAGGCCCTGGCCAGGGCCGGATCGGCGGGCCGCCGACCGCGCTCGTGCTGCCGCTCGGCGAGCGCGAGCGCCTCGCCCAGCGCGGCGGTGGCCGCGTCGTGCTCGCACATGACGGACAGGCAGTAGGTGAACAGCCCGTCCAGGTACGCGTCGTCGTACGCGGCCTGGCGGCGGTCCTTCCGCGGCCTGGTGGCGGAAGCACCGGCGTCGGCCGGGGAGACGGCGGTCCTGGTGGCTGGGGACGGAGCGGCGGCGGGGCGGTCGCCGCGCGCCGGTCGTTCGCGGCTGCGTGTCATCAGGTGGGACGTTAAGCGCCGCGGCACCGCAACCGCCGCCGGGTCGTCCAGGTTCCTTCTAACGGGTGACGGTGGGGCGTCTGTTCCGGCCGTCGGTGTCGGTGGCCGGGGGTAGCGTTCAGGTCATGGCTCGAAAAGCAGACCGCCCGTCGTACCGGTGCACCGAGTGCGGCTGGGCCACGGGCAAGTGGCTCGGGCGCTGCCCCGAGTGCCACGCCTGGGGCACCGTCGAGGAGTTGGGCGCCGCGCCCGCCGTGCGCACGGTCCCCGCGGCCCGCGTCGCCTCGCCCGCGGTGCCGATCGGGCAGGTGGACGCGGTGCAGGCCGCGGCGCGCGGCACGGGCGTTCCCGAGCTGGACCGGGTGCTCGGCGGGGGTCTGGTCCCCGGCGCGGTGGTGCTGCTTGCCGGGGAGCCGGGCGTGGGCAAGTCCACGCTGCTGCTGGACGTCGCGGCCAAGTCCGCGTCGGAGGCGCGGCGGACGCTGTACGTGACGGGTGAGGAGTCGGCCGCCCAGGTCCGGATGCGGGCGGACCGGATCGGTGCCGTGCACGACCACCTGTATCTGGCCGCGGAGACCGATCTGGGCTCGGTGCTCGGCCAGTTGGACCAGGTCAAGCCCGCGCTGCTGGTGCTGGACTCGGTGCAGACGGTGGCCTCGGCCGAGGTGGACGGCGCGCCGGGCGGGATGGCGCAGGTGCGCGAGGTGGCCGGGGCGCTGATCCGGGCGTCCAAGGAGCGCGGCATGTCGACACTGCTGGTCGGGCACGTCACGAAGGACGGGGCGATCGCGGGGCCGCGTCTGCTGGAGCACCTGGTGGACGTGGTCCTGCACTTCGAGGGCGACCGGCACGCCAGGCTGCGGCTGGTCCGCGGCGTGAAGAATCGCTACGGGGCCACCGACGAGGTCGGCTGCTTCGAGCTGCACGACGAGGGCATCACGTCGCTGGCCGACCCCTCCGGGCTGTTCCTCACCCGCCGGGACGAGCCGGTGCCGGGCACCTGCCTGACGGTCACGCTGGAGGGCCGCAGGCCGCTGGTGGCGGAGGTGCAGTCGCTGACGGTGGCCAGTCAGATCCCCTCGCCGCGGCGCACCACGTCGGGTCTGGAGACGTCGCGGGTATCGATGATGCTGGCCGTGCTGGAGCAGCGCGGCCAGATAGCGGCCCTGGGAAAAAACGACATCTACACCGCGACCGTCGGCGGGGTGCGCCTGTCCGAGCCGGCCGCCGACCTGGCCGTGGCGCTCGCGCTGGCCAGCGCGGCGTCGGACACGCCTCTCCCGAAGAATCTGGTGGCGATCGGCGAGGTCGGCCTCGCCGGGGAGGTGCGCCGTGTCACCGGGGTGCAGCGGCGCCTCGCGGAGGCTTCGCGGCTCGGCTTCACCCAGGCCCTGGTGCCCGCCGACTCGGGCGGGGCGCCGGCCGGGATGCGGGTGCGGGAAGTCGCGGACATCGGGGAGGCCCTGCGTGTGCTGCCCGCGCGCGGCGCGGAGTCAAGCAGGCGGGAGGAGGTGCGCCGGTAGACTCATGTGCACCAAGCGCAGGTTCGTCCTCCGGAGGATTGCATGGCAGCCAGCGACCGCCCGGCGGGTCCCGGGAGGGCCGGGGGTGGCCCCGGGGCGGACGGCCTGCTGCGGGCCGCGCTGAGCGCGGTCGCCCCCGGGACCCAGCTGCGGGACGGCCTGGAGCGCATCCTCCGGGGGAACACGGGGGGCCTCATCGTGCTCGGCGTGGACCGGACGGTGGAGTCGCTGTGCACGGGCGGGTTCGTGCTGGACGTGGAGTTCACCGCGACCCGGCTGCGCGAGCTGTGCAAGCTCGACGGCGCGGTCATCGTGGACCGGGACATCTCGCGGATCGTGCGGGCCGGGGTGCAGCTCGTTCCCGACCCGAGCATCCCGACGGAGGAGACCGGCACGCGCCACCGCACGGCGCAGCGGGTGTCCATCCAGACCGGCTTCCCCGTGGTGTCGGTCAGCCAGTCGATGCGGCTGGTCGCGCTGTACCTGGACGGGCAGCGGCGCGTGCTCGAGGACTCGGGCGCGATCCTGTCCCGCGCCAATCAGGCGCTGGCCACCCTTGAGCGGTACAAGCTGCGGCTCGACGAGGTGACCGGCACGCTGTCCGCCCTGGAGATCGAGGACCTGGTCACCGTGCGGGACGTGGCGGCGGTGGCGCAGCGCCTGGAGATGGTGCGGCGCATCGCGGCGGAGATCGCGGAGTACGTGGTGGAGCTGGGCACCGACGGGCGGCTGCTCTCCCTCCAGCTGGACGAGCTGATCGCCGGTGTCGAGCCGGAACGGCAGCTGGTCGTCCGCGACTACCTGCCGGAGGCGGGCGGCAAGCGCTCGCGGAAGGTGGGCACGGCCCTGGCCGAGCTGGACGGCCTCGGGCACGCCGAGCTGCTTGAGCTGGCGCTGGTCGCCAGGGCCCTGGGCTACAGCGCCGCTCCCGAATCGCTGGACACTTCGGTCTCGCCGCGCGGCTTCCGGCTCCTGGCGAAGGTGCCGCGGCTGCCGGGCCTGGTCATCGACCGGTTGGTGGACCACTTCGGCGGCCTCCAGAAGCTGCTCGCCGCCAGCGTGGACGACCTTCAGGCGGTGGACGGCGTCGGCGAGACGCGGGCCCGCTCGGTGCGGGAGGGCCTGTCGCGGCTGGCGGAGTCCTCGATCCTGGAGCGGTACGTCTGAGCCGCGGCGGCGGAGCCGTGCGGGCTCCTCAGTCCCCCTCAGTCCTCCTCGAAGCGGAAGGTCGTCTGCACCACGGGATAGTCGGCCAGCGCGGCCTCGGCCAGGTAGGAGTCGGCCGCCGCGTCCGGGCCCGTGCCGTCGCAGTCGGCGGTGGAGTGCTGCCGGTCCCAGGTGAAGGTGTGGTTCGCGGAGCCGTCCGCCGGTACGGCGACCGGGTCCGAGCCGAGCCCTGTGGGGCAGTCGGCGGAGGACCACACCTGCTCGTCGGCCGTGTTGGCCACCGTGATGGTCAGCGCCTCGTGCCCGAAATCGACGCGGCAGTCGGGCCCGGTGTTCGCCACGGTCAGCCGGATCTCCGGCTCCTCGCCGGGCGCGTAGGCGTTGGCGTCGCTGCGCAGCGAGATCTCCAGGGCGCCCGCCGTGCACTCCGGCAGCCCGGCGCCGCTTCCGGAGCCCGAGCCGTTCCCGTCGTCGCCGGTGCCGTCGCCCTCCGAGCCGTCGGAGCCCTCGGCCGCGCCGCCGTCCGCGTCGCCGCCGTCCCCGCCGGAGCCGTCGTCGCCCGTGCCGTCCTCGCCGCCGTCCTCGCCGGTCTCGTCGCCGGACGGCGAGTCGTCCCGGCCGCCCGGGCGTTCGTCGATGAGGGACTCGGAGGGCGTGGGCCCCGGGGTGATGGACTCGGCGGGGCCGCCCGCGCCGTCGTCGTGTCCGGCGGGCTCGTCATCGCCGCCCCCCGAGCGCAGCGCCCAGAAGACGAGCAGCACGACGAGCGCGATCAGCAGCAGCACGACGGCCCTGCGTCGCCAGTAGATGGACGAAGGCAGCGGGCCGACAGGAGTGCGCAGAGATCCCACGCGGAAACCTTACGAGACTTCCGTCACCTCCAAGCCCCCTACCCACCACTCGCCGGGACACCGTTGCGTATCAACACGCGCAAAGCGCGGTCCGCTTTGTGCTGTGCCCCCGCCGTGCCAGGATCGCCTTTGCCATGACTGCGACGACTGCGACGACATCGACGAGTACGACGCCGCCCACCGCCCTGCACACCCCGGTCATCGACTGGTTCGACGAGCACGCCCGCGATCTGCCCTGGCGCCGCCCCGAGGCGGGCGCCTGGGGGGTCATGGTCAGCGAGTTCATGCTCCAGCAGACGCCCGTCAGCCGTGTGCTGCCGGTCTACGAGGAGTGGCTGCGCCGCTGGCCGCGCCCCGCCGACCTGGCCGCGGAGCCGCCGGGTGAGGCCGTCCGCGCCTGGGGCCGTCTCGGCTACCCGCGGCGGGCCCTGCGCCTGCACAACGCGGCCGCGGCGATAGCGGAACGGCACGGCGGCGAGGTGCCCACCGACCACCACCAGCTGCTGGCACTGCCCGGCATCGGCGAGTACACGGCGGCGGCCGTCGCCTCGTTCGCGTACGGCCAGCGCCACGCGGTACTGGACACGAACGTGCGAAGGGTCTTCGCCCGCGTCGTCACCGGCACCGAGTACCCGCCGAACGCCACGACCGCCGCCGAACGCAAACTGGCCAGGCTGCTGCTGCCCGAGGACCCGGCGACGGCGGCCCGCTGGGCCGCGGCCACGATGGAGCTGGGCGCGCTGCTGTGCACGGCGCGCGGCCCCGAGTGCACGAGGTGCCCGATCGCCGACCTGTGTGCCTGGCGCGGTGCCGGCTCGCCCGCCCACGAAGGCCCGCCGCGCCGCGGCCAGACCTACGCGGGAACGGACCGCCAGGTGCGCGGCAAGCTGCTCGCCGTGCTCCGCGAGGCGTCCGGACCGGTGGAGCGGGCCGTGCTCGACCGGGTGTGGCACGACCCGGAGCAGCGCAACCGCGCGTTGAACGGCCTGGTCGGCGACGGGCTCGCCGAGCGGCTGCCGGACGGCCGCTACCGGCTGCCGGGCGCTGTCTGACGGTGTGTCGCCCGGCCGGGCGACACACCGCCGCGCCCGGGGCGAGGCGCGCGGACCCAGGTCCTGTGCTGTCGATCTTGTCGGATCAGCCCGCGGCTCCCCCAGACTCCTCCCCCAGACTTCGTCTGGGAGGTGCCCCCAGGGAGGTGCCCCCAGATGCGGTGCTCCCCCAGGCCCTTGGGGGCCTGGGAGGTGCCCCCATCGGCACCGGATCGCAGCTCATACCTGTCCGTATTCGCGCGATTCGGTAACGCAGCGTGGGGGCACCTCCCAGCCGCCAGGCTGGGGGAGTGCCGTAGCTGGGGGCACCTCCCGGACGGAGTCTGGGGGAGTCGCGGGCCCGGCAAGATCGGCAGGACAGGGCCTAGCTGAACTCCCACACCGGAACGGTCACCGGGCCCTCCGTGACGCCGCCCGCGGAGCGGTAGGTGGCGAGCGCCGCCTCGTTGTCCGCGTCGACCGCGACCCACATGCTGTGGCAGTCGCGTTCACGCGCCAGGCCGGCCAGTGCCTCGACCAGGGCCCGGCCGATGCCCTGTCTCCGGTGGCCCTCGTCCACGCTCAACTCGTAGAGGAACATCTCCGTCCCCTTGTCCGGGTGCGTCATCTCCACGCCCGAGACCATGCCCACCGGGATGCCGTCCGCCGTGTATGCGACGAACAGATGATGGCCGGGTGCGGCGAGGAACCGCTCGGCCCACTCCGGACGGGCCGGCCCGTCGTACAGCCCCTCCGCGGCGACGACATCGGCCACCGCGGTCACTCGTCGGATGTCAACAGCCATCCCCGCACGCTACGCGGCACGGCTCGGACGGTGGCGCCCGGCCCCGCCACGGCTCTCGGCGGGCGGCGGCATGCGGGCCGTTCATGATGCGAAGGGATGGTCGGCCCGGTGGTTGCGCAGGGCGTGGCCCAGCCAGGCGAGGCGGTCGAGCATGACCTTGGCCGCATCGTTGGGCCGGTCGGGGGTCAGCAGCTGCCCGTCCGTCCCGAACGCGTCCTGGTAGTTCGGGAAGCAGACAGTGTCCCGGGTGGGGATGGCGTACACCTCGTTGAACACGCCGCGCAGGTGCTCGACGGACCGCAGGCCGCCGCTGACGCCGCCGTAGGAGACGAAGCCCACGGGCTTGGCCTGCCACTCGGTGTAGAACCAGTCGATGGCCGTCTTCAGGGGTGCGGGGAAGCTGTGGTTGTACTCGGGGGTGACGACGACGAAGGCGTCGGCCGCGGCCAGCCGGGGCGCGAGGCGCGCGACGGGCTCGGGGATGGAGCGCTCGTCGTCGACGAGGGTGTCGGGCAGCCGCTCCTCGGCGAGGTCGACGATGTCCACCTCGAAGCCGCCGTGCTCGCGCGCCCTGGCGGCGAACCATGCGGCGGGCACCGGGGCGAAGCGGCCCTTGCGGGTGCTGCCGACGATCACCGCGAGCCGCAGCGGCCCGCGGGAGGAAGAAGCCGTGGAAGGGGCGGTGGAAGGGGCGGCCGTGGCCGTGGTGGCCGTGGTGGTGGTCGCGTCGGGCGTCTCGTTCATGCCGTCCACTCTCCGCAACGCCACTTCTGGTTCGCTGATGGTCCGCTCATGGCCCGCCGTGACCGGTCCGTGCGCGGACCATGCGCGGGCTGTGCGTGGGCTGTGCGTGGGCCGTGCGGGTTACCGTGACGGCATGCGTTTCGGGGTTCTGGGACCACTTCGGGTGACGGCCGACGATGGGCGCGCCGTGCGGGTGCCCGAGGCGAAGGTGCGGGCGGTGCTGGCGAATCTGCTGATGCACGAGGGCCGGCCGGTGCCGGCGGCCCGCCTGATCGACGACGTGTGGGACGGCGAACGGCTGCCCACCCGCCCCGGCGCCGCGCTCCAGGCGAAAGTGTCGCAGCTGCGCAGGGCGCTTGAGGCGGCCGGTCCTGGCGGCCGGGACCTGGTGGTGTCGGGGCCGTCCGGCTACGCGCTGCGGGTATCCGGAGCGGAGGTCGACGCGATCCGGTTCGCGGAGCTGCTGGCGCAGGTCAGGTCGTACGGCGCCGATCCGCGCCGCCGCGCGGCGCTGCTGGACGAGGCGCTGGAGCTGTGGCGGGGGCCCGCGTTCGCCGACTTCGCGGACGCGCCGTTCGCCCGTCCGGCGATCCTGCGCCTTGAGGAGGAGCGGCTGGCCGCCCAGGAGGAACGCGCCCACGCGCGCCTCGCGCTGGGCGAGCACGACGCGCTGCTGCCCGAGCTGACCGGTCTGGTGGCCCGGCATCCGCTGCGCGAACGGCTGCGGGCCCTTCAGTTGAAGGCGCTGTACCGCACGGGGCGGCAGGGCGAGGCGCTGGAGAGCTTCGAGGAGCTGCGGCGGCGTCTGCGGGACGAGCTGGGGGCCGACCCGGGGCCCGAGGTGGTCGCCGTGCACCAGGCCGTGCTGCGGCAGGACCCGTTGCTCGACGCACCGCCCGCGGCGCCGCCCGGACGCCCGGCGCGTGCGGTGCTGCCCGCGCCGCTGAACGGCCTGATCGGGCGGGAGAGCGCGGTCGACGAGGTGGCGGCCCTGCTGTCGGCGCACCGGATGGTGACGCTGACGGGGCCGGGCGGGGTCGGCAAGACGCGGCTCGCGCTCGCGGTGGCCGACCGGCTGACGGACCGGTTCCCGCAGGGCACGGCGCTGGTGGAGCTGGCGGCGGCGCCCGCGCGGCCCGAGGCGGTGGCGGACGCGGTCGCCGCGGCGCTCGGCGCGCGGCACGGCGACCGGCTCGCGGCGGAACTCGGGCCCGGCGAACGGCTGCTGGTGCTGGACGGCTGCGAGCCCGTGATCGAGCAGGCCGCCGAGCTGGCCGAACGTCTGCTGCGGGCCGCGCCGGGGCTGCGGGTCCTGGCGACGAGTCAGCTGCCGGCCGGAATCTCCGGCGAGGCGCTGTGGACCGTTCCGCCGCTGGACGTTCCACCGCCGGATGCGGCGCCGCGGGCGGTCCAGGAGGCGGGCGCCGTCCGGCTGTTCGCGGCGCGGGCGGCGGCGGCCGCGCCCGGGTTCGCCCTGGGGGCGGACAACGCGGCGGCCGTCGCGGCGGTCTGCCGGCGCCTCGACGGGGTACCGCTCGCGCTTGAACTGGCCGCGACCCGCGTGCGGGCGCTGGGCGTGCAGCGGCTGGCCGGCCTGCTGGACGACAGGTTCCGGGTGCTCACGCAGGGCGCGCGGAACGCGCCGGCGCGCCAGCGCACGCTGCGCGCGGTGCTCGACTGGAGCTGGGAGCCGCTGGACGGGCCGGAGCGCGCCGTGCTGCGCCGACTGGCCGTGCACCCGGGCGGCGCTTCGCTGAACGCGGTGGAGACGGTCTGCTCGGACGGCGGCCCCGAGTCGTTCGGGAAGGGGCCTGGCGGGGTGGTCTCCGAGAAGCCGGGCGATGTGCTGGAGCCGCTGGCCCGGCTGGTGGACCGATCCCTGGTGACGATGACCGAGACGGAGCACGGCCCGCGGTACCGGCTGCTCGAATCGGTCGCGGCGTACGGGATCGAGAGGCTGCGCGAGGCCGGCGAGCACGCCGAGGTGGTGCGCCGGCGCGACGAGTACTACACGATGCTGGCCGAGTGCGCCGAGACGTATCAGCGGATCGGCAGCGAGGGCGAGTGGCTCGCCGTGCTCGACACCGAGACGGGCAACCTGCGCGCGGCGCTCGACGGCGCGCTGCTGCGGCGGGACGCCGCGCTCGCGCTGCGGCTGGTCACCGCGCTCGCCTGGTACTGGGTGCGGCGCGGGCGGTGCGGCGAGGCCGACAGGTCGCTGGCGGACGCGCTCGGCGTCGTCGGCGAGAGCACGCCCCACGACGACGACGGGCCTTCGGCCGCGGGTCCTTGCGGGGAGGCGCTGCCCTCCGACACGCGGGAACGTGCCGTTGCGTGGCGGTCCGGGCTCGGGCTGCTCGACAGGACCGCCCCGTACGAGGGACGCCCCTTCGCCGAGCTGGGTCTCGGCCTGGTGGCCCGCAGGACCGGGCGGCTCGAACCGGCGGAGCGGCACCTGAACGCGGCGCTCGACTGGTGCGGCCAGGACGGCTTCCTCACGGTGGAGGCGCTGGTGCTGACGGAGCTCGGCTTCGCCGCCGAGTTGCGCGGTGCCCCCGATGAGGCGCTGGCGCGGCACGGCAAGGCCCTCGCCGCGGCGCGGGCCGCGGGCGACGCGCGGGCGGTCGGCTACGCGCTCGAAGGGCTTGCGGGGGCACACGCGCTGGCGGGCGACGGCGGCACGGCGGCGCGCCTGCTCGAAGAGGCGGCGGCAGCGCGCGCCGGGGCGGGCGCGCCGCCGTCGCCCGCTGAGCGCGGCGACGTGGACCGGGTCACCGCGGCGGTGTCCGCGGCGCTCGACCCGGCGCGGTGACCCCGCCGCCGCGCACGCCCCGGCGTTCACGCCCGCGCGCGGCCCGCGTTCCTGCCCCGGCTCACGTCCACGCTCCGGCTCACGTCCACGCTCCGGCGGCGGCGGCGCGGGCGGCCCAGTCGGCGAACGGGACCGGTTCGCGCCCGAGCGCGCGCCGCACGCCGTCCGCGAGCTGCGCGGTGTGCCCCGCGCGGTGCAGGGCGAACAGGCCGTCCAGCACGTCGATGAAGACCGGCGGCACTCCCCCGGCCGCCAGCTCCGTGCGGTACTGCTCCGGCGTCAGCTCCTCGTAGCGGATCTCCCGGCCCGCGGCACCGGCGATGACCTCGACTGCTCCGCGCCACGACAGGTCGTCCGCTCCCGACAGTTCGTACACCTCACCCACGTGCCGGTCCGTCGTCAGCGCGGACACGGCGATCTCGGCGATGTCCTCGACATCGATGAACGGCTCCGGCACGTCCCCGATGGGCAGCGCGATCCGTCCCCGCCGCAGCGGTTCCCGCCACAGGTCGTCCTCGTCGAAGTTCTGATTGAAGTTGTTCGGCCGCAGCAGCGTCCATTCCGCGCCGGAGGCGGTGACGGCCCGTTCCGCCTCCGCCATTCCGAGGCTGTAACCGGCGGCCCTGGACGCCTCGATGCCGCGCCCGGACAGCACCACGAACCGCCGGACCCCCGCCGCCACGGCCAGGTCCACAAAAGGGGGCGCGAATGCGGGGTCGTCGTGCGCCACGAGGTAGACGGCGCGCACGCCGGTCAGCGCCGGCTTCCACGTGTCGGCCCGCTCCCACTCGAAGCGCACGTCCCCGGAACGGGATGCCGCCCGCGGGTCGAGTCCTTCGGCGCGCAGCCCGCGCACGACGCGTCGCCCGGTCTTGCCGGTCGCGCCCAGCACCAGAATGTCATTGTCGTTCATGCCCTCAAGACTCGCGGTTCACGGCGGCCGAGCCCATGGCCGGCCGTTCGCGGCGCATGCCCGGCCGTACGGTTGGGGCTCATGGACCCCTTCGACGATCTGCTCCGCGGCGTGTGCACCGACGGCGCCGTGGTCGACCTGACGCGGCTCACGCCGCCGGACGCGCCCCGGCTCGGCGCGGGCGACGTGATGACCCTGTGCGTCCCGTTGCGCGGGGCGGGCCGCCTCGCGGGCCGGGATCTGCGGCTCGGCGAGACGGCGATCGTCCGCGGCCCGGAACCGTTCGACGCCAGCGGCGACATGACGCTGCTCGTCGGCAGGTGCCGGCTGCGCGGCGAGATGCAGCACCGTCTGCTGCGCGTGCTGCCGCGGATGCTGGTCGTGCCGGACGATCACGACTGCGCCGGGATGCGCGACTACGTGGCGGCCCATCTGACGCGGAAGGGGCCGGGGCGGCAGAGCGTGGTCGACCGGCTGCTCGACTGGCTGCTGGTGTGCACGCTGCGCGACTGGTTCGACCGGCCCGGGGCCGAACCGCCCGGCTGGTACCGGGCGCTGGGTGACGATGTGGCGGGGCCCGCGCTGATCGCGCTGCACCGGTCCCCGGAGCGTTCCTGGACGCTGGCCGCGCTGGCGGCGGAGGCGGGAGTATCGCGCACGACGCTGGCGAAGCGTTTCACCGAGGCGGTCGGCGAAGCTCCGCTCGCCTATCTGACCGGCCTGCGGATGACCCTGGCCGCGGACTTGCTGGCCGAAAGCCCGGCGTCGACGGTCGCGGCCGTCGCGCGGCGCGTCGGGTACGCCGATCCGTTCGGCTTCAGCGCCGCGTTCAAGCGGGTGCGCGGGCTCAGCCCGAGTGAGCACCGGGCGGCGGTGCTGCGCGGCGGCGCGGCGTCCGGCGCGGACCGGGACGGGGACGCGGACGGCGTCTACAGCTGGAACCAGACCGTCTTGCCCGAGCCGGGCACGTGATGACAGACCTCCCATTTGCGGGCGCAACGGGTCACCAGCAGCAGGCCGCGCCCTCGCTCGTCGTCCGAGGGAGGCGCCTGGTCCGGCAGGTGTGGCTCGCCGGGGGCACGATCGTGGACGTTGACCTGGAGGTCACCGTCGGGCGACCAGCAGGCGTGCACGTCGACCGGCGGCGGCGACGGGCAGTCGAGCGACGCCTTGATGGCGTTGCTCACGACCTCGGACGTCAACAGGACGGCGGTCTCTATCAGTTCCGCATTGGCCGGGACGGCGCTTGACAGTGCGGTGCGCATCGCCTGACGGGCGTTCCGCACCCACACGGGGTGCGCCGGGAAACGCAAGGTGAAGTCGGCGGTCCCGGACCGCGTGGGGACAAGACACATAGGAAGCTCCTCGGTTGCTCAGAAAGCCGCACACCACTACGAGTGCCTCGTCACGCCCGCGCCAACCGCGGAGATGTGGTTCGTCCCCACGCGGTGGCGCGCGCCGTGGCGCGCGCGCCGGGCGCATGCGCGGGGTGCGCGATGCGAAGGGGACCGCATGTGCCGGACGATGAATATTTGCGAGTCCCGAGTACATGTTCAATCCTCCTGTGGTGCCGGACCGTCAGCGATAGGGTCACAGACATGGATGTCCTGGCAGACGTCCTCGCGGCGATGCGCACCGGGGGCTCCGTATCGGCCCGCGCCGAGGTGCGCGCTCCCTGGGGGCTGAGGTTTCCCGCCACCGAAGGGGCCGCGTTCCACGTGGTACTCCGCGGGACCTGCTGGCTGGTGACACCGGATGGGGCGAACGGGGCGAACGGGCCGGAAGAGGCGGCCGGTCCGGCGGCAGCGCCCCTCGCCCTGGCACCGGGCGACGTGCTCCTGCTGCGGGACGGCCGCGCGCACGGGCTCGCCCACGACCCGGCGGGCCCACTGACCGAGGTCGCCCCCGCGCGGCAGGAGCCATCGGCACCGATAGGGCACCTGGAGATCGACGGCCCCGGACCGCGCACGGTGTTGCTGTGCGGCGCGTATCAGCTGTCCCGCTCCCGCGTGCACCCCCTGATGCGCGCGCTGCCCGACATACTGCACCTCCCCGGGCGGCACGGCGCGCTCCACTCCATAACGGAGCTGCTCGGCGCGGAACTCGACGAACGGCGCCCGGGCCGTGACGGCATCGTGCCCGCGCTCGTGGACGCGATGCTGCCCTACGTCCTGCGCGCCTGGGCCGGCGGGCGGCAGGAGCCCGCCGGCTGGGCGGCCGCCCTCACCGATCCCGCGGTGGGCCGCGCCCTGGAGGCCATCCACGCCGAGCCCGCCCGCACCTGGACCGTCGAGGACCTGGGCGCGTGCGGCGGGCTGTCGCGCTCGGTGTTCGCGCAGCGCTTCACGGCGCTCGTCGGCTCCTCGCCCCTGGCCTATCTGACGTGGTGGCGCATGACCATCGCCGGCCGCCTGCTGCGCGACTCCGACGCGCCGCTCGGCACAGTCGCCCAACGCGTCGGCTACCGCTCGGAATTCGCCTTCGCCAAAGCGTTCAAACGTGAGTACGGCACCGCGCCGGGCCGCTACCGGCGGGAGCACGCCGGGCGCGGAACGCCCCGGCCGACCACGTAGCGCGGGCCGCACCAGCCAGTCATCACCGGCGGGCGCTCGGGACCGGACCGGCCGTTCGACCAGCTCGAAGCGGGCACGGCGGCCGCACGCGGTGCGGCGCGTCCGGTGAACGTCCCGGAGAACATCCCCAGGCTGTGGAAACCGGCGAGCCTGCGGCTCCCGGTGACGGACGGCCCGGCGTCCGGCCCGGCGTATGGCCCGGCGTGTGGCCCGGTGTATGCCCGCACGAAGAGATGCGCCGAGCAGCCACGTGCCGGGCGACGGCGCGGGCACCGAGCGGCCGGGACCAGTCAGAGCCCATCGGGCCCCTCGCCCCGCACGCCCCGCATGCCCTGCCCCGCGCCGTCGCCCGGCGGCCCTCATGCGGCCACCGGCAGCGGCCCGATGCAGTCGGCGACCCGCGCACGCAGCAGGCGGTACGCCTCGCGGCGACGACGCGGCGGGCCCGGGGGCCGCGGCACGGCCCGCGGGCGGGAGATGGTCTGACCGTGCCGGAACTGCTCACGGGTCAGGTCGATCTCCACACCGTTGGGCAGGCGATTCCACCAGTGGTGGCCGACCGGGCGGCCGCCGAGGTGCACATCGCCGAGCACGAGATCGCCGCCGAATATGTCGTGGATGACGAGAGCCGTGATGTCGCAGTGTCCCCACGCCGGATTGTCCGGGCTCCAGGGGGAGCGGAGCATGTCGTCGGGCGAGCAGGTGTCCGCGGCCCAGCCGGTGCGGAGGGCGGCGGCGATGTCGGTGAGAGTCCACGGCGCCATGTGCTCAGCCTGCCACCCGGCACTGACAATCCCCGGGCCGTGCCACCGCCCCTCGGCCGGGGCGCCGGCGGACCTGTCCTGACCGGGCCGGGCCGCGGCCCGCCTCAGCCCTCCGCGCCCGTCGCCGCTCCGGCGGCCCGGCGCACGTGGCAGGCGGCGAGGTGGTCGTTGACCAGGCCGCACGCCTGCATCAGGGCATAGGCGGTCGTGGGGCCGACGAAGCGGATGCCGCGCTTCTTCAGCGCCGAGGACAGCGCCACCGACTCAGGCGTGGTCGCGGGTATGTCGGCCGTGCCCCGGGGCGCGGGCAGGTCCGCGGGCTCCGGCGCGTACGACCAGATCAACTCCGTCAGCTCGCCCGGCGCCCACTCGGCGATGGCCCTGGCATTGGCGATCGTGGCCTCGATCTTCAGCCGGTTGCGAATGATGCCGGTGTCGCCCAGCAACCGGGCCACGTCCCCGTCGGTGAACAAGGCCACCTTCGCGATGCCGAACCCGGCGAACGCCGAACGGAAGCCCTCCCGGCGGCGCAGGATCGTCAGCCAGGAGAGACCCGACTGGAACGCTTCCAGGCACAGCCGCTCGAACAGCGCGTCGTCGCCCCGGACCGGGCGCCCCCACTCGCTGTCGTGATACTCCAGGTAGTCCTCCGGGCCCACGCCCCACGGGCAGCGCAGCAGCCCGTCCGGACCGGCCATGGCAGGCGTCGATTTCATGTCTCAGAGTGTGCCGGACGGCTCTGACAACGAGCCGGGCCCCGGCCGCTGCCCGGCGTGCCCGCGCCACGGCTCCCGTTCCGGCTCCCGTTCCGGCTCCCGCTCCCGCTCCCGTTCCGGCTCCCGCTCCCGGTCCGGCTCCCGCTCCTCGTCGACCGCCACCCGGACGACGCGGCCGAGGCCGGCGAAGGCCCGTCCCGTTCACCACGAGCCGCCCCCGCCGGGAGAGCGGCCGGGCGCCGGGGGCTACGGCACTTCGCGCAGGTAGAGGGCGCCGCAGCTGTGGCAGTCGGGCTCGGCCGTGCTGCCCCACTCGCCGTCCGGCAGGGTTCCGGCGTCCTCGCGGAGCGCCCGTCCGCACATCGCGACGTGGCCCTCGCCCCGGACCATGTGCCAGATCTTCACCGTCTCCGGCCGCTCCTCCTCGTACTCGGCGCGCATCAAATGCAGCATGCCTCCGCACCTCCGCTCTGTCTCCCGGCCCTTCCATCCTCGGACGGTCCGCGCCGCTCGGCGACCGCAGCGCCCGAGGCCCGGGGCGCGGGGCCCGGGGCGCGCGCCCCGGGCCCGGGCCTCAGCCCGCGGCCACCGCGTCCCCCCTCGCGCGCCGCGGTGCGTCCTGCGTCGCCCGCCAGGTCTCGTGCCTGCCGCGCACCCGCCGCCAGAGGGCGGCCCGTTCCCCCTCGTCCGTGTCCGCGAGGGTCAGCCCGAAGATGTCGGCCAGCGCGGAGAACCAGTCTGCCGCCGTGGTCAGTTCGCGCTCTCTGCGCCCCGTGGCGTCCCGCCTGCTCAGGACACAGCCGCGCAGCATGTCCACCCCTTCCGCGTCCCGGCGGATCACCGAGGCGGTACGGACGAACGGCGAGTCGGGCGCGGTGGACAGCTCCCTGTGGCGCGCCGCGAAGTCCCCCGGCTGCGCGGGCTCCGCCGAGAAGTCCATGCCCGCGCAGGTGACGCCGTCCGTCACGTCGAGCCGCCACCCGCCCGGCTCGGCCGCCGAGGGCCGCAGCCCGTATGCGAAGGGCTCCTGACGCCAGGTGCCGGTCCGCAGCGGCAGCGGCTCGTAGGGCGCGTCCCCAAGACCGACGTCCACGAGCCACTCCTCGCCCTCGCAGGTGACGGTCAGCGCCAGGTGGCTCGCGTCGGCGCCGGGGGCCGGGGCCGCCGCGTTCGCGTGGACGCCGCCGCGGTGCCACACCACCGGGTAGCCCAGCGCGCGCAGGAGGGCGGCCAGCGCACCGTTCAGGTGGAAGCAGTAGCCGCCACGTCCGCGCAGCACGCGGGCCACGGACTCCGCCGGACTCACCGCCGTGATCCGGCCGAGGTGGATATCGAGCGTTTCGTACGGCACCCGTTCCAAATGTGCCGCCTGCACGGCGCCCAGCGCCGCGAGGGACGGCCGTCCCGGGTCCGGCACCCCCAGCCGGCGGAGGTACCGGCGCACATCGGTCTTCTGCATCTTCTCCACATCAACCGCCTCCCACGACAAGCGTTGCGCACATGCCCTACGCCACCTGTTGACAGTTCCTCCCCGCGCCCCAGCATTCTCCCCCCTTTGGGAGCGCTCCCACTCCTTCCTCCAGGAAACCGGGAAAAGAAATGCGCACATGGAACACCGATACCGAATCGGGCCGGGCACGCGGGCCGGCCGCTCGTCACGTGTGCGGCTCTGCTCACGCTCAGCGGCGGGCCGCTCCCCGCGGCACGGCGCAGGCGGCGCCGGGCGACGGCCCCTGGTCGACACCCGGCGGCCCGATCGCGGACGCAGCCGCCAGGCCCCGTCCGGCGCGGCACGGAAACCGGCACGTCCGCGCCGCACGCGCCGCACGGGCCGCAAGCGCCGCACGGGCCGCACCTGCCGGGCCCCTTCGACCAGGTGAACGGGCTGGGGACAACACCCTACGCCTGCCCGGCGCCCGCGAACTCCCCGGCGGCCGTTCCCCTTTGGACGGCGCCTGCTTCACCCCCGCCACCGTCCGGACGCCAGGCACGCCAGGCACGCCAGGCACGCCAGGCACGCCAGGCACGCCAGGCACGCCGAGCGGCGGCGGCCCGGAACCGGAAGCGGTGCCCGGCTACGCTCGCCCCATGGAAGCGGCAGGTCTCGGACTCCGGTTGGCGGCAAGCGCGTTCACCCCGCTGGTGAAGCGGCTCTTCCGGCAGGAGGGCGCGGGTGCGGGACTCGTCGACCGGCCGGTGCGGATCTCGGCGCTCGTGTCGTTCCGCGGCGAACAGCGGAAGCTGGCGGAACGCGACCTGCGCAAGCTGAGCGCCGAGGTCGCGCGCCAGGCGGTGCGCGCCCTTGGCCCGCACGACGCGCCCTCGCCGGACACGGTGATACGTGCGACGGATCTGCTGACCCGTTCCCTGCTCCAGCTCGGCGAGTTGGACATGGACGACATCCAGGCGGTGCGGCTCGGTCACGAAATCCTCGCCCACGAGCTGATACTGCCCGCCGACGGCCCCGTGGCGGACGACGCGTACCTGCTTTACGAACGCCTGCTCAACTCGGCCTGCCTGCACGTGCTCAACTTCTTCACGCAGCGGTCCACCTTCGTCGCCCGCACGCTCGTCGAACAGTCGAGTCAGCTCGACCGGCTGGTCCGCGTCACCGACCTGCTGGCCGAGCGCCTCCCGCACCAGCCCTCGGAGGACGCCACGTTCGAGCGGCGCTACGGCCGCTACGTCACGCAGGAGTACGGCCGCCTCGCCATCTACGGCCTCGACCTCCAGCAGTCCCGCGAATGGCCGCTCGACGACGCCTACTTGAGCCTGGAAGCCCGGCCGACCGCCGCCGCGGCCGAGGGCCGGGAAGAGGCCGCGCCGCTGCGCGCCGAGCGCGCGCTGAGCGGCGTCAGCCGCGTCCTGCTGCGCGGGCACGCCGGGTCGGGCAAGACGACGCTGGTCCAGTGGCTCGCGGTCACCGCGGCCCGCCAGGACCCCGAGGAGGGCCTGCTCCACCTGCTCGGCCGGGTCCCGTTCGTGCTGACGATGCGCACACTCACCCGGGACCGCCGGGCGCTGCCCGACCCCGGCGGCTTCCTGGCCGCCGTCGACTGCCCGCTGGCCGGCGCGCAGCCCGAACGGTGGGCGGACCGCGTCCTGGCCGCCGGCCGTGGCCTGCTGCTCGTGGACGGCATCGACGAGATACCGGAGGACGAACGGGAGCCGGTGCGCCGCTGGCTGCGCCGCCTGCACGCGACGTACCCGGACAACCTGTGGCTGGTCACCGCGCGCCCCTCGGCCGTCCGGGAGGACTGGCTGTACACCGCCGACTTCCATGAACTGGTCCTCGCCCCGATGCGGCAGGCCGATGTGCGGGCGTTCGTCCAGCGCTGGCACCGCGCGGTCGGCGGGACGGCGGCGGACGCGGCCGCGCTGCTCGACCTGGTGCACGCCCGCCAGGACCTGGCCGCCCTGGCCACCAACCCGCTGATGTGCGCCCTGATCTGCGCGCTGCACCGGGAGCGGAACGGCCACCTGCCGCGCGGCCGGAAGGCGTTGTACGACGCCGCGCTGTCGATGTTGCTCGAACGGCGCGACCGCGAGCGCCCCGACCCGCCGCGCGGTGCGCTGGTGCTGGACGCGGACACGCAGATCTCGCTGCTCCAGAAGCTGGCGTACTGGCTGATCACGAACGGCCGTTCGGAGCTGTCCACATCGCTGGCCGCCTCGCTGCTCGCGAATGCCCTGCCGGTCATCCACCGCGGCGACGAGCTGGGGCCCGCGCCCGAGGTGCTGCGTCATCTGGTCGAGCGTTCCGGGCTCCTGCGGGAGCCGTCGGACGGCGCGCTCGACTTCGTGCACCGCACCTTCCAGGACTACCTGGGCGCCCGCGAGATCGTGGACTGGCAGCACTTCCCCGCCCTGGTCGCCAAGGCGCACGAGGACCAGTGGGAGGACGTCGTCCGCATGGCCGTGGCCCATGCCCAGCCGGTGCAGCGCGGCGAACTGCTCTCCGCTCTCGTCGCGCGGGGCGACAGCGACGACGAGCACCGGGTACGCCTGCACCTGCTCGCCATGGCCTGTCTGGAGCACGCCACCCAGTTGCAGCCGACGGTGCGTGCCGAAGTGATCGAACGGGCGCGGCGGTTCGTTCCACCGCGGGTGCGCGACGAGAGCCGGGTGCTCGCGGATGTCGGGTCGGTGGCGATGGACCTGCTGCCGGGTCCTGAGGGACTGACGGAGGAGGAGGCCGACGCGGTCGTCTTCGCGCTGACCCGGACGCCGACGGACGGCGCGCTGGTCAAACTGCGCGCGTTCCGTGATCATCGGGCGCCCTTCGTGCAACATCTCCTGACCGCGCATTGGCACCGCTTCGACACCGACCGATACTTCGACGAGATCGTCGCCCACCTGCCGCATGCCGACGGCCAGGTGTTCCCGGCGCACACCCTCGCCGAGCTGCACCACCTGCGATCCCTGTCGCGACTGAGCGGGCTCGATCTGCGCGGCGATTTCGCCGAAGCCGACATCGTCGCTTTCCTGACCGGCCGGCCGATCACCACGTTCCGGCTGCGAGACTGCGACACGATCACCGACATCGCATTTCTGAACGGATCGGACCGCATCGCATCGCTGCTGCTCGACAACTGCCCGCGCATCGCGGATCTCTCGCCGCTGGCCGACGGGCCGCTCCGCGAGCTGAGCCTGTACAGCGACACGGTGCGGCCGCTGCCGCGCGGCCTCGGGGAGCTGAACGGCCTTGATGAGCTGACGATCGGCTCCCTCTACGAGCTGGACTCGCTGGACCGGCTGCCCCGCCACGCGCCCCTGACCTCGCTCACACTGCCGTCCGAGCTGCCAGGACTCACCGGCCTCCGGGCCTGGCCGGGGCTGGTCCGTCTCGCCCTGCACTTCGCCGAACGGCCCCTCACCGCGGCCGAGGGGCGGACCCTGGCGGGCCTGACGGAGCTGACGCACCTGACCACGCACGTCGAGGCGGTGCGCGGACTGGCGCGCACCGGCACGGTGCTGCCGCAGGTCACCTTCGTACAGCTGTTCCCTTACGACCGCGTGGAGCCGTTCACCCCGGACATGCTCCACGACGTCGTCCTGGTGTTCCCCGGTCTTGAGACGCTCATTGTCAACAACGACGCCACCGATTTCCTGCCGCTGGAAGGGCTGCCCGGTCTCCGTTCGCTCCACGTGCTCTCACCGAGCACGGCGCACGGCGTTCCCGAGCACGTCGAGATCGCGGCCCCCGAGGCCCGGCGCTACTGAACGGCGCCACCGGTGACATGTCACCGGCGCCGACATGTCACCGGTGCCGATACGTCACCGCTGCCGAACTCGCCCCGATCCGAACGCATTTGACTTACGCTGGGACAGATGGACACAGGAGCCATCGGACTGCGCATCGCCGCGACCGCGTTCACGCCGCTGGTGAAGCGGCTGTTCCGCCAGGACGGCCCCGGCGCCGGGCTCGCCGAGCGGCCGGTGCGGATTTCGGCCCTCGTCTCCTTCACCGGCGAGAAGCGCACGCTGACCGAGCGCGACCTGCGCCGCCTGGCCGACGAGCTGGTGCGGCGCGCCGAGCAGTCCACCGGTCCGCACGATCCCTTCTCCGCCGCGGAACGGACCGCCGTCGCCGAGGCCGTGGCCCGCACCCTGCACGGGCTCGGCACGCTCGACATGGACGACGCCCAGGCCGTGGGCCTGGGCCCGGAGCGGTTCGCGGGGCTGCTGCGGACCAGGGCGCCGGACGCCTGCCGCGGCCTGTCGGCGGACGGGGCGCTGCTGCACGACCGGCTCATCGACAGCGCGAGCGTCCACATCCTGCACTTCTTCACCCAGCGGTCCACGTTCGTGCCCAGGACCCTCGTCGAGCAGAGCCGACGGATCGAGGAGGTCATCCGCCTGCTGACGCGAACGCCGGGGCCCGCCGCCGAGGATCACCCCTTCGAGGCCGAGTACACCGCGAGCCTCGTCCAGCTGCACGACCAACTCACCATCGTCGGCGTCGACTTCACCAACTCGCCCGACAGCTGGTCCCTCAGCGCCACCTACCTGCACCTGGGCGTCGACGTCGCGGGCGCCGGCGCCGGGGAGGACCCGGGGCCCGGCGGCCCGCAGCCGCCGATCCCCGTGGACCAGGCCCTCGCGAGGTCCGAGCGCGTGCTGCTGCGCGGCATGGCCGGCGCGGGGAAGACGACGCTGGTGCAGTGGCTCGCCGTGTCCGCGGCGGCCGGCCGGCTGTCCGGCGAGCTGACGGGCATGCGCGGCCGGATTCCGTTCGTGCTGCCGGTGCGCCGTTTCGCCGGTCGGGACTTCCCCGCCCCCGCCGAGTTCCTGGCGGCGGCCCGCCACCCGCTGGCCGGTGCCGAGCCGAACGGCTGGGCCGTGCGCGTGCTCAAGGCCGGCCGCGGGCTGCTGCTCATCGACGGCATCGACGAGGCGCCGGCCGACCGCCGCGAGGAGATCAGGCGCCAGCTCGACCGGCTGCTGCGGATGTTCCCCGGCAACCTGTGGCTGGTGACGAGCCGCCCGTCCGCCGTGCGCGACAACTGGCTGGCGGCGCAGTCCTTCACCGAGCTGAGCCTGGCCCCGATGAGCCGCGAGCAGGTCGACCGCTTCATCCGCATATGGCACGCCGCGTCCGCCGACGACGGCGGCCGGGACCACGCCCGCCTCCCCGAGTACGAGCGCAAGCTGCTGCACTCGGTCCGCATCATCCGCGAGTTGCGCCGCCTGGCCACCAACCCGCTGCTCTGCGGCCTGATCTGCGCGCTGAACCGCGACCGCAACGGCATCCTGCCGCGCGGGCGCAAGGCCCTGTACAAGGCGGCGCTCGCGATGCTGCTCGAACGGCGCGATCCGGAGCGCGAGGTCGACGCGGACGGCATCGTGCTGGAACGGGAGGCCAAGGAGCGGCTGCTGCAGAAGCTGGCCCACTGGATGCTGCTCAACGACCGGTCCGAGATCGACCGCGCCACCGCCGTCGACATCCTCACGGGCCACCTGCCCGCCATCCCGAGCGCAGGCGGGCAGGGCACCGCGGAGGAGTTGTTCGACCACCTGCTGCACCGCACCGGGCTGCTGCGCATGCCGACGCCCGACTCCGTCGACTTCGTGCACCGCACCTTCCAGGACTACCTCAGCGCCAAGGAGGCGGTGGAGCGGCACGACTTCCCGTTCCTGGTGAACAACGCGCACCGCCCGGACTGGGACGAGGTGATCCGCATGGCCATCTCGCTGGCCCGCCCGGACGAGTGCGCCCGCATGATCGAGAACCTGGTGTCCGCGAAGCCCGGGCTGCGCCCGGCCGAGGCCAAGTACTGCAAGCTGCTGGCCGCCGCCTGCCTTGAGCACGCCACCGAGATGAGCCCGGAGGCGCGCGAGATGGTCCGCCAGCGCACCCGTTTCCTGGTCCAGCCGGAGAGCGTCGCCAGCGCCCGCGGCCTCGGCTGGATCGGGCCGATCGCCCTGGAGCTGCTGCCGGACCCGGAGGGCGTGCCGGACCGCAAGGCGCTCCTGCTGGCCGCGACCGCCACCGGTGTCAGGGACGACGCGGCGATCGACTACCTGGCGCGGCTGCGCTCCCACCCCTCCCTCGCCGTGCGGGCGGAGCTGGCCGGCGCGTGGCGGCGCTTCGACACCGAACGGTACGCCGACGAGATCATCGCGCACCTGAACCCCGCCGGCCTGTACTTCACGGTCACCGACCTCGGCGAGCTGGCGGCCCTGCGACGCCTCGGCGGCCGGGCCCGCGTCAAGGTCGCGGAACGGCTCACCCCGGACGAGCTGATCGACGGCCTCGCAGCGCAGCCGCTGACCCACCTCTACCTGCTGGTCCACGATGCCCGGCGCGGCCTCGACTGGCTGGCCGCGTTCCCCCGGCTGACGACGCTGCGCCTCGGCCACCACGTGGGGCCGGTGCACGGGGTGCCCGCGGGGATCACCGTGGAACAGGACTCCTGACACGGGAATGTCCCCGCGGCCCGTCGGGCCGCGGGGACATTCCGCGCGGGAGCGTGCCGGCTCCGCCGGGGCGCGCGCCCCGCGGTGCCTACTCCTTCGCCAGGTTGGGACCGCCCTTGGCGGCCTGCTCCACCGGCGGGGCGTCCGGCAGCGAGGACTTCTCCTCGCCGCGGAAGGTGAAGGTCTTGTCCTTCTCCTCGCCCTCGGTGTCCACGACCACGATGTGGCCGGGGCGCAGCTCGCCGAAGAGGATCTTCTCGGACAGCACGTCCTCGATGTCCCGCTGAATGGTCCGCCGCAGCGGCCGGGCGCCGAGCACCGGGTCGTACCCGCGCTTGGCCAGCAGCTGCTTGGCGTCCGCGCTCAGCTCGATCGCCATGTCCCGGTCCTTCAGCCGCTCGTCCACCTGCGCGATCATCAGGTCGACGATCTTCATGATGTCGTCCTGCGTCAGCTGGTGGAAGACCACCGTGTCGTCGACACGGTTGAGGAACTCGGGGCGGAAGTGCTGCTTCAGCTCGTCGTTGACCTTGGCCTTCATGCGCTCGTACCCGGTGGCGACGTCGCCGGCCACCGCGAAGCCCATGTTGAAGCCCTTGGAGATGTCCCGAGTGCCGAGGTTCGTCGTCATGATGATGACGGTGTTCTTGAAGTCCACGACCCGGCCCTGGGAGTCGGTCAGCCGACCGTCCTCCAGGATCTGGAGCAGCGAGTTGAAGATGTCCGGGTGGGCCTTCTCCACCTCGTCGAACAGCACGACGGAGAACGGCTTCCTGCGCACCTTCTCGGTGAGCTGACCGCCCTCCTCGTACCCCACGTATCCGGGCGGGGAGCCGAAGAGGCGCGACACCGTGTGCTTCTCGCCGAACTCCGACATGTCGAGGGAGATCAGCGCGTCCTCGTCACCGAAGAGGAACTCCGCGAGCGTCTTGGACAGCTCGGTCTTACCGACGCCGGAAGGACCGGCGAAGATGAACGAACCGCCGGGCCGCTTCGGGTCCTTCAGGCCGGCCCTGGTGCGGCGGATGGCCTGCGAGAGCGCCTTGATGGCGTCCTCCTGGCCGATGACGCGCTTGTGCAGCTCGTCCTCCATGCGCAGCAGGCGGGAGGACTCCTCCTCCGTCAGCTTGAAGACCGGGATGCCGGTGGAAGCGGCGAGGACCTCGGCGATCAGCTCCTCGTCCACCTCGGCGACGACGTCCATGTCGCCCGACTTCCACTCCTTCTCCCGCTGGGCCTTCGCGGCCAGCAGCTGCTTCTCGTTGTCGCGCAGCGAAGCGGCCTTCTCGAAGTCCTGCGAGTCGATCGCGGACTCCTTCTCGCGCCGCACCCCGGCGATCTTCTCGTCGAACTCCCGCAGGTCCGGCGGCGCGGTCATCCGGCGAATGCGCATCCGGGAGCCGGCCTCGTCGATAAGGTCGATCGCCTTGTCCGGCAGGAAGCGGTCGGAGATGTACCGGTCGGCCAGCTGGGCCGCGGCGACCAGCGCGGAGTCGGTGATGGAGACGCGGTGGTGCGCCTCGTACCGGTCGCGCAGACCCTTCAGGATCTCGATGGTGTGCGGCAGCGACGGCTCCGCGACCTGGATGGGCTGGAAACGGCGCTCGAGGGCCGCGTCCTTCTCCAGGTACTTGCGGTACTCGTCCAGCGTGGTGGCGCCGATGGTCTGGAGCTCACCGCGGGCCAGCATCGGCTTCAGGATGCTGGCGGCGTCGATCGCGCCCTCGGCGGCGCCCGCGCCCACCAGCGTGTGCAGCTCGTCGATGAACAGGATGATGTCGCCGCGGGTGCGGATCTCCTTGAGTACCTTCTTCAGGCGCTCCTCGAAGTCACCGCGGTAACGGGAGCCGGCGACCAGGGCGCCCAGGTCCAGGGTGTAGAGGTGCTTGTCCTTGAGGGTCTCGGGCACCTCGCCCTTGACGATGGCCTGGGCCAGGCCCTCGACGACCGCCGTCTTGCCGACGCCGGGCTCGCCGATGAGGACCGGGTTGTTCTTGGTCCTGCGGGAGAGCACCTGCATGACCCGCTCGATCTCCTTCTCGCGCCCGATGACCGGGTCGAGCTTGGATTCGCGGGCGGCCTGGGTGAGATTGCGGCCGAACTGGTCCAGCACCAGGGAGGTCGACGGCGTGCCCTCGGCGGGGGCGCCCGCGGTCGCGGCCTCCTTGCCGCCGGAGTAGCCGGACAGCAGCTGGATGACCTGCTGCCGCACCCGGTTGAGGTCGGCACCCAGCTTCACGAGGACCTGGGCGGCCACGCCCTCGCCCTCGCGGATCAGGCCGAGCAGGATGTGCTCGGTGCCGATGTAGTTGTGGCCGAGCTGGAGGGCCTCGCGGAGCGAGAGCTCCAGCACCTTCTTGGCCCGGGGGGTGAAGGGAATGTGGCCGGACGGGGCCTGCTGGCCCTGACCGATGATCTCCTCCACCTGCTGGCGGACCGCCTCAAGCGAGATCCCGAGGCTCTCCAGGGCCTTAGCGGCGACACCCTCACCCTCGTGGATCAGGCCCAGGAGGATGTGCTCGGTGCCGATGTAGTTGTGGTTGAGCATCCGGGCTTCTTCCTGAGCCAGGACGACAACCCGCCGCGCGCGGTCGGTGAACCTCTCGAACATCGTTAATCGCTCCTCAGAGCGGTCAGGCAGTAAAGGGGTCGGTCCCCTCCCTGTCCTTCCGCAGCTTAGTCCCGCAACGGGGGACCGCTCATTCCAACTGTGTGCTCCTGTCCCCGGCGTCGTGCCCCGAACAGGCGACAACAGTTCCAACCCCAGGGTGCGAGACGATGTTCCCGCAGGCCAAGCCCCGGCGCACGGGGCGACTACGCCGATGGCGAACGCCCCTGACCGACACTCCCGGCCCCACTGTCACCGCCCCCCATCCATGAGTGACCCATCATCTGTTAAGAACTGCCTACCCCTCCAGGCTGACACTCCATGCCGTACCAGCCACGGACATCCGCTACAGGCGAACGGGATCACGGCGCGCAGCGGGACGCGGACCACGCGTAACTCTTCCGTACGGAACCGGGTTGCTCACGGCATGACACTCACGATTCCGCGACCGCGACCGCGGCCGCGACCACGCGCCGCTCCGGGCGCGGGGCGCCTGCGCCCGCGCGCGAGGGGCGAGTGGGAACGAGGGGGCCGCCGGGGCACGGAGGCGGGACGGCGGGCGAGGGCCCGCGGGCCCGGAGCGGCTGCGCGCCGCCGCCGGGCACTCCTCGGGGGGCCGTCCGCCTGCACGACCCCCCGGACAGGGAGATGAACTGCGCGCGGCGCCCGAGCTCGCCGGAGCCGGTACGGCCCGGCGGGCGCCGCCGCGACTGAGCGCCACCGGACACGGCCGGCCCGTGGCACCCGGTCGCTACTTCAGACGCCGGCCTTCTCGTAGGCCTCGCGAATGTTGGCGGGAACACGGCCCCGGTCATTGACCTCGTATCCGTTTTCCTTCGCCCAGGCCCGAATTTTCGCCGTGTCCTGGCTGCTGCTCCCGCCGCCCGTCGCGGCCGCGCGGGCCCGCCCCCTGGCGGCCCTGCCACCACCGGCACGGCGGCCGGCCTTGACATAGGGCTCCAGGGCGTTGCGGAGCTTGTCCGCGTTATCGGAGTTGAGGTCGATCTCGTAAGTCTTCCCGTCGAGCGCGAACGTAACGGTCTCGTCCGCCTCGCCACCGCTGAGGTCATCGAGGAGAAGGACCTGAACCTTCTGTGCCACCGGGCTACTCCTCATTCATCGTCGCTGAATACCAATGACTGTTGTACTGCGGATGTAATCAAACCGCCATTGCCGGAAAAACACAAACCCCGGAGCCCCTTTACTGTGCATGCGATAAGACACGGCGGGACGATTCGGACATAAGCACCACCTATCGCCTCAATCAGAGATGCAGCAGCATCCGACTGTTGCCCAAGGTGTTGGGCTTCACCCGTTCCAGCCCCAGGAACTCGGCCACTCCCTCGTCATAGGAACGCAGCAGCTCACTGTAGACATCGCCATCCACCGGGGCGTCGCCGATCTCCCGGAAGCCGTGGCGGGCGAAGAACTCCACTTCGAAGGTCAGGCAGAAAATGCGCCGCACGCCGAGCCTGCGGGCCGTCAGCAGCAACTTCTCCAGCACCTGATGCCCCACCCCCCTGCCCTTCAGCAGCGGGTCCACCGCGAGCGTGCGCACCTCCGCCAGGTCTTCCCACATCACGTGCAGGGCCCCGCAGCCGACCACCCGTGCGTCGTGGTCCCGCTCGGCCACCCAGAACTCCTGAATGTCCTCGTAAAGCGTCACTGTCGCCTTGTCGAGCAGGATGCCGCCCCGCGAGTAGCCGTCGATCAGCCGGCGCACCGCCGGGACATCTGTAGTCCTGGCACGGCGGACAGTAACTTCGCTCGAGGTATCCGGCACAACCGCGAGGCTATCGCTGCGTGCCTTCACCTTCGTCTTCGGGGGCGGGAGCATGTGATCCGGGTACTCCCGACACATCCACCACCCGCAGCGCGTCGCGCAATGCCTCGGTCTGCCCGGCCGACATCATGCCGAAGAAAGCCACCAGCGCGGCGGCCGGGTTGTCACTCTCGGACCACGCGTCATTCATCAATGCCGCCGAGTACGCAGCGCGAGTGGAGATCGCCTCATAGCGATAGGCCCGGCCCTCCTGCTCGCGCCGGACCCAGCCCTTCTGGTGCAGGTTGTCCAAGACGGTCATCACCGTCGTATAGGCGATCGAACGCTCCCGCCGCAGATCTTCGAGAACTTCCCGCACCGTGACGGGCCGGTTCCACTCCCATACGCGGCTCATCACCGCGTCTTCCAGCTCTCCCAATGGCCGAGGCACAGGATGAAGAATAGCCCGGTGGCGACAAAACGGACAGGTCCGACGTATGGCCACCATCCCCGCAGGGGAGCGGAAGGGAACGCGAGAAGCCCCGGCGCGCGGTACGGCGCGAGGCAGCCCGGTACGGCGCGAGGCGGCGCGGAACGGCGCGTGGCGGCGCGGACGGGGCGCACCGGGGAAGAGGGGAGGGCGCCGCGGGGAGGCGGCGCCGGAACGCGAGGGAACGCCGTCAGGCGCGGCGTTCGGCGGGCTGCTCGCCCTCGCCCGCGGCCCGCGCGGCGAGCGCCGCGTCGACGGCGGCATCCTCCTTGTACTTGTTGACGCCACCCTGGGTCCTGATGATCGTCACGATCAGCCAGGTGAAGCCGACGGCCATCACGGCCGGCGGAAAGAGTGCGGCGACGTAGTCCACAGCGATCGGCCTCCTAGAACGCGCTCGGGCGAGCCGTTCCCCAGCCTACCGACCGCCTTGCGGGGAGTTTTCCCCACTCCTCCCGTCCTGCGCGTCCCCGCCCCCGTCGGCGCCGCCGCCCTCGTCACGCCGCGCGGGCGGCTGCCCCTGCTGTCCGGGCGGCGGGGCCTGGCGCTTGCGGTGCGGGGGGAAGACCTCCGCCGGGGTCGGCACGGGGCGGCCCGTGGCGGGCCGGCGCGGCTGCTGTTCAGCGTTCTCGTTCCCGTCACCGCCCGCGGTGCGGGCACCCCGGGAACCCTGGGAACCGTTCGACGTAACCATAAACCGACATTAAGTGGTAAGCAGACAAACTGCCGCTATTCGTCGGCCAACGGCGTGTTTCCCCGGGCGGGTGACGTCAGGAACGCGACACGTTCCGCTCGTACACCAGCCGGAGGCCGACCAGGGTCAGCCACGGCTCGTGCTCGTCGATCACCGTCGACTCGCGCAGCACCATCGGCGCCAGGCCGCCCGTCGCGATCACCGTCACGTCGTCCGGGTCGTCCGCCAGCTCCCGCGACATGCGCTCCACCATGCCGTCCACCTGCCCGGCGAAGCCGTACAGGATGCCGGACTGCATCGACTCCACCGTGTTCTTCCCGATCACGTGCCGCGGCCTGGCCAGCTCCACCTTCCGCAGCTGCGCGCCGCGCAGGCCCAGGGCCTCCACCGAGATCTCGATGCCCGGCGCGATCGCCCCGCCCGCGTACTCCCCGCGCGCCGAGACCGCGTCGTACGTGGTGGCCGTGCCGAAGTCGACGACGATGCACGGGCCGCCGTACAGCTCGACGGCGGCCACCGCGTTGATGATCCGGTCCGCGCCGACCTCCTTCGGATTGTCCGTGAGGATCGGCACGCCCGTCTTGACGCCCGGCTCGACCAGCACGGCCGGAATGTCCCCGTAGTAGCGCCGCGTCACCTCGCGCAGCTCGTGCAGCACGGAGGGCACGGTGGAACAGATCGCGATGCCGTCGATGCCGTCGCCCAGCTCGTCGCCGAGCAGCGGATGCATCCCCATCAGGCCCTGGAGCAGCACCGCGAGCTCGTCGGCAGTGCGCCGGGCATCGGTGGAGATGCGCCAGTGCTCCACGATCTCCTCGCCGTCGAACAGGCCGAGGACGGTGTGCGTGTTGCCGACGTCGATAGTGAGCAGCATGGTCAGTCGCGCCTCTCGGGGCGGAGGTCGAGCCCGATGTCCAGGATCGGGGCGGAGTGGGTGAGCGCACCGACCGCCACGTAGTCGACGCCCGCGTCCGCGTAGGCGCGCGCGGTGTCGAGGCCGAGGCGGCCGGAGGACTCCAGGGCGGCGCGGCCCGCGACGAGCGCCACGGCCTCCGCGGTGGCCTCGGGCGTGAAGTTGTCCAGCAGGATCAGGTCGGCGCCCTCGGCGAGCACGGGCTCGATCTGGTCCAGGCGGTCCACCTCGACCTCGACCGGCACGCCGGGGAACTCCTCGCGGACCTTGCGGAACGCCTCCGCGACTCCACCCGCGGCGATCACGTGGTTGTCCTTGATGAGCGCGGCGTCGGACAGGGACATGCGGTGGTTGACGCCCCCGCCGCAGCGCACGGCGTACTTCTCCAGGGACCGCAGCCCCGGCGTCGTCTTGCGGGTGTCGCGGACCCTGGCCGAGGTGCCGGCCAGGGCGTCCGCCCAGGCCGCGGTGGCGGTGGCGATCCCGGACAGGCGGCACAGCAGGTTCAGCGCGCTGCGCTCGCCGGTGAGCAGGTCCCGGGTGCGGGTGGTCACGGAGAGCAGCACCTGGCCCGGCACGACGCGGTCGCCGTCCGCGACGTGCCGTTCCACCTCGAACTCGTCGGTGCACACGATCGACAGCACCGCCTCGGCGACGTGCAGCCCCGCCACCGTCCCGGCCTGCCTGGCGACGAAGTCCCCGGTGGCCACCGCCTCCTCGGGAACGGTCGCCACGGTCGTGACGTCCACCCCGTTGTCCAGGTCCTCCTCGACCGCCAGATGCGCCACGTCCTCGACGTGCACCGGGTCGAGGCCGCCGGCCGCGAGCAGGTCGGCCAGGTCCGGGTCGAGCCCGCACTCCAGCGGGTCGTGCGCCGCGGCCTCGTCCCCGGCGCCGCAGCCGCAGCCCGCGCCGCAGCCGCCGGCCGCCGGTTCTTCGCCGGGCCGCGCGCCGAGCGGCAGCAGGGTCAGCTCAACGGGCCTGGCGGGAGGGGTGTCGGGGCTGGTCACGGCTCGTGGGTCTCCAATTTCGCTGCTCCGTCCGCGCGGTGCGGTGCGGAGGTCGGTGGGTCCTGCGCGGCCGACGGGGCGCGGGTGGCAGGGAACGCGGTCGTGCCGGTGGGGTGAACGGCGAGGGCCGAGCCCTCGGCGGCCGGGGCCAGCGTGGCGACGAGGTGGCGCCGCCAGTGGGCATCGTCCCGCTCCGGGTGGTCCTCGCGCCAGTGACAGCCGCGGGTCTCGGGGCGCAGCGCGGCCACGGCGACCAGGACCCGGGCCACCAGGTGCAGGTTAGCCGTCTCCCAGGTGTCCGTGCCCGGCTCGGCCGGCTTCCTGTCGGTGTCCGCCGCCAGCCGGTCGAGGTCTGCCGCCGCGGCGGCGAGACCCGCCGCGGAACGCAGCACCCCGGCACCCGCGGTCATCGCGCGCTGGATCGCCGTCCTCGCCCCGGTGGGCAGCAGCCCGGGCCCACCGGGCGGCGGCGCGGGAACGGGCGGGCCCGCGGCCGGCCGGTCCGCCGCGACGGCCGCGGCGATGCGTTCGGCGAAGACCAGGCCCTCCAGCAGGGAGTTGGAGGCCAGGCGGTTCGCGCCGTGCACCCCGGTGCAGGCCGTCTCACCGCAGGCGTAGAGGCCGGGCACCGTGGTGCGGCCCGCCAGGTCGGTGCGGACGCCGCCGGAGGCGTAGTGGGCGGCGGGCGCCACCGGCACCGGCGCGGTCACCGGGTCGATGCCGTGGGCGCGGCAGGCGGCCAGGATCGTGGGGAAGCGGCGCCGCCACATCGCGGCGCCGAAGTGCCGGGCGTCCAGGTACATGTGGTCCGTGCCCTGCTCGCGCATGCGGCGCGTGAGGGCCTTGGCGACGACATCGCGGGGCGCCAGCTCGGCCAGCTCGTGCTGTCCGGCCATGAAACGGACGCCGGCGCCGTCGACCAGGTGCGCCCCCTCGCCGCGGACCGCCTCGGATATCAGCGGCTGCCGGCCCTCGGCCCCCTGGCCGAGGAACAGCACCGTGGGGTGGAACTGCACGAACTCCAGGTCGGAGACCTCCGCGCCCGCGCGCAGCGCGAGCGCCACCCCGTCGCCGGTCGAGACCGCCGGGTTGGTGGTGGCGGAGAACACCTGCCCCATGCCGCCGGTGGCCAGCACCACGGCCGGGGCGTGCACGGCGCCCACGCCGTCCTGCCGCCCCTCCCCCATCACGTGCAGGGTGACCCCGGCCGTCCGGCCCTCGGCGTCCTTCAGCAGGTCGAGGGCCAGGGCGTTCTCGACGGTGTCGATGCCCGCCCGCCGGACCGCGGCCACCAGGGCCCGCGAGATCTCCGCGCCGGTGGCGTCGCCCCCGGCGTGCGCGATGCGACGCCGGTGGTGGCCGCCCTCCCGGGTCAGGGAGATCCGGCCGTCGGCCTCCTCGTCGAACCGCGCGCCCAGGGCGATGAGCCGGCGCACCGCGTCCGGACCCTCGGACACCAGCGCGCCGACCGCGGTCTCGTCGCACAGCCCGGCACCGGCCACGAGCGTGTCCCGCAGGTGCTGGTCCGGGCTGTCGCCCTCGCCGAGGGCGGCGGCGATGCCGCCCTGCGCCCAGCGCGTGGAGCCGTCGTCGAGGCGGGCCTTGGTGACGATCACGGTACGCAGGCCCCCGGCGGCGCAGCGCAGCGCGGCGGTGAGCCCGGCGACGCCCGAACCGACGACGACCACGTCGGCGCCGATCGCCCAGCCGGGCGCGGGGGCGGGCAGCGCGGCGGGCAGGGGTATGCCCGCGCGGACGGTCATGCGTTCCCGCCCAGGGCGAGGCGAACGTTGTCGATGAGCCGGGTGGTGCCCACCCGGGCGGCCACCGCCATGATCGCCTCGCCGCGGTAGCCGTCCGGCACCTCGGTCAGGTCCGCCGGGTCGAGCAGGACCAGGTAGTCGAGGGCCAGCGGCGGGTCGAGCGCCGCGGCGGCGTCGAGAACGCCCCGGGCCGCGGCGCGCGCCGCCGCGGGCGCGCGGTGCCCGCGCGCCGCGAACAGCGCTCCCGACAGCGCGAGCGCCGTGGTGCGCTCCGCCGGGGACAGGTACCGGTTGCGGCTGGAGAGGGCCAGGCCGTCGGGCTCGCGGACGGTGGCGACGGGCACGATCTCCACGGGGAAGTCGAGGTCGCGCACCATGCGGCGGATGAGCGCGAGCTGCTGCGCGTCCTTCTCGCCGAACAGCGCGTAATCCGGCCGGGTGAGGTGCAGCAGCTTGGCGACGACGGTCAGCATGCCGTCGAAGTGGCCGGGGCGGGAGGCGCCCTCCAGGCGCTCGCCCAGGGGCCCCGCCGCGATGCGGATCAGGGGCCGGCCCGCCGGGTACATCACGTCGTCCGCGGGCGCGAAGACGAGGTCGGCGCCCGCGGCCCCGGCGAGCTGCACATCGGCGTCGAGGGTCCGCGGGTAGCGGTCGAAGTCCTCGCCCGCGCCGAACTGGAGCGGGTTCACGTACACGGTGACGACGATCTGCCCGTCCGGCCCGACCCGCTCGCGCGCGGCGTGGATGTTCGCCGCGTGGCCCTCGTGCAGGGCGCCAAGCGTCATCACGACGGCGCGCGGCGCGCCGGGACGGTACTGGGCGTGCAGGTCCTCGGCGCGGCGCGCCACGGCTATGGTCATCGTTCTCCTCCGTCGTCCGTGCCCGCGGCGCTCCCGCCCGCGGCACCGTCCGCCAGCACCCCGAGCAGCGCCTCGGCCAGCTCCGGCTTCAGCAGGCCGCGGTCCAGGGCGCGGTCCGCGGTCGTGCGGGCCATCGCGAGGTAGCCGGCCAGCGCCTGCGGGGCGTGGGCGCGCAGCTCGGCGACGTGGGCGGCGACCGTTCCCGCGTCCCCGCGTGCGACCGGGCCGGTCAGGGCGGCGTCGCCGGAACGCAGCGCGTTGTCGAGCGCCGCTCCGAGCAGCGGCCCGAGCATACGGTCGGGCGCGGAGACGCCCGCGGTGCGCAGCAGCTCAAGGGCCTGCGCGACAAGCGTGACCAGGTGGTTGGCGCCGAGGGCGAGCGCCGCGTGGTACAGCGGGCGGGCCCCCTCCTCGATCCACTCCGGCTCGCCGCCCATCTCGATGACCAGCGCCTCGGCGGCCAGCCGCAGCTCGGCGGGCGCGGTGACGCCGAACGAGCAGCCCGCGAGCCGCTGCACGTCGACCGGGGTGCCGGTGAACGTCATCGCGGGGTGCAGCGCGAGCGGCAGCCCGCCGGCGCGCAGCGCGGGGGCCAGGACGCCCGCACCGTACCGGCCGGAGGAGTGCACGAGCAGCTGGCCGGGGCGCACCGCGCCGGTCTCGGCCAGGCCGGCGACCAGCCCGGGCAGCGCGTCGTCGGGAACGGTCAGCAGCACCAGGTCCGCGCGGGCCAGTACCTCGTCGGGGGCGACCAGCGGCACCCCGGGCAGCAGCGCCTCGGCGCGGCGGCGGGAGGCGTCGGAGACGCCGGAGGCGGCCACCGGGCGGTGCCCGGCCAGGCTCAGCGCGGCCGCGAGCGCGGGCCCGACCCGGCCGGCGCCCACGACGCCGACCCGCAGACGGGCGGGGCGGTCGCGCGCCTCGGTACCCCTGGGGGAGTTGGCGGCGGCGTTCACGGCGGGAGAGCCTCTTTCTTCGCGCGTTCCGGTCCCCGTACTCGGTACCGGACGTCGCTCCAGCTTAAGGCCGCCCGCCACGGCCCGGGGCCCGTCCCGCCCGGCGTCAGCGCCCGCCCGCCCTGACCAGCCCGGTCTCGTAGGCGAGCACCACGGCCTGCACGCGGTCGCGCAGGCCCAACTTCGCGAGGATGCGGCCGACATGCGTCTTCACCGTCGCCTCGGACACGAACAGCGACGTGGCGATCTCCCCGTTCGACAGGCCCTGGGCGATCAGCATGAGTACCTCCCGCTCACGGTCGGTCAGCTGATCGAGCTCGGGGTGCGCGTTCTGGTCGGGAACGGGCAGCAGCGTCACGAACCGGTCGAGCAGGCGGCGGGTGGTGGAGGGGGCGACGACCGAGTCGCCGCTGTGCACCGAGCGGATCGCGCCCAGCAGCTCGTCCGGCGGGACGTCCTTCAGCATGAACCCGGCCGCGCCCGCCTTGAGCCCGGAGAACGCGTACTCGTCGAGGTCGAACGTCGTCAGGATGAGGACCTTGGGCTCGCCTGGGCCGCCCTCGCCGCCCTGGCAGATGCGCCGGGTGGCCTCCACACCGTCCAGGCGCGGCATGCGCACGTCCATCAGCACGATGTCGATCGCGGTGGAGCGCAGCACCTCCAGGGCCTCGGCGCCGTCCCCGGCCTCCGCGGTGACCTCCATGTCCGGCTGCGCGGCCAGCACCATCTTGAAGCCGGTGCGCAGCAGCACCTGGTCGTCGACGAGCATCACGCGGATCGGCATGGTCGTTCCCCCTTCGTGTCCTTCGCGCTTCGTGTCCTTCGCGCCGGTCATTCGACGCCCGTCAGCGGCAGCGTGGCGCTGATCCGGAAGCCGCCGCCCGGCCGCGGCCCCGCCACCAGCACGCCGCCGACCATACCCACCCGCTCCCGCATGCCGATCAGCCCGTGCCCGAGCCCGTCGAGGCCGCGCTCCTCGTACAGCTCGCGCTGCGCGCCGCGCCCGTCGTCCTCCGCGAGGACGGTCAGCGCGTCAGGACCGTACGCCAGCCTGACGGTGGCGCCGACGTCCGGGCCGCCGTGCTTGCGCGAATTGGTCAGCGCCTCCTGCACGATGCGGTACGCGGTCAGCTCGACGCCGCTCGGCAGGGGCCGCGGGGTGCCCTCTATGCGGAAGTCCACCGGCAGCCCGGTGTCCCTGACCTGGTCGACCAGGTCGGCCAGCTGCTCCACGCCGGGCTGGGGCACGTAGTCCTGTGCCGTACCCTCGCCCGTCTCGCTGCGCAGCACCCCGAGCAGGCGCCGCATCTCGGTCAGCGCCTGGCGGCCGGTGCCGGAGATCGTCTGGAGCGCGTTCCGCGTCTGGTCGGGCGCGGTGTCCAGCACGTAGGCGGCGCCGTCGGCCTGCACGACCATCACCGACACGTTGTGCGCGACGACGTCGTGCAGCTCGCGGGCTATGCGCGCCCGCTCGGCGGCCACCGCCATGCGCGCCTGCGTCTCCCGCTCCATCTCCAGGCGGTGCGCCCGCTGCTCCAGCTCGGCCCAGTAGGCGCGGCGGGTGCGCAGGGAATCGCCGAGCACCCAGGCCAGGCAGAACGCGATGGTGAGGAAGACGATACTGACAACCGTCTCGGCCGCGGACTGCCCCTCCGTCTCGTTGGGCCAGCGCAGGGAGGACAGGGTGGGGGCGCCGAGCGACATGCCGAGCGCCAGCCACGAGGGGCCGCGCGACGGGCGGGAGGCGACGGTGAAGATGATGACGAGGAACGCGAAGTTGGCCGGGAGCGGCGGGACGTCCGCCGCCAGCTGGTACAGGCCGGTGCCGATGGCGAGGACGAGCATGTGCTCCGGCTTGCGGCGGCGCAGGGTCACGACCACGGCGAGCAACACGGCCGCGAACATGCCGCGCCACTCCGGCCGCTGGTACCCGCCGTTCTCCTCGCCCAGGGCGATCGCCATGAAGGAGACGAGCAGCAGTACGAACGCCCAGGAGCCGTCGACCCAGGTCGGGTGACGGCGCAGGAAGTCGTAAAGCCGGTTCACGTCACCCAGAGTAGGCATGATGTGCAGCTCGGGAGTCAACCGGACGACCGATACGTGAAGCCGTCAACTACTCCTCAAGGTGGACGATGGGTGGGGAACGTGGTGAGAGTCGATGAGCCTGCCGCGCCGTGGCGGGCCGCCGCCGAGCGGGCGCTGTACGGGCCCGGGGGCTTCTTCGTGAGGGAGGCGCCGGCCGCGCACTTCAGAACGGCGGTGCACGCGTCGCCGCAGTTCGCGTGGGCCGTCGCGCGGCTGCTGATACGCGTGGACCGGGCGCTGGGACAGCCGGCCGTGCTGACGTTCACCGACGTCGGGGCGGGCCGCGGCGAGCTGGTCGCGGGCGTCGTGGCGGCGCTGCCGGAGGCGGTGGCGGACCGGCTGCGCCCCTGCGCGGTCGAACGGGCGCCGCGCCCGCCGGGCCTCGACCCGCGGATCGAGTGGCGCACGCAGCCGCCGGAGGGCACGGAGGGGCTGCTGTTCGCCAACGAGTGGCTGGACAACGTGCCGCTCGACGTCGCCGAGACGGACCCGGACGGCGTGCCGCGCTACGTGCTGGTGACGCGGACCGGGGAGGAACGGCTCGGCGCCCCGGTCCTGGGCGCCGACGCCGCGTGGCTGCGCCGCTGGTGGCCGGCCCCGCCGGAGCCGGGAACGCGGGCGGAGATCGGCCGCCCGCGCGACGCGGCCTGGGCGGCCGCGGCGGGCAGCCTGGCGCGCGGCCTCGCGGTGGCCGTCGACTACGCCCACACCCGCGAACGGCGCCCGCCGCTCGGCACGTTGACCGGCTACCGGGACGGGCGCACGGTGCGGCCGGTGCCCGACGGCGGCTGCGACCTGACGGCGCACGTGGCGCTCGACGCCTGCGCGGGGCCGGGCGCGGTGCTGCTGCCGCAGCGCGCCGCGCTGCGCGCGCTGGGGGTGGACGGGCGGCGCCCGCCGCTCTCGCTGGCCACCGAGGACCCGGCGGCCTACCTGCGGGCGCTCGGCCGCGCGGGCCAGGCGGCCGAGCTGACCGACCCGGCGGGCCTCGGCGGCTTCACCTGGCTGGTGCAGCCCGCCGGCATCGCGAGTCCGCTGCCCTGACGCCCCACGGGCCACTTGTCGATCTACGTGTCGAACTACTTGTCGAACTACTTGTCGATGTCGCCGACGACGAAGAAGAACGACCCGAGGATCGCCACCATGTCGGAGACCAGCGTCCCCGGCAGCAGCTCGCCGAGCGCCTGGATGTTGTTGAACGAGGCGGAGCGCAGCTTCAGCCGGTACGGGGTCTTCTCGCCCTTCGAGACCAGGTAGTACCCGTTGATGCCGAGCGGGTTCTCCGTCCAGGCGTAGGTGGCGCCCTCGGGCGCCTTCAGCACCTTCGGCAGCCGCTGGTTCACCGGTCCTGGCGGCAGCTCGGCCAGCCGGTCCAGGCACGCGTCGGCGAGGTCAAGGGCGTTCCGCGTCTGGCCGAGCAGCACCTCGAACCTGGCGAGGCAGTCGCCCGCCTCCCTGGTCTCGACGCGCAGCACGTCGCCCAGCTCGCCGTAGGCCAGGTACGGCTCGTCGCGGCGCAGGTCGAAGTCGACGCCGCTGGCCCGCGCGATCGGCCCGGACACCCCGTAGGCGTGCACGGCCTCGCGGCCCAGCACGCCGACGCCGCGGGTGCGGGCCCGGAACACCTCGTTGCCCAGCAGCAGGTCGTCGAACCGGCCCAGCCGCCCGCGGACGGCCGCGACGGCCTCCCTGGCGCGGCCGGACCAGCCGGCGGGCAGCTCGTCCTTCAGGCCGCCCACCCGGTTGAACATGTAGTGCATCCGACCGCCCGAGACCTCCTCCATGACCTGCTGGAGGCTCTCCCGTTCGGTGAAGGCGTAGAAGATCGGCGTCAGGCCGCCCAGTTCGAGCGGGTAGGAGCCGAGGAACATCAGGTGGTTGAGCGCCCGGTTCAGCTCGGCGAGCAGCGTCCGCAGCCACACGGCGCGCTCGGGGACCTCCATGCCGAGCATCCGCTCGACGGCGAGCACCACGCCCAGCTCGTTGGCGAAGGCGGACAGCCAGTCGTGCCGGTTGGCCAGCACGATGATCTGCCGGTAGTCCCGCGCCTCGAACAGCTTCTCCGCGCCCCGGTGCATGTAGCCGATCACCGGCTCGGCGTGGGAGATGCGCTCCCCGTCGAGCACCAGACGCAACCGCAGTACTCCGTGCGTCGCGGGGTGCTGCGGCCCGATGTTCAGCACCATGTCGGTGCTCTCCGCGGCCCCGCCGACTCCGACCGTCGTCTCCGCCATGCGCGTCAGTCTTCCACCTCTCCGCGCCGCCCGTACCCGCTCTAAGCTTGCGGACTATGGACACGGTGGCACAAGGACCACACGACGGGGGGTCCGATGCGGCCGACGAGGACTGGCAGCCGGTCCGGCCCGCGCTGCTGCGCATGCGGCGGCTGCTCCTCGTGATCTGGCTGATGCCGCTCGCGGTGGCCGGCGGCCTGCTGCCGCCGCTGCTCGGCGCCGGGATCTGGGCGCTGCTCGCGGTGCCGCCGCTGGCCGCGGCCGGGTGGGGCTGGGGCGCCCTCGGCCGCAACTGGCAGTCCTGGCGGTACCTGGAGCGCGACGACGACCTGCTGATCAGCCGCGGCGTGCTGTGGCGCAAGCTGACCGTGGTGCCCTACGGCCGGATGCAGCTGGTCGAGGTGACCTCGGGGCCGCTGGAGCGGAAATTCGGCCTGGCGCGGCTCCAGTTGCACACCGCGGCGGCGGCCACCGACGCGACCGTGCCCGGCCTCGACCCGGCCGAGGCGGAGCGGCTGCGCGACCGGCTCACGGAGCTGGGCGAGGCCCGTTCGGCGGGGCTGTGACGTGAGCGACGGCTCGGAGGAGTTCCCCGCGGGCCAGGGCAAGCGGCTGCATCCGCTCACGCCGTGGCGGCGGGCCTGGGCGCCGCTGGCCGGCCTGTTCGCCGTGGCGCTCCAGAACGCCGACCAGATCGGCTCCTGGTCGGGCTCGCTCGGCCTGGTCTGGCCGGCGCTGATGGTGCTGGCGGTGCTGCTGTGCGCGGCCTGTTACGGCTGGCTTTCCTGGCGCGTCACCCGCTATCTGGTCACCGACACGGAGCTGCGCATCCGCACGGGACTGCTGTTCCGCCGGGCCGCGCACCTGCGCCTCGACCGCATCCAGTCGATCGACATCACCCGGCCGCTGCTGGCCAGGGCGCTGGGCGTGGCGAAGCTGAAGATGGACGTGGTCGGCTCCGGCTCGGCGGACGAGCTGGCGTTCCTCGACGAGAACGAGGCCCGGGAGCTGCGCGCGGAGTTGCTGGCCCGCGCCGCGGGGATCGCGCCGGAGGCGGCGCCGACCGCGGGCGAGGCACCGGCCAGGGAGCTGTTCCAGGTCGATTCGCGCACCCTGGCGTGGGCGCTGGCGCTGCTCGGCTCCACCTGGGGTTTCCTGCTGCTCGCCGTGGTCGTCACGCCGCTGATCTGGACGGCGACCTCCAGCGTCTTCGCCGCGCTGGTCGTCGTGCTGCCCATGCTGGCCGCGATCTGGCGCGCCGGGCTCGGCAGCTTCCTGAGCCAGTACGGCTGGACGGTCGGCGAGTCGCCCGACGGGCTGCGGCTCGACCACGGCCTGCTCCAGCGCGACCACGCGACCGTGCCGCCCGGCCGGGTGCAGTCGGTGCGGCTGGTGGAGCCGCTGCTGTGGCGGTCGCGCGGCTGGGTCAGGGTCGAGCTGGAAGTCGCCGGCGCGGGGAACGAGAGCGGTCTGCTGCTGCCGGTCGCCAGCCGGGAGGTGGCCGCCGCGCTGATCGGCCGCATCCTGCCCGCGGTCGACATCGGCGAGGCGCTGGCCTCGGTCGGCCGGGCGCCGCGCCGCGCCCGCTGGGCGCTGCCGGTGTGGCGCGTCGGCTACGGGCACGGCGTCACGGACACGGTGTTCGTGGCGCGGCGGGGGCGCCTGCGGCGCACGCACACGCTGGTGCCGCACGCGAAGGTGCAGAGCGTCCGGATGACGCAGGGCCCGTGGATGCAGCGGCTGCGGCTCGCGGACATCCATGTGGACCACGGCGCGAACGGCACGGCGACCGCGCGCCTGGCGGACGCCGCGTACGCGGCGCGCGAGGTGGCGGCGCAGGCGAGACGTTCACGCCTCGGGCGCAGGGCCGCGGCTCCCGAACGCTGGCTCACCGGCCGGGACTGACCGGCCGACCGCCACTGACCGGCCGCCACCGACCGGCTCCGGCCGGTCAGTGGCGGGTCAGTTGGCGGGTCAGTTGGCGGGCGTGCGGCTCAGGACGTCCGGCCGCCGCCGGCCGCGACGAGCTTCAGCAGGGCCTCGGCGGCCGTCTTGACGTGCTCGCTGTCGCCGGGCAGCACGAAGATGCCGCGCGCTCCCCAGCCGGGCGAGACGTTGTACTTGGTGCCGTTCACCGTGAGGGCCACGGTCTTGCCGCGGGTGAACCGCACGAGGTTGCCCGCCACCTGGGGCAGCGGGGAACTGTCGATGGGCTGCTGGTCGCTGCCGAGCAGCGTCAGCGTGCCCTTGTCGACGATCACGTAGCCGTGCTGGGCAACGGGCTTGAGGCCCTTGCCTATCTGCACCTGATCGAAGACGTACTCCGGCTCGGCGCTGGTCATGACTCGCCCCCTGGCGATTCGTTGGGTTGGATGGTCAGCGTGCCCGCGATGTCGTCGGCCGTCTCCTCCATCGACGCACCGAGCGTCGGGCTCGACCAGGTGACCGTCAGTTCGACGAAGCCCTGGTCGTAGCCGGGCGGCACCACGTAATACGAAACGTACTCGTTCATCACCCGGCGGCCGTCCTCGCTCCGCTCGTTCAGCACCAGTTCGTGCACGCGGCAGGCCGGTCCTGCGGGCAGTTCGACGATGCTGACGAGGGGGTCGCGGTAACGGTAGGGCTGCGGCTGGGCCGCGAGCGCGGCCATCGCCTCGACCGTGCTCTGGTCCGCGGGCGCGGGCACCGGCGCGACGAACGCGGTGACCGGTACCAGCGGTCGCGAACTGAGCGGCTCCGGCGGCACGTAAACGGCGATGGGCGACGCCTCGCGCTCCAGCGCGCCGTCGCGGATCACCTGCAACTCCGGGTACACCGCCTCCGCGTAGTCCTGGCTCAGCTCGCCACCGCGGTCGGCTACCGTCTGGGCGGCCTGCTCGGCCGTGTCGGTGGCCTTCATGTCCAGCTGAATCCAGAACTCCTCCGGATGCTGGAACGCGGCCACCCACGGGTGGGCGGGCTCCTTGGTCAGCGCATCGGTCACGGCGTCGCAGCTCCTTTTCCGCCGGAGGCCGCTCCCCCGGGCTCCATGTTCGGTGCCGGTCCGGCCTGGACCAGCCGGTTCAGCGACCACTTCCGGACGGCGCCCCTGACCGCGTACGGTACGGCACCGATGGCGAACGCCAGTCCGAAGATGACGAGGAACAGCGGTCCCTCCACATCGCCGCCCGCCCCGACGAAGAAGGCCGGGACCACACCCACCGCCACCACCGACGCCATCAGCGCCGAGTAGGCGAACGTGTCGTTCAGCGCGTAGTCGCCCGTGCGCCACGGGCGCGCGGTGCGGTCCGCCTCCTGCCGGCCGGGAAAGGCACGCAGCGCCTGCCGGCGCAGGCCGATCCCCGCCCGGTGGCAGAAGTCCGCGAGCCGCGTCAGCTGCGGGTCACCGCCGAACCAGGTGTCCCCGTGCAGGAACGCCAGCACCGCCTGCCGCCTGTCGACGAAAGCGACGCCCCACGGCCGCCCGCCGTCCTGGAGCACCACGGCCTCCCGCACCCCGAGCACCGGGTCGCCGGGCGGCGGCAGGCGCCGCTTCACGTTCTGCGCGGTGCGCAGTTCGAGCGCGTCCGCGACCAGCCGGAGCGACGACCTGCGCAGGAACCCCTGGGTCACCGGCACGCCGGGGCTCGGCCGCAGCTCGGCCACGGCCGGCTCCTCCCCGCGCGGCGCGGCGAGGCCGAGCAGGAACGCGGCCCCGGCCGTGCACAGCGCGAAGACCAGGAACGGCAGGGAGACCAGGAGCTGCCAGACGCCCTCCCCCGAGCCGAAGCCGCCGACCGCGAAGGCGGCGAGCGTCAGCACGAGAAGCTGTGCGAGCGCGAAGAACAGCAGCAGCACCGCCGGCCCGTCCCTGGGGCCTGGCCGCAGCGTGCCCGCGAACTCCGGGGCGCGCGGCGGCTCCTGCCCGGGGGACTCGTGCACGGCAAGGCCCTGGTGCCGCAGGAAGTCGGCCATCCCGGACAGTTCGAGGAAGTCCTCGCGCCTGGAGTCGTTCCTGACCGAGGGGAACGTGTCGGGCGCGTCGAGCGTCACCGGCACGGCCCCGTTCGGCAGCCAGTCGCTCGGCACGAGGCAGGCGAGCGCCCGCCCTGTGCTATCGCAAAGGTGTACGCAGCCGCCGGACTTGTTGATCGTGCCCTTGCCGAGGTCCCGCAGCCTGGCGCGGGCCGCCGAGGAGCAGGGCCGCCCCTTGAGGTGCACGGCCGAGGCGACGCCCCGCGGGCCCAGCGGCCAGGCGTGGGTGCGCGCACGCCCGCGCACCACAAACCGGCCCTCCTCGGCCGCGACCCGCGCCCGCCGCAGCACGCCCCAGCGCACCAGAGGGCGCTGGGCCGCGAACAGGGCGGGCTGCACCGCGTTCACCGTGCGCCGGCCCCCGCCGTCTCGTTCACCAGCGGGTGGTCGCCGTCGGAGAGGCCGGGCCAGTCCGCAAGCGAGCCCACGCCCTCCACGCCGAACAGGCCGATGTTGCTGGCCGCGGCGCCTGCGGCGGCGGACCCGGCGACGGCGCCGCTCGACGCGCCAAGTCCGCCGACGTCCGCACCGGCGTTGGCCGCGCGTCCCAGGGCCAGCGCGTCATCCGCGGCACCGGCCTGGCCGAAGAACTGGTGCGCGCCCGCCTGGAGCGAACGCCCGAGACCGGCTTCGCCGATGGTGCCCGGGATGTTCCGCAGCCCGGCGAGGCCCTGGGAGAAGCCGGTGCCCCAGTTGCTGCCTTGGCGCAGGACGCTCATGCCCTGCGCCACATCGCCGCCGAGGCCGCCGAATCCCGCGCGCCCCCAACCCAGCAGGCCCGACGGACGGGCGAACGTGCCGCCGGCCCGGCCGGCCAGCGCGGCGCCGTCGCCGACGACGTCCGCCGCGATGGCGTTCCGCGCGGCCCGGTTGCCGGTGGAGATGCGCATGACGTTGCGGAACGCGCCGAAGCGGGCGACACCGCCCGCGCGGCCGAGCGTCGAGGTCAGAGCCCGGCCGGCGCCGAAGGTGAGGATGCCGATGAGGTCGAGGCCGACGTTCAGCCACTTGCCCTGGAGGGCGTTGCCGATCAGGGAGAAGACGCCCGCCACCAGCCCGATGACGCCCAGGATTCCGGCCAGGGCCTGCCCGATGACCGGAATCCAACTGACAAGCAAGGCAAGCACCCCGCAGATGGCGGCGATCCTCCCGGCCCATTCCCCGATGACGATGAGGACGTTCTTGATGACGTCGAGGACTTCCCCGACCCTGTCCCAGAAGCCGTCCTTCAGGCCGTCGCCGCCGATGAAGTCGCCGATGGCGTCCGCGGCGCGCTGTGCGGCGGCGTCCTTGTCCTCGATGACCTCCCGCAGCCTGGTCCGCAGCCGGTTCAGCTCGGCCTGGGCGCCGTCCAGTTGTCCCTGGAGGCTGTTGACCTGCTGGTCGGCCTGGTCGGCCAGGTCCTCGGCATTGTCGGCGTCCGAGTCGGCCGCCTCCTGCGCGTCCCGCTCGGCACCCTCAAGACGGCTGCCCAGGCTGTTGATCTGCTCCTGGGCCTCCTGGGCCTGGGTGCGCAGCGTGAGGCTCTCGTTCTGCGCCTCCTGCAGCTCGGGCCAGTAGCCGGCCAGCGCGGTGGCGGCGGCGTCGTAGCGGCCCCAGGCCTTCCAGACGTCATCGGACAGCTCGGTGGCCTTCTCCCGGAAGGCCGTGCCGGCATCGGACTGCCAGCCGCTCTCGCTGTCGGTCACCTCGCCAAGCAGCGTGCGGGCGCGGTCGATCGCGTCCGCCGTGCGCCGGTAGCGCGCGGCGGCCTCCTGCACCATCTCCCAGTCCCCGGGGATCGGGTCGCGCCCGTCCTCCCTCAGCGGGAACCAGTCCGCCGGCCTGCCGCTCACCCGTTGCCCCCTTCGAGCGCGCGGACCAGCTCCTCCTCGATGCCGTCATACCCGTCGGCGGCCTGCTGGGCCTTCTCGACGAAGCTCTCCAGGCTCTCCATCAGCTTGTTGCGGTGTATTCGCCAGTTCTCCGAGAACTGCTCCAACTCGTGGGCCAGGTCGTCGTGACTCACTTGGTCGGCGTAGTCGGACGCGATGTCCTCCGAGTTCTCGAACTCGGTGGCGACCATGCGCAGCTTGTTGGCCAGCTCGCGGACTTCGTCCACGGTGACATCGAGGTCGGCGGACATTCCCCCTCTTTCCTCACATTCGCGGGTCCGGCCAGCCGCCCGCTACTTCTACTTCGACCACCGGAACGAACCGGCGATGGCATCGAACATCTGCACCTGCGCATCGGCCAGCTCCCGCAGCGGGGCGCTGAACGTCAGCACCAGCCACGCGGTCGAGCGCGGCACGGGCAGATAGAACTCCAGCAACGTATTGGGACGCTCTTCACTCTGTCCCAGTTCCTTGGAATCGTCGCTGAGTTCGAGTCGGCGGCTGCGCACGGCCTCGCCGGACGGCAGCTGCACGACCGAAACGTCGGCGTCACCGCGGTACTTGTCCCGGATGCCGTCGGCCAGCATGGCCGTCGGCAACTGCTGGGGCATCGAGGGGTCCTCCGGCTCGGCCGTCACCATGAGGCTGGCGGGAATCGGCACGCCGAGCGCCGCATGGGTGGAGAGGTAGATCTCGATGGCGTCCCGTTCGGCCGCGGAATCCGTGACATTGGTCATGAGCTCGCGCAATTCGCGCCGCTTCGTGGCCATTTCGTCCCGGTTCGGGTACGCGAGGTCCACCAGCACGGCGACGGCCCTGGCCCGCTTCTCCTCGGAGCGCAGGGGGATGCGGAACCAGTCCGTCGGCGTGATCATGTGGTAACGGGTGGGCGGAGCGACGCTTTCCGCTTCTTTGCCGCCCTCGGCTTTGCCGCCCTCGGCGCCCGCCTCGGTCCCGCCGTCCCCGGCCTCGTCCCTCACGTGTTCATCCGCCAGTGCCACGCGGAACTCCCCCGGTCGATCGCACACATACACATCAGTGTGGTGACCGTACCCAATCGGCCGATGCGCCAGCAACGGAGGGGGCGGACCGGTCAGCCGATTCCGGTGAGCCCTCCGCCGTCCTCCCCCTCACCGCCGTCCCCGCCGCGCTCGTCCTCGTCCTCGTCCTCGTCCTCCCGGTCGATGAGCACGGGGGAGCCGTGGTGCGACCACACCTTCCACCCGCCGTCCCCGGCGCGGCGGAAGACGTTCGTCGCCACCACCAGGCCGCCGACCAGCGGCCCCGCCGAGCCGTCGGCCTCCGCCGGGCCGCCACTGAGGATGTTCTCCGTGCAGGTCACCAGCGCGGTGTCGCCGAGGACCGACACCTCGACGTCGGTCAGGAAGAACTGGATGTACTCGGTGTTCGCCATGATCAGCGCATAGGAACGGATCACCTCGCCACGCCCGTTGATCACCGGCCAGCCCGGGTGCACCACGCTCACGTCCTCCGCCAGCCAGTGCTCGGCCATGGCGTCCAGGTCGCCGCGCTCCAGCGCGTCGTACAGCGCGGTGTTCGCCGCGGCAACCGCCTCGACGTCCGTCCGCGCCCCGCTCACCGGGCGCCGCCCGCCGCGCCCGCCGCGCCCGCCACGGCCCGGACGACCCGCACCGCGTCCGCGCTGGCCCGCACCTCGTGCACGCGCACCGCCCACGCGCCCGCGTGCGCCGCGAGCGCGGACACCGCGGCCGTCGCCGCGTCGCGCTCGCGCGCCGGCGGCGGCGCGGCACCCGGCCGGGCCAGCGCCCGGCCCAGGAACCGCTTGCGCGAGGCCGCGATCAGCACCGGCAGCCCCAGCTCCGCGCGCAGCCGGCCGGTCGCGGCGACCAGGGCCAGATCGTGCTCGGCCTGCTTGGCGAAGCCGAGGCCCGGGTCCGCGATCAGCCGCTTGGGGTCGATGCCGCCCGCGACCGCCCGTTCCACGCTGGTCCGCAGCTCCGCCACCACCTCGCCGACCACGTCCGCGTAGACGGCCCTGTCGTTCATGTCGATGCTCTGGCCGCGCCAGTGCATCACCACGAACGGCACCCCCGCCGCCGCCACCGCGGGCACCATCGCGGGGTCGGCCCGGCCGCCGCTCACGTCGTTGACCAGGTGCGCGCCCGCCGCCACCGAGGCGCGCGCCACCGAGGCGCGCATCGTGTCGACGCTGACGACGACGCCAAGGCCCGCCAGCTCCCGCACCACGGGAACGACCCGCCGCAGCTCCTCCGCCTCGTCCACCCGCGTCGCGCCCGGCCGCGTCGACTCGCCCCCGACGTCGATCAGATCCGCGCCCTCGGCCACCAGGTCCATGCCGCGCTTGACCGCGGACTCGGCGTCGAACCACCGCCCACCGTCCGAGAACGAGTCCGGTGTGATGTTGACCACCCCCATGACCGCGCAGCGGTCCCAGCGGGGCAGGCCGGACACGTGACCGTGCGAGTAGCTCATGCCCCCAGAGTAGGGGCTGCGCACGCCCCGCCGGACGGCGTTCGCCGCCGGAACGGGGCGGGAACAGCCCGGCGGCGGGTGGTGCTGACCGAGTGGGCCGGGCGTCGCAGGTAGATTCGAATTCCCTTCAGTTTCCCTTCAGTGGCTCAGCCGGCGGGCCACCGACCGATCGGAGTGATCGCCGTGGATCGCATCACCCTGCGCGGCCTGCGCGCCAAAGGCTTTCACGGAGTGCTGCCGCGGGAGCGTGCCGAAGGGCAGCTGTTCGTCGTCGACGTGGTGCTGGGTCTCGACACTCGGCCGGCGGCGGCCTCGGACGACCTCGCGCGGACGGTCGACTACGGCGCGGTCGCCGAGGAGGTCACCGCAGTCGTCTCCGGCCGGCCGTGTGACCTGCTGGAGACGCTGGCCCAGCGCATCGCCGACCAGTGCCTGTCGCACGGCGCGGTGCGGGAGGCAGAGGTGACGGTGCACAAGCCGCAGGCGCCGATCACCGTTCCTTTCGACGACGTGACCATCACCATCAAGCGGAGCCGAGCATGACCCCCAGCAACGCCGCTTCATCCCCCGACCCGACCGTGCAGCCGGTACCGGCCTCGGTGGTCCAGCAGGTGGACGCCGCCGACTCGACGCTGCACAACCCGAAACGCGCCGTCCTCTCCCTCGGCAGCAACCTGGGCAACCGGCTGGAGACCCTCCAGGGCGCGGTCGACGCGCTCGCCGACACCCCGGGGCTGCGCATCAAGGCGGTGTCCCCCGTCTACGAAACCGACCCGTGGGGCGTCGATCCCGGCAGCCAGCCCACCTACTTCAACGCCGTCGTGATCCTCAAGACGACCCTGCCGCCGTCCTCCCTGTGGGAGCGCGCGCAAGCCATCGAGGAGGCGTTCGAACGCGTGCGGGACAGCCGCTGGGGTCCGCGTACCCTCGATGTGGACATCGTGACCTACCAGGGCGCCGTCTCCGACGATCCGGCGCTCACCCTCCCGCATCCGCGGGCCCACGAGCGGGCGTTCGTCCTGGTGCCGTGGCACGATGTCGACCCGGACGCCGAGGTCCCCGGCCACGGCGCGGTGGCCGGCCTGCTTCCCGCACTGGCCGGACAGGGCGTCAGGTTTCGCGCGGACGCCACGCTGGCGCTCCCGGACTAGCGGCCCACCGGCCCGGGGGACGCCGGCACCACTGCCACAGGCACGACTTCACGACGAGGGGCGCGAACAGCGGTGAACCAACTGCGGATCGGGACACTGGCCGGGCTGTTCGCGGCCGCCGTCGGGCTGAGCTGGGCCGGCGCGGGGCTGTGGGAGTCCCTGGGCAACACACCGCCCGCCGTACCGCTGCTCTCCCCCGTCATCCTCGCCCTGATCGCCGCCGCCCTGCTGGCGACGGCCCTGTCGCTGCGCTCGCGGCTGCGCGCGCAGCACGAACGCCGCCCGGGGGCCAGACCGGTGGACCGGATGATGGCGGCCCGCGCGGTCGTGTTCGGCCAGGCGAGCGCGCTGGTCTCGGCCCTCGTCGCCGGCGCCTACGGCGGCTTCGGCCTCTTCCTCGTCATGGAGCGCCTCGACGTGGCCAACCGCCGCGACCAGGCCATCTACGCGGGCCTCGCCGTGCTGGCCGGCGCCGCCGTGGTCGCCGCCGCCCTCTTCCTCGAACGTGTCTGCCGCCTGCCGGACGGCGACGAGAACGGCGAAGGCAACGGCAACGGCCCGATGGGCTCCCCCGTCTGACCGGCGCCGGCGCGCCGTCGGGTCAACGCGTGCGCGCCGGGGCGCCGAGGGCGCTGTCCAGCTCCACCTCGGCCCGCGAGATGTCCTGTGCGTCCGCGTCGATCGACCGGCGCAGCGCCTCGTGCAGGCTGCTCGGCGTCAGCACGCCGAGGAACCGGTCCTCCTCGTCGAGCACGGCGATCCAGCCCGCGTCGTACTGGAGCATCATGCTGAACGCCTTCTTCAGCGAGGCCCCCAGCGGCAGCCACGCCTCCATCCGCCGCGCGTGCCCCGCGACCGGCCCCGACGCGTCCGCGGCGCCCCGTTCCTCGTCCTCGGGGATGGGCACCCAGCCGTGCAGACCGTCGCTCTCGTCCAGCACCACCGCCCAGCGCGCGCCCTCCGCGCGCATCCGCGCGACGGCCCGGGCCATCGGGTCCGCCAGATGCACCACCGGCGGCTGCTCCAGGTCGCCCTTCTCCACCGGGGTGACCGACAGCCGCTTCAGCCCGCGGTCGCTGCCGACGAACGAGGCGACGTAGTCGTTCGCCGGGGCGCCGAGCACGGCGGCGGGCGAGTCGAACTGCTCGATCCGCCCCTGCCCGTACACCGCGATGCGGTCGCCGAGCCGTACCGCCTCCTCGATGTCGTGCGTGACGAACAGCACGGTCTTGCGCACCTCGGCCTGGAGCCGCAGGAACTCGCTCTGGAGCCGCTCGCGGACCACCGGGTCCACCGCGCCGAAGGGCTCGTCCATCAGCAGCACCGGCGGGTCCGCGGCGAGCGCCCGCGCCACGCCGACCCGCTGCCGCTGCCCGCCGGAGAGCTGATTCGGGTACCGGTCGCCGTGGACCGCCGGGTCGAGGCCCACCAGGTCGAGCAGCTCGGCGGCGCGCTGCCTGGCCTTGGCCTTCCGCCAGCCGAGCAGGTGCGGAACGGTGGCGGTGTTGTCCAGCACGGTGCGGTGCGGGAAGAGGCCCACCTGCTGGATGACGTAGCCGATCCGGCGGCGCAGCTGCACCGGGTCGTGCTCGGCGACGTCCTTGCCGTCGAACAGGACGCGGCCCTCGGTGGGCTCCTCCAGCCGGTTGACCATCCGCATGGTGGTCGTCTTGCCGCAGCCGGACGGCCCGACCAGGGTGACCAGCTCCCCCTCGGCCACCTCCAGGTTCAGATCGTCGACGGCGACCGTCCCGTCCGGGTAGCGCTTGGTCACATGCTCGAACCGCAACATGTTCATCATTCTGTCAGGTTCACCGTCTAGGGTGTTGGAACATGAGTACGGTTAGGGCCGAGAGCTGCCTGACGAGGAACGAGTGGGTCTGCGGCGAGTACGTCAGCAGCCGCTCGGACGAGCTGGGCGACGCGCTCGTGGAGCACGTACTGATCACCGTCGGGGCCGTATCCCTCGCCGTGCTCGTCGCCTTCCCGCTGGCCCTGCTCGCCCGCAGATGGCGGCTGGCGGCCGGGCCGATCCTGAGCCTGACCACCATCCTCTACACCGTTCCCTCGCTCGCCATGTACGCGCTGCTGCTGCCGGTCTTCGGCATCTCCGTCTCGGTGGTCGTCTGCGGCCTGGTGCTCTACTCGCTGACCGTCCTCGTGCGCAATATGCTCACCGGCCTCCAATCCGTGCCCACCGAGGCCAGAGAGGCGGCGCTCGGCCTCGGCTACGGCCGCCTGCGGCTGCTGCTCGCCGTCGAGCTGCCGCTGTCCCTGCCCGCGCTGATGGCGGGCGTGCGCATCGCGACCGTCTCCGCCGTCTCCCTGACCACCGTCGGCGCGATCGTCGGCCACGGCGGCCTGGGCAACCTGATCTACTCCGGCATGGACAGCTACTTCAAGGCCCAGGTACTGACCGCCTCCGTCCTGTGCGTCCTGCTCGCCATCGCCTCCGACCTCCTGCTGCTCGGCGCGCAGCGGCTGCTCACCCCCTGGACGCGCAACCGCGCGCCCCGTCGCGAGCTCCAGCGCGATGCCGTGCTCGACGTTCCCGGGAGGGCCTGACCATGGGCACGATCCCCGACGCGTGGGAGTGGCTGACCACCGGCGCGAACTGGTCCGGCGAGGCCGGCGTCCGCCACCGGCTGGCCGAGCACCTCTACCTGTCCGGCATCTGCCTCGCCCTGGCCTGCGCCGTGGCCCTGCCGCTGGCGCTGTGGCTCGGGCACGGCGGCGGCCGCCGGTTCGGCGGCGCCCTCGCCATCAACATCTCGAACGCCGGCCGCGCCATCCCCACGTTCGCCGTGCTGGTGCTGCTGACCCTCGGCCCGCTCGGCCGCCACGGCGACCTGCCGACCATCGTGGCCCTGGTGCTGTTCGCGGTGCCGCCGCTGCTGACCAACGCCTACATCGGCATCGCCGAGGCCGACCGCGACGTCGTCCAGGCCGCCCGCGGCATGGGCATGTCCCGGTGGCAGCTGCTCACCCGCGTCGAGGTGCCGCTGGCGTTCCCGCTGCTGATGACCGGCGTGCGCACCGCCGCCGTACAGGTCGTCGCCACCGCCACCCTGGCCGCCCTCGCCGCGGGCGGCGGCCTCGGCCGGATCATCACCGCCGGCTTCGCCACCTACGACACCGCGCAGGTCGTCGCGGGCGCCACGCTGGTGGCGGCCCTCGCCCTGGCCGTCGAGGGCCTGCTCGCCCTGGCCCAGCGGCTGCTCGCCCCGGGCCGCGCCACCCGCCGGGGGCCCCGCGACGCCCCCGCACCGCCCGCACGACCGCAACCCGACCCCGTTGAACGGAGCACCACGTGACCGCCATCCCCGTCCGCCGCCGGCCCGCGCTGCTCGCCGCCGGCACCGCCACCGCCCTCGCGCTGACCCTGGCCGCCTGCGGCGGCGACAGCCTGGAAGAGGAGGAGGGCGGCAGCGGCACCGAGGAGAGCGCGGGTTCGCTCACGATCGGCGGCGCCAACTTCACCGAGGCCACGATCATGACCGAGCTGTACGCCCAGGTCCTCGAAGAAGCCGGCTACGACACCACCATCACCACCACCGAGGGCCGCGAACTGTACGCGCCCGAGCTGGAGAGCGGCGCGATCGACGTCGTTCCCGAGTACGCCGCCACCATGGCCGAGTACTACAACGCCCAGGAGAACGGCCCCGACGCCGAGCCCGTCGCCTCCCCGGACGTCGAGGCCACCGTCACCGTGCTGCGGGAGCTGGCGGAGCCGCGCGGCCTCACCGTGCTGGACGCGGGCGAGGCCGTCGACCAGAACGCGTTCGCCGTCAGCGAGGAGTACGCCGAGGAGCACGGCCTCACGACCCTGTCCGACCTCGGCGAGGCCGGTCTGCCCGTGCGCATCGCGGCCGGCGAGGACTGCCCCACGCGGCCTTTCTGCCAGCCCGGCCTTGAGGAGACGTACGGCATCGACATCACCGCCGTCGACCCGCTGGGCGTCGGCACCGTCCAGGCCAAGCAGGCCGTGCAGGACGGTGACGACCAGCTCGTGCTCGTCACCACGACCGACGCCACGCTCGATGACTTCGGCCTGGTCCTGCTCGAGGACGATCAGAACCTCCAGCTCGCGGACAATCTGCTGCCCGTCCTCAACACCGAGACCGCGAGCGACGAGAATGTCGCCGCCGCCCTCGACGAGGTCACCGCCACGCTCACCACGGACCACCTCATCGAGCTGAACCGGCAGGTCGACTCCGAACGCCGCAAGGCCGACGAGGTCGCGCACGACTACCTGGTGGAACAGGGCCTCATCGAAGGCTGACTCGCACATAACGGCCACGGCACAACCACCAGGGCACTCTCCCGCGGGCACGCGGCGTCACGGTAAGTTTCGCTCATGGCACGTGGACGTCACCGCTCCTCAGCACTGCACAAGGTGCTGATTCCGGCCGGACTCGGCACCCTGGCGCTCGCCTGCGCCGGCGGCGCCTGGCTGCTCGGGGACGGGGACGACGCGATAGCGCTGCGCGCCCTCGTCGCCGTCGCCGCGGCGACCACGGTCGCCTGCGCCGTTCTGCTGCGGCGCTGGGATCTGGCGGCCGGGCGGCAGGTCGCCCGCGAGCGGGCGGCCAAGGCCGGCCTCGCCTGGCAGATCGAGGAGCGGCAGGCCGAGCTGGAAGAGGCGCAGGAGCAGGTCACGGCGCTGGAGGAGAAGATCCAGGGCAAGCGCCTCGACCTCGGCCGGCTGCGTTCCGAGCACGCCGACCTGCTGCGGCGCTACGCCACCGCGGAGAGCGAGCGCGCCAAGGCCCTGGAGGGCCGCAGGCAGTTGGCGCTCGAAGCGGCGCAGCCCGCGAAGGCGCTGCCCGCCCAGGCCACCGACCACCGCACCGCGGGCGGCGCCCCCACCCCGCTGACCTACCGGCAGGCGCACGAGGCGCTCGCCGCGCTGACGCGCAGCGCGGCACGGCAGCGCGCGGCCAGGGAGGCCGGGGAAGAAGCCGGGAAGACACCGGAGAGCCGGGACGCCCACCAGGCGCCTCAGGCGGTGGCGCCGCCCCCGCCGCGGTCGGGGTCGGGCTTCGACTTCTTCGGCTCCGGCACCCCCCACGGACGCCGGGACGCCCCGCGGCCCGAGCAGGCGGGACAGACCGGACAGGCCGGACAGACCGGAGAAGCCGGCAGGGAGACCAGCGGCAGGGGCCGGCCGGGGCGCTAGCGGGCGAGGATGAGGCTCATCGCCTCGGCCCGGGTCGCCGCGTCCCGCAGCTGGCCCCGCACCGCCGAGGTGGTGGTCTTCGCGCCGGGCTTGCGCACCCCGCGCATGGTCATGCACATGTGCTCGCACTCCACCACGACGATCACCCCACGCGGCTCCAGAATCCGCATCAGCGAGTCGGCGATCTGCGTGGTGAGCCGCTCCTGCACCTGGGGGCGCCTGGCGAACACGTCCACCAGCCTGGCCAGCTTCGACAGGCCGGTGATCTTGCCGCTGCTCGACGGGATGTATCCGACGTGGGCCTGACCGACGAACGGCACCAGGTGGTGCTCGCAGGACGACAGCACCTCGATGTCCTTCACCAGCACCATCTCGTCGTGGCCCAGGTCGAAGGTCGTGGTCAGCACGTCCTCCGGCCGCTGCCACAGGCCGGCGAAGATCTCCCGGTAGGCACGCGCCACCCGGGCCGGCGTGTCCCGCAGACCGTCGCGGTCCGGGTCCTCGCCCACCGCGATGAGCAGCTCGCGTATCGCGTCCTCGGCTCGCTTCTCGTCGAACTCACCGATCGGGCCCTGCCCGAGCCCCTCCTCGCCCGCCGGCGTCACCGCGTCGGTCATGTGCTCCTCGTTCTCTCGTGCGAACCGGCACGCCCCGGCAGAGACACGGCCGCGCCCCTCACCTTAGAACGTGAGGGGCGCGGGAGGCATTCCGGTCACTCGTCGCCGCGGGACTCCTCCACGGACTCCAGTGGCGCGGCGCCCTTCTCCAGGCTGCCGTTCGCCAGGTTGATCCCCTTGGTGGGGAACGTCACCGGCGGCCGGGTGGAGGGCGTGCGGCGTGCCGAGCCCGTCCAGGCCGGGCGCGGCGGACGCTTGATCACCGGCTGGAAAACCTCGGCCAGCTCCTCCTTGTTCAGCGTCTCCTTCTCCAGGAGGGAGAGCACCAGGTTGTCGAGGACGTCGCGGTTCTCCACCAGGATTTCCCAGGCTTCGTTGTGCGCGGCCTCGATGAGCTTCTTGACCTCCTCGTCCACCAGGCCGGCGACCTCCTCGGAGTAGTCGCGCTGGTGGCCCATCTCCTTGCCGAGGAACGGCTCGGAGTTGTCGGTGCCGAACTTGATGGCGCCAAGACGCTCGGTCATGCCGTACTGCGTGACCATGGCCCGCGCGGTCGTCGTCGCCTTGTCGATATCGTCGCCCGCGCCCGTGGTCGGATCGTGGAAGACCAGCTCCTCGGCCGCGCGCCCGCCCATCATGTACGCCAAGCGGTCGAGCATCTCGTTGCGCGTGGTGGAGTACTTGTCCTCCTCCGGCAGCACCATGGTGTAGCCCAGGGCCCGGCCCCGGGAGAGGATCGTCACCTTGTGCACCGGATCGCTGTTCGGCGAGGCCGCCGCCACCAGGGCGTGTCCGCCCTCGTGGTACGCGGTGATCATCTTCTCCTTCTGACTCATGATCCGCGTCCGCTTCTGCGGACCCGCGACGACCCGGTCGATCGCCTCGTCGAGGAACTTGTTGTCGATGAGCTTCGCGTTGCCACGGGCCGCCAGGAGCGCCGCCTCGTTCAGCACGTTGTTCAGATCGGCACCGGTGAAGCCGGGGGTGCGCCGGGCGACCGCCGACAGGTCCACATCGGGCGCGACGGGCTTGCCGCGCTGGTGCACCTTCAGGATTTCGAGACGGCCCTGCATGTCCGGCCGGTCGACCGCGATCTGCCGGTCGAAGCGGCCCGGGCGCAGCAGCGCGGGGTCGAGGATGTCCGGCCGGTTGGTCGCGGCGATCAGGATGACGCCGCCCTTGACGTCGAAGCCGTCCATCTCGACGAGCAGCTGGTTGAGCGTCTGCTCCCGCTCGTCGTGCCCGCCGCCCATGCCGGCACCGCGGTGACGGCCGACCGCGTCGATCTCGTCGACGAAGACGATCGCCGGGGCGTTCGCCTTGGCCTGCTCGAAGAGGTCGCGGACGCGGGAGGCACCCACGCCGACGAACATCTCGACGAAGTCGGAGCCGGAGATCGAATAGAAGGGAACGCCTGCCTCGCCCGCGACCGCGCGGGCCAGGAGCGTCTTGCCGGTACCGGGCGGGCCGTAGAGCAGCACGCCCTTGGGAATCTTGGCGCCGACGGCCTGGAACTTCGCGGGCTCCTGCAGGAACTCCTTGATCTCCTGAAGCTCCTCCACGGCCTCGTCCGAGCCGGCCACGTCGGTGAAGGTGGTCTTGGGCGTGTCCTTGGTGATCAGCTTCGCCTTCGACTTGCCGAAGTTCATCACCCGCGACCCGCCGCCCTGCATCTGGTTCATCAGGAACAGGAAGACGATGATGATGAGCAGGAACGGCAGGATCGACAGCAGCATGCCGACGAACGGGTTCTGCGACTTGGGAGAGACGGTGTACCCGTCGGTGATCTGGTCGTCCTGGAACTTCGACTGGAGCATCTGGGCGATGTCCCAGCCCTGCTCGTCGATGTAGTTGGCCTGGACCTTATTGCTGTCCTCGATCTCCTGCCCGTTCTTGAGCTCGACCCTGATGGTCTGCTCATCGCCGGTGGTGAGCTCGGCGGACCTGACCTGGTTCTGGCTGATCGCCTGGACGACCTCGCCGGTGTCCACCTTCTTGTAGCCCTCGGACGAGCTGAACACCTGCATCAGCAGAATCACGGCAAGGACGGCCAGCACGATCCACATAACTGGCCCACGGAAATAGCGCTTCACGTCTATCCATACGGGGCGGCGCGGCCCCGTCCCTCCTGCCACGTAGAGGCACAGCCCCCGGATGGGATCTGCTGTGCGCGCGGTGTCGGCCGTAGTGCGCCCGGCCTTGTTTCAGCTGACCTACCGCGACGGTACCCCAGCACTGCCGCCCAGCGCTGCTGGGCGTGGGCAGCCATCGCTCTGCCCAACTCAACGGTAGGGCATCGCATGGTGTTCCCGGCTATCCGTTGTAGACGTGCGGGGCGAGGGTGCCGACAAAAGGAAGATTGCGGTACTTCTCGGCATAGTCGAGGCCGTACCCCACCACGAACTCACTCGGAATGTCGAAGCCGACCCACTCGACGTCGATATCGACCTTCGCCGCGTCCGGTTTGCGGAGCAGCGTGCAGACCCGCAGCGACGCGGGCTCGCGGGAGCCCAGGTTCGAGAGGAGCCACGAGAGCGTGAGCCCCGAGTCGATGATGTCCTCGACGATCAGCACGTGCCTGCCCTGGATATCCGTGTCCAGGTCCTTCAGGATGCGCACCACACCGGAGGACTGCGTGCCCGCCCCGTAGGAGGACACCGCCATCCAGTCCATCGTCACCCGGGACGACAGGGTGCGCGCGAGGTCGGCCATGACCATCACCGCGCCTTTCAGGACCCCCACCAGCAGGAGCTCCTTGCCCGCGTACTCCGCGTCGATCTTCGCGGCCAGCTCCACGAGCTTGGCGTCGATCTCTTCCTTGGTGATGAGCACCGACTCCAGGTCGGCCCCCAGGTCCGTCTCGTGCACCCGATGCCACTGCTCTCTACTGGCTACTGGTTCGCCTGCTGGAGGACCAGTCTGCCACCCTGCCGTTTGGCCTCGACGCGGCCCGGCAGATTCAGCGGGCTCTGCCCGCGCCAGGCGGTGATGAGGCGGTCGGTCTCCTCGATGTGGCGGGCGAACAGCGAGCCGGCCGGGGCGCCGGCCGCGATGGCGGCCCGGCGCAGCACGCGGCGCCTGACGGCCGGGGGCAGATCGTGCAGGGCGGCGATCTCCAGCGTCCCGTCGGGGCGCGTCGCGGCCCGCTGGGCCTCCAGGGCCCAGGCGTCGAGCGCGTCCGCGTCGTCGCGCGAGAGCTGCGCGGTGCGGGCCAGCGCCTCCACGACCCCGCGCCCGAGCGCCTTCTCCAGCACGGGCAGCGCCTCGTGGCGCACGCGGGAACGGGTGAAGGCGGGATCGGCGTTGTGCGGGTCGTCCCAGACCGGAAGGGCCTGGACGAGGCACGCCTTGCGGGTGGTCTGGCGGTCGACCGCGAGGAACGGGCGGCGGTAGCGGGTGGCCGCGCCGCATGAGCCCGACAGGCCGCCGGAGACGGCCGCCATGCCGGAGAGTGAACGCGTGCCCGAGCCGCGGGCGAGTCCGAGCAGGACGGTTTCCGCCTGGTCGTCGCGGGTATGGCCGAGGAGCACGGCACCTGCGCGGTGCCGCTCGGCGGCGGCGTCGAGGGCCGCGTACCTGGCGGAGCGGGCGGCGGCCTCGGGGCCGCCGGCGCGGCCGACCGAGACGGCGACGGTTTCGACGGGGGCGAGGCCGAGTGCGGTCAGCCGTTCGGCGACCTCGCGGGCGCGGGCGTCGGAGCCGGCCTGGAGGCCGTGGTCGACGGTGATGCCGCCGGCCCTGACACCGAGCCGGGGCGCCTCGAAGGCGAGGGCGGAGGCGAGCGCCATGGAGTCCGCGCCGCCGGAGCAGGCCACGAGGACGAGCGGGGCTTCTCCGGCACGGGCATCGTCGAGGACTTCGTGCAGGACGCGGCGGACCGCCAGGCGTATCGCAGCGACCGCGGGGTGGGGACCCATATCCGAATCACTTCTTTCTGGACGCTCAGGCTCGGAAGCGCTGTCACGCTGGGTACGTAAATGGTGACAGAGGAGGTCTGTTACCCGAGCATCGCACGCCAGGCATGGCGCGACGGTCCCTCATACGAGTGATTCTGAACGAATCCTGCAACCTATGCCGCGGTCGGCTTCACCCGGGCGACCCACTGCTCGGGGCGGGAGATCTCCTCCTTGCTCGGCAGCGTGTTCGGCGAGGTCCACACCTTGTTGAAACCCGTCATCCCGGCCTGCTCCACGACCTGGCGAACGAAGCGCTCGCCGTCGCGGTACTGCCGCAGCTTGGCGTCCATGCCCAGCAGCCTGCGCAGCGCCCGGTCCAAGCGGCCCGCGCCGGTCTGCCGACGCCGCGTGAACTTCTCCCTGATCTCCGCGACCGAGGGGACCACCGCGGGCCCCACTCCGTCCATCACGAAGTCCGCGTGCCCCTCCAGCAGCGACATCACCGCCGTCAGCCGGTCGAGGATCTCCCGCTGCCGCGGCGTCTGCACCAGATCGACGATGCCGAGCCCGCCGTCGCCCTCCCCCGCCGGCCCGGCCGCCTCCTCCTGGCCTTCCTGACCGCGGCCCGTCATGGACTGCGCCGCCTGCCGGAAGCGCTCCAGCAGCGTGGCCGGGTCCACGTCCGCCTCGCCGAGGAACGCCTGGATCTCGCTCTCCAGGTGGTCGCGCAGCCACGGCACGGCCGTGAACTGCGTCCGGTGCGTCTCCTCGTGCAGGGCCACCCACAGCCGGAAGTCGTGCGGATGCACGTCCAACTCGCGCTCCACGTGCACGATATTGGGCGCGACGAGCAGCAGCCGCCCGGCGCCCGCGGCACCGGGCCCGCCACCGGCCGGCAGCGACGGGCTGGCCGGGGCGAACGTCTCGTACTGGCCGAGGACCCGCGAGGACAGGAACGACAGCAGCATCCCCACCTCGACGCCCGTCACCTTGCTGCCGACCATCGTCAGCGCGGCCCCGCCCGGCAGGCCCGACCGGCGCTCGCGCATGCGCGCCATCAGCGGCTGGAGGACGGCGCGGAAGCCCGCCACGTTCGCCCGCACCCAGCCGAGCCGGTCCACGACCAGCACCGGGGTGTCCACGGCGCCGGAGCCGAGACCGGTGAACTCGCGGACGTGCGCCTCCGAGGCACTCGCGTGGTCCCGCAGCTCCGCGACGATCGCGCGCGCCTCGTCGCGGCTCACCTCCGGGCCGGGACGGGTGATCCGTGTCGCGGTGGACACCGCGAGATTCCAGTCGACCAGGTCCGTTCCACCGAGACTCGTCATGCTGTCAACGGTACGGTGCCCGCCGCGAAAGCGGATAGGGCACCGGAGCAGGCGCCGCCGCGCTACCGGCAGGCGCAGGTCGCGAGCGCCGCCGCGGCGGCGTCCAGGGCATCCTGCGCCCCGTCGGCACTGGTGGTCTCGGAGGCCAGGAACGCGAACGCCAGCACCCGGCCGTCCGGGGTCGCCGCCGTGCCGGCCAGGGTGTTCACGCCGGTGAGCGTGCCCGTCTTGGCACGGACCAGACCGGCACCCGCGCCGCCGGAGCCGTCGTAGCGGGCGGTCAGGGTCCCGGTGAAACCCGCGACCGGCAGGCCGGTCAGCGCGGAACGCAGCTCGGGCCGCTCCGGGTCGGCGGCCAGGGCCAGCACGCGGGTCAGCAGCGCGGCGGTGAGGCGGCCGTCGCGGTCGAGGCCGCTCGCGTCGGCGATCCGCACGTCGCCGAGCGGCAGGCCCAGTTTCTCCAGCCGCGCGGTGAGCGCCCGGTCGACGCCGCGGAAGTCGGCCGCCTCCCCGCCCGCGATGGCCGTGGCACGCGCGATGGCTTCGGCCAGGTCGTTGTCGCTGTACGTCAGCATCCGCTCGACCAGCGAGGACAGCGGCGCGGAACGGTGCACCGCCAGCGGCTCGGCGTCCTCGGGCGCGGTGTGCCTGCCGGGCGAACGGCCCTGGACGTCGACGCCGGCCTCGGCCAGCAGACCGGCGAAGGTCCTGGCCGCCTCGGCCGCCGGGTCGGCCGTCCGCGGGGCGGGGCCGTGGGTGCTGCCGTCGGTGCGGCCCGCGTTCAACTGGAGGGGGGTGATGGTCGCGATGTTCGTGTTGCCTGCCCCGATCGGGTGATGCTGCTCGCGCGGGTAGCGGGAGATGTCGTACGCCACGCGGGCGGTCCGGACGTCCTGCGCCGCCAGGGCTTCGGCGGTGCGGGCGGCCAGCCCTTCGAGGTTGCTCGCGGTCAGCGTGGTGTCCCCGCCGCCGACCAGTACGACGCGTTCGTTCTCCGCGTCCCACACCACCTCGGTGGTCAGCCGGTGCTCGGGCCCCAGGGCGTCGAGGGCGGTGATCGCGGTCACCGACTTGGTCGTGGAGGCGGGCGCCCGCCCGGACCTGGCGTCCACCGTGTACAGGGCCTCGCCCGTGGCGACGTCGACGACCGCGCCCGTCGCCTGCCCGCCGAGCGCCGGGTCCGCCAGGAGCGGCGCGAGGGTACGTTCGACCGCCGCGGCGGACAGCGGGCGGCCCGCGCCGCCGTCCAGCGGCGGCAGCACGGGCGCCGCAGCGGGTACAGTGCCTGCAACACGCTCCGCATCCGCACGCTTACGTTCCAAGTCGGCGGCCTGGTCGCGTTCCGCTGTGCGCTGTCCGGCGTCCCACGGCCCGGCCAGGGCGACCGCCCCGGCGGAGATCGCGAGGCCCGCCGCGGCCGAGCCGATGGCCAATCGCCAGGCGGCACGGTGCTTTTGAAGCGCTTCCGCTGCCCTGCGCACTGTACGGACCAGCCCCTTTCGCGTGCGGACACCTGCGTGAGGGACACTTAACCACCTGTCGCATGCACAGATCGGCTAAGGAGTGTCCCCAGTGGAGTTCGACGTCACCATCGAGATCCCGAAGGGTTCGCGGAACAAGTACGAGGTGGATCACAAGACGGGGCGGATCAGGCTGGACCGCCACCTCTTCACCTCGACTGTGTACCCGGCGGACTACGGGTTCGTGGAGGGCACGCTGGGCGAGGACGGAGATCCGCTGGACGCACTGGTGCTTCTGGACGAGCCCACGTTCCCCGGCTGCCTGATCCAGTGCCGCGCGATCGGCATGTTCCGCATGCGGGACGAGGCGGGCGGCGACGACAAGCTGCTGTGCGTCCCCGCGTCGGACCCCCGGATGGAGCACCTGCGGGACATCCACCACGTCAGCGAGTTCGACCGGCTGGAGATCCAGCACTTCTTCGAGGTCTACAAGGACCTGGAGCCGGGCAAGTCGGTCGAGGGCGCCAACTGGGTCGGCCGCGCGGAGGCGGAGGCCGAGATCGAGGCGTCCTTCAAGCGGCTCGCGGACGCGGGCGAGAGCCACTGAGACGAGCCGGTCGCCGCGCGAGCGGCACCGGCGGGCGCGGGTGCGGTGTGCCGGGGCGCGCGAGGTGCGGGTGTGAGAGCCTGACCGGAGAGCTCGACCTGCTCCTGGACGAGGTGCGCCGTACCCAGCCATGACAAGACGGCGCGGGGAGTCTTGTGATGGCTTGGATCGTTCTGGTGATCTCCGGCGTGCTGGAAGCCGTGTGGGCCACGGCCCTCGGCAAGTCCAACGGGTTCTCGCGGCCGCTGCCGACGGCCGTGTTCGGTGCCGGGCTGGTGCTGAGCATGGCCGGTCTCGCCTACGCGCTGCGGACCCTGCCGGTGGGCACCGGGTACGCCGTGTGGGTGGGCATCGGTGCCGTGCTCACGGCGGCCTGGGGCATGGCGTTCGAGGGCGAGGCCGTGAGCGTGGTGAAGGTCCTGCTGCTCGCGGGGATCGTCGGCTGCGTGATCGGGCTGAAGCTCGCCCACTGAGCCGCCCGCCGCCCAGGGCCGCGCGGCCCTGGGCGGCGTCAGAATCCGCGGGTGCGCTTCGCGCCGCGGCGCCCGATCGGGGTCGTCAGGCCCGGCGACTTGATGAACAGCCGGGCGATCTCGTTCCCCAGGTTCACCCCGACGGCGATGGCGAGCGCGAGGGTGACCGCGGTCAGCAGGTTTTCCAGACCGGCGTTCACATTGCCCTGCGCGAAGCCCAGCAGACCGAGGTATACGGCGCTGCCGGGAAGCAGCGGGCCGATGGCGGCGGTGACGTAGGGCAGCGACGAGGTGAACCGGTACCGGGACTGGAGCTGCCCGAAGAGCCCCACCATCCCCGCCCCGACGGCTGTCGCCGCGAACGGCGACAGCCCGGCCGTATCGTGCATCGCCCCGTAGATCAGCCAGGCCACACCGCCATTGAGCGTGGCCGGGATGACGGTGTTGGGTGCCTGCTGGAGCAGCACGCAGAACGTCAGGGACAGCAGCAGCGCGGCACCGAGCTGAACGGCCGGCCGGGTGGCCCGGGCCACGACGTCCGGGTCCAGCCGCACGCCGGAGGTCTCCCCGATGTACAGCACGGCCAGCACCCCGCAGACGATGCCGACGCTGAGGTAGACGACTTCCAGTAGGCGGGCCGACGCGGTGAGGTAATAGCCCGTCAGCCCGTCCTGGACACCCGCGACCAGGGCCCGGCCGGGGATCAGCGCGAACAGCCCGCCGGTGATCATGGCAGCGGCCTGCACCTCCTCCCGCCCGGTGGTGTGGCCCGCCGCCCACGCCACCCCTACCGCCGCGGGCGCCATCGCGGCCGCGACGAACTGGTAGAACTCCGGCAGCCCGCGGCTCGAAGCCAGCCAGGCCAGCCGGTCGCCGACCATGGCCCCGAGGGCGGCGAGCAGGAAGACCTGCCAGCCGCCGCCGACCAGGGTGCTGGCCGCACCCGCGAGCAGCCCGGAGGCGATGGTCAGCTGCCACTTGGTGAACGGGTGGCGGTTGCGGCGTATGGTGGCGAGCCGTCCGTACGCCTCCTCAAGCGTCACCTCGCCCGAGGAGATGTCGTCGACCAGCTGGAAGACCGCCGCGAGCCGCGTGTAGTCCGTACCCCGGCGGCGCACCGTCCGGCTGAGCGAGACCGGGGCGTCCACCAGGGAGGGCTGGTGGGTGACGGAGATCAGCGTGAAGGTGACGGTGGCTTCGCAGCGGTCGAGCCCGTAGGCGTGCGTGACGCCGAACATGGCCGCCTCGACATCCTCCGCGCCCTCGCCCCCGGCCAGGAGCAGCTCGCCGATGCGCAACGTCAGGTCCAGCACCCTGGGCACGGACAGTGCCGATTCGTCCTCCCCCCGCGGCACGTACTCGGGGGACGGCCGCTCGGCCAGCGGAAGCCGCACCATGGTGCGCATGCGGTCCTGCCAGGGGCCCGTGCGAGTCCACGCCAGGACGGGTATGCCCTGGGCCGGGGTGTACTCGCTGTGCGGCTCCGTGCGCGAGGGCACCGTCAGTCCTTCGGGAACGGCGAACTCGGACGTCGGGTGGTCGTTCTCCGAGGACGGCAGCTCAAGCCCCTCGGGAACGGCGAAGCCGGAGGTCGTTTCCTGGTCCGTCGGCTCCTGACCGCCCGGCCGTGCGCTGTCCCCGGCCACGTCTGATCCGCTCCTCACTCCCGGATATCGGGACCGCCCGGACGGGTGCCCCTAACTCGCGAGCATAGATTCATCCGCGGATCGCTGCCCGAAGGACGTCCCCTCCTGGGCGGCGGCCGGGCCGGCAGGCGGAGCCGGCCGTCAGGAGCTGCGTATGGCGTTGGCGAGAATGGCCTCCTTCAGGTAGGCGGCGAAGCCGGGGTGCAGGCCGTCGAGGTTTCGCGTGAAGCGCTCGTCGCCGGTGAACATGTCGGCGAGGCAGGCATGGATCTCGTAGGTGCAGTCGTAGTAGTGCTCGCGGATCTGCTGCCGGTGCTCCTCCGCGAGATCCATGGCCTCCGGGGAGTCCGGCTCGGCACCGGAATCCATCAGGGCGAAGAAGCGCGCGTTGAGGTCGTCCCCTGCGCTCTTGATGCGCTGCCAGTCGTCCTTGGTGTAGGTGGCGGTGCGGCGCTGCGACTCGCGGTACGGGTCGTTCCCGCCCCAGCGTTGCTCGGCCTCCTCCTGATACTCGTCGGGGTCGAAGTCCCCGAATACCTCGAATTTTTCCTCGGGGGTGAGATTGACACCCATCTTCCGTGCCTCCATGGCGCGTTCGACGGCGGCGGCCATCTCGCGCAGCTTGTCGATGCGGTCCGTCAGCAGGTCGTGCTGGCGGCGCAAGTGCTCCCGCGTATCCGTGTGCGGGTCGTCGAGGAGCACGGCGATCGCCTCCAAAGGGAAGTCCAGTCCCCGGTAGAAGAGGATCTGCTGCAATCGGTCCAGGTCGTGATCGGAGTACTTGCGGTGCCCGGCGTGCGTGCGCTCGCTGGGGACGAGCAGTCCGATCGCGTCGTAGTGGTGCAGAGTGCGCACCGTGACCCCGGCGAACCGGGCGACCTGGCCGACCGAGTAGCTCACGTCCGTCTCCTTGCTTTCCGTCGGGACCACGATGTGCCCTCACGTCACGTGAGGTGCAAGAACATGCTCGCGGTCAGGCGTCGCGACGCCGCAGCGTCATGTATCCGCCGTTCAGGGCGGCCAGGCCCCAGGCGGCCAGGACCAGCGCCGCGGGGCCGACGCCATAGGGGTCGGTGTCCTGTGTCATCAGCACCACTCCTGCGGCGGAGGGCAGGAAGTCGCCGGCGGTCTCCAGCCAGTCGATACCGGCTATCTGCGTGAGCTGGGGAACGGCCATCAGCAGCATGATCATTGCGGTGATCGTGCCCGCAGTGCTGCGGAACACGGTGCCGAGGCCGGTCGCCAGCAGGGCCAGCCCGGCGAGGTAGGCCCCGGTGCCGAGTGCCGAGCCCACGGCATCGGCCGTGGTGAAGGAGCCCGTCTCCCCCATGAGCGGGGCCGCGGATGCCGTGCCGATCGCGCTGAGGCACAGACCTGCGGCGCCGAGGACGCCGGTGACGACGGCCGCCTTGCCTATCAGCATCCGCCCGCGCACGGGCACACTGTGCAGTGTCGTCCTGATGGAGCCACTGGCGTACTCACCGGTGACCGCAAGCGTGGCCGTCACGACCACGGCGAGCTGGCCCAGGGTCAGGGCGTCGGCCACGGTGTGGGGCGCGGGCCGCGCGGTGTCGAAGCCGTTCTCGGCGCTCGCCTGTGCGGACACGCCGACGACGGCGGCAACCCCGGCGGTGAGCAGAGCCGCGGCGAACAGGGACCAGGGCGTGGAGCGGACGGTCCACAGCTTGGTCCACTCGAAGGCGAGCGCGCCTTTCATATCCCTTCCCGCTTCCCGTACTCGACGCTGTCGGCGGTCAGCTCCATGTATGCCTCCTCCAAGGTGGCGCGCCGTGGGCTCAGCTCGTGCAGGGGTATGCCGTGCCGGAATGCGAGATCCCCTATCTCCGCCGGAGAGCCGCCGGTCACGATGATTTCCTCCACTTCTTTGGATTCGACGGCCATTCCCGAGTCGAGGAGATGCCGGTGCAGCAGCTCCGCGTGCGGGCTGCGGACCCGGATGGCATTCAGCGAGCTGCGGCCGATCACCTCACCGAGTGGGGCATCCGCTATCAGGCGGCCCCGGCCGAGGACCACGAGATGGTCGGCGGTTTCCTGCATCTCGCTCATGAGATGGCTGGAGAGAAGAACCGTCCTGCCCTCTGCGGCGAGGGTCCGCACGAGATCGCGTATCCAGCGGACCCCGTCGGGGTCGAGGCCGTTGACCGGCTCGTCGAACAGCAGGACCGCCGGATCACCGATGAGGGCGGCGGCGATGCCCAGCCGCTGGCTCATGCCCAGGGAGAAGGACCCGACGCGGTTGCCCGCGACGGCCGTGAGACCGGCCAGCTCCAGGACCTCGGCGACGCGGTCCGCGGCGATCCCGTTGCTGCGGGCGAGGCCGAGCAGGTGGGCGCGGGCCGTCCGGCCGGGATGAGCCGCACGGGCGTCCAGCAGGGCGCCGACCTCCCGCAGTGGGTGGCGGATCGCCGCGTAGGGACGGCCGCCTATGGTGGCCGAGCCCGCGGAGGGCGCGTCGAGGCCGGTGATCATGCGCATGGTGGTCGACTTACCCGCGCCGTTGGGGCCGAGAAAGCCGGTGACTTTACCCGGCGCGATTTCCAGGGAGAGACCGGCCACCGCTGTTTTCTCCCCGTACCTTTTGGTGAGGTCTTGCAGAACAATCACGGTTCGAAGCTACGGCTTCGCGGCGCCGGGAACATCTGGTCGATCGGCAATAAATGACCTTACTTTCGTCAGTAACGGTGGTTCTCCTGCCTTGCTAGCGTGACCGGCATGAGGCATTGGTCCCTTCCGCCGCAGCCACCGGACGGCAGCCCGCTGTTGGCCCTGGCCGCGGCGCTCAGTCTGCTGCCGCTGGTGGACGTGCTCGACCTGGAGACGGCGTCGGTCCCCGCGGTGGTGCTCAGCGTGCTCGCCGGGCGCCGGATGGCGACGCTGCGCCCCGCGCGGTACATCTTCGCCGCGCTGGCCGCGACCGGGCTGCTGGTGTCCCTCGTACAGGGCTCCCTGACGAGCTGGATCGTCGTGCTCCTGGCGCAGTTCTTCACGGTGCTGCTGCCCTGGTGGGCGGGAAGCTGGTGGCGGCAGCGGGCCGAGCTGGTGCGGGCGGGCTGGGAGCGTGCGGAGCGGCTCCAGCGGGAGAAGGCGCTGGCGACCGAGCAGGCGCGGCTGAGGGAGCGTGCCCGGATCGCCCAGGACATGCACGACTCACTGGGACATGAGCTGAGCCTGATGGCGCTCGTGGCCGGCGGTCTGGAGCTGGCGCCTGACCTGGACGAGACCCACCGCGCCGCGGTCGCACAGTTGCGGGCCGGCGCGGTGACCGCGACCGAGCGGCTGCACGAGATCATCGGGCTGCTCGCCGAGGAGCCGGCGCCCGAGGGGGCGGAGGAGGACATCGTGGGGCTGGTGCGGCGCGCCCGGCTCTCGGGGGTCTCCGTGGTGCTGGAGGAGCACGCGGACGGGGCGTCGGACGCGCAGGAGTGGCCCGCGGCCACGCGGCACGCGGCCCGGCGCGTCGTACAGGAGGCGCTGACCAATGCGGTGAGACACGCACCGGGGGCCCTGATATCCGTGCGGGTGCGGAGATCGGCCGACGAGTTGGTAGTGCGCGTGGCGAACGAGGCTCCTGCCACCGCCGCCCGTACGGTACCGTCCCCGCGCGCGGGGACGGGCCTGATCAGCCTGGACGAGCGGGTCCGACTGGCCGGCGGATCGCTGAGTGCGGGACCGTGCGGCGAGGGCTTCGCGGTGGTGGCTCACCTGCCTCGTGTGCCGCCGGTGCCGCCCGCGGAGGACGTGGCGCCCGGCACTCCGCCGCGGGAGGAGGACTCGGACGATCAGCCGACCGACCTCCGGTTGGCGCGGGGGCGGGCCAGGCGGTATCTGCTGCGGGCATCGACGGTGCCGCTCACGGTGGCCGGGGTGTTGGGCGCGACGCTGCTCGGTCTCTACGTGTACACGGTCCAGACCACGTCGCTGGAGCCGACGGACTTCGAGCGGCTGCGATTGGGGCAGCCGCGGGCGGAGTTCGCCGGTGTGCTTCCGCAATCGGTCAGCAATCCCTCGCCGTTGCTGGTGGAGCCGCCGGCACCCGCCGGATCGGACTGCGAGTACTACCGGGCCGACGACAATGTGCTGGATCTGTCGGAAAGCATGTACCGGCTGTGCTTCGACGAAGGCGTTCTGATCGCCAAGGACGCGCTGCGCCGACGATGAGGGGACAGGAGGAGGTTATGGCCGAGGTGCTGCGGGTGCTGATCGCCGATGACGAGGCGATGATCCGGGGCGGAGTGCGGGCGATCCTCGCCTCCGATCCGGGGATCGATGTCGTGGCCGAGGCGGGGGACGGCCGGGAGGCGGTGGAGCTGACCCGGCTGCACCGCCCCGATGTGGCGCTGCTCGACATCCGGATGCCGGGCGCGGACGGGCTGACGGCGCTGGCCACGATCCGGTCGGCGCTGCCCGGCACCGCGGTGATCATCCTGACCACCTTCGGCCAGGACGAGTACATCGCCCGGGCGCTGGACGAGGGGGCCGCCGGGTTCCTGCTGAAGGCGTCGGACCCGCGGGAGTTGATCGCGGGGGTGCACGCAGTGGCGAGCGGCGCCGCCTGCCTGTCCCCGCGGGTCGCCCGCCGGGTCATCGGCGAGCTGAGGGAGGGCGCCGTGTCACGCGGCCGACGCGCGCGGGAGTTGGTGTCCGTGCTCAGCGACCGCGAGCGCGAAGTACTCGGGCTGCTCGGCGCCGGTCTGTCCAACGGGGAGATCGCCGGCCGCCTGCACCTGGTGGAGGGCACCGTCAAGGCGTATGTCAGCGCGGTCCTGAGCCGACTCGCGGTGCGGAACCGGGTGCAGGCGGCGATCATCGCCTACGAGGCCGGGCTGGTGGAGGAGGGAGGCCGGGGATGATGCAGGGCTAGACGCTCAGCCGGTGGTAGCGGCCGAGGGCGAGCGGGAAGAAGACGGCGAGGAGCACGAGGGGCCAGAGGACCGACAAGGCGACGGGGTGGTCGGCGGCCCAGGAGTCGTTGGGCCAGCCGGGGTTGGCGAACAGCTCGCGGACGGCACCGGCCGTGGCGGACATCGGGTTCCAGTCCGCCAGGGCGGCGAGCCAGCCGGGCATGGTCGACGGGGAGGTGATCGCACTGGAGAGGAACGCCACTGGCCAGATGAGGATTTGGACCGCCTGAACCATCTCGGGCCGCCCGGCCACCAGACCGAGGTAGATGCCGACCCACAGCATGGCGAAGCGCAGCAGCAGCAGGAGGCCGATGGCCGCGGCCGCCTCGGCGAGGCTGCCGTGCCAACGCCAGCCGATGAGCCAGCCGGCGCCGAGCATGACCAGCAGGCCGGCGGCCGAGTTGATCATGTCGAGCAGGCTGCGCCCGACCAGTACCGCGGAGGGGGCGATGGGCATGGCACGGAAGCGGTCGAGAATGCCTCGGTTGATGTCCTCCGTGAGGGCGACCATCGTGGATTCCAGGCCGAAGGCCATGGCGAGGACGAGCATGCCGGGAACCAGGAACTCGGAGTAGTCGCCGCCGCCCTCCACCGCCATGCCGCCGCCGATGAAGTAGGTGAACATCACCAGCATCATCACGGGAAACACCAGGCCGACGACGAGCTGGCCGGGCTGGCGGCGCCAGTGGAGGAAGCCGCGGCGCGTCATGGAGGCGGAGTCGGTCAGGAACCGGCGGGTGCGTGAGACCGGGACGATCATCGTGCTCATGCGGCAGTCTCCTGGGGGTGGCCGGTGAGGTGCAGGAAGACCTCGTCGAGGGTGGGGCGGCGCAGGGCGATGTCCTCCGCGTCGATACCGGCGGCCGACAGGGCCCGGACGGTCTCGGCGAGGGCGGCCATGCGGTCGGCGACCGGGGCGCTGATCAGCCGGCGGTCGGCGTCGGTGGCGGGCCGGTCGGCCCCCGTGACCGCGCCGACCACGGCGGCGGCCGCGGCGAGGCGCTCGCCGTCGCGGACGATCACGTCGATGCGGTCGGCGCCGACGAGGGCCTTGAGTTCGTCGGCCGAGCCCTCGGCGATACGCCGTCCGCCGTCGATCACCGAGATGCGGTCGGCGAGTTGGTCGGCCTCCTCCAGGTACTGGGTGGTGAGCAGGACCGTGGTGCCGCCGCCGACCAGCGAACGGACCGCCTGCCACACGTCCGTGCGGCCGCGGGGGTCGAGGCCGGTCGTCGGCTCGTCGAGGAAGAGGATCTCCGGCTGCATGATGAGGCTGGCGGCCAGGTCGAGGCGGCGGCGCATGCCGCCGCTGTACTGGCGGACCGCCTTGCCGCCGGTGTCGGCAAGGCCGAAGCGTTCGAGGAGCTCGCCCGCGCGGCGGGCGGCGCCGCGTCCGCCGAGGTGGTAGAGGCGGCCGAAGAGTTCGAGATTCTGCCGGCCGCTCAACTCCTCGTCCAGTGCCGCGTGCTGACCGAGCAGGCCGATGCGGTACCGGACCTGGTCCGGCCGGGTGGTCACGTCGAAGCCCGCCACCTCGGCACGGCCGCTGTCGGGGCGCAGCAGGGTGGTCAGGACGCGGACCGCGGTCGTCTTACCGGCCCCGTTGGGGCCGAGGACGCCGTGCACCGTTCCGCGCGGGACGGTGAGGTCGAGGCCGTCGAGGGCCTTCTTCCGCCCCTCTCCCCTGCCGAAGGTCTTCCGCAGGTCCCTGACGAGGATCGCGTGTTCCCCGGGCTGAGCGCCGCGGTGCTCGCCCGGGTGGTCGTTGGGCTCTTCGTGGGTGGGCAACCGGTTCCCCTTCCGTTCCGTTCCTTGCGCGTGTGACCGCCGGACTCAGTATTCAAATTTGATTACTGACCCGGGACGGGGAGGATAGCCAGGCGGAGTCCACTAGTCAAACTTGATTACCATAGGCGGTGAGAGACTGCTCAGATCACGGATCTCGGTCAAGGGAAAGGCGAGGGTTCATGTCGGTGACGCGGCTGCTCGTTCTGGGAGCGGTGCGCCAGCACGGGCGGGCGCACGGCTATCAGGTGCGCAACGACCTGGAGTTCTGGGGAGCGCATCAGTGGTCGACCGCCAAGCCCGGCTCGATCTACCACGCGCTCAAGCAGATGGCGAAGCAGAGTCTGCTGATCGCCCACGAAGTCGCGCCCAGTGCGGCCGGGGGCCCGCCGCGCACCGAGTACGAGCTGACGGAGGCCGGCGAGGAGACCTACCTGGAGCTGCTGCGCGGGGCCCTGCGCGCCCACGACGAGCGGATCGACGTGCTGACCAGCGGTGTCGGGTTCATCGTCGATCTGCCGCGGGCGGAGGCGGTGTCCCTGCTCAAGGAGCGCGTCGAGGCGCTCGACGCCTGGCGGGCCGAGGTGCTCGACCACTGGACGCCCCAGTCGACGCCGGCCGAGTGGGGACACATCGGCGAGATCATGCGTCTGTGGGTGCACAACGCGGAGAGCAGCGCGGAGTGGACCAGGGGCCTGATCGAGCGCCTGGAGTCCGGCGCCTACGTGATGGCGGGCGAGGGCGAGCGCAGCGTCGAGGTGCTGCCGGAGGGCATGGCCAACCCGTTCGGCTGAGCCGCAGGCCGGGCGGGCGGGCAGCCGGTCGGGCAGGCGGCACGGCGTCCTGCGCGCGCTCGTTCCGGGCGCCGGGCGCGGCAGCTCGAACGCGGCCCCGCTCGTGCGCTCCGCGCGGACAGCCCCTGCACCGGCGGCCCGCTCCGGACGTCACACGAGCCGGACGTCACACGAGTTGACGGAGGCGGTGGATCAGGTCCCGGGTCCCGGACTCGTCGAGGGCTTCCGCCGCCAGCCGGTCCAGCACCACCTGGTAGGCCGCCACCTCCTCCCGCTTGTCCAGGTACAGCGCGCCGGTCAGCTGCTCCAGGTAGACCAGGTCCGGCAGCTCGCGTTCCGCGAAGCGCAGCAGCGTGAACGCGCCGGACTCCGCGACGTGCCCGCCGCGGACGAACGGCACTACCTGAAGCGTGATGTTGGGGTGCTCGGAGAATTCGAGCAGCGTGCTGAGCTGCCCCTCCATCACGTCGCGCCCGCCGTACGGTCTGCGCAGCGCGGCCTCGTCCAGCACGCAGTGCAGGTGCGGCCCGCTCTCGGAGACCAGCAGCTTCTGCCGCGCCAGCCGCAGCGCGATGCGCCGGTCGACCTCCGTCCGGGACGGCGTGCCCTTGTGGCCGCTCACCACGACCGCGTGCGCGTACTCCTCGGTCTGGAGGAGCCCGTGCACGAACTGCAGTTCATAGGTGCCGATCCGCTCGGCGGCCGCTTCGAGGCCGATGTACGTCTGGAACCAGCTGGGCAGCACGTCGCTGTAGCTGTGCCACCACCCCGCCTGCCCGGAGGAACGGGCGAGGCCGAGCAGCGGCTCGCGCTCGGCCTCGTCGGTCACCCCGTACAGGGTGAGGAGGTCGGCCACATCCCGCGGTTTGAAGCTGACGCGGCCCAGCTCCATTCTGCTGATCTTCGACTCCGAGGCCCGGATCGAATACCCGGCCTCCTCGCGGGTGACCCCGCGCGCCTCGCGCAGCCGTCGCAGCTGCGAGCCGAGCAGGATACGGCGCACCATGGAGCCGCCGGCCTTCTGACCGCCGGTGGCGTTGGTACCCGATCCCCTCGCCATCCGCTGAGTACTCATGCGCTCCCTCGCCCTCCAACTTCTGCCGGTGCGAAGTCTGCCACTTCAGGGCTTCGTTGGGTGTGCGCCCGGTTACAGCCGATCAATTTTTTTCGTGCACGTGCATCTGCCCTTGCATTTGCCGTGAGCCTTGGGAAGCATGAGTTCTACGCGCCGTGCAGCGGCGCGGCAGTACGTCCTCGCCTCGCCCTCCCGGACGGCGGCGGGGGGAACGGGGGTTGTAACTCATGACGTCAGCCCGCCCAGGAGAGCAGTGCCGCCGTCGCATCGCCAGGAGAGCCGCGCCATGGGGACCGAAGGACCGCCCATGCTCGACCTTTTAGGGCATCAGTTCCTCCCGGTCGACATGCGGACACTGTCCGGCACGGCGACGCTCGGGCTGGTGTCGCGGCCCGAGTCGGTCCGGAAGGCACGCGACTTCACGCGCAGCACGCTGCAAGGCTGGCGGCTGCCCGAGCAGTTCGACGCGGTCGCCCTCGTCGTCTCCGAGCTGGTGACGAACGCGCTGCGGCACGGGGTGAGAGCCAGGTCCGCCGACTACGAGCCGACCGCGCCGCCCGCGGTCGAGCTGGAGCTCATGCGATGTTCGCGGCGGCTGATCTGCGCGGTGCGGGACCCCAGCGCGGCGGCCCCCCGGGTCGGTGAGATGGAGGGCGCCGCCGAGTCGGGCCGCGGACTGCACCTCGTCGAGTGCTTCAGCGACAACTGGGGGTGGCGACCGCTGACCGGCACGCGCCACGGCAAGGTGGTCTGGGCGGTCTTCCGCACCGGCTGACCCACGGACAGCACGGATCGGAACGAACGGGGCGCGGCGCGGAATCAGCCGAGCAGGTGGTCGAACTCGCCGTCCTTGACGCCGCGCAGCAGCGCCTCGACCTCGGCTGTCGTGTATACGAGCGCCGGCCCCTCCGGGAACCGGGAATTGCGGACGGCCACGTCCCCGCTGGGCAGTTTGGCGAACTCCGCGCACGTCCCCTGCGAGTTGCTGTGGCTGCTCTTGAACCACACCGCGCCCCGGAGCTTATGTGCGGCGATGCCGTTGTACGCGTCGGGCACTGGTCTCTCCCGGTCGTGCGAGTGGTGCATAGGGAGCCCCACGCACAACCATGAGACTCAACTGTCCCAGATCATAACGTCGTTCAATTGCATATGCACGGGATAATGCACGTGCACGACGCGGCGTCGCCGCACCGTCACGCGTGGTCGAGACCACCAGTGAGACGGTTTGCGCCCCCGCACAGTTCCCGTTCGTCACAGAGCCGGGTCGAGCAGCTCGTCGAACGCGGAGGCGAGCTGCCGCCAAGCGGCGCGCCCCGCCGCGTACTCCGCCTCGCTGAGCAGGCACGATGCGAGCATCGCCCGAATCCCGTGCCGGTCGAGCCCGGGTCCGGTGAACACCAGATGCTGCACGCGGTCGCCGAACTCGGGGTCCCAGTCGATCGCCGCCGCCGCCCGCCGGACCGCGGGCGCCATGCTCCACGCCACGTCCGGCAGCGTGGCCAGCCAGGGGCCGGCGTTCTCGACGCACAGCGCCCCGCCCGCCGCGTCCCAGGACAGGAGCGTGTCCGGCCGGTCGGCCAGCCAGAACCTGCCGCGGCTGCGCGCCGCCGCGCACGTGAGGTCCTCCAGGGCGGCATAGAGCCGTCCGGGGTGGAACGGCCGCCGGTGCCGCCACACCAGCGTTCCGACGCCGCCCTCCTCGGCGTCCTGCGGCAGCAGCGCGCTGGCCGGGTGCTGCCGCTCCGCCGCCGCGGCGACGTCGAACCCGGCCGCGGCGAGCAGCGGGAACGCCGGGTCGGCCACCGAGACCCGTTCGGCGGTGGGGTGGAGCTGTGTCAGCAGCTCCAGGTCACCGGTCGCGAGCGGCTCGTCCCCCTGCACGACGGCCACGACGGTCGCGTATTCGAGCTGCCGCGCCCAGGTGTCCGCGACGGTCCGCTGGTCGGTCGCCGCGGCGGCGAGTCCGCCGTCCGCCAGGTCGTCACCGCAGGACAGGTAGGGCAGGACGAGCGCGGGATCGACGGCCGTCACCACGCCGGCCAGCCGCAGCACGCCCGCCGCGTGCTCGACGACGACCTCGGCCATGGAACGCGGCTCGACGGAGTCCCACAGCTCGACGACGGCGAGTGCGCAGGTCCGCCCGCCGGCCAGCCGCCGCAGCTCGGGCACGAGGTCCTCGCGCAGCGCGCAGCACGCGCAACCGTTCACCAGCGCGGCTTCGGCCGCCTCCCGCACGCCCGAGGCGTCCCGGACGGTGCGGGTCACGGTGCCGCGCACCGCGCCGGTCAGGTCGTGGTGGAGGGCGACGCTGCCCGGCACGGCCCGCAGCAGCCGCTCGACGGCGTCGCGGCGCGCCTCGGCGTGCAGTCCGGCGACCAGAACGACGGGCAGCGCCGACGCGCGCATCAACGCTCCCCCCGCTTGCCGTACCGGCGCTCGAACCGTTCCACGCGCCCCGCGGTGTCCAGCACGCGCGCCGTTCCGGTGTAGAAGGCGTGGCTGGCCGAGGAGATCTCCACGTCGATGACGGGGTACGTCTCGCCGTCCTCCCACTCGATCGTGCGGTCACTGGTCGCGGTCGAACGTGTCAGGAAGGCGAAACCTGCGGCGCGGTCCCGGAAGACGACCGGCCGGTACTCGGGGTGGATGCCGGGCTTCATGGCGGCTCCTTTCCGCAGCGGGGAGGGCGCTCCGGTCGGTCCCGGGCGCCGTCGGCGAGGTACGTGTACCCGGTGGCCGCCAGGGCTGACAGCCGGACGGGGACCGTTCCGCGCCGCTTCGCCACTATACAGAAACGGAAACCATTTTCATTAAGAGGAGGATCACACCGACTCGCGGCCCGGGCAGCCGGGGCGTGCCGCACCGGCGCGGGACGCGGGGTTTCGTGCTCCACTGGGAGCGGAACGAGGGGTGATGCCGATGTCACGGACGGTTCCCAGGGAAGCACGAGGACGGCGGAGGACGCGGGCCCTGGCCGCGTGCGCGCTGCTGGCCGCGCTCGCGGCGGCGGGCGCCGCCGGGTGCCAGGTCGAGGACGAGGGCGAGGGTGAGGACGGCGGCGAGCGCAGCTCCCCGTTCACCGGGCGGCCCGCGGAGCGCGGTGCGCCCGTGCTCGCCGTCAAGATCGACAACGCCCCGCAGGCCAGGCCGCACACCGGGCTCGGCGAGGCGGACCTCGTCTACGTCGAGCAGGTGGAGGCCGGGCTCAGCCGTCTTGTGGCCGTCTACGCGAGCCGGCTGCCCGACCGCGTCGGCCCGGTGCGCAGCGCGCGGGAGTCGGATCTGGAGCTGCTGCGGCAGTTCGGGGAGCCGGCGCTCGCTTACTCGGGGGTGCAGAGCAGGCTGCGGGAGACGGTCGACGACGCGCCGCTGTTCCCCGTGTCGCCGGACGCGGCACCGGACGCGTACCGGCGCGACGAGGCGCGGGCCGCGCCGCACAACCTGTACGTGCGCCCCGCCGCCGTGCTCGACGCGGCGCCCGGCGCGAGCACCGCGGACGACATCGGGTTCACGTTCGGCGCGCCGCCGGAGGAGGGCGGCGAGGAGGCGGCGAGCCACCGCGTGGCCTATCCGAACGCCGCCTTCGACTTCACGTGGTCCGCGGACCGGGAGACGTGGGAGGTCGCGATGGACGGCACCCCGGCGCCCGGCGTGGCCCCGGCGACCGTCGTCGTGCAGGAGGTCACCGTCCGGGAGTCCGAGTATCACGACTACCTGGGCAACTTCACGCCCTACACGGAGACGGTCGGCTCGGGCGAGGCGGTGGTGCTGCGCGACGGGCGCGCGTTCGCCGCGGAGTGGGAGCGGCCGAGCGAGCGTTCCGGCACGGAGTTCACGACGCCGGACGGGAGTCCGCTGAACTTCGCGCCCGGCCAGGTGTGGGTGGTGTACGCGCAAGCCTGACGAGAGCGGGCGTCAGCGCGAGGCTGACCAGCAGCGAGGCCGCCGCCATCACGCCCATCGCCGCGCCGGGCGGCAGCCACTGCGCCACGGCCCCGGCCAGCGTGGCCCCGACGGCCTGCATGGTCATCGTGCCCGCGGACTGGAGGCCGAGCGCCTGCCCGCGCACGTGTCCGGGCGTGCGCGCGATCAGCTGTTCCTGGAGCAGCAGGGAGGCGCTGTAGCCGGTGCAGGCGATCAGCGCGGCCGCGGCGGCGAGCGGGAGCGGCAGCCGCAGCGCCGCCGGGAGGGCGAAGAGGAGGAACGGAACGGCCAGCAGCAGCCGCAGCGGCGTGATCAGCCGCGGGCGCCAGGCCGCGGGCACGAACCGGCCCATCGCCGCGTCCCCGATCAGCATGCCGAGCGCGGCGGCGACGAACAGGACGCCCGCCGCGTCCGGCGCGTACGGCACGAACAGCGCCTCGCAGCCGACAATCAGCCCGTTGGGCACCCACAGCGCGACGTAGAGGGACCGGCGCGCGGGGCAGGACATGAGGTGGCGGTTGACGCGCCAGGTCTCACGGACCGAGGCCCTGCCGGTGCCGGCCGGCGGCCGGTCGGCGAGGCCGAGGCGCGTGACGAGGGCCGAGAACGCGAAGAGGGCCGCGGAGATCAGCAGCGCCCCGCGGGCGGAGGCGAACGCGATGAGCAGGCCGCCCACCGCGAATCCGCCGATCTGGGTCAGGCCGCTCGCCATGGCGAAGACGGAACGGCCCAGCACGTAGCCGCCCTCCGGCAGCATCCGCAGCAGCAGGCCCCAGCGCAGGCCGCCGGTGACGGAGGTAACCAGGCCGGTGCCGAGGATGACAAGCAGCGTCGCCCAGACCGGCAGCCCGGGGACGGCGAGCAGCAGCGCCCCGCCCCCGAACAGCAGCGGGGCGGCGGTCAGCACGGCGCGCGGCCGGAGCCGGTCGGCGGCGGACATCAGCAGGGTGGCGCCCGCGACCTGCGAGAACGAGGCGCCGAACATGCTGACCGCGGAGAGCAGCGGTGAGCCGGTCGACTCGTATACGAGGGTGCCGAGCGCGAGCCCCTCGACGGTGCCGGCGGCGATCTGGACGCCGGTCGCGGTGAAGAGGGGCGTGAATCCCGGCACCCGGAACAGTTCGCGGTAGGTCTGCATGCCGGGCAGTCTCGGAGCGCGGCGGCGGGAGGCGGTACGTTTTCGCCGGGAGGCGAAACTTCACGATGGGCGTGTGGCTGGTGGGGGCGGATGTGCTGGCGCGGAGCCGGTTCGCGGTCTCCGCGCTCTCCGAGACCCTCGCGACGCTGCTGACGCTGGCGGGCGCGGGCGCCCAGCCGGGCCATGAACGGCGGCTCGCCGCGCACCGCGCGGCGTTCGGGGCGCTGCTGGCGCGGGAGCCGTTCGCCGCGCAGTTCGTGGCGCAGGCGCTGCGCCCGCGCTGGCTGCCGGACTTCCTCGTCGTCCCGCCGCTGCCGGGGGACGTGACGTTCCACGACGAGCTGCGGCGGCTGCGGGCGACGCCGCCGGCGGTCGTGCACGCCGATCTGGCCGAGGGGCGGCGCAGGAACGGGGGACGGCGGGCCGCCGCCGTCCGCCTGGGACGTGCCGGACCCGGCGGGGCGCGCCGCGGACCTGCTGGAGTGGGTGTGGGAGCGCGCGGTGCGCGCGGACTGGCCGCGGCACCGGCGGCTGTTCGAGGCGGACATCGTCTCCAGGACGCAGGCGCTGAGCGCGGGCGGCTGGGCGGCGGCGCTTGGCGGCCTGCGCCCGGGGATGCGCTGGCTGGGCGACGGGCGGTTGCGGATCAACGCGTACGCGTACCCGCCGCGCGATCTGGCGGCGGCGCAGCTCCTCTTCATCCCGACGACGAGCCCGCGGGGCTGGGTCGGCTGGGAGGAGCCGCACCGGTACGCGATCGTCTACCCGTGCGCTGGGCTGCTCGCGGAGCGCGCGCCCGCCGCCGCGCCGCCCGATGCGCTGGGGAGGCTGATCGGCCCGGCGCGCGCGACGCTTCTCGCGGCGCTCGCCGCGCCGCGCAGTACGACGCACCTCGTCGCGCTCACCGGTTTCGCGCTGGGCTCGGTGGGGGGCCATCTGCGGGTGCTGCGGGACGCGGGCCTGGTCAGCCGCCGCAGGTCCGGCCGTTCCGTGCTGTATTACCGCACCGCGCTGGGCGACGGGCTGGCCGGAGCCGAGGCCGGGACCGAGGCCGGGGCCGGGGCCGGGGCCGGGACCGAGGCCGGGCCGTCGCCGCCCTGAGTGTCGGTTGACTTAAAGTATTGTTGAAGTTCTAGGCTTCCGGTCATGAGCATGGAGATGACCGCATGGAACGCCCTCTACAACGCCAGACACGCCAAGGACGATCAACGGCCGTTCTCCCGGGAGACCTTCCGGCGCATCGCCGGGTTCGCGCGCCCTCACCGGGGGGCGCTCGTGTGGTTCCTCGTGCTGAGCGTCGGCTCGGCGCTGCTCGCCGTGGCCACCCCGGTGCTCGCCGGCCGCGTCGTCAACGCCATCACCGACGGCGCGGCGGAGCGCACGGTCGTCTCGCTCGCCCTGCTGATCGCCGGCATCGCCATCGCCGAGGCGGGCGTCGGTCTGCTCGCCCGCTGGCTCTCGGCCCGCATCGGCGAGGGGCTGATCCTCGACCTGCGCACCGCGGTCTACGACCACGTGCAGAAGATGCCGATCGCGTTCTTCACCAGGACCAGGACCGGCGCCCTGGTCAGCCGCCTCAACTCGGACGTGATCGGGGCGCAGCGCGCGTTCAGCGGCACGCTCTCCGGCGTGCTCGGCAATGTGGTGATGCTGGTGCTCACGTTCGGCGTGATGCTCAGCATCAGCTGGCAGATCACGCTGCTCGCGCTGCTGCTGCTGCCGGTGTTCGTGCTGCCCGCCCGCCGCATGGGCGCGCGGCTGGCCCGGCTGTCGCGCGAGGCGGCCAACCACAACGCGGTGATGTCCACGCAGATGACGGAACGCTTCTCGGCGCCGGGCGCCACGCTGGTGAAGCTGTACGGGCGGCCGGCGGAGGAGTCCGCGGAGTTCGCCGCCCGCGCCGGGCGGGTGCGGGACATCGGCATCAGGACCGCGATGCTCCAGATGGTGTTCGTCACCGCGCTGACCCTGGTCTCCGCGCTCGCCCTCGCCCTGGTGTACGGCCTGGGCGGCTGGTACGCGCTGCGCGGCGGCCTCGACTCGGGCGCGGTGGTGGCGCTGGCCATGCTGCTCACCCGGCTGTACGCGCCGCTGACCGCGCTGGCCAGCGCGCGGGTCGAGGTGATGAGCGCCCTGGTCAGCTTCCAGCGGGTCTTCGAGGTGCTGGACCTGAAGCCGCTGATCGAGGAGCGGGCCGACGCCAGGCCGGTGCCGCCGGGGCCGGTGTCCGTCGAGTTCGACGCGGTGGACTTCGCCTACCCGGCGGCCGACCGGGTCTCGCTGGCGTCCCTGGAAGAGGTCGCCACGCTGGACACGCGCGGCGGCGAGCAGGTGCTGCACGGGGTGTCGTTCCGCGCGGAGCCGGGGCAGCTGATCGCCCTGGTCGGCTCCTCGGGCGCGGGCAAGTCCACCATCGCTCAGCTGACGCCGCGGCTGTACGACGCCGACCGCGGCGCGGTCCGCATCGGCGGCGTGGACGTGCGCGACCTCACCGCGGAGTCGCTGCGCGGCACACTGGGCATGGTCACCCAGGACGGCCACCTCTTCCACGACACGATCCGCGCGAACCTGCTCCTCGTCCGCCCCGACGCGGCCGAGCGGGAGCTGTGGGACGCGCTGCGCAGGGCGCGGCTCGACACGCTGATCGCCGCGCTGCCCGACGGCCTGGACACGGTGGTGGGCGAGCGCGGCTACCGGCTCTCGGGCGGTGAACGGCAGCGGCTGACGATCGCCCGGCTGCTGCTGGCCCGGCCGCGGGTGGTGATCCTGGACGAGGCGACCGCGCACCTGGACGCCACCTCGGAGGCGGCGGTGCAGGAGGCGCTGGCCGAGGCGCTCGCGGGGCGCACCTCGGTGGTCATCGCGCACCGGCTCTCCACGGTGCGGGCGGCGGACCTGATCCTGGTGGTCGAGGGCGGGCGCATCGTCGAACGCGGCACGCACGACGAGCTGTTGGCGGCCGACGGCCGGTACGGGGAGCTGTACCGCACGCAGTTCGAGACGCATGTCGAGGAACGGGTGACGGCGGGGGTTCCGGCGAGGGTAACGGCTGGGGCCCCGGCGGGCGGGGAGCCCGTCGGCTGACGGTTCGTCGGGCGGGTCTCCCCCGGTCGGCGCACTTCAGCGGGCGGCGCCTCCGCAGCGCACACAACATGATCATATGACCCTCAGCCTTGATCATCTTCGCCGCTGCGCCGTGGCCGCGGACCTCGGCGCCGCCCGCACCCGCGTCTACGCCAAACAGCACGGACTGATCGTCGACGAACCCTCCGTCGTCGCCATGAACACCAAGACCGGAGCACTCATCGCCGTCGGCGCCCCCGCCGAGCGGATGGCCGGGCGCACCCCGGCCAACATCCGCGTCATCCGGCCCGTCAACGGGGGCACCGTCGTCGATATCGAGATGGCGCAGCGCATGCTGCGCGCCATGGTCGGCGCCAAGCTGCGCCGCACCTGGCGCCTGCGCCCGCTGCTGCGCGCCGCCGTGTGCATCCCGCACGACGCCGACCCGCTCGCCAGGCGGGCGGCGCTGGAGACCCTCGTCGGGCTCGGCGCCCGCCGCGTGGAACTGGTGGACAGCCTGATCACCGCGGGCATCGGCTGCGGCCTGCCCGTCGAGGAGCCGGAGGCCACGCTGATCGTGCAGGTCGGTGCCGCCACCACGGAGATCGCGGTGCTGTCGCTCGGCTCCATCGTCGCCGCCGACAAGGTCCCCATGGGCGGCGAGACGATCGACCGCGCGCTGGTCCAGCACCTGCGCAACCAGCACGAACTGCTGCTGCCCAGCCAGGCCGTCCGCCCGCTGCACGCGGCGCTGGCCGGCCCGTTCCCGCGGGTCACCGAGGTCTCCGGGCGCGATGTCGCCACCGGCCTCGCCCGCACCGTCAAGGTCGACCCTGAGGAGCTGCGGGCCGCGGTGCAGCCGCCGCTGACCGGGCTGCTCGACACGATCCGCGCGGTGCTGCACCGCTGCCCGCCCGACCTGGTCGCCGACCTCGCGGAACGCGGCGTGACGCTGACCGGCGGCGCCGCGCGCCTCCCCGGCCTTGACACCGCGATCCGCGGCAACACCGGCATGCCCGTCAACGTGGCCGAGGAGCCGGGGCTGTGCGCCGTGCAGGGCCTGGGCGCCCTCATCGAGGGCAAGGTCAGGCCGCTCGGGCGGCCGGGCCCGCGCGGCGGCCGCGGCGCCGGCTTCCGGCAGCGGCGGCGCGCGCAGGCGCAGGGCGCCGCGGAACGGACGGCGGAACTTCCGGCGCCGGCGGCCGAAGCGGCGCGCGCGGCCGGCCCCGGGGCCGAACGCACGGACGGACCCGAAGCCGAACGCACGGAAGGGCGCGCGGACGAACGCGAGGCCGCCAGGTCCTGACCGCGCGCCCCGCGCGTACGATGCGCGGCCATGAACGCAGCCGCTGAAGGCCCGGGACCGCGCCGCGGTCCCGGCCGCCCGCCGTGGCCGGTGCTGGCGGCCGTCGCGCTCGGCGGCGGCCTCGGCGCCGCCGGGCGCTACGGCGCCGGCCGCCTGTGGCCGGTGCCGCCGCACGGGTTCCCCTGGACCACGTTCGGGGTGAACGCGCTGGGGTGCGCGCTGATCGGCGTGCTGATGGTCGTGGTCACCGAGGCGCGCACGGCGCACCCGCTGGTGCGCCCGTTCCTCGGCACGGGCGTACTCGGCGGGTTCACCACCTTCTCCACCTACGCCCTGGACGTCGAACGCCTGATGAGCGACGGGCACCCGCGCCCGGCGCTCGCCTACCTGATCCTGACCCCGGCGGCGGCGCTGACGGCGGTGTGGCTCGCCGCGGCGGCGACCCGCCGCCTGACCGTGCGGAGGGCCCGATGAAGACGGAACCGGCGCTGCGGCTGACCGTGGTCGTCACCGAGACCGACGTGTGGCGGCACCGGCCGGTGTACAGCGAGATCGTGCGCCGGGCGCACGACGCGGGCCTGGCCGGGGCCAGCGTGTTCCGCGGGATCGAGGGCTTCGGCGCCTCCTCGACGATCCACACCGAACGCATGCTCTCGCTCAGCGAGGAACTGCCGGTCGCCGTCGTGATGGTCGACGCCCCCGAGCGGGTCCGCGCGTTCCTGCCGCGGCTCACCGGACTGGTGGACGCGGGGCTCGTCACCCTGGAGGACACCGAGGTGATCCACGCGTGAACTGGCTGCTGGTCGTCGTGGGCGGCGCCGTCGGCGCGCCGCTGCGCTACCTGACCGACCGCGCGGTGCAGGCGCGGCACGACACGGTCTTCCCGTGGGGGACGTTCGCCGTCAACGTGGCGGGCTGCGCGCTGATCGGCCTGCTCACCGGGGCGGCCACCGCGCTGGGGCTGCTGCTCGGCACCGGCCTGTGCGGCGCGCTGACGACGTACTCGACGTTCTCGTGGGAGACGCTGCGGCTGGTCGGGACGGGTGCGCGGCTGCCCGCCGCGGCGAACGTCGCCGGCAGCGTGCTGGCCGGCCTCGCCGCGGTGTTCGCGGGCGCGGCCGTCGCCGAGGCGTGGTGGGCGGCGCCCTGACCCGGCCCGGCGCGGCGGGAAGACCGGGCGGGCGCGGCAGGCGGGGGGCGGCAGGGGACAATGGGCAGCGACCACCGTGAGAGCGCGAAAGAAGGCGTGAGGGTTCATGACCACGCACTACGACGTCGTCGTCCTGGGCGCGGGCCCGGGGGGCTACACCGCGGCGGTCCGCGCCAGCCAGCTGGGGCTGCGGACCGCGGTCGTCGAGGAGAAGTACTGGGGCGGTGTGTGCCTGAACGTCGGGTGCATCCCGTCCAAGGCACTGCTGCGCAACGCCGAGTTGGCGCACCTGTTCACGCACGAGGCGAAGACCTTCGGCATCCGCGCCGAGGGCGCCGTCACCTTCGACTACGGCGCGGCGTTCCAGCGCAGCCGCAAGGTGGCGGAGGGCCGCGTCAGCGGCGTGCACTACCTGATGAAGAAGAACGGCATCACGGAGTACGACGGGCGCGGCACGTTCACCGACGCCCGCACCCTCCAGGTGGCGCTCAGCTCGGGCGGCACCGAGACCGTGACGTTCGACCACTGCGTCATCGCCGCGGGCGCGACGACCAAGCTGCTGCCCGGTACGTCCCTCAGCGAACGCGTCGTCACCTACGAGGAGCAGATCCTCACCGAGGAGCTGCCCGGCAGCGTCGTCATCGCCGGCGCGGGTGCGATCGGCGTCGAGTTCGCCTACGTCCTGCACAACTACGGCGTCAAGGTGACGATCGTCGAGTTCCTCGACCGGCTGGTGCCGCTGGAGGACGCCGAGGTCTCCAAGGAGCTGGCCCGCCAGTACCGCAAGCTCGGCATCCAGGTCCTCACCTCCACCCGCGTCGACGCCATCGACGACTCCGACCCGAGCTCCCCGGTGCGCGTCACCGTGACGAACGGCAAGGGCGAACAGCAGGTGCTGGAGACCGACAAGGTGCTCCAGGCGATCGGCTTCGCGCCGCGCGTGGAGGGCTACGGCCTGGAGAACACGGGCGTGGCCCTGACCGAGCGGAAGGCGATCGACATCGACGGCCGCTGCCGCACCAGCGTTCCGCACATCTTCGCCATCGGCGACGTGACGGCGAAGCTCATGCTGGCGCACGCGGCCGAGTCCATGGGCATCGTCGCGGCCGAGACGATCGGCGGCGCGGAGACGATGGAGCTGGACTACCCGATGATCCCGCGGGCCACCTACTGCCAGCCGCAGATCGCCAGCTTCGGCTTCACGGAGGAGCAGGCCAAGGAGCGCGGCTTCGACGTGAAGACGGTGAAGTTCCCGTTCACGGCGAACGGCAAGGCGCACGGCCTCGGTCAGCCCTCCGGCTTCGTCAAGATCATCAGCGACAACACGCACGGCGAGCTGATCGGCGCGCACCTGATCGGCCCCGAGGTGACGGAGCTGCTGCCGGAGCTGACCCTGGCCCAGCAGTGGGACCTCACGGTGCACGAGGTCGCCCGGAACGTCCACGCCCACCCGACGCTGGGCGAAGCCGTGAAGGAGGCGATCCACGGCCTGGCCGGGCACATGATCAACATGTGACACCGGCCCGGCGTCGCCTCGAACGGCCCGCCCCCGACCAGCGCGCGGGCGGGCCGTCACGGTCGTTGTCGGTCGTTGCGGTCGTTGTCGGTCGCCCTGGTCCGTCGTCGCACGGCCCAGGGACGGCACTCGGCCCGGCGGTCATGGACGTGATGGCCGGGCCGAGCGCCGCGTGCACCGCGTTCCGTGTCCGGCCGAGGGTGCGCGCGAGCATGTGCGTGCGGGTGCGCACGGCGCGGCGCGGTGGCCTACCGGAGGAGCCACGCGTGCTCGTGCCGGGAGGACAGGGTCGCCGGGTCATCAGGCCCCAGGACACGCGCCCGGTCGGCCGCGACCTCGCCCATCAAACGCGCCCCCTCCGCACGCTCCCCCGCCTCCCCGACCAGCCACGCGTGGTCGTGACGGGACAGCAGCGTCTGGCTGTGATCGGACCCGAGCACCCGCTCGTAGTCGGCCGCCAACTCCGCCATCAACCGCGCGGCCTCCGCACGCCGCCCCAGCTTGTAAGCGTTCCAGGACTCGATGTGGCGGTAACGAAGGGTCTTCCAGTCGTCCGCCCCGAAGACACGCGCCCGGTCGGCGATCAACTCCGCCATCAGACCCGCCGCCTCCTCCCGCCGCCCCGCCTCCGCGACATCCCACACATACTCATCACGAGACGACAAGGTCT
>NZ_JAVREV010000022.1:0-141400 GCF_031845565.1 Streptomyces johnsoniae | reverse complement strand
CCGGACAGCTGACGTTCCCCCACTCCTCCGTCTGCCCCATCCCTCTTTCCCATCGAGCACCACAGCCTGGCCATGGGGTGGGGAATTACGTGAACACGGAGGGTGGGGAATCGGCTGACCGTCGACACCCCCGGGCGCGGGCCGTGGCCCGTCCTCATCACCCCAGGTGGGTTCGCAACTTTTGAAGGAGCCGCTGACGCCGAAAAGCAGGGACGTCCTCATCACCCCAGGTGGGTTCGCAACGTGTTCGGCAACGTCGACTCTTACGGGGACGTGGTGGTCCTCATCACCCCAGGTGGGTTCGCAACGCCAGCAGGTCCAGCAGTTCGCCCATCACGCGGTGCAGGTCCTCATCACCCCAGGTGGGTTCGCAACACTTGCCCGCGCCCGTGGTGCCGAAGACGACGACGCGGTCCTCATCACCCCAGGTGGGTTCGCAACGGGACCGGTACCTCCCAGTCGTCCCCGGCCGGGCCGTGTCCTCATCACCCCAGGTGGGTTCGCAACACGTCCGACTGCCCGCTCCGTCCTCCGCACCGGCGTCCTCATCACCCCAGGTGGGTTCGCAACGAGGGCGAAAGGGGGGTGCGCTCCCTGCCCAAGTAGACGGTCCTCATCACCCCAGGTGGGCTCGCAACGAGTCCGCGGGGCGGGCAACCAACCCAGGCGGCCGTTGTCCTCATCACCCCAGGTGGGTTCGCAACCCGCGCTCCCCGAGCTGGCCGGCCGGGACCTCGCCTGTCCTCATCACCCCAGGTGGGTTCCCAACCCGCGCTCCCCGAGCTGGCCGGCCGGGACCTCGCCTGTCCTCATCACCCCAGGTGGGTTCGCAACACCTGGTGGTGGTCGATGAGGCGCACCGCACGTCGGGCAGGTCCTCATCACCCCAGGTGGGTTCGCAACCACTGCTGGGTGGTCAGGTCGATCGCGGCCTGTCCGGTCCTCATCACCCCAGGTGGGTTCGCAACGCAGCGAGGGCGTCCTGCACCGGGCGGTGGCCGGCGGGTCCTCATCACCCCAGGTGGGTTCGCAACATGACCACCGTCTCTGGCAAGCGCATGGACACGAACACGTCCTCATCACCCCAGGTGAGTTCGCAACGCTCGCGCGCCGGCCTGGTCGAGCTCGGCGCCCTGGCGGTCCTCATCACCCCAGGTGGGTTCGCAACTCCGGCACCGCGGGCCAGCCCCACCGCGCCGTGGTCCTCATCACCCCAGGTGGGTTGCAACTTTGCGGCCGATGCAGGCGGGGCCGGATCAGATCGGCGCCGTTCCTCCCTGCTTTCGGCCATCGCACCACGCTGGGAGCAGACGGGGGCGGGGTGTTACTCGCTGGCTGCCCGGCGCTCGCCAATCCGTTTCTGTGTCCGAAGACCAAACAAAGGCTGTACCAGATTTTATCCGGTCGGCACTTTCACGCGACGGCGGAGAGGAATCTTTTCCACACTTGGTGATCTTGAGATGCGAACAGTCGGCAACGAAGCCGGCACCGACACGTTGCCCGCGACGGGTCCTGCACCGGATTGAGCGAGACCGAGTACCGCGCACACCTGCGTCGCCGGAACCTCAACGCAGAAGGCTATACTGCGTAATCAACTCCGCTGAGGTCCCGAAAAATCACCTCGTTCGAGATGGAAATCTGTACGGACCAGGAGTCTTCCGCACATCATCATCCCTAGTGGGATACCTCAGTAGGCGCCCGCATTCACGGTGCACCTGCCTGCCACGATGGTGACGCTCATCGTGCCTTCTGCCATAGGCACCTCCACCATGCAGTGAGGTCCACACCTCCACTCGGGAAAATCGATCTCAGGATAAGAAGTGTGCCCAACACCAAACACACAAGTGAGTCGATCCGATTTTTCATGCGCAGTTTGCCCCTTCGTATGGCTGCGTCGCCCGTCAGCCTATAGGTGAGCTGGCCCGGAAACGGCTAGGCCAAGAGACGTGTCTCTATGCGCCAGTCCGATTCCGCTGACTCATTAAACTACACCCAGTCCTTACAGCGATTCGAAAGACGCCGAGTCCTTACAGCGAACCGATCAGAGGATGTCATCCGATCCGCCCAGGCGGACACCCAGTGTCGTCGTCTCGACGAATTCCGGTGAGCGGGCGGTGTAGGTGACGATGCTGTCGTGGGTCGGGTCGATGACGTTGCGCAGGGCGGCGGTCAGGGCTCGGTATTGGGCGGTGGTCAGCTCGCCCTGGAAAAGGCTGCGCTGGGTCCAGTGCAGGTACTTGCGGCAGGTCTTGAGAACCTTCGGGTTGCGCTTGGCGGCGGTGTCGTAGACGAGGATGACGAACATACCGCTCACCACCAGGGCTTGAACGGCTTGTAGGGGCGCCCTTCGAGGCAGAGCCGGACCAGTTTCAGTGCTTCGAGGTGGATCAGTTCCTCGTAGCTGACCTTGCGCTTCAGCGAGCGGTGATGAACGGTCGTGGCCAGTTCCTCCCGCATCAAGGCGGCGACCTTCTTGCGTCCGTCCTTGCTGAGGGAAGCCCGGCCGACCTCGGTCTCGAAGTCGGAGGCTTTGAAGGCTCGCTGGCCGGCGACTCGTTTGAGTAGGCGTTCGGCGAAGAGGGGTTTGAAGGGCTCGGCCAGATCGAGGGCGAGGGTGTTGCGGCGGCGGTCGGTATCGGCGTGGAGGAAACCGATGGCCGGGTGCAGGGGCGTGGTGCGCAGGGCGGTCAGGACCCGGGCGTAGACCAGCGCGTTGAGGTAGCTGACGAATGCGTTGCCCGCATTGGTCGGTGGGCGGCGGGTGCGTCCGTTGAGACGGAGCCAGGCGGGGAGCATCGTGTCGAGGACGGCCCAGCCGGTACGGCGGTAGTTGCCTTCATGGCCCATGAGGGAGTCGCTGTCCTTGCAGTCGGGCAGAGCCGTCCGCAGGGCGTTCAGGGCGGTGTCGAGGAGGTCGGTGTCCAGGGCCCAGCGCAGATTCTCCGCTGTTACGAGAACGAGGGCGCGGCCGACGGCGGCACGCTGGTCGGGGTCGGCGGTGAGTTCGACCTGTCGGCGGATGACGCTCGCCGAGGTCATGGACTCCGAGGGGGCGAAGTGCCCGGCGTGGTTGCCGTAGTGGTCGAGGGCGTGCAGTGTCACGCCGTTGCGGCTGAGGAGGGAAAGCGCGGAGGTATTGATGTCGACGTGGTCGAAGGCGACCAGGTCGCGGATGTCGGTGATGGGGATGCGGACCGGAGTGCTGTCCGCGCGTTCGATGCGGACGCTGTTGTCCTCACGGCGGATGCGGCAGGGTTCGGTCAGCCAGTAGGTGCGGCCTACGGCGGGCATCAGTCCCCCCAGCAGTAGTCGGTGTATGAGCAGCTGCGGCAGCGGGAGCGTGGCAAACGTTCCGGGGTGGTGTCGGTGGCGATGACGGCGCGGGCGCGGGCTTCGTCCGTTTCGGCCTGGGCGCGGGCGGTGGCGTCCCAGGGCACATCCGTGGTCCGGCGGATGAGGGGGTAGTGGACGATGCCGCCGCGGACGGTGATGCCGCGACGTTCCAGCAGCAGGCAGTAGTGCCGCACCTGGGCAGCGTGGGCCGGGCTGGGGGCACGGGAGGACTTGGTCTCGTGGACGATGGCGCCGGTGGTGACCCAGTCGATCTTGGCTTCGCCGAGGTCGACGTCCCGGCGGCGGGTGAAGGTGGTCTCGTCGACGGTCTCGCCAAGGGCGACCAGTTCGTTGCCCCTTTCCGGGCGGTAGCCGCGGCTGTAGAGCCAGAGCTGACGGGGGCAGTGATGCAGGTATTTGAGGTGAACGCCGCCGAGTTGGCTTTCGTCTCGGTGTGGGTCGCCGGGCATGCTGCTCACAGGATCGTCTCCGGTTCGGCCGGGGGCGCCAGGCCGGTGGCGGGGTCGTAGGTGCCGTCGACGACGTGCACACGCAGGGTGCGGTCGTAGTAGGCGTTGAACGTTTTGAGCTGCCGGTAGCGAAGTGGGATGAGCAGGCCGGCGGCGAGCAGAGGATCGCCGTTTCTGCCGGTGGTGCGCGCTCGGTATTCGTCCACGTCGTCACGGTGGATGACGTCGACACCATCGAGCTTTTCGCTGAGGGCGTGGGCGAACTCGCCGCGGTCGTGGAGGGGGTCGGTGAACGTAAGGAACGTGGCCTCGAACTCGTCGCGCGCCGCGCGCGCGGTGTCCTCCCACTCCTTTCCCCAGGCGGTGGCGTACGCCCGTTCAAGAAGCCGCTCGATGTCCTGCTCGCTCAGGGCGTCGGCGCCTTCCTCCACGATGCTGGTGAGGGCGCTCCAGGCAGCGTCCATGGCACCGGGCTCGTACGGCAGGTGGGCGGCCGCACGGTGCACGCGGAACTCGACGGGGCTGTCGGGGTGCCGACCGCGGCGGTTGACGCGCCCGGCGCGCTGGGCCACGGCCTCGACGGGCGCGGCTTCCACCACGCCCCGGTCCAGGTCGAGTTGGAGGGACACCTCCACCGTCTGGGTCGCGACGACGAGCCCGCCCCGGGGCGCCCGCTCGTCCGGTCGGCGCTCCGGGTGCCGGGCCAGCAGGGCGCGTTCGAGGGCGTCGCGGTCACGGTTCTTGAACCGGGAGTGCAGCAGCAGGGCCGCGTAGGGGTCGCCGGGGAGAGCGTCGCGTGCGTCGTTGGCGAGGTCGGCGAAGACGCGTTGGGCTGTCGCCACCGTGTTGACGACGACCAGGACGCTGTGCCCCTGGCCGACCCACTCGCGGACGCGGTCGAGCCCGCCGGGCTCGGTGAGCGGGCTAGCGTCCAAGACCAGCCGGTGCCGGACTGGGCTCGTGCCCGGCGGGGCGCGGTGGCAGGTCACCGGCCGGGTCAGGCTGTCGTCGATCAGAGCGATCATGCGCGAAGAAAGGGTGGCCGACAGCACCGCAACACGGCTGCCGAGACGTTCCCACAACCGCATGGCCGCGCAAAGCCTGCCGAAAATCTCGGGCTCGTAGGCGTGGAGCTCGTCGAGGACGAACAGGGAGTTGGCCTGTTCGAGGAGAACGGAAGAGTACGCGGGACCGGCGATGGCCGCGCGTAGCAACTGGTGAGGAGTAGAGACCCGCATACGCTGCGCGAACAGCCGCATGGCGTCGGCTTGCAGGCGTGCCTGCCGGGCCTGTTCGGTCGTGGCGCCACTGCGGGGCAGGCCGCAGTCGTCCTCGGTCAACTGGCTGAGCAGAGTGTGCGCGACCGTGCCGTGCAACAGCCCGATGTCGGCGGTCCGCTCGCCGGGCATGGGGGTGAGGCTGCGCCGGAAACGGTTGCGGGCAGCGTTGAGCGATGCACGGTAGGGCAACGTCCACACCAAGCGGGGCAGGCCGGGCATGGCGGTCAACTGGCGGGCGGCCCAGGCCAGCCCGCTCTCGGTCTTCCCGCTGCTGGTGGGGGCGACGAGGATGAGGTGACCGTCAGTGGTGGCGGCCTGCTCCTGATGCGGGTACGGCTCATGCGGGAAGCTCGCGAAATAGTCGGTCGGCAGCGGCATGTGGGTCTGGAGGCGGCTGTGTGCGGAGCCAGCACGGTCGGCGAGGGTGAGCGCCCCCTGGGCCAGGACGGTCAGCAGACCGTGCTCGGGCTTCACCGGCTGGCTCCACGTCTCCAGCAGTCGGCCGAGCAGGTCGCGGGAACGTTCGGCCAGGGTCGGCCCCTCGGCGGTATGGGGCGGCGGGTCAGTGGCGAACACCCCGGCGAGCCAGGCCAGTAGTTCACGGTGCAACGCCCGGGGGACCTGAACGACGGCGGTGCCATCGGGCGCCGGAGTGCGCGTGAACGCCTCCCCCCAGTCCGTTTGGGCGTTGTACAGCTGCTGAAGGCTCGCCTTCCCCGGGGAGACAGCGGAAGCGGAGGGGTGCAGCGCGCGGTGGTGGGTGGCGACGAGGGCTCCGACCAGCAGCCTTTCCGTGTCACTCCAGTCCGCCGCGGTCGCGAGCAGGTCGACATAGGCCAGGGACAGCACCTCGTGCCGTTGGCCCCAGGCCAGCCCGCCGGGGCTGACCTGCCGCTGGAAGCCTTCGGCGACCTTGCCCGTGTCGTGCAGCAGGGCGGCACGGCGGACGCAGGTCCAGAACCGCAGGTCGGCGGCGATCACGCCGGCGTTGGCGACTCGTGCCTCGACCTGGTCGACGGTGTCGCGGACGATGAGCGAGTGCGTCGTCAACCGCTCGGGGTCTTTCTTCGGGCGCGACTTGGCACGGATGTCGGCGAGCGTTCTGGGGGCGGGCCGCTGCTGTGCGGGCACCCGGGAGGCGGGGGAAGAGTTCAGGGCGTCAGCAGCCATACCGCCTGCTCCCCTTCCGAGCTCCCCGCCGCCCCGGCGATCGCGTCCTCCCGATCCCGCGGCCCGCCCACCTCCCGGTACGCGCCCCGCAGCCGTGCCACCCCGGCGGGGATGTCGCACCACAGGTAGTCCGCCCAGCGGGTCGTCAACCGGTCGGCGGAGACGCTGGCCGCCATCCGGTGCTCCTGGGCCGAGCCGATGTCGTGTCCGCTCGCCGGTGCCAGCGTGTGCCCCACGCGTCCCTCCTCGGCCGGCTCCAGTTCCACGCGTTTCATTCCTCGGAGGTGCACGACGTCCTGCGAACGTCCCAAGCGCAGCGCCCACCGCGGCCGTCGGAGGGCATCGGCGATGCGTCCGCCCTCGGGGCCCGGCAGCCACACGGTCAGGTGGAGGCCGACCAGGAAGGGCCTGTCCCTGATGGTCATTCCGCCCTTCACCGCACGCACCCGCCCGGAGACTGCCGGGTTGGCGCCGCCGGCCGCGACGGGATGGTAGGTCTCCGTGTCGACACCGGAGCCCTCGGCCCACGCCGACATTCCGAACGGCACGTCCTCCGCCGGTCGCCCGGTAGCCGCGGCCAGCAGCCCTCGCACGGTCGAGGGAGGAGGCAGGGGAAGTCCGTGACTGAGACCGGGGAAAAGCGGATCGCGGAACGACGCCACCGGTGCGTAGAACTCGGCCCGCCACGCCGCCAGACGTTCACCGGACACGCCCGTCACCGCACGACCTCACGCACGGGGTCGTCGAACCAGGCGTCCAGCGCCCCCGTGCGCAAGTCGTCCGCCAGGCCGCGCAGGATCGTGCGCGGGTGGTCGACGACGATCGTCCCGTCCGCCAGTTCCGCGGCGCACTCCTTCGCGAACGCCTCCCGCACCTCGTCCCGGAAGCCCGGCCGCCAGCCGATCCGCACGGGCGACTCCCACTCCCCCGCCCACGCCTCCAACTCCTTGCGCAGCACGTCGCCACGCACCCGCAGGCCAAAGCCCTCCTCGCCGTCGACGCAGTGCGCCAGCGGATTGATGCCGCCTTTGAACGGGACCAGGACGACGAGATCGGGCACGCGATCCCCGTAGTGCAGGGCCTGTTTGGCGCCTCCGCTGAGGTGGGCCAGAGCTTCCAGCAGCAGCGCCGCCCGGGTACGGCGTTCCTCGATGGGCAGTCGCACCGCCGGCTGATCGCGGAACGTCACGGGTGCCGCCCCGGCCGAAACCGCCTCCGCCACCTTCAGGGCGTCCTCCTTGCTGAGGTAGTTGGGCCGCCCGACGCCGCCATCACCCGGGAGCGTGAACGTTCCGATCCTGGGCATGTCGAGCAGGAGCGGCGCCGCCAGGTCGGCGGTGTAGAAGTCGTGGCCGTGCAGAACCGGCTCGATAACGCCGCGCGCCATCACGCCGTAGTCCTCGGTCGGGTAGGAGGGCTCAACCGCCATCAAGGTGCCCAGCAGGAAAGGGCTGTCCCGCAGAGTGGTGGCGGCGTTGTCCTTGCTGGAGCCGGCCTTCATATACCCGAACAGGTCGTCGTCGGCATAGCGGACCGGATCGGCCGCTGTGTTCGCCTTCTGCGCCTTGTTCTGCGCCTTCCCGACCCGGGTGACGGGAGAGGGGATGGTCCCCAGCTCCACCATGCTCTCCCGCACCCAGCGGCGCACCGCCTGGGCCGAAATGTAGGGGTAGAGCCCGCCGCGGAAACGCGCCCGCTTGACCCGCCCCGTGGTCGCCTCCCCCTTGCCGTTGTTGGGCGCACCCGCCCGGACCGAGAGCACCAACTTGCCTGCGAGGTAAGCCATTACGCCGCGTCCATTCCGTCGTAGTCGTCCTGGTCCGTGCCGAACGGGGCCTGGGACAGGAGGTGCTCGGTGTGCTCTTCTTCCTCCGGATCGGCGGATGCCCCGTGCACCGAGACGCCGCGCTCCTGCAACATGCTCACGACGGCGATCCCCAGAAGCATGCGATGCTCCCAACTCCTAGGGCGCCGCTGGATGAACGGACGCCAGTCGTCGGGACCGGCCGCGACATGACGCCCGGCGAAGAACAGGCGGCGTTTGGCCAGGGTGAGCACCAAACCCAGCTTGTAGGCGTGGAGATGCGCGGTCTCGAACTCCGCCCAGCGCCCACGAGGACTGCCGTCCCCGTGCTCGATCCAGTCGGCGACCATGGTCGCCACCGGCTTCAGATCAGGCTCCATGTCCAAAACCTCCTCGGCATAGGTGAAGGCGAGCCGGCTCATGTCATTCCGGTGCTGCGGACTCATGGGACGGCGGGGGTTCAGAAGCATCCGGTGCAACTCACGCAGCAACGACCGGCTGCGGCCGTCCTCCGGCTCGAACAACAGGCGCGCGGCCTCGTCCGGACCGCACGCGACCAGCGCGCCTTTTTCGTCACGGCGGGTCAGGCCCAGCTCCAGCCGCCGCCACCCGCGGCGCAGCGGAGCATTGCCCTCGACGAGCGCCAGGAACCGGGGAACGGCACGACGAGTACGCGACACCCTCAGCCACGGCTCCTGGTTGTCGTTCTTGAAACTCCACAAGGTGGTGGCGGACAACTCCACACGTGCGTGACGCAGGGCGTGCACGACGACCAGCTCGGGCCGGGCCCCGGCCGGCAACTTGGAGAAACCCAGTTGCATGAGACGCCGGGCCCGCAGCACGTTCCGCTCGGCGAACCGTCGTTCCGCGTCCTCGACCGCACAGGAGAAGACGGTGGCCGATCCGGCGGTGACCCACGCACCGTAGGGCAGCGCCCACGCGGCCACCCGGCACCCCCGGCACACCGGCCAGCCGGGGACTCCGGGCGGCAGGGTGTTCAGCGCCTTGTTCGTGTCGAACATCGGCAGGTTCATCTTCGTCCACACCACGGAGGACGGCGTGCCGCAAAACGTGCAGGGATACCTCTGGGCGTCCGTTCCCCTGTCCGGAACGAACAGCTCGGCGATCGCCCCGGCGAGGACCGCCCGGTCCTTGGAACGTTTGCTGTGCGTGGCTGCCGCGTTCGGGTAAAGGGCGTAAAGGACTTTCCACCAGTCGTAGACCGAAGCGTCTTTGTCGGCCACGGCGGCCGTGCTGGCGTCCCTCACCAGGCGTTCGGCGACCGTGTCGAGATCCCCAGCGGTTACCTCACGGGGAACGGAACGGCCCGCGAGCACCGCCACGGCCCATGCTCCCGCCCTCTGAAGCGGATGGCTGGTCATTGACAGCGGCGCGAAGGCCGCCACGGTCACGGTCTCCGTTGCGCTCACCGGACCCACCCGAACCCCTGAACGGTGTCCAACCCGAGACCCCAGGAGCGCAACGCCTGGGCGAATCGCGCGTCCGCGTCCATCCCCACGCGCAAACGCGCCCCGATCCTCGGCGCCCCCCGCACCGTGAACCTCCGACGCGGCCCCGCCTCCAGGAGACGCAGGTGCCGGGGACGCGGCAGACCAAGTACGTCGGCCTTGTGCTCCAAATTGTGCTGCAACCGCTCGATATACCCCTCGTCCCCTGGGAGCAGGTAACGGCGCTCATCTTTCAGGATCACCGGTGTGGCCGTCGCGAACTCGGCCACTCCCGCGTCCGACGGCACGTCGAAGTCCAGAGCGAATCCGCGCACCTTGAGACGAGCCGTCCCCCAGATGATCTCCGCCTGCCCGGCCAGCCCGGCCACCAGGGCAGCAGCGATCTCGGGCACGGGCGACCCGAACCAGAGCGAACCGTTACGAGACGTGGTGTACACACCGCTCTTGCGCGGCGCCCCACGGAACTGCGGACTCGTCAGCCCCAGCGGCCGGAGCCGATGCCCCTTCCATCCCTCGTCATGGAGCGAGCGCGCCAGTTCCGCATCCTGGCTGCCGATCAGCCCGTACACCACCGCCCGCGCCGGCCCGTGGACGTCGTCCCACGGCAGACTCGGCACGTTCACATCAACATCCACCCTGACTCGCACCGCACCCCCAACCTTTCTGTCGCCGCAACGCGTTGTCGACCACTACTCGCGGAGAGTGGCCACAGCGGACACTACCGAAGCGCGGAGAGCGAGGCGAATGATTCACGACAAACTTCCCGAAACTTCTCGTACTGTGATATAAGAGCGCGCACCACACCGCTCAGCGCTCCCGTCACCCAGAGGACCGGGTCGCCTAAGCTAGCCGGAGGTACTGACAATCACAGCGACACAGAACCGCACCCCCCTGGGCGCAAGTCTGTGACCAGCACTGATGCATTACCGACGAGTCGCTGCAGAACTCGACTCCGAACAAGTCCCCACGGCGGCCATGACCTGAGGCTTTACCCTCGGGTCCTCATCAACCCAGGTGGGTTCGCAACGCCGGTGTCTTCTGCGTCATGCGTTCAATCTGACACGTCCTCATCAACCCAGGTGGGTTCGCAACACCCGGTACAGGGAGATGAAGCGGTCCTCGCCTCGCCGGTCCTCATCAACCCAGGTGGGTTCGCAACGCATCACCGCCGACCTCATCGTCGCAGACCCGCCGTAGTCCTCATCAACCCAGGTGGGTTCGCAACTGGGCCGTCCGGCGGGGGGTTGCGGGCCGCGGTGGTCCTCATCAACCCAGGTGGGTTCGCAACTTTCGCGGGTGGCGTTCACCTCGGCGCCTTCGTCCACGTCCTCATCAACCCAGGTGGGTTCGCAACGCGCGTTCCGCATCGTGGGCACGATGGAACACCGCCCGTCCTCATCAACCCAGGTGGGTTCGCAACCGGGGCTGTCGGCGAGGTGGGCGCGCCCGAGGACCTGCGTCCTCATCAACCCAGGTGGGTTCGCAACTCGGTGGCGCCCTTGACCTGCGCGCAGTAGTCCGACGTCCTCATCAACCCAGGTGGGTTCGCAACTGGCTCACGGACTCGTTCCTCCGCTACGTAGGGCAGGTCCTCATCAACCCAGGTGGGTTCGCAACGCGACGTCCTTGACGACCGATCGGACCGGGATGACGGGTCCTCATCAACCCAGGTGGGTTCGCAACTCCTGCTCGATCGCAATGTCACGGGCCGCGGCCAGAGGTCCTCATCAACCCAGGTGGGTTCGCAACCGGATGGTGCGGAGGTCCGCCGCGGCGCGGGCGGCGGTTGTCCTCATCAACCCAGGTGGGTTCGCAACACGCCCGGGTCGTACTGGAGTCGGTACACGCCTGTGGTCCTCATCAACCCAGGTGGGTTCGCAACGCCGCGTAGTAGTCCTGACCGTCTGACGTGAGAGACAGGGTCCTCATCAACCCAGGTGGGTTCGCAACAGCAGCCCCGGGTGCGGGTAGTCGCCGCCGCCGACGTCCTCATCAACCCAGGTGGGTTCGCAACCAGCCCTCGCATCCGTCCTCACCGTGGATGTGGCCGGGTCCTCATCAACCCAGGTGGGTTCGCAACTTCAGCGGCTGCCATTCGGTGCGGCCGAAGCGCCGCCAGTCCTCATCAACCCAGGTGGGTTCGCAACCGGATCTCGGCCAGCGCCTCGGCGACCGCGGGGTGGCGTCCTCATCAACCCAGGTGGGTTCGCTACGCCGTCTGGTGGATGCGGGTGTTCTTCACGGCGGTGGCCGTCCTCATCAACCCAGGTGGGTTCGCAACTCGTCCAGGCGGCGCAGCAGCTCCGCTGCCAGATCGAAGGTCCTCATCAACCCAGGTGGGTTCGCAACAGCACCACCCCGGCCGGGACCGTCACGACGTGGGAGGTCCTCATCAACCCAGGTGGGTTCGCAACACGATCACGACCACCGGCATCGGGCGGTCGATCTCCGGTCCTCATCAGCCCAGGTGGGTTCGCAACCCGATCACATCGGACATGGCAGCCTCCTCCAGGCATAGAAGTCCTCATCAACCCAGGTGGGTTCGCAACGCCAGCCGCCGCGCGTCATCCGGGCTGGTCCGCTGGGTCCTCATCAACCCAGGTGGGTTCGCAACCTGCGCGGCAGTGGCACGTCGCTGCCGGCAGCCGGTCCTCATCAACCCAGGTGGGTTCGCAACATCGCCGGCCCGAAGTTCACCGCTTCCTGCTGGGGTCCTCATCAACCTAGGTGGGTTCGCAACTCGTCACCGAGGGCGAGATAGACACCATCTCCTGGTCGTCCTCATCAACCCAGGTGGGTCCGCAACACGGCGTCAGGCGCCGTCTGCGGCCGGAGGCGGTGGCTGATGGCTCGCACGCCAAGCGTCCTGGGCATCCGTGCCCTAGCGACCCGAACAGGCGCGGCTACGTCGGACCGATCACAACCGGGTGGCCACTGGCGGGCAGCCTTTATCCGGCCTCATCACTCAGTCCGAATACCTCGGCAATAAGCGCTGGAGACAGGTTCGGCATCAACCAGCAGGCGGCGGCGAGCGTCTTCCGGTCCACTTCCTTTGACCGCGTCGAAGGGACGGCGCCGGAAGAATCCATAACGGTGGCCACCCAGTTATCGCCAGAAAGCGTGAGGATCACTTGGGCGCCCCCGCGTGTTTTGAGTCGCAGTTCAAAAGGGAGTCTTGACCGCTTGTCCGACGTGTCCGCCAAGCGACCCGCCGCTGCCCTGGGTGACGAACTAAGCCTGTCGTTCAAAGTGCTCTCCGTCGCGGACGGTTCCGACAGACCCCTGCCACGGGCCCTGTCGACGTGATCGCATTGGCGTGAAACTTAGCGAGCGGATAGAGCCCTGTCAATCTGTCCGCTGCGCGTCGGCGCAAACGACCGCTTCGCGTGGCGGCCATCGACCACGTATAACTAGGTGACCTGCGACCCCCACAATCGCACAACATGTCGAGGGGGCCTCCCGTTGTCAGCCCCGGCGGATGGCTGTATAAGAGAACGCGAATCTTTCATCCGCGATGACGAGATGCCGTCGACGGTTGCGCCTACCAGGGAGCGGGAACGTGGTCAGCGACATTCACGACACCGACTCGGAGTCATCGCCACTGGCCCAGCGCCTCGAAACAATCATCTCTGCGTACTACCGAAACAGGCGACGCCCCAGCTACAAGGAGATGACCAGAGAGATCGAACAAGCAACCGGCCGCTCCTTCTCCAGCACGTACTTGTGGGAGCTGGCCACCGGGCGGAAGCAGAATGTAACTGGGGAGCACCTGCACACGCTCGCCGAGTTTTTCGGTGTCACCCGGGACTACTTCACGGATGCGGAGGTCTCGCAAAAAGTGCGGCGCCAAATGGAGTTTGCCGTGGCGCTCGGGAATGGCAAGGTGCGGACTCTCGCTGCCCGAGCCGACGGCCTCTCGGATGCGCACCTCGAAGCAATCTTGGCGGTGGTGAACGCGATGTCGGGCAGGCCGATCCGAGACGAGCGGCCTTCGGAGTCACCCGGGGAGCAGGGGAAAGGGTGAGGTGAGTGATTGCGCTTTCCGTCGATGCCCTGTACGGGGGGACGAGTTGGAGCAGCAGATGACAACAGCCCACGAATACACATACTTGCGGGCTCGCTGCCAGAACATCCTCAATGTCATGCGCGTCCCCCGGCCCTATTCCCTGGAATCCATCGTTCGCTGGATGGAGACCCTACGGGGCCGGCCACTGGTCCTCATGGAGTTGCCGGGGCAGGTGGCGCGTGCAGGGGTATGCGGTCTGTGGTTGGGCACGGATGATGCGGACTTCGTCTTCTATGAGGCGCGAACCGCGCCGCTGCACCGGGAACACATCATCCTGCACGAGATCGCCCACATGCTGGTGGCTCACCACCGTGCTCCGCACGGCAGCGGCGGCGGGCAGGCGGAAGAGGCCGATGGGCATGACGGGGATGATGGTCTGGGCGGGGAGCTGGGCGCCCTGCTCAGCGGGCTCCAACCTCACCTGGTCAGACGCCTGATGACGCGAACCAGCTACACCAGCGCCGAGGAGCAGGAAGCCGAAGTGCTCGCCACCCTCATGCGCCGCAGGCGGGAAGCGCCCAGCGGCGAGGGGTTCGGCCGTTTGCGCGCGTTGTTCGGCGTGAGGGCTGATGACCGTCACTGAATGGGCCGACCACATCGGTCGTTGCAGCATCGTCTTGATGTGGACCGCGCTGATCATCCGGGCCCGGCCCGCATGGCAGGAACGACAGCAACGCGGCCTGTGGCTCGCCATCCTGACGGCCGCGATCGCCACGACGCTTTTCCAGCCGGAGGCCGTCGACTGGGCTGTCGACGTCACCGGCGATGCCCATGCCGTCACGCTGTCCCGCAACATCATCGGTGTCCTCGCCGCCGGGCTCATGCTGCTGTTCGTGGTCGAATCGGCCCACCCGCGCCGGGCGCGGCTGATCATCGCCGCCGCACTGTCCGGCACCCTGATCGCCCTGGTGGGCATGGGCCTGGCCAGAGGCGACTACCCGGGCCCCGCCATCCCGGCCGCAGGGCACCCCGCAGAGCCCTCCGCGGCCTACTGGCTGATCGTCTGTGCCTCCCACCTGATCGCCGATGCCGTCGTTGTGGTCTTGTGCGTTCGATACAGCGCGCGCACCGACGACCGTGACCTGGCATGGTCCCTGCGGTTGTTCGCGCTTGGCAGCATCCTGGCGCTCGGCTACTGGGCCGGCTGCCTCGTCCACCTCTACGTCCGCATCCCTGAAGCGTGGCCATGGCTGACAGTGGTCATCAACGTGCACGGCGCCAGCCGGGCGTTCACCCTGCTGGTGCCGACCGTGGGCAGGGGCGCCCGACTCGTTCGAGAAGCCCGTGCCGTATGGGTTCTGTGGCCCCTGTGGCGCGATCTGTCCACAGCGGTCCCCACCGTCGCGCTGGTCCCGCCGCAGCCCACGCGCCTGCACCAGCTGCTCCGCCCCCGCGTGCCCCTCGCCTTCCAGGCCCACCGGCAGACCATCGAAATCTACGATGCCATCCTCCACCTGCAATCCCATCTCGCCCCGCACGCTCATGAGCGTGCCACGGAACGGGCCCGGAAGCTCCGTATCCCGGCCGACGACGCGTCAGCCGCGGCGCTGGCCGGCGCGCTGGGGCAGGCCAGGCGCGCAAAACTTGCCGGAGAAGCCGCCACCGAGCCGCATCCCTTGCCGGGGCTCGAACGTGCCGACGCGGCGTTGCTCCTGGCGGTGGCCCGCTACTGGCCCGCCATGTCCAGTGCCACCGCGAGACCCGAGCAGGTGCCGTAGTCTCCCCGTTTCCCGCCATCTCCACGAGTCAAGGACGCCTCACATGGCCACCGCATTGATCACCGGAGGTACCTCCGGTATCGGCCTGGGCTTCGCCAGCCGCTTCGCCGCCGACGGCCACGACGTGGTCCTCGTCGCTCGTGACCGCTCCCGACTCGACCGGACTGCCGCCGGGCTCCACGACCGTCACGGCGTTCGTGTCGAAACGTTCAGCGCGGACCTGGCCACCCCTGACGGATGTGCCGCGGTGCAGGCATACCTGCGCACCTCGACCGTCGACGTCCTGGTCAACAACGCCGGTCACAGCCTCTCGCAGCCGTACCCGCGCAGCCCGCTCGCGGACGAGGAAGGCATGCTCGACCTCCTCGTCCGCGCCCCACTCCGGCTAACGCACGCCGCGATCCCCGGTATGACCGCCCGCGGAAATGGGGCCATTCTCAACATCGCATCCGTCGCCGGCCTGGTCCCGGCGGGCACCTACGGTGCCGCGAAAGCCTGGCTCATCCACTTCAGCGAGTCCCTGCGCCTGGACCTCGCGCCGCACGGTGTTCGCGTTCTCGCGGTGTGCCCGGGGTTCACCGAGACCGGGGCGCCGCGCGCTGAAAGCGTTCCCGGTTGGATCTGGCTGTCCGTGGACCACGTCGTCGATCGGGCCATGAGGGATTTGCGGCGCGGGAAGCCACGCAGCGTTGCCGGTCGGCATTTCCGGCTCTACGCAACCGCCGTGCACCACGCGCCCCGCCGCCTCGCAGCCCGGATGGCTCGCTCCCGCACGCCAAAAGGCTGATCAAACGCACGCGGTTCCCGGGCCGAACGGCCGAGCCGTCGGCGTACCTGCGGGGTGGAGGCGGTGGACGGCGCGCTCCGGCGCTCCGATGCGGTGTTCGCGTCCCCTCGCGGGCCTCCGTACCGCGAAGGCGGGCGGCGACACGAAGCATGGGAATCGCGGTGAACGAGTCACCCGTCCCCGCACAGCCGCTTCCGGGCACCCGATCCGCATGATGGGGCGACAGCGCCCCGACGACTGCCAGCGGTGCTGGCTCTTCTGCGGCTCGACGGTGTGGGCGCACAGGGGCCGACGCTGTGATGGCCGCCCGGGCTCCTCGGTGATGGACGCACTTCAGCTCTCTCCGGTGCCCTCGACCTGCCGCAGGTGGTCGATGAGGGCGAGAACGGCTTGACGGCTGGCGGGGGTCAGCTGGGAGAGGCTTACGGCGGCTCGTTGGATGTCGTCGTCGGCGAGGGCGTCGAGGAGGTCACGCTGGCCGAGAGTGTGGGCGGCTGTGGCGCGGCGGTCGTCGTCGAGGGCGTTCGCGGTGAGGGTCAGTTCGCGTACGCGTTCGTTCTCCAGTGCGTCGAGCAGTTGGGGTCGGTGGGCCGGTTCGAGTGCGCTGAGCCGTATGGCCGCTTCGCGTGTTTCCTCGTCGCCGAAGTCGTCCAGCAGCCGGACTTTGCCGAGCAGGCGTTGAACGGTGGCGAGGTCGGCGCTTTCTCCGTCTGTTGCCTGGAGTTCGATGGTGTGGGTGCCGTTGTGTTTGAGGGTGTGGAGGAGTTGGAGTTCGGATTCGAGTTGGTGGTGGTCGGTGTGGTCGTCGGCGAGGTAGGCGATGGGGACGTGGTAGAAGCGGGCGAGGGCTTGGAGGTGGTGGAGTTTGGGGTTGGTGGTGCGGCCGGTGACCAGTTCCCAGAAGTAGGGGCCGGAGATGCTGACGCCGGTGGTCTGGGTGATCTGGCGGGCGGTGATCTCGTAGGAGGGTGGGGGTTCGCCGGGCGGGGCTTTCATGTCGCGCAGGCGTTTGAGTTTTTCGGCGAGGGTGCGTCGTTGCGTGGCCGGGTGGTTCGTGTGCGGGGTCGGCATGGGCGCGTTGCCCCCTTCCGGTGCGGTTGTCTCCTTCGTGCCGTGGCACCTTATCGCCGTTCACGGGTGTGGATGGTGCAGGCGGGGCGCGGGTTCAGCCGACGTCGCTCGTGCTGCCGGTGGCGTGGGGGAAGTCGGGTGGGGCCCAGCCGAGGTAGGTGAGGTTCCAGCGGCCGTCGGTGAGGTCGTTCAGGGGGACGATGTCGATGCGGCCGGGAGTGGCGATGTCGTTGGTGGCGGCCTGGTCGTCGCCGAGGTGGAGTGCGACGTGGCCGGCGGTGTCGCCGTTGTCGTAGAACAGCAGGGCGCCGGCGGGTGGGTTGGTGTCGTGGGGGTGGGCGGTGCCGGTGGCCAGGGCGCGGTCCCAGGCGACGTTGGCGGTGGCTTCGCCGGAGGCGCTCCAGCCGTAGGCCTGTGCGGTGAATGCCAGGCAGCGGCGGTGCCAGGCGAGGCTGGCGGAGTGTGCTTCGCGGCGGGCGGCTTCGATGGCCTGGTGGCAGGTGCGGGGGTTTTGGCGGGTGAGGGTGAAGGTGCAGTCGCGGGCTGTTCCGGTGTGGGTGCTGAGGGCTGTTTGGTAGCGGGGGATGCGTTCCTTTACGCGGCGGATGTAGGTCTGGGTTTCGGGGAACGGGGGCGGGCCGTTGTGGGTGCGGACGGCGGCGGGGCCGGCGTTGTAGGCGGCCAGGGTGTTGTCGACGGGGCTGCCGGGGAGGTCGGCCAGGTCGTCGGCGAGGTGGCACAGGTAGCGGGCCTGGGCGTCGATGGCGTCGGCGGGGTCGAAGGGGGAGGCGTGTCCGTTGCCGTCGGTGTCCCGTCCCCAGCGTTCCCAGGTGTCCGGGGTGAACTGGGCGAGTCCTTGCGCGCCTTGGGGTGAGACGGCTCGTGGGCTCCAGTTGGATTCGGTGTCGATCTGGGCGGCCAGGAGCGGGGCGCTGGTCTGGGTGCAGTGTGCGGCGGCGGTATTGATCAGCTGGCGGTAGGCGTCGGGGATCGGGGCGTGTGCGGCGAGCCCGGGTGGGTTGGCGGTGGCTTGGTCGTCGCCGGGGCCGGAGATGACCAGGGCCAGTACCGCCAGGGCGATGAGCGTCGTGCCGAGACAGCCGAACTTCCTCACGTGTGGGTCCTTCCAGGGTCTCGCCCAATCGGGGCGTCATTCCGGTGCTTGCGCACCTTTCGCGCAGACCTGCGCGTTATGGTCCCTGAGCGTAAACGAACGTGAAGGGAGTGCGGGCATTGACTGGTGTCAGTCGGAGGATGGTTCTGGTGACGTTTATGGCGTGTGTGTCTGGAGCCATGGTGACCAGCGGTTGTGGCGTTCGGTCGTTCGTTCGCCCGGACGAAGTTACCGAAAGCACACCCGCTCCCGGACGTCACGCGGAGCCCTCCCGTGCAGGGGTGTCCGAGCTGTACGGGGCCTCGATCCCCGGCGACGCTCCGGCCGGTCTGGGGGCGGTGACGGGTGAGGCGCTGATGGCCGCGGCCCGGCTCGCGGTGGCCGCCGACCCGGGCATGCCCGAAACGGTGTGGCGGGCGGCCATTCGCGCGGCCGTTCCGGCGGACCGGCGTGGGCGTGCGCTGGAGCAGTTGGCCGGGGAGCGTGCGGAGTTGGCCCGTGAGGCCGGGTTCGTCGGTCCGCTGCCGGCGGAGGTGCCGGTGCGGGCCTGGGAGCCGGGTATCCGCCTGGCCGGCTTCGACCGGTTCACCGCACAGACGGACCGGGCGGGCGTGCGGATCTGGGCGCGCGAAGACGCCACCCACGCCTGGCTGGAGCGGACCGTGGCGGTCGGACGTGCCGACGGCTGCTGGGTGCTGCGGCTGCCGATACCCGCCGGGTTCAAGCGCAGCCCCGTTCCCCACGTCATCACACCGTTCAGCAGCAAGGAGCCCAGCGTGGCCGACACCGCGCGCGAGGAGCCGATGACCGCCGCGTCGTTCCGTTCCTCAGCCGCCAGCCGTCTCGTCACACCCCACGGCAACCAACCACCGCAGCCGGCAACGACACCTCAACCACCCCCAGGGCCCGGAGACTTCGCCGCATCCGTGCGGCGGCAGCACGCGCGTTCGGCTGCACCGCGGTGGGGGTGGCGCGGGCGCGTGCACCGGTGGTCGGGAGGACGGGTCTCGCCCGTGCCGTCCGCGGCCGAGCGGGGGTGGAACAGCGCGCTGCGGGCGGTGCAGATGTCGTTCGCCGGGCCACGCACCATCGTCTTCGTCAACCCGAAAGGCGGGGCAGGGAAGACCACCGCGGCGTTGATGGCGGGCCGGACCTTCGGGGTCCACCGCGGCGGCGGCGTGGTGGCGATCGACAACAACGAGACCCGCGGCACCCTGGGCGAACGCGCCCTCCGGGCCGGGCACGCCAACACCGCACGCGAACTGCTCGGGCACCTGCACCTGTTCGAGACTCCGGCGGCGCGGCTGGGGGACCTCGGCTCTTTCGTCCGCGGACAGGGCCCGGCGCATTTCGATGTCCTGGCCAGTGACGAACGGCCGCAGGTCACCGGTCAGGTCGACGCGCCCGCGTTCGATCGGCTGCATGAGCTGTTCCGCCGCTACTACCAGCTGGTCCTCATCGACTCCGGCAACAACATCCGCGCCTCGAACTGGCTGGCCGCCGCCCGGTGCGCGGACCTCATCGCCCTCACCACCACCGCCCGCGAGGACACCGCCTCGGCCGCGCTGTGGATGGCCGACGCCCTGGAAGGTGACGTGCTCGGCGCAGGGGCCCTGAAGGAACGCGGCGTGGCCCTGGTGTCCGACCCGGCACCCACACGGGGAGTTCCGGCGTTGCGCGAGGCCGTGGTGGGCGCGTTCGCCGAACGCTGCGCCGCCGCCGTGCCGATCCCGTATGACCCGGCGCTGGCCGGCGGCGGACCGGTCGACCACACGCGGATCAGGCCCGCGACCCACACCGCGTGGCTGTACGCCTGCGCGGCCATGGCATCCGTCCTGTCCACGCTCCCGGAAGGGGAGTTGGTTCGTGTATCTGGCTGAGCAGTTCAATCCGTTCGAGGGGATCAGCCCCAGCTTCGGGCCGTTCGCGCCGTTGCTGGAATCGAAGTTCGGCATGTTCCTGGCGCTGGCTTGGCTGATCGGCTTCTTCGTCTGCGCTTACTTCCTCGTCGAGGCCATCGCCCGCGCCGCGAAGTCACGCCGCCAGGGCATCGCGGGCGATCTCGACGAGACCCGCGGGGAGTTGGTGCGCGTCGGCGCGGCCACCATCGGCATGGCCTCCCTCCCCGTCCTGTACACCATCCTGGTCAGCGCCTGAGCGAGGGACGCATCGATGCATACAGACATGAATCATCCCCCTTCCCAGGTGCCGGGCGGGAACGGCAGGCCGTGGTGGCGCGGTCGCGGCTGGAAGGTAGTGGCCGTGATGGCCGCGGGCGTGGTGCTGGTCGCGGCCGGGGTCGTGTTCGGACTGTGGAAGAACGGCGGGTCCGCGGACACCGCGGAGGACAGCGGCCCGCCCTCCGCCAGTCCCTCTGTCCCGTCGGTCGAACCGCCTCGTGGGGAGGCCACCGCGGCTGCCGAGCAGGCCACCCGGACCGTCTCGGGCCTGCCGCGCGGCTTCCCGCGGACCGAAGCCGGGGCGGTGGAAGCCGGGGCTTCGTACCTCGCCTCGGTCGCCGAGCTGTACCGGATGACGTCCTTCGAACGGTGGCGTTACACGCGCGACGCCATGACCGACCCGCCCTCGCTGTCCAGGCTGGATGAGGACGCCGAGGCGGCGGTGGCGAACGGGTCCGCGGCCGACTGCCGCCCGGAACTGGGCGCCTACCGGACCGTTGCGTTCACCGCGGACCGCGCGGTGGTCGACCACTGGATGCCCTGCCTGGCCGGACCGGACGCCTCGCGAGGCGGGGACGAGGCCCGTGCGCGGTGGCTCATGGGCCGCATGGTGCTGCGGTGGGAACGCGACGACTGGCGCGTAGGCGAGCTGCTCCAGGGCCCGTTCGACGAACTGATCACGCCGCCCGAGCCGGGAGACCCCGTGGTTCCGCTGGCCGAACGGCTGGCACTGCTCGGCGAGGACTGGGAACTGTACGCCGACGCCACCGACGAGCCGCTGCCCCCCGCCGCGCCACCGGGCTTGCCGTGGTGACCCGCCCGGCCGGCACGGCACGGCACGCGGCCATCGGGGCACTTCTGGCCGTGCTGCTCGCGCTGACCTGCGCGGGCGCAGCGGGCGCCTCCGAGCAGTCCGAGCAGGACGAATGCGAGGGCGCCCTGCTGGGGGAACTGGCCTGCTCCACCCTCAACAACATCCCCGGTGTCTCCTCGGTCTACGGATATCTCGGGGACGTTCACCGTTCCAAGGTCGACGCCGTGACCGACGCGCTGGCGGACGTCGTTCCGGACAATTTTGTGGAGGAGTGGGTCAAGGGGATGGCCGAGTCGACCGTCGGCCTCCTGTCCTACATCCAGGGCGTGGGCGAGGAGGTGTCCCAGCCGGCGTTCGACCAGGAGTGGTGGGCTTCGCAGTACGCCACCAGTTTCGGGCTGTCCCTGCTGCTGCTCGCGCTGTTGCTGGTGTGGATCACCGGGCGGTTCGCCGCGTCGGGGTCCTCGGCGAGCGGCGCGGACCTGCTGCGGCAGTCCGGCTGGCGGCTGGTCTTCGTCGTGCCGCTCATCTCCGCCGGGCCGGTGATCCTGCTCGAACTCCAGCTGGCCGCCAACCACCTCGCGCGCGCCTTCGCGGATGAGGGCACCGAGCATGCGGGCAACGCCGTCGAACGGCTGATGGACCTGATCGTGGAACAGGCCGGGGACTGGGGCGTGTTCGGCGGAACGGTGCTCGCCCTGCTGCTGTTCCTGTGCATCCTGTGCCTGGGCCTGGTCACGCTGATCGAACTGGCCCTCGCGCAGTGGGGGCTGCACCTGGCCGCGCTGCTCGTCCCGCTGGTGCTGGTCGCTTGGGTGTATCCGCCCTGGTCGGCGGCGCTGCGGCGGCTGGCGGCGCTGCTGGGCGGCCTGATGCTGCTGCCCGCGTTCATCTACTTCTTCTTCCACACCATCTGGGCCGCCTTCGACACCGTCCTGCACGACCGGCCCGAGGACGACGGGCTGAGCGTGCTGCTGTTCCTCCTCGTCGGCCTTTTGATGATCGACGCCTTCCCGGTGGTGGCGATGTGGCTGATGTCCCTGACCGGCCCGGCGGGCGGCGCGATGGACCCCGCAGTGCACGGAGCGCTGGTGCACCCCTCGGCCGGGGAGATGACCGCCTCGGTCGTCGAGCGCTTCGAAGCACGCGCCAGCCGCATCGGCACCTCCCGCCACTACCAGGACGGCGCGGACGACGACGAGGACCAGGCAGACGACAGGGCCGAAGGCTCCGCCCCGGACCAACGAACCACAACCGCCGCAGGAGGCGGCGCCGTTGCCGCGCGCCAACTCGGCGGGCCACCGGACCCGGGCGGCGGCACCACCACCGCCACCGTGCCACGCGGCGCGGACCCGGCCGACCCGAACATCCCCACCACACCAGCCCCCGAGAAGAAGGAGGACGAACGATGAACGGTGCGGAACGCACCTACGTGCTCGGGGGTGAGACGCGGCGCCGTTCCCTGTTCGGGGCCGTGGCCCCCGTCCAGGTGGCGGCCGGCGCGGTGTATCTGGTGGTGTGGCTGCTCCTGCTGCTCACCACCCAATCCCTCCTCGTCCTGGCCGCGGGCCTGCTGGGCGCGGCGGCCGGATGGTTCATCCTGCGGCGCGCCACCGCTGAAGGGGATTCCTGGGCGGGCGCGTTGCTGGACGAGGCCGAGTGGCGTGTGGCGAGCAAGGCGGGGCGACGGCCGGACTTCGTTCCCGGGGCCGGTCTGCCGCCGGAAGTCGGTGAGATCCGCGCCCTGAGCTACGCGCCGGAGGCCGCGCCCACCTCGCCGATGTGCCTGGTCCACCACCGCGACCACGCAGGCCGCTCGTGGAGCAGCGGGTATTTGACGGCGACGTTCGAGATCACCGGCGGCGGCGACGGGCTGCTGCCCACCCGGGCGGTGAACGCCGCCGGGTACCTCTTCGAACGGCTCCTGGGCGGGCTCGCCGGCGCGAACCTGCCCGTGGACCAGCTGGATGTGTGCACCCGCGTGCTGCCCGTCCACCCCGACTCCTACCGCACCCACATGAACGGCCTGCTCGCCCCGGGGACGCCGCCGCGGCTGCGGCGTTCCATGACCGAGCTGGCCGGCTACGCCGCCGGGACCACCGAGGAATACCGCAGCTTCGCCACCGTCCGCATCCCGCTGCCCCGCCTGGCCGAACGCCTCCCCACCACCACCGCCGACGCGGGCGAGGACGCGCTGTGCGCGGCGGCGTTCACTGTGCTGGGCGACGTCGTCGGGCGGGTCGGCCGCGCCGGGCACCCGCTGCGCGCGGTTCTGGGCCCGCGGCGGCTCGGTGCGCTGATCCGGCACCTGCACGACCCGGACCGGGACATCGACGACCTCGACGGCATCCACAGCACGCTGGACGGCTGGAACCAGGTCCGCACCCCGGGGCGCGACTGGGTCCGCACCGAAGGCACCCACCGCCCCTGGCACCACGCCATCGCCACGGTCCCGCGGGACGCATGGCCGCTCCAGCCGGTCACCGCCCGCTGGATGGAACACCTCGTGACCGGCATCCACCCCGCCACCATCCGCACCATCCAGACCCAGTGGCGCCTGATCGCGAAGGCCCCCGCGCGGGAACGGGCGCGGCTGGCCCTGACCTACGACACCGCCGACCGGCACGGCGAACGCCGCCGCGGCCAGGTCTCCACCGGCGTGGCCGAGGCATCCATGTCCTCCTCCCGCCGCGTACTGGAAGACCTGCTCACCCCGGTCGTCGGCGGCACCCACCCCGCCGTGCGCGTGCACCTGTCCGCACCGACCCCCGCCGAACTCGCCGCCGCCCGCACCCGCGTCATCGCCGCGGCCGAGGACGCGGGCATCACCCGCCTGCGCTGGCACACCCACCGCCACCACCACGCCCTGCTCACCACGATGCCGCTCGCCCGGGGAATCAAGACATGACCACCACCCCACCAACCCCCCGCCCCCGTGGCCGCATCCGCGAAGCCCTCGGCCGCGGCGAGCTGGCCGAGGAGACCATCTTCACCTCCACCCGGCAGGCCGCGGCCCTCAACCCCGCTGTCGTGGCCACCCACCCCGCGCTGGCCGGGCCGATCACCGGCGTCGACCTGGCCACCGGCCAGCCCGTCACCACAGACCCCCACGCCCTGTATGACCAGGGCCGCATCACCAGCCCCAACGTCCTCATCCTCGGCGACATCTCCTCCGGCAAATCCTCCCTGGTCAAAACCCAGTACTGCATCCGCCAGGTCGCCTGCGGCAAACAAGTCGTCGTCCTGGACCGCAAGAACCAGCAAGGCCGCGGCGAATACGAACACGCCGCCACCGAATGCGGCATCACACCCGTCCGCTTCGCCCGCACCGGCGGCACCGCCATCAACCTCCTGGACCCCCGCATCTCCACCACCTCCGAAACCGGCGGCGACGGACGCGTCGGCCAGGACCGCCTCCTGCTCATGGTCGCCGAACACGCCCACGAACACCCCCTCACCTCACGCCAGCGCTACGCCCTCAGAACAGCCCACCGCACCGCCCTGGAACGCGCCCGCACCGCCCAGCGCGTCGCCACCCTCCACGACGTCATCACCGCCCTCTACGACCCCGCCCACCACGCCATCCCCCGCCCCCACCTGCACACCGAGGACATCGTCACCCGCCGCACCGTCATCGAATGGGGCCTGGACCTCGCCCTGGACCTCGAACGCTTCGTCACCGGCGACCTCTCCGGACTCATCGACCAGGAGACCAGCACCGACCTGGACCTCAACGCCGGCCTGATCGTCTTCGACACCTCCGCCCTGCCCGAGGACTCCCCCGCCCTGTCCCTGGTCATGGCACTGGTGGCCACCTTCCTCTCCGCGGTCTGGGCCCACCGCGACGGCCGACGCCTGATCATCCTCGAAGAGGGCTACCACACCGCCCGCCTGGAGAAAGTCGCCTCCGTCCTGCGATCCCTGGCCAAACGCGGACGCGGCATCGGCCTGTCCTTCGTCACCGTCGTCCACCACCTCAGCGACATCCACGAAGACTCCGACGCCATGTCCCTGATCCGCGAAGCCGGGATCATCCACCTCTACCGCCAGTCCCGCGAAGACGACGCCACACAGGCCCTCACCCAGTTCCGCCTCCCCGACACCCTCAGCAGCCAACTCGCCACCCTCGCCCAAGGCACCCACATCCTGCGCATCGGCCACGAACCCGCCCGCATCGTCCAACACCTCCGCACCACCCTCGAAGAACACATCACCAACACCGACCACGCCATGACCGGCAAACCCCGACACAGCCCGCCCGAAGGCCCCGCAGCATGAACGGCCTCCCCCTCACCCCGACCACCGCGACCGCCGCTGCCCTCCTGGCCCTGGCCGGAATCTGCGCCGTCGCGTTCCTGCGCGGCCATCTCGCCCACCGTCCGAACGCCGCCACCCGCCCCGCGACACCACACGCCGGATTCGCCACCCCCGACGACCTGACCAACCACCTGTCCGAAACCGCCGTCCGCCGGGCCGGCACCCAGGTCCGCCCCAGCCTCACCCCAGGCCCGGAAGGAACGACGCCCCGGTGACCGACGACACCCGACCCCCCACCGAATACGGCTACTTCCTCGGCCACGCCACCCGACCCGAATGCGGCCGCATGCCCCTGTACTCCCCTTACGACCAGGCCCTGCGCGTCATCGGCCCCATGGGCTCGGGCAAAACCTTCCGCTTCCTCGCCCGCCTCCTGCGCGACGTCCCCGGCCCGGCACTGGCCACCTCCACCAAACCCGACCTCATCGAACTCACCCTCGGCGCACGCCGCCACCGCGGCCCCGTCCTCACCCTCGACCCCCAAGAACTCGCCCCCGGACAACCGCCCTTGCGCTGGTCACCCCTCCACGGCGCCCAGGACACGATCACCGCCGAACTCCGCGGACGCGCCTTCATCGCCGGCACACGCACCACCACCACTTCCGGGGCCCAGGACGAAGGCGCCGCCCACTACCGCCACCTCGCCGGCACCTGGCTCTCCTGCCTCATCCACGCCGCCGCCCTGGACGGCGCCACCTGGCGCCACGTCCTGCGCTGGGCCAAACGCCCCGCCGACCCCGCCCCCCGCCGCATCCTCGAACACCACCCCGGCGCCGGACCCCAATGGGCCGAAAGCCTCCTGGACGCCACCACCGGCGACGAACGCGCCATCGGCAACACCCGCTCCACCCTCGCCCACGCCCTGGCCGCCTTCGCCCACCAACCCGTCATCGACGCCGTCGACATCCCACCCGAACACGCCACCGACATCGAACAACTCCTCAACGCCGACGGAACGCTCTACCTCCTCGGCAAGGACTCCGCGCACTCCACCATCTCCCCCCTCGTCACCGCCATCACCGAAGACGTCCTCGACCGCGCCGAACACCTCGCCGTCACCAAACCCCACCGCCGCCTCGACCCCCCACTCATCGTCGCCCTCGACGAAGCACCCAACATCGCCCCCCTGCCCTCCCTGCGCCAACGCGTCGCCGACGGCCGGGGCCGCGGCCTGTGCATCATCTACCTCCTCCAGGGCTGGGCCTCAGCCGAATCCCGCTTCGGACGCGATGTCGCCAAAGAACTCGCCGCCATCACCAACAACACCCTCATCCTCGGCGGCTCCCACGACGTCACCCTCCTCAAAGACCTCCAGGAACTCTGCGGAACAGCAGAAGTCTTCAAAACCTCGACCACCGTCAACAAGGAGACCACCGGGCGCCGCACCACCGGCACCAGCCGATCCCTGAACCTGGACCGCGAACCCGTCCTGCGCACCCACGAAATCCAGCACCTCGACATCGCCGCCGGCCAAGCCCTCCTCCTCGCCGGGAACCTGCCCCCCGTACTCGTCGAACTACCTGCCCTGTCGTCCCACCCGGACTGGCCCCGCATCACCGACGAAATCACCGAGATCCGCGCACTCGCCGACCGCACCCGGACACGAACACAGCGAGCCCGCCGAACCACCCGCCAACGCCACCACCACACCTGGCAACGGAGCACACCGTGACCAGGCTCCGCCCCTGGCCCCCGCTCCCGGACGCGGTACACGAACTGCTGGAACAGCCACCGGAAGAGCCGTTCCCCGACACACCCCGCCCCTGGGACCTGTGCTCCCTCCCGCCGACGATCGAGGACACCGTCTGGCTCTGGCTCGACCAAGTCGCCCAATGGCTCAACTGGACCTACGGCTGGACCGACGAACAAGTCATCCCCGCCTGCTGGCACCAACACGAAGGCATCGCCTACGAACTCGCCGCCCTCGCCTTCACCCGCATCGACGTCTACACCGCCACCACCCCCGCCTACATCGGCCGCTGGCACGACGACATGGAACACTTCCACCGCAGAATGACCACCACCCTCGGCCCCAACTCCCCCTGCCACCGCGGCCACCACAACCAACTCCCCCCGCGCTACACAGCCACCACAGCCAACCGATCAATCAGCGAGCGCAGTTGATGCGCGGGCAGCTGAGGAATGTAGAACCGTTTCCCTGAAGCACTGAGACCATGTCCGGTGTGAGGAGTTGGTTGTTGTCGGTGCATGGGCAGCGGCCAGTGCGGTCGAATCGTCCCGGAAGGGCTGTGAACGTTGGTGCGGCCGTTGCTGCCGTCTTCCCGTGCACGTCCGCAACAGCCCTGATCAGGCGATGCTCGCCGCGATCCTTTACGTGCTGTCCAGCGGGTATGCCCGGCGGCAACTGCCGCCCTGCTTTGGCATGTCCAAGTCCGCAGCCCACCGCCGGCTCCTGATCTGGGCCAGGACCGGGGTCTGGCACGATCGCACCAGGCCGTGCTCGACAAGCCGGCCGAGGATTACGGGACCTCCGTGATGCTGACCACCGCCCACGCGCAGGCGAAAAACGGGCGGACACACAGGTCCGAGCCCCGCGGACCGGGATGAGTCGAGTTCCAGGATGCACGACCTGTCCGACCGCAGCGGGCTGCCTGTCATGGCAACGTCCACGACAGCGAGGGCCCCAAGCCGCTCCTGGCCGGTCTCCAATCGAGAAACGACCCCGATCGCGACCGGCACCACCGGCCAGGCAAGGTCCACGCCGACAAGGCTTGCCACCGCCCTGATCTGTGCAGTAAGGATGCGAGGCCAGCGGCCGGGCGGTCCGCCTCTCGCACCAGGGAGTCGACTCCAGTCAGCGCCTGGAACGTCACCGACGGGCGATAGAGCGACCACGTCCTGGCTATCCGGCCACCGCCGCCTCTCACCCGCTACGAGCACGACCCCCGCAACTACCTGGCCCTTCTCGGCCTCGCCGCGTTTCTGTGCTGCTACGAACACCTACTCCGCCTGACCACATAGGACACGCTTTGAGAAGACACACGTCCTATCACTCGCTGACCCCGTGTTGATCTGTATGAACTCGGCATCGTCAGCCATGGGCCAAGAATTTTCTCCGCGTATTCTCTGGGGAAGGACCTGCACGCGTGCTCGTGCGGCCGACCTCCTCTTGGCTGTGGAGCAGCTCCGACGGGCGACACTCTGTCAGTGCTGGCTGAGATCCTGGCGTCGTGCAGCGCTTCGGAACCCCAAGTGAGCCAAGACACGCCGAGGCGCACCGAAGGATAATGTCCAATTTGCAAGCATTTGCTCCGAGGTTGCCGGGAGGAACCTGCGCCAGCATTGGGAAAGCGCCTGGTCGGAAGGGCTGTCTCCGTGGCCGCGGGCCACGGCTTCATTGCGGCCTGGCCCAGCACGGGCCACTGCCCGAACGCAGCCTCTGTCTCCGTGGCCGCGGGCCACGGCTTCATTGCGGCGTGCAGTGCCTGACCCCACAACCAGGTCAGCTCTGCGCTGTCTCCGTGGCCGCGGGCCACGGCTTTATTGCGGTGGCGGCGATAGCTTGGCGGTCACCACGCGCAACATAATCTCCTCGGTCACTGACCTCGGCTTTATCGCTGGGCGATACAGGTGGCCGTGCCTGCTTTGCGCCGGATCTGTCTTCATGGCCTCACCTGCGGGTGAGGCCCCTGCGCTGCGTCTGGAAGGCAGGGACCTGCGGCGGCTCGTCCAATTGTTCTATGCAGTCGGCGCTGGCGACCACTGGTCAACTCGCGATTGACCCGGCGCGGTTGTAACGCCGACCCGCCCCCTCGAATCGTGGGGGCACCCTGCTGTACCTCTGAGGGCTCCCACGCCGTGTCGCCATTTCGCGCACTCACGCGCTCCGTCCCGTTGGTGCTGGTCGGGGGCATTGCCGAATCGCCCGTGCGGAGACTGTCAGTGGTGGTTGATCTACTGCTCGCATCCAGTTGGGTGCGCTGAGCTCGGGAGGGTTCCATGAAGGACGTCTATGAGCGGTTGTTGGCCGCGGCGAGTCTTCGGTCGGGGGATGGTGCGGTACGCATCTCCGCGGAGTACGAGCCGGTCGCGGGGGCGGGGACTCCGGTGTTTCCGCCGACGGTGAAGCTGGCGGCGACGGATGCGGCGGGGTATCTGCGGGAGAAGCGTTGGCTGGAGGGGGAGCCGACGCAGGTGGTGTTGCTGGATCAGCGGCAGTCACAGGCGAACCGGTGTGAGACGGCGTTGTTGGGGGCGGTGGAGCGGGGGGAGGTGTTCGTGCCGCATCTGGTGCTGGTGACGGAGGCGGAGGGGGTGGCGGTGCGGGTGTCGAATCTGGATGCGCCGCACCGTTCCCGGGATGCGTATTTCCGTGACGCGGTGGATGGTTCGGATTGCGCGTTCGATGACACGGAGCCGGGAGTGGCCCTGCGGACGGCGAGTGCGCGGGATGTGGGTGCGTATCTGCGGTGGGTGCCTTCGGATTTGGTGTACGGGGTGTGGGATTCGCACCGGAAGCGGCGGATTCAGGTGAAGGTGCCGCGGGCTTACGCCTCGGAGATGGTGGGGGTGGCGCCACTTGATTCGGTGCGCGGTGCGGGGCGGGTGGATGCGCTGAACCTGGCAGGGGAGACGGTGCGGCTGACGCCGGAGGGCGGCTGGGCTTCGCTGAACGGGGAGAAGGCCCCCAAGGGCGCGAAGATCGTGAAGATGTCGGCTCTGGGGCACGGGATGATCCCGCCGTCTGAGGGCATCGGAGGAGTGACGGTGACGGGGGTGCGGCGGTCGGCGACGGTGAGCATGGCGCAGCTGGCGGCGCTGCGGTTCGGTGATGTCACGCAGGAGTTCGCGGCGGCGGGGCGGGCGTTGCTGGGGGCGCTGGCGTTGTTGGGGGATCGGCTGGCGTTCGCTGCTCCGGCGATCCGGTTGCGGTCGGGGTGTGATCTGGTGCTGGCTTCGGAGCGGCTGGAGTGGGTGATGCGGGGGCGGGACGGCCGGCCGGCGACCGAGCCGCTGGAGGTCGTCACGCAGCAGGAGGCGCTGGAGTTGTTCGGGATCGCGCTGGAGCGGGCGCGGGCGGTGGGGCTTGAGTGGCCGTCCGAGCCGTTCGTCGTGCACCCCAACGCAGAGTTGCACAAAGCCATCGTGAAGTCGTTCGTGCTGGCGGGGGCCGGCGAGGCGGAGGGCGAGTAGCGGTGCCTTTCGTGATCGGGGCGCATTTGCTGGAGGCGACTTATCAGGCAGCCGCCATTGGCAGGGAGCGTGCGGAGCGGCCGCCGCATCCGGCGCGGTTGTTCTGCGCGCTGGTGTCCGTGGCCGATCCGAAGGATCCGGTGCAGGGTGCGGCGTTGGGCTGGCTGGAGGCACAGCCTCCGCCGGTGGTGCGTGTTCCGGCGCAGAGCGCGGAGGCGGATTCGCCGCGGGCTGCGTGGGTGCCGACGAATGCAGCCGTGACGAAGAAGGACTTGGTGCCTTCCCACGCGTTTCTGCCGGGGCGGACGAATGGCGCGGAGGCGAAGACGTGGCCGCAGCGGACGCTGGAACGGCCGGAGTTGGCATTCATGTGGGAGGCGGAGCCGCCGGGTGGGGTGCGGGCGGTGCTGGAGGCGCTGGCCCGGGCGGTGCCGTATCTGGGCCGCGCGTCGGGGGCCGTGCTGCTGAACGCGACGGTGGCCGCGGCTGGCGACTTGGAGGCGGGCGAGGAGTGGCAGGTGTGGGAGCCGACCCCAGGAGCGGCTCCAGCCTTTGGCTCGGTGGAGTTGCGGGTGCCCTGTCCGGGGTATCTCGCCGGGCTGCGGGCTGCGTTCGAGGCGGGGCAGCCGTCCTGGCAGCAGCCAGCCGGTTCCGTCCGTTACGTTCCCCGCGGCGACGCCCGGGTGGCTGACGTGGTGGAGGAGGCGGTGGAGGGGCCGTTCTCGGATCTGGTGACGTTCGCGTTCGGCCCAGGGGTGTCGCTGGACCCGGTGGTGACGATGGGGGTGGCCGGGTCGCTGCGGGAGAAGGTGATGGGCACGCTGGACGCATGCGGGCACGATGTGCGGGCGATGACGGCTGTGCACGGCCATACCGACGACAAGAACGTGCGGCCGGTGGCGTATCTGGCGTTGCCGTTCGTCGGACAGCCCCGGTCGGACGGCCGGTTGCGGGGCGTTGGGGTGGCTCTTCCCCGGGGCCTTGAGCCGGGACAGCGGCGGGCGGTGCTGGCGGTTCTGCTGCGCGCCGGGGGCGGGCTGACGAAGCTGGCGGTCCCGGGCATGCCGCGGCCGGTGGCGCTGACCTATGTGGGGCCGGCGGCGGGGCGGGATGTGGCGCGCTGGACGGTGCGCCCGGGGACGTGGACCCGGGCCTCGCGGGTGTGGTCGACCGCGTTGCCGATGGTGCTGGACCGCTTCCCCAAGCGCAACGGGCGTGGCATCGAAGCCTCGGTCGCCACGAGTTGCCGCCTGGCGGGGTTGCCGCAGCCGGTGGAGGTGGAGGTGATGCGCACGGGCGCGCTGGTGGCAGGGGCGCGGGACTTCCCCGGATCGGCGCTGCGCCGCAAGGCGGGGGAGCCGCCGCTGCCGGGCCGGCATGTGCGGTTGCGGTTCGAGCGGCCGCTGTCCGGACCGGTGGTGCTGGGCAGCAAGCGGAACTTCGGCCTGGGCCTGTGCCTGCCCGCGGGAGCGGGAGAGGAGGTGGCGCGGTGAGCCTGGAGCTGTCGAAGTTCGCGGACTTCTTCTACGAGGCGAACACCCCCTGCACCGCCACGTGCGCTGAGCCGTGCAATGAGCACCCGGAGCAGCCGTCGGCGTTCGCCTGGCAGCGCGAATACGTCAGGCACGTCGCGGACGGCGGTAGTTGGCTGGACCTGGATATTCCGACCGGGCTGGGCAAGACCAGCCTGATCGACATGTGGGCGTTTCTGCTGGCCTGGCAGCAGTCCAACGGCCGTCCGCGCACAGTGCCGTTGCGGCTGTTCTTCGTCGTCGACCGGCGCCTGGTCGTCGACCAGGCGCACGACCACGCTCAGCGCCTCGCCGCCCGCCTGACCACCGCGAAGCAGGGCAGTGCGCTGGCCGCGGTGGCCGAAGCGCTGAACTCCTTGAAGGGCGGCGCGCCGCTTCAGGTGGTGCGGATGCGGGGCGGGGTGGACTGGGCCTCGCGCTGGCTGGCGTCCCCGGCCCAGCCGGCGGTGGTGACCGCGACCGTGGACCAGTACGGCAGCCGCCTGCTGTTCCGCGGCTACCACACCAGCCCGACGATGCGGCCGGTCGACGCCGCGCTGTGCGGGATGGACGCGCTCCTCGCAGTGGACGAGGCCCACATCGCCCTGCCGCTGCTGACCACCGCCACCGATTGCGCCGCCTACCAGGCCACCGCCACCGTTCCGGCCCTGGCCGGGCGGGCGGTGCGGGTCGTCAGTCTCTCCGCCACCGCCCAGGCCGCCTCCGCCCGGCCGCGTTTCACCCTTCCGGACGCCGACTGGCACCACCCCATCGCCCGCGCACGGCTGCACGCCGCACGCAGGATCACCACGATCGAGGCCACGGGCACGGCCAAGACACCGACGGAAGCATTCGCCCGCAGTGCGGAGCAGCTCCTCGATCCCCTCCTCGCCGCGGCCCGGCATCCGGTGATCGGCGTGATCGCCAACACGATCGCCACCGCCCGCGCCACCCACCAGCGGCTGGCCGCCCGCGCCGACCTGGACACCGTCCTGCTCACCGGCCGCTGCCGACCTGCCGAACGTGACGAACTCCTCGCCGGTCCCCTGCTCAACGAGCTCATGACGGGCACCGCACCGCACCGGCAACGGCCGCTGGTCGTCGTGGCCACCCAGACCGTCGAAGTGGGTTGGGACATCTCCTTCGCCGCCCTGTGCACCGAAACAGCGTCCTTGGATGCATTCGTCCAAAGACTCGGACGCCTCAACCGCAAAGGCCACCTCGACCACGCCCCCGCGGCCGTCGTCCGCAGCCACGCACCCGAACCCGGCGAAGAAGACGACATCCCCGTCTACGGCGCCGCCGCCGCACACACCTGGACCTGGCTCACCCACCACCACCAGCCCCTACGCCTCGCCGACACCACGGCCGAAGACCTCGACCACGCCCTCGCCGGCGGCCTGGAGGTCAACCCCGCAACTCTCCCAGCCCTCCTCAAAGAACGAGACCCACAGGAGCTGACTGCTGCGGCGCCGAAGATCCCCCGCATCCACGCCACCCTCCTGGACTCCTGGGCACGCACCCAGCCCGCCCCCTACACCCCCTTCGACCAGGAACTGGAGCCGTTCCTGCACGGACTGGCCACCGCACCGCCAGACGTACAGATCGCCTGGCGCGCCGACCTTCCCACCCACGGTGACCCGAACCAGTCGGCGATGCCCGGGCCCCACGCACGGGAACTCCTCGCTCTGCCCGCCGCCCACCTGCGCCGCCTGGTGGGCGCCGAGCGCACAGCGCCCGCGCTCAGCGACATGGACACCCACGCCGACGAGCAGCCGACACCGGGCACGCTCACCACCCGCCTGGTCCGGTGGAACCCGCCCGACACCCGCGACGACCCTGCCCGGCCGTGGGAGTTGATCACGGACGCGGCCGGCATCGTCCCCGGCGGCATCTACCTGCTTCCCGCCGCCCTGGGCGGCCACGACGCCTACGGATTCACCGGCCGGCCCGGCGAACAGAAAGTGCCCGACCTCGGCGACTTCCCACACCACTCCACCACGGCAGCCACCCGCCTGGACGCCCGCGTCCTCGCCTCACTGCTCGACCTCGACACCACAGGCCAGGACACCGCCCATTCAGCCATCACCACCGCCATCCGCCGCCTCCGGGGCAACCCCGACGAACCGGCACAACAACAGGGACAGCCGACCGAGGACGTGGCGGAGGAACCGCTGTCACCCGGCGCTCACGTGCACGCCCTGCTGAACCGACTGCACGATCTCGCCGCCGCCCCGGGTCCCGAGGCGCGGTTCACCCACCTGCTCACCGACCGTCTGGAGTTCCTCAGGGACGTCTCGGCCTGGGAGATTTCCCGGCCACGGATGCCCCAGGGCGCGGGCAGGATCGTCATCGATGCCGACGACCGCCTCATTCTCGCCCCGCCCCGCCCGCCAGCTGGCCGACGCGAACCCCAAGTCGGCCTCGGTGATGACGACGCCGACGCCAGCTCTTTGACCCGCACGGTCGACCTGCCCACCCATAGCGCCGCGGTCGCCGACCGCACCGGCGAATTCGCCAGCGCCCTGAATCTCCCCCCGTCGCTGATCACCGCTATGGAAACCGCCGGATCTGCCCACGACATCGGGAAGACGCACCCGAGATTCCAGTGCATGCTCTGCGGCGGCGATTCCCTCCTCGCCGAGTCCCTCGACCGGCCCCTGGCCAAGTCCGGCATGGACCCCGCCGACCGCGCTGCCCGCCGGCGCGCAGCCCGCCTGGCGAACTGGCCCACCCAGCTACGACATGAAGCGCTCAGCGCTGCCGCCGTCCACACCTGGCTCACCAGCCACCCACCTGCGGCCGCCGACACCGACCACGACCTGATCACCCACCTCGTCGCCGCCCACCACGGCCACTCCCGCCCCCTCCTCCCTCCAGTGACCGACCCCGAACCCCTAGACGTCACCTGCACCATGCCCGACGGCCGCACCGTCACCGTCAACACCAGCGCCATGGGAACCGACTGGGCCGGCCACCACCGGTTCACCACCCTCAACCACCGCTACGGCCCCTGGGGCCTGGCCCTGCTGGAAACCATCCTCCGCCTCGCCGACATGGCCTGCTCAGAAGAAGGCACCTGACCCCGCCATGCACCAACTCACCCTCCCCGCCCTCCGCGCCGACAGCGCACTCGGCTTCCTCGCCGCCCTCGGCATCCTCGAACTGACCACCCACACCCTCGACCCCGCCACCGGCCTCTCCTGGCACGGCCCCGCCCAACCCGCCATCCTCCACACCACACACCCCCTCACCCACGACCAACTCGCCCACCACCTCCAACAACAACTCCCCAACGACCCCGAAAACGAGCCCCTCCCCCTCGCCCCCGGCATCCTTTCCCGCACCCGCCCCAACCGCAGCTCCCCCAATGAACCCCTGCGCATCCCCGCCCACGAAGCCCACCACCAACTCGCCCACTACACCCAGACCGAACGCGACACCGCCGCCCCCCAGGCCCGCTGGTTCACCGCCCTGACCAACCAGTGCCACACCGACGAGAAGAACGGCCACCACTACACCACCATCACCCCCCTGTTCGCTCCATCCGGCCGCATGACCCTGCGCCAGAACTGGGCCAAGGCCGCCGCCCACTGCACCGATGACCCACACCACCTCAAAGCCGCCCTCACTGCCTGGGCCCGCGTTCCCGACTACGCCGGCGCCAGCCTCGACCACCACTCCCACGGCCCCGCCCACCTCCACACCGACGGCCAACCAGCCCAACACGGCGTCCCCGGAGCCACCTGGCTCGCCCTCCACGCCTTCGCCCACTTCCGCCTCACCGGCAACGGCCACCACAGCAACACCACCGCCTGGACCACCACCCCCCAAGGCCCCACCCTCACCTGGCCCACCTGGCACCCACCCCTCCGCACCACCGCCATCACCACCCTCCTCGAACACCCCCTCCTCCACCACCCCAACCCACCTCACACCCACCTCACCAACCTCGGCATCACCGCCATCTACACCACCCACCGCACCCAACTCAGCAAATCCCAAGGCCCCCTCCAACCCGCCCACCGCACCTGGCCCCCGACTGCCTCCGAACCCCAAGCACACACAGAAACCCCGGACCGCACCGAAGGAAAATGCCGGAGATGACCGACTATGGGGCCGACAAGCAGCGCGAACCACCGTCACCCAGCGCGATACCCCCAGGTCAAATGCCCAATCTCCGCGGTGGAAACCCGCGGCATCATTGCGGCCACACCATCCGCGCCGCCTGCGGCTCCGACGACGGCCCATCTCCGCGGTGGAAACCCGCGGCATCATTGCGGCGGCTTATGGTTGGTGGCCAACATGAGAAGGAAAGAACCATCTCCGCGGTGGAAACCCGCGGCATCATTGCGGCCCACAGGTCGGCGGCCACCTCGTCGTGCTCGTCGGCCCATCTCCGCGGTGGAAATTCGCGGCATCATTGCGGCTTGATCGTGAATCGCGTCCCCGGAAGCGTCCCGTCCATCTCCGCGGTGGAAACCCGCGGCATCATTGCGGCGTCCTCGGTGAGCCGGCGCGCCTCCTGGGTGTCCAGCCATCTCCGCGGTGGAAACCCGCGGCATCATTGCGGCTACCGCGTCGGCCGGCCCGGCCTCGGTACGCGACGCCATCTCCGCGGTGGAAACCCGCGGCATCATTGCGGCGCGGGGTCGATGGTCCTCTCCGCCGAAGGGCTGGAGCCATCTCCGTGGTGGAAACCCGCGGCATCATTGCGGCCGGTTGCCGCCCAGGACGGTCGCGATCAGCGGCGAGCCCATCTCCGCGGTGGAAACCCGCGGCATCATTGCGGCTCGGACGAGTGCGTCGTGTGCGGTCAGCTCACGCAGGCCATCTCCGCGGTGGAAACCCGCGGCATCATTGTGGCGTCATCACGGCGATGGCGAACTACGACCCGTCCGTCCCACCGCCGACTGCTCAGGCCGCCCTCTCTTGAGAACTGAGGACGGCAATGCGGGCACGCTCCTCGCGCAGTTCTACGACAAGAACCGGGTGATCGACAGGCCTGATGACGGCTTCGACGTAGAGATCACCTGACCGCCCGGGCGGCGCGGGTTCCTTCAGGGCTCGCGCCGGTCCGTCACTCCGTGGGCCACAGCCGCACCGTGTACTGCTCCACTCCCCTGACCGGTCCTTCCAGCGCTGCACGGACGGCGACTTCCTCCCGGGCACGCTCCTCCAGGGGAGGGCAGCCGTCCCACACCTCCACCATCATCGCTGCGGTGTGTGTATGGCCAGCGCTGCGAATGTCCACCCGACCTTCGCAAGCGGTGACAAATCCGTCCCCGTGGGTCACACCTTCGGGATACAACGCGGGCGACAGCGCATCGTCCTCCTCCTGGAAGCACAAGCCGTAGTATTCAATCCTCGGCTCCAACGACTGCTGACGAACCAACCGCGCCACGCATGCCCCCGAACTGTCAGCCTCCGCGAGCCAGCGTAACGCCGCCCCGCATATGCGCGACAGGCTGATCCCGGGGCGCCCGCGGCACGAGGCATGCACCGCTCCGCGCATACCAGTATGCCGAACCGTGCCCGGTTCCCCTTGGCAGTGAACGAGTTCGAGAAGCCCGGGTACTCCGGAGACGTGCTGGGCGGTGGGCCTTGAAGGCAGCGTGGTACACGCGGGCGAGGCCTGGGCGGCATGCACAGCCCGTCGCTGCGTTACCGCCAGCCCTGGCCCTGCAATTCCTCATCCGGAGCGAAAGCGCACTCGTTCCGGGCGTTCGCCGAGACCACCGACGAGGCGCCAGCCCCTCTCTTTGCCGCCGGATGCCGAGAAGCCTGTCTGGCTCCGGCTGGACCAGGTAGCACAGTTGCGCAACGAGTCGTACGGCCAGGCGGGCGAGCGGGCGGGCAAGTCATTCATTGCCTGCGGGCACCAACACCAGAGGTTCGCACGAGAACGTACCGCCCGCGCCTCCGGCCGCATCGACGTCCACGCGCGGAATACCCCAACGGCCTTCTCGGGGATAGGCGGCGTCGCCACGAATTGGCTCGTCTCACCTTGCGCCGGGGTGCGAGCGGCGTCGACGGGTAATGCGGGGGTCGATGTGCCGGGCGGCCCACAGGATGGTGGTGGGGAGCATGATGAGGGATTCGCCGCTCGCGAAGTCGACCTTTTTGCGGCCGGCGGCCAGGGATGTGATGTCCCGGACGGTGAAAGGTTGGCCGCCGATCATGAGTTGATCGCCGACACGCACTTCCCGCACGTCGATCTCCACAGAAACGAGAACGCGGCCGTTCATCGCAGCACCACCGCCAAGGCCAGAGACAGGATGAGGGCACAGCCGACGAGGACTTGCGCGACGATCTCAGCCCGGCTGGGCAGGGGTGGGTGCTCGTCGATGCCGCGGGGTTCTCCGATGACGAACCCGACCCGGGCAGTGCCGTGAGGAATGCAGGACATCGGCCTGGCGGCGCCCTGGGGTGAGCCAACTCCCGCCGGTTCTTTGGTCGGTAAGGGAGCGGGGGTTTCCGGGGCCCGCGCGACGCTCATGTGCGTATCGGCCGTCATTGGTTTCACTCCTCTGCGGCGATGGGGTATCGGTTGCCGATCGTTTCGTCGTTCGGCCCCGGCCACGGCTCGGTCAATGCTCTGGGGGCGAATCACCGGACCGCGTCCTCCTGACGTGCGAGTTCACAGCCGAACCAGATGATCTTGCCGATGCACGTCCGCTGAGCGCCGAACCGGCAGGCCAACTGCCGCAACAGCCATAGCCCGCGCCCTGACTCCCGGGTCCAGTCGGGCTCGACGATCCGCGGCATCGTGGGCGAGAAGTCCTGGACTTGAACGATGGCCTCGCGCTCGGCTCTGGCCACCACGAGGCAGCAGAACGCCGAATCGACGTGCGTCACGACGTTCGTCAGCAGTTCCGACACGCCCAGCTTGGCCAACTCGACCGCTGGGTCCGTCGCCCCCCATTCGACAAGCACCTCGCCGACGACGCGGCGCCACCGCCCGACCTCGTGGGCGCTGGCCGTTAAGGCCCAGGCGCGTACGTCCAGGTCGTCAACCATCCGTCCGGTGACAGACATCGAACCTCCTTGCCCACGTCGGCGCTGTGGCGCACGGCAGCAACGACACTCACCACCCGTAACTCGAAGGCTGCGGGGCGTGTCGGAATCAGCATGGCCGCCGCGATCTCTCATGACAAGTCTCATGAAAATTTTCACCCAGGCGTGGTTGTAGAGTCTCCGCTGAGAGGAAGTGATCACCTATGGCGCAGCCCAACCTCATGCGTCGGAGGCTGGGGTTAACCCTTCGTGCGGCTCGGAAGAGAGCGGGCCTGACGCTCACGACCGCCGCCGGTCAGGTGGACGTCTCGACGGCGACCTTGAGCAGGATCGAGCTGGGCAAGGGGCCGATCCCCGCGGACAAGCTCGATGACTACCTGGCGGCCTACAAACTCACCGGGGCCAAGGCGGACGAGGTCAAGAAGCTGGCCGCGCTCGCGTCTTCGGAAGGGCGCAGCACGCTGCTGACGCAGTACTCCGACGCGATCGACGACCCGTTCGTCGGCTACCTCGAACTGGAGGAGATCGCCGCTCGTGCCAGCATCTTCACGGCGCAGGTGGTCCCGGGGCTGTTGCAGACGGAGGAGTACGCCCAAGCGCTGATCACCGCCGGGGTGATGCACCAGAGTGCGCGCCAGGTGCGCTCGTTCGTCGAACTGCGCATGGAACGGCAGCGCGTTCTGCGGCGGGAGAATCCGCTCGCCGTCGAGTGCATCGTCGAGGAGGGTGCGCTCCGCCGCCCGGTCGGCGGCGCCGAGCCCCTTCGCCGGCAACTGCATGCCGTCTGCACGGCGATGGATGAGCTCCCGAACCTCGACTTCCGTGTCATCCCGACGAGCGCCGGAGCTCATCCCGGAGTCGACGGGCAGTTCACCATCTTCCAGTTCGACGCCGGAGATCCGATCGTCACTGTCGAGTCGATGACCCGCATGGCGTATCTCGAAGAGGACTATGATCTGCTGCCGTACGACACCAGCTTCGGGCGCATGCGCGAGCTGGCGCTCAGCCGGGAGCGTTCGCGCGAGTTCATCGGCGAGCTGATGCAGCAGCTCTGAGGCGGTGGAGTGGGGGAACGCTTCGCCATGTGCGACTGACCTCGGGGGCGTGCGTCAGCGCTGGGTGGCCGGGGCACATAGTCTCTGGAACGTCAGTACGGATGCCCGCCGGGGTGGCGAGGCGGTCCGCCGCATGGGGGACGGGTCCAGACGCCCGCACGCTCGAATCTGGGGAAAGTCAAGATGATCGCGAAGGTCGACCTTTCGCAAGCGGTATGGGTCAAGAGCGAGCTGAGCAACGGAACGAACAACTGCCTCCAGGTGGCCTTCGTCGACGGAGTCGTCGCCCTGCGCGATTCGAAGGACGTCGGCGATCCTGAAGCTCAGGTTCTCGTCCTGTCCGAGGACGACTACCGGGCGTTCACCGGGGCCATCCAGAAGGGACAGGGCAACCTGCTGCTGCCCTGATCCGGCGAGGTGGTGCGCCGGCCGCCCCGTCATCGGGTGAGCCGTGGCATCGGCTCCGTCGTGTCCCACTCGAGCACCGGGATGCCCCGCGCCCGGTAGTGCGCCTGCTTGGTGCGCTTGCGCTCGCGGTAGGAGGCCAGGCCGGCCATGCCGTAGACCTCGACGTAGACCGGACGTCGCGGATTGGTCGTGACGACGAAGTCGGGGAAGACGTCGGCCCGCACGTCGTAGCGGAGAGGTTTCACGAAGCTGTGGCCCGCGGCGGTCAGCGCATCGGCCATCCGTACCTCGTGGGATGAGTCCGCCGGGATATAGCGGGTTGTGGTCAGCATCACCGCAATGTCCTCGACCACGAGGTAGCCCTTGGTACTTCGGGTGACCACGGCGAGAACGATCCGCCGCGCGGAATGCTCGGCGCGCTCGGCCGGCGTGCCGGCGAACGCCGCGCGGTAGGAACGCCGAGTGCGTTCGGCGAGCCGTGCCGAGGAGAAGAGGCCACCGCGGAGGTGGCACAAGGCGAGGCGTTCGCCCTGCCGGGTCTTCGTGATTTCCCTGATCTCTCCCAGGATGAGCCCGCGGCGCTCGTGGGTGCGGCGTCGGCCGAGGCGGTTGTGGAACGCGGCGAAGGAAGCGGCGTTGGTCGCGGCGTTCGCGGGGCGGTACGGGGGGACGACGTACAGGACGTCGCGTTGGCCGTTCACCGTGCAGCCGTCCGTTTGTTCTCGTAGCCGCGCGTGGCATGTCGGCCAGGTGCGGTGCCAGGTCGGCTGCCAATGGGTGAGCCCTGCCGATTCCCAGAGGTGGTGCATGAGGCCGAGAAGCCCGACCGTTCGGCGGGAGCTTGATGCGCCGGAGTCCGTGGTGGTTGGGGAGGGCGCGGACGGTTTGCGGCGCGCGTCCTGTCGAGTCAGCAGGGGGGTGGCGAGACGGACGGCGGTGCCTTCCTCGTTCTCCCGGATGGCTTCTTCGGCGTAGTGGGACCGGCCGGAAAGCGTGGGGTGCATCTTGTGGAAGGGGCAGGAGGGCGCGTGCTCGTGTCCTTCTCCGGGCCAGCCGGCCAGGTGATGGCGGCCGGAGCGGACGCGGATGACCAGCCGGAGGGGCGGGGTGCGGCACAGGCAGGCGGCGTGGCCGACCTCGGTCTTCGCACGGCCGAGCAGCCGCGCGTACCGGCCGGGGCTTTCGCGGGCGGCGGTTGCCGGGACGGTCCGGTCGGCGATGAGAACGAGGAGGCCGGCGGGGCCCATGCGGTCAGCGGTCCAGGGCAATGGAGCGTGGACGGGCGGCGGGTTCGGGGCGCCGGGGGCGTTGGAGGGCGGCGACGAGTTCGGCGTCGATGTCGCGGCGGATTCGGCGCTGTCGGTGGCGCGGCTCGGTCGGCCGTGAGGGCTTGCCTTCCGCGGGGGCGTTGATTCCCGCGACCTGAGGGACCGTGCGTTCCGGTGGACCCGGGCGGTAGAGCCGGCGGGTGGTGGCGTCGAGGCGAGCCCGGGGGAGGTCGGTGCCGAACGTGCGGGCGTCGCCGATCAGTGCGGCTGCGGCCGTGTCCACTGCCGGGGTGATGCTGTGGATGGCGTCGAGCAGGAGGTCCAGTTGGCGCTCGCTGGCGGGGTACCAGCGTTGGCGGCGTGCTGGGGCCGGCGGGCGGTGGTCGGCGGAATCGGTGACAAGGGTGTGCCTGGCGCGTTCCAGAAGGTGGGGCCCTGCGTCGGTGAGGTACTGCGCGACGGACAGCGGCTGGTGCAGGGCTCGGATCAGGGCGCCGGTGCCGCCGATCTCCGAGGTGATTTCGCGGGCGGTGCGCGGCGTGGGCCGTGGGGCGCTGGGTTGCCACTGTTCGCCGTAGAGCAGGTGGCCGAGGCTCGTGCTCAGGCGTTCGGCGATGGACGTTGCCCGGTGGCGTTCGGCTCTGGGCATGGGGTTGGCCCGGCCGGCGCGGACGTCGGTCGAGGTGTAGCGCGGAAGGGCGGGGCGTTCGCGGGGGTCGGCGATGTCGACGATCCGGTGGAACGAGTGCGTGGTGTGCTGCCAGCGCTGTGCGGCCTCACGCAGGGCCCCGGCCGTTCGGCGGAGCTGCTGTTGCATCGTGTCGGGCAGTTCCCCGGCCACGTGCAGGAGCGTCCGGCCGGTCGCGAGGTGCGAGAAGGCGAAGCTCGTTCCGATCTGTTGGAGATCGGAACCGCTCAGAACCGGACCGTTGCCGCGCGCTGTCTCGAAGATCGCGCGCACCAACCGGTCGCAGTCCTGGGCGATTCGCTCGGGAACGGTCATCGACTCGATCGGCTCCGTGGGCCCTACGGTCAGGGGCGGCAGCAGAGGCAGTTCACCGAACTCGGGCATCACGCCCTGGTTCGCCTGTCTGCCGAGCACCACCCCTTGGTGCATCGCTCGCCGCGCGTCGGACAACGCGGCCGCCACGCCCGGGTTGTCGCTCCGCCTGGACAGTGCCTCGGTCAGGTGGCCCGTCTCCCAGGCCAGGTCGGTGAGGCGACGGAATACGTACCGCTGTGCCTGCGCGGTGGCGAGCACGTGGAGGTAAGGGCTGAGCGGTTCGCCGTCGGGGCCACGGTGGCTGTTGAGCAAATCCTGCGACACGCGGAGAGAAATTTCGGCCCGTTGCAGCTGGTGGCCCGGTTCCCCGGCAGGTCCGCTGAGGGCGACCGACTGCCGGTGAGCCTCGGCGAGACTCAGTTCGGCGGACGAGAAGCAGGTACGGATGTCGGCGAGGGCGCGCCCCATCGTCGTCGTCGATCCGGGCACGCTTGTGGCATCCCGCGCGAAGGTGTCGGGGTAGCTCCGGAGAACGCCGAAGAACGACCGCACTTCGAACAGCAATGTGCGCACCTGTCCGGGCCGGGCGATGTCCGGGAGCGCGCGGGTGGCGGCCCGCAGCTCGGCGACCGCGTCGTCGAACGCTGCTCCGAGCGTGTACGGCACGTCACACCACCCCCAGCCCGTCGAGGGCCGTCGCGGCATCCGCGGCCAGGGCCGCGGCATCGAGCAACACTTCGTCGTCGGCATCAGGGGTGGGGTGTGCTCGGGCGAGGTCGGTCAGGGCACGGTGAACGTCGCGGAGCACACCCGCGCACGAGTCGGTGTGGGCTGCGGGATGCTCCGGAAGGGGCAGTGGCCGGCCGCTCTGCGGCAGGGGCAGCAGCGCCCTGCCCGCGGCACAGGAACGGGCCGCGGCCAGGGCGCGCAGCTCGTCGACACCGTCGAGCCAGGTCACGGCGTCGGCGACGCGCAGCGAGAGGTCGAACGCCTCCCAGCTGGCGTGCAGGACTTCGGTGGCCGAGGTGCTCTCTAGGGCAGGGCGCAGGTCATCGAGTGAGGCGGGCGGGGTGGCCATGAATCCATCCTTCGTCAGTCAGATGCGGGGGGCTTGCCGGCGGTTGGGGTGCGGCGGGCGCCGCGGTGATGCGGGCGGCGCATAGGCGTCACGCAGGTCGGCCTCCACGGGCCGCTGCGCGTGGGCGAGGTATTCGGCGCGAGCGCTGGCGGCCTCTGCCGCGGCTTCGACGGCGCGTTCGCGCGCTTCGGCCGCGAGCTGCGCGAGGTCGGAGGCATGTGCCCCGGCCGCCGCGACGGCGGCACGGTTCGCCGCGTCCTGGGCCTGGCGCACGGCGCGGGCGGCGGATCGTTCGGCGGTGCGCCAACGATTCTCCGGCAGGCGCGGCTGCGGCGAAGGCTCCGGGCCCTTCGGAACGGCGCCTCGCCAGCGTGCGATCGCCCGAGCCGCGCGGTCGTGGTCGGCAGCCTGTACCGGCTCGGCCGGCCGCGGGCCGATCGCGTCGTTCTCGGCGCCGTACTCCCACAGGTGCCGGTAGGTGGCGACGGCGCGGGCCGCGTTCAAGCTGTGCTGGGCGGCTCGCCACAGGGCGCGGTGGTGGCTGTGTTCGGGCGGCGGTGCTGGGCCGGTGGGGTGGTCGGTGCCGTGGTAGTCGGTGAGGTCGCGGTAGGCGGCTGCGGCGGCGATGCGGTCGCGCCAGGCGACGGCGTCGGCGAGGTTGGCCGGTTCGGGGCCGTGGGCGGCGGCCCAGCCGTGTCCGGTTCGGGCGTCGTGCCGGGCCCGTTCGGCGAGGGCGGTGGCGCGTTCGGCGAGTTGGCGGGCGAGGGCGTGGGCGTAGGTGCGGCGGTCGTCGTGGGGGTCGGCGGTGGGCAGGCGCAGACCCAGAGCGGTCAGCAGGTCGTTCGTGTCTGCTGTCGGGTCGGTCTCGTAGGTGGCCGCGGTGGCCGGGCGCCCGGTGTCGGTGGGCAGGCGGAACGGGATCGGGTCGCCGCCCTGGTCCGGGTCGAGGGCGCGGCGGTTGCGTGCGTGGAGGATGGCGGCCGGGTCGGAGACGGGTTCGCCCTGGGGGGTGTGGAAGTCGCGCTGGTGGTAGGTGCGGCGCAGCAGGCGGTCGGTGTCGATGCCGACGTCGGCGAGGCGTTGGAGCTGGTCGCGCAGGGCGGGCCAGGCCGGTGCGGTGGAGAGCTGGTGGGCGGCGGCCGGGCCGAGCAGGCGGTCCAGCGCGTGGATGGTGTCGGTTTCGGCGATGTCGCGGAGGACCTGCCGCAGCCGCGGCTCGTGCGTGCGGAGGGCTTCGGCTTCTTCGAAGGCGGCTTGCCGGCGTGCGGTGGCCGAGCGTGCGGTGCCGTCGCGGGCGACGACGGACGCCCACAACTGCCGCCCGGTGAGGTCGGTGCCGGGCTGACCGGTCTCGGGGTCGGTGGGGTTACGGGTGACGAGGTAGGCGTGGTTTTCCAGGGAGCCGCGGGTGAGGGCGGGGTAGGCGCCGTTGCGGTCCATGCCCGGCACGATGAGCGCGTGTCCGGTGTGGACGGTGATGCCCTGGGCGCGGGTGTGGGTGAGGGCGTAGCCGAGTTCGGCGCTGGTGGTGCAGTAGCCGCGGGGCAGAGTGAGCCTGCCGCCGGTGCGGGCGTGCCGAACGTCGAGGCCCCCGTCCTCGGTGACGGCGGTGACGGTCCAGATGTCGCCGTTGCGCACGTATTGGCGGGGGCGGTTGTGGCAGGTGAGGCGGCGGTCGTTGGTGCGGGTGACGAGCTGGTCGCCGGCTCCGGCGCGGTTACCGTCGGACAGTTCGGCGGTGGCCTGGTCGTCGACCGTTCCCTCGGCGACGCGGGCGGCTCGGGCGGTGTGGGAGAGGCGGGCGGCGAGGGCGTTGGTGGGGGCGATGAGGATGCTGGTGAGCCCTTCGGCACTGTCCTGCCGCCAGGCGGTGAACGCCTGGTGCAGCAGCGCTTCCTCGGTCCCTTCGTGGAGGCGGCCCCGGTCGTGGTAGGCGCGCCAGGACGTTTCGCCGTCGCCGCGGGAGAGGGCATCGGCGGCGTCGATCTCCCAGCGGCGCGGCGTTCCGTCCGCGTTGCGGAACCGGCGTACTTCGGTCAGCCGCAGGCAGCCGGCCTCGGCGGCGATGAGATCGAGGGCGCCGCCCGCGCCGGGCGAGCCGAGCTGGCGCGGGTCGCCGATGGGCAGCATGCGTCCACCGGCCGCCTCGACCTGCCGCAGAATCGCGTGCAGCGTGCCGGTGTCGGCCTGCCCGGCCTCGTCGACGATGACGAGCACGCCGGGCGGCAGTGTCCATTCCGGGGTGCCGGGCGCGTACGTTTCCGACATGAACCGCCAGCGCGCCAGATTCTCGGCCCGGATGCCCGCTTGTTCGGCCAGGTTGTCCGCCTGCACCTGGCCTTGGGCCAGCCCGAGAACGGGCAGGCCGTGCGCGTCGGCGACCTCTCGTACGAGGGCCATGATGGTCGTCTTGCCGGTCCCGGCCCGGCCGGTAATCGCCTGCACGCGGCGGTCGCCGGTGAACACGCCGTGCACGATCCGGCGCTGCTCGGCGGACGGCACGAACCCGCGCCGCGCCTCGCCCGCCTCCAGCGCCGCGTCGACCTGATCCCGGGAGAACCGGGCGACCTGAGCGGGGCGCCGCGCGGCCTGGACGAGGTCGGCTTCCATCGTCTTGAGGGTGTGGCTGGTGTAGCGGGCGGCGCCGTACTGGACGAACACCGGGGTGCCGTCCGCGCGCCGGTAACGGTCCGGCACAGGAACGGGTTCCGGTGGCGAGATCAGCTCGCACCGGTCCGGGTGCAGGACCTGTTCCACGACCCGGTCGACAAGCCCGTCCCAGCCCGGCTGGAGGTGCAGGCCGGCGGCCACCAGCTGGCGGTAGGTCTCCGCCTCCGCGTTCGCTCGGGTCCAGGATGCGCGTTCGCCTTCCAGGGTCGCGACGACGCGGTCGACGACCTCCGCGAGCGGGCCCGGCCGGTGGTCGCGGGCCGCGGCGCGCGAGGTGCGACGGGCGCGTTCCAGCCAGCGCGCCGGGCGTCGGATGCCGAGCTTCTTCGCCCTGGCCCGCCACTGCCGGCGTTCGCCGTCAACGGTGTGGGCGTGCTTGCCGGGGCGGGCGGTCAGCGCCGCTCGCTGCGCCAGTTCGTACTCCTCCGCCCGCGACGGTTCACGCCTGTGGACCTCCCGGAACTCCGTGAGGAACGCCGCCAGGTGTGTCTCCGTCTGGACCCGCCGGGCGGAGAACGCGCGGACCACGGCGTCCGGAACGCCGAGGAATTCGCGCACCGGCCGCTTGTCCGGCCGGATCGTGTCGGTGCGCGGCGCGGCCAGCACGCCGAAGGTCTCGTACATGCCGCGTTCGACCTCGGCCGTGTACTGCGCGGACAGGGAGACGACCAGCCGGTGCAGGTGCCGCGCGTCCAGCGCCAGCCACCGCCCGTCCGCCGTCCGCACCTTCGCCGAAATGGCGAGATGCCGGTGCCAGTCCGGGTCCCCGGCCCGGCTGGAACGGTGCTCGAAACCGGCCGCAATCAGACCCTGCCCGCGCTGCTGCACCACCCCGCCAGGGCCGGTCCGCGTCCAGCACACCTCGCGCTCCAGACGGTCGAACACCTTCCGGAACGCCGCCCGCTCCACCTCCTCCAGCCGCGCCCGGGTCGCGTCGTCGGCCGTCCCCCACAGCACCGCGAAACTCTTGACCGGCGAGCACACCATCTCCCACCCCGAACGGGCCGTCCGGTTGCCGATCTTCTCCGCCTGCTCGCGCAGCTGCTCACGGCGGGCCGGGGATGCGTTCGGCTCGGCGGCCAGCAGCGTGGCGTAGTGCTCCCCGGCGGTCGGATACCGCGGCCAGGGACGCCCGAGCGCATGCCCGGAGACCGGGTCGGTGCCGTCCTTGAACAGCGCATCGGCATCTGCCTGGGCCACCTGCCCGTTCAGCCCGAGTGCCGTCGCCTGGCGACCGAGCCACTGGCCCGGCGTGTCACCGCCCGAGGCCCAGTAGGCGGCGGCCTCGCGTCGGCCCAGCGTCACGTCACCGGCGACGACCGTGCGCAGTAGGTAGTCGATGCCGGAACCGGCGCTGATGGGATGCAAGGTGATCACTGCGAGCGAGCATACGAAATCAGAGGGTCATCTCCGGAGTGCAAACGGTGTGCTTATGGGTGAACGTGAAAAACGGTGAGTCCCTGATCGTCGTCGCTGGTCACTGACATGGACTGGTCGTGCTCGTGCCTCTTCTGGTGATGGGTGTGGTCGTTCTTCGATCGATTCGGTGATCTTGTCGGACTTCCGCGCGGCCCGTCCGGCGAGGCGCGTTGTGCCCGCCCGGCGCGCGGCTCACGGTGAGCGCATGGCTTCACGACACGACATCGCCACACAGGAACGGCGGCGCCGCCTGCGGGAACGGCAGGAACACGAACGCAAGGAAGTACGGCGGCGCCAGCAGGCACAGAAGGCGGCGCTCAGCGAGATCGACACCGCGGTGGCGCGGCTGGAGGACGCGCGGGCCGCGGTCGCCGCCGCCGTGGCGCGCGCAGGAGAGGTCTTCCCGTCGAACGAGGCGCTGGCAGACCTGACGCCGTTCGACGTGCGGGAGATCCGGGCGTTCCAGCGGCTGCACCGGCAGACGGAACGCGCCACCGTGGTGGCGCCCCGGGCGGACGAGCCGACGCCGGTGAGCTGACGCCTTCCGGGCCGCGTCGGCCGGGGCCCCGTTTCATGGGGCGGTACGCTGGTTGTTCTGCGTGCCTCCCTGTGCGGGAGTGTGCGTGGTTCGCCAGGACCGGCGGCCGGGCCAGCCTCGTTCGAGGTCCGCCCGCGCGGCGGACGGCCGCCGGCCCCCAGCTCGGCTCAATCGCTCTTCGCCGACTCCGAAGCGATGAGTTCTCCGCCTTCCGCGGGGCAGTGCCCGCGTTCGATCTCGCTGGGTGTGTAGCCCTCGGCGATGAGGAAACGCAGCCATCCGCGCACGTCATCGTTCGGGCTCCGCCAGGCCTGGTCGTGCATGATCTCGGTCTCCATGGCGGCTGCCGCGTGGGCGAGGAGCAGGCGCCAGCGCCGGGCCCTGCCGGTGCGTGCGATCACCGGGGCGAACGGGCTGCCGGTGTCGGTCGGTTCGGGGACGTTCAGGAAGGCGGCGACCAGCGTCGGCCGCGGCCTGCGCGCGTACCGGGCGTAGGCGTCGCCGCCGCTGGTGATCAGGGACAGCAGGAACGTCCAGGCGGCATCCGAGGCCGTCTTGCGCGCGCACAGTTCGGTGATGAACCGGTGGCGCACTTCGCGGGCGGCGCGCCAGGCGCGGTTGTGGGCGATGACGTGTTTGCGTGCGGCTGCCTGCTCGGCCCGGTCGGCCGGGGGCTCGTTCCCGGCCGTCTCGGCGTTCTGGTCGAGCTGGTGGCCGTGCCGCTTCCACGCGGTGCACAGGAACACCGGCTCGTACGTTTCCGGGTGCAGCGTGGCGGCGTGGCCGGGGCAGTCGGCCGCGTGCCGCTCCGTGGTGAGCGGGTTGCCCAGCGGCGTGCGTAGATCCGTCAACGGGCGCGCGTCGCCTCGCCAGTCGAACGGGTAGGCGATGACCGGGACATGCGCGGCCGTCAGCTCGGCCTTCACGGACGTCTGCTTGGCCTGCTCGTCCCGTTCCTGCCGGAGGCGTTGCAGGGCGTGTGCCCAGTGACCGCGCCCGGCGTTGCCCGCGGCCCGGTCCGCCTGCCTGGCTTGGGAGAGCTGGTAGAGCGCGCCCGGTACGTCGACGACGTCGGCGTAGTCGGCCAGGTCGATCAGATCGAAGTCGTAGGCGGCGGCTTCCTCCAGGCTTTCGTCTCCAAGCGTGGCGGCCTTGTTCGCGGCCCGGATCTCCGCTGGCCGGTACCCCAGGGTGCGGGCATGGGCGGTGCGCTGGGCGTCGCTGAGCTCCATGAGCGCGAGCTGCGCCAGCGCCTCGACGTCGTCCCGGCGGCTGGCGGCCGTGCGCTGAGTGTTCTCCAGCATGCTGGCCACCAACGCTTCGTCATCCGCTCCGGCCAGGTCCTCGCGGACCAGGCACGGAACGAGCGCGTACGGCTGCTTCCTGCGCTTGGCCTCGGCGGCGACGGCCAGCGCGGCACGCAGGCGCCGCTGACCCCAGACCACCCCCAGCGCCCCGCCCGCGGGCTGGGGGCGGACGAGCAGCGGGACCTGCACGCCCTTGGCACGCACGCTGGCGATCAACTCGGGGTCCGGCTCGGTGGCGTCCCCCGTCTCCCGCTTCTTGCGGTGGTTGAACGGGTCGATCGTCAGCGCGTGCGGGTCCAGGTACTCCAGGCGCCCGATGTCATGACGAACGGTTTCCGGGTTCGCGCAAGTGCGCGCAGCGCGCGCTTCCGTAGCGGTGCTCATCACAGAGAGTTCCTTCCTCGGCGGAATGAGGGTGGGTGGTTCACCGCGGGCGGGGCGGCAGGGCCAACTGCCGCCCCGCCCGCAAAGCGGGTGGCTACTCGCCGCGCAGCCGCAACGTGAGCACGACTTCGCCGCCGTCCCCGGGACCGACCCGGGCGATCAGCACGGCCGGACGAGGCGTCTGGACCAGTCCGCAGCGGGGGACACGGGCGACCTTGACGACGCACTCCTGCGCCCCGTGCTCAGCACGCCGCAGAGCGAACCGGGCCATGCACAGCACATCCCACAGCCGCCCCGTTTCGTCCTGGCACACGCCCTTGCGGTCACTGTCCTAATTGCTCCAGGCCACACAGTCGGCATGCGCCGCAGCGGTCAACGCGACCGGCACGATGAAACCCGCATCACGCGCCAACGCCCGGCCTACCGGAACCAGCTCCCCCCGCTCGACCGCCTCGGCACGGGACACCGACGACCGGTCGACATCGACGCCCAGAGCGAAAGGCGGGATGACGCCCTCCGAGGTACGCAAGAAATTCATGAGACTGCACGCCTTTCCTTTGAATAGTGCATGATTCGCCTTTGCCGCCCCCGGGGCCAACCGGTGCCGACACAAGTAATTCTACCCATTCCCCCTGCCCGCATGGAAATGGATTCACCCATTCGCCACATGTCAATTTTCGGCTTCTTCCCGCTGCATATGGCATCCGAAAGCGAGTGATTGCGGAAGCCTTGCGGGCGTCACCGGGAATAGCAATAACAGTGGCGCCCGGCCGTGCCCACGGCATCAATTAGGGGAGCGGCAGCAGCTGCATCCTTGGCCCCAACGCCCAACGGCCCGTCATCACCGTAGACACCGGCCTGCGCCCCCGACCACGCCGGGACGGCGCCCAGCCCCGCACGCACCTCGCGTCCTCTCCCACTTCGCCCCGCCCCGGCCGCCCCTCCCCCGTAGCCAGCCAATTCCTCACGCATCCGCACGCACCCGCAGACGGCCAACAACGCGCCACGTAGGCCGCCCACGGATTCCGCGGCATGCTCCACGAGTTGGAGACTTTCCCTCGACAGGCACTTCCTCCTGCCACAGAAATGCATAAGAGAATCAACCAGGCAGAAGAATGAACGATCAGGGCGCACCAGAATCCCCATACACGAACGAATACATGCGCATATTCCCACGAGGCACAACGCCTGCCCTCCCATTCGTTCACGGTGCCCGTAGAAGTTGACGCACCAATTCTCCGACGGTCGCGCGCCCACACCGACAGTTTCGAAAGAACGCGAAAGAATCGTTGAGCGTCGCCCCCGACGGGGGCAAGCAGCCGACCTCGCGCCGGCCGTCCGAGCAGGCCGGGTATGTGACCCGGCGGTCTCGGTACCCTGTCGCACATGAGTGAGTACGCTCCGTTGCGCGGCCTGACAAGACTCGGCCCCTGGGACGCCATCCCGGTTTCCGCGGCCGGGGAGCAGTTGGCCGTTCTCGCCCGACGGGTGGCCGACTCCCGTGAGGAGATCGCGCTGACCGACGAAGAAGGCACCATCGTCGCCGTCGTCATCAGTCCCTCGAAGCTGGAGGATCTGGAGGACGATCTCGCTGTCGCGCGCAATGAGATCGACCGGCGGGACGGGAAGGAGCCGATCCCGCACGAGGAGTTGGTGGCCAGACTGAGGCGTGGCGAATGAGCCGGGAGCGTGTGCAGTACACCCCGGAGGCGGAACGCTCGCTGACTCGGTTACGCAAAGCCGACCCGGAAGGCGTCGACCAGGTACTGGACAGCATCAACCTCCTCCTCAGGAACCCGCGCCCCGCAGGCGCGCACCCCTACGGAGGTGACCAGTTCCGCATGCGCATCGGCTTCTACCGAGTGCTCTACAAGATCGCAAGCAGTAAGCCGCTGGTCATCAGCATCGAGCACGCAGGCCGAGGCCGAACCCCCTGACGTGCTCAACGCCCGCGTTCGTGGTCGAACCAGCCACGGCGGCCGAGGGCCACGGCCAAAAGCAAACACACGGCCGTTGGTAATCAGTTCCCAACCATGACGGATGGCGAGCGTGCGGGCGGTGGGCCGCCCGCACTCGGCTGATGCGCTGCTGCTGACCAGGACCCGAAGCTGGACGTGGGCTTCGACCCCGGCTGAGCGACGACGATCCGGCTGCCGCGGGCTTCGGGCGGGCCGCGCAGTGTGGTGGCCCGCTCCGGCGGGAGCGGCGGAGCGGGCCAGCTGGGACCTCGTCCTGGCTGCTACGGACCGGCCAGAACCGGGGTGGCAGGCCGTTGGCCTTCCTGGAGGGCGAGGAGTTCGGCGAAGGCCGAGCCGGGGCGGGCGGCCAGTTCGGCGAATGTGCCCTGTTCCAGGATGCGTCCGTGGTGCAGGACGATGACGCGGTCGGCGTGGCGGGTGCTGGCCAGGCGGTGCGTCACCAGCACGGTGGTCCGCCCGGCCGCGAGCTGCCGCATGGAGGCGAACAGGGCGGCCTCGGCGCGGGCGTCGAGGGCGGCGGTGGGCTCGTCCATGACGAGCAGAGTGGCATCACGGTGGAAGGCGCGGGCCAGGGCGATGCGTTGCCACTGGCCGCCGGAGAGATCGTGTCCGCCCCACCAGGAGCGGGCCAGTGAGGTGTCGAGCCCGTCGGGGAGGGCGGCGAGCACGGCGTCGGCGCGGGCCGCCGCGGCGGCGGCGTGGATGGCCGCGTCGCCGTCCGTGCGGGGGGTGCCGAGGTGGATGTTCTCCCGGGCGGTCAGCGGCCAGCGGGTGTACTCCTGCGGGACCAGGGCGACACACGCCCACACGCTGGCGGGGTCGGCGTCGGCCAGATCGACGTCGTTCCAGCGAACGGCGCCGGTATCCGGGAGGTAGAGCCCGGTGAGGAGTTGGGTCAGGGTGGTCTTGCCCGAGCCGTTCTCGCCGACCAGCGCGATGACCTCGCCGCGCTCGATGGTCAGGCAGATGTCGTCCAGGGCGGGCCGGTCGGTGCCTGGATAGGTGTAGCTGACGTGGTCCAGCGTGATGCGCTGCGGGCCGCCGCCCGGGATCGGTGTGGTGCCGCGGCGGGCGGCGTGCCGGTGGGCGAGGGCGGTGAAGTGGTACCAGTCGTCCAGGTAGAGGCTGGTGCGGAACAGCCGGGCGGCGGTGTGCATCGCGGCGGTGAGGGTGGTGTTGGCCAGGCGGAGGGCGACCACGGCGGAGCCGGCCGCCGCCAGGTCGAGGCGTCCGGTGGCGGCCAGGGCCGCGAGCGCGGCCCAGCCGGCGAGCTGGGCGCCGGCCGCGGCGAGGTCGCCGGCGACGCGGACGCGTTCGCCGTGGCGGACGGCGGTCAGGGCCTCGGCTTCCAGGCGCAGGGAGATCTCGCGGTAGCGGCCGGTGAGGAAGCCGGCCATGGTCGCGGTGCGGACCTCGGCGCCGGTGTTGCGGTCGGTGATGTAGCCACGCAGCGTGCCGCGCAGGCGCCGGTCGGAGACGGTGCGGTGGGTGGCGGCGTGTTCGATGCGGGCCGCACGCACGGCCGCCACGGCGCGCGGCACGGCGGCGGCCACCAGCAGCGGGATGAGCACCGGGTGCAGGGCGGTGAGCACGGTGGCCGCCGCGGCGATCTGCGCGAGCGCGGCCAGAGCTGCCTGAGCGTCTTCGACCAGTTCGGTCATGGCCTGCGCGCCGTCGCCGGCCGCTTGCAGCGCGTCCTCAACGCCCGGTTCCTCGTAGGCGGCCAGCTCCAGACCGGTCGCCGCGGCCAGGACGGCAAGGTCCGCCTCGCGCACGCACTTGGGTGCGATACGGGCGGCAGCCAGCCGCGCGGCGGCATTCGCCGCGTACCGCACCGTGAGAGCGACGGCGATGACGGCCAGCGTCGGCGCCGCGGCGCGGGCCCGCTCCCCGGCCGGGCCCTGGTCGAGCAGCTGCTCCAGCGCGCCGGAGACGGCCAGCAGACCGATGGCCGCCGCCACGGCGGCGACGAGTTGGCCGGTGGCGATGACGATGACAGCGCGGCGGTCCGCCTTCCACGCGACGGCAGCGGCTCGGCGCAGGGTGGTCGGCAGGCGGGCGGCCACCGCACGGGTCGTCATCTCCACCACCCGCTGATGATGCGCACCGGCGGCCAGTTGAGGCGCCGACCGGGGAGTTGGTGTGGTCATGCGTCCCATCAGCCCCGGAGGCAGCCGGCCCGGGCAACGCGTTTTGCCCGCACCGGCCGCTGTTCCCGCTGCTCAGATCCACATGACGTCAACTCTCCGCGACTCGGAATTCACCCGTCCGAGTGACCGCGTGAGTGGGGAGCCGAGGGGTGGTGTGGATCGGGGTCCAGGGGCGGTCCGGGTCGTGCGCGCCGAACGCCTCACCGGCCGGGGTCATCGTCCAGGCGTGTGCCTCGTTCGGCAGCGGCCGGGCGCCGAGGACCAGGTGAACGCGGCGGCCGGTCAGCGCGCAGGCGGTCACGGTCGCGGTTGCGACCTCCAGGCAGGCCAGCCGTCCCGGCCACCACCCGGGGCGGGTGGACAGGACGGCGTCGTGCAGCGCGGCGGCGCGGTCGGGCCGCGCGGGCGGCAGCAGCCGGACCGTGGCGAGAACCGTCAGCAGCCACCGCAGCGGCAGCAGCTTCACCGCGGCCACGGCGAGCGCGAGGCCGACGGCGGCCGGCAGCCGATGCCGCCACCGCGGCCGGCCGGTCCCCGCGGGCGGGCCGGTGGCAGGCTCGGCTTCGGGCAGCGGCACGGTGCCGGGCGGGGGCGGCAGCAGCCCGTCGGCGGCCAGCGCGTTCTCCGCGCGTCGCAGAACGGCGTGCACCCGGCGCTCGTCCGCGCCGTCCGCGCCGTTCGCGCTCAAAGCTTCGGCGAGCGGGGCGGTGGTGCCGTGCAGGAGAACGGTGTCCAGGACCCGTGCCGCGTCCGGCGTGAGCCAGATCCAGCGGTCGCGGGTCACGTCGAGCGCGGCGATCGTGCCATCCAGCAGCCGCGCGGCGTTCGTCAGCGGATGAGCCGGCGCCATCAGGCCACCTCCGCCGGACGGACGGTGGCCCACTGGCCGATGACCAGGAGGTGGTGCACGGCGGCCAGGCCGCCGCCCGCTCCTCTGCCTTCCCGGCCGTCGGCGACCGCGTCCAGCGTCGCCCGCGCCCGGTGCGGGTCGATCAGCCCGGCCCCCACCAGCGGGTGCGAGACGATCAGTTGGTGCAGACGGGCACGCTCCCGCCGCAGCCCGGTCAGCAGCATCGGGGCGAAACTCCCTTTCGACGACCGGGAAGTGAGCCAGCGCGGCAGCCCGGGAAGCGCCGCACCGAGCAGTACCTTCGGACGGCCGGGAACGTGCCGGCGGTGGGCGGGGATGTCGAAGGCGGCGCGGACGACGGTGTTGTCCAGGAACGGGTGGGTGAGGTTCGCGCCGAGGGCGGTGTAAAGGGGGTGGTGGGCGCGGCACTCGGCCGCGGTGGCGTGCAGCGCGGCCCAGTCGTCGAACGCGCCCGGCAGTCCGGCGGCCGACGCGACGTCCGCGGCCTGGCGCAGCCGCCCGGCGACCGCCTCCCGTCCGGCCGGGGTGAGCCACGCGGCGGCTGCGCCGAGATGGACCCACGACCAGCCGGTCGACGCCGACGCCGACGCCGCCGTCCCGGCGGCCACTTGGTCGGCGGCCACGTTCAACGCCTGCGGGCGGGTGAGGGCGGCCTGTTCGCGGGCGTGGCGCCACAGCGGGCCCGGCGCGGTGTTCCGGCGACGGGCCGTGGCGGCGAGGCCACGGTGGGCCGCGCGCCGCTGGCCGCGGGCGATGAGGTCGGGCCACACCGCGCTGGAAGCATCCAGCACCACGTCGCCGCCGTGCCCGGTCAGGTGCATCCGGCGCCCGGCGGCCGGGGCGAGGTAGGCGGCGTCCAGCGCGGCGGTGGACGAGGCGAGCACCGGCGCCTCCGTTGCTGTGGCGGGGAGGGTCTGGAAGTGCCACGTGGGCTCGGTGGCCACGTGGTGCCGGACGCCAGCGTGGTCGGCCACCCGCCGGGCGGTGGCGGTGTCCTCCGCGCTGGCCAGGGGACCGCCGTAGGTGACCGCCACCAGGCCGCGTGCGCGTTCGGCGGCCAGCAGCACGGCGGTGGAGGAGTCCAGGCCGCCGGACAGGTCAGCCCCCAGGTCTCCGCCGGACGCTTCCGCCCGCCACGCGACGGCCCCGCCCAGTGCCTCGCCGAACGCCTCCGCCCCGTCTTCGAGAGGGAGTTCGCCGCAGCGGGGCCGCGTGTTCACCGTGCCGCTCACGCGACCGTCGCGCGGGTGCCAGACCAGCCCCGATCCCCCGGCGACAGCGGCGACGCCCTCGTAGGAAGTCGCGGTCGGCCAGTGCCCCGCCCCGCTCACCAACTCGGCAGCGACCTGGTGCCAGTCGACCCCTGAACCGGTGCGGCCGGCCAGCATCCCGGCCCGGCTCGCCCACACCATCGCGTCCGGGCCCTCGGTGCTGGTGCGGAATACTCCGCGCAAGCCCGCCAGGTCCCCGCACACGAACTGCCGCCCGCCCGAGTCCAGTTCGGCCACGCACCAGTACGAGCCCGGCAAGGCCGTGAGTGCTGCCCACCGGCCGCGCCCCGCGGCCACCAGGGCAGCCCGCAACTCCTCCTCCCCAGCCGGACACGCCCCCAGCAGCACGAGCTCGCCCGCACCCAGCACGCTCACCGCCCGCACCGGCACCGCCGCCGAACACCACACTGCGCTGACCCCGGGCACGGACATCGCGGCCGGCGGCGGCTGCCCCCGCCACCCGCAGCCGCCGACAACCCACTCACCGTTCAACTCGCTGAGCATCCTCAACCTCCTGGTGAGACGAAGAAAGGGGGCGGAGACGACCCGCGTCGCCCCGCCCCCGAAACCCGCCACGGGTAGAACCCCCCGAGGGCGGGACAGATCAGGCGCTCTCGAAGTAGTTCGACTTGTCGGAGTCGTTGGCGTTCTGCCGGCCGAGGGTGGTCTCGGTGGCCGACTCGGCGGTGACGACCGGCGAGAAGCCGTCCAGCGTCAGCGGCTCGGCCGCGACCAGGGTGGTGTCCATGCGTGTGCCTCCAGCACGGTGTGATCCGGATGATGCCCGGCCCGGCGGCGATGACTGTCACCGGACCAGGTGACGCACCACCAACAGTGCGCGCCGCATCACACAGCGCGGAACGGCGCGGCCGTCCCCACGCGTGCCCACCCCGTACCCACGCGTACCCATGCCGGGCGAGGGCCGGCCGGGCGATGTCCACCGCGGCCCAAACTGGGCACCATCACCATGTGGAATTAGATGAGCACCCGTTGGCCTGGCTGCTCCACCACAAGGGCTGGTCGGCGACCAACTACCTCGCGCGGTTGGACCCCATTCACCAACGCCTCGGCTACGGCCGCATCTACACGCGGGAACGCAAGCGGGTCAGCCGATGGATCAGGGGCGGCGTCACGCCCGAGGAAGGTATCCGGCGGGCCATGGCCCACCTGCACCAGATCCCCGAGGAAGAGATCACCGCCCGCCCCTGGCCCGACTGGCTGCGTCTGGCCTGCCTGCGGGATCGGGACCTGCTCCAGGCCGAGTGGAACGCCCAGGCCACCGCCGAACTGCTCGACCGCATCGCCGCAGGAGGACCGATGGACCGCAGAGCATTCCTTGTCGTCACCGGAGTCACACCCGTTCTCGCACAGGCCGCCGCCGCCCAGCCGGCAGCCGCCCGCCACCACGGCCGCAGAATCAGCGCCGCGACACCCGACCTGTTCGAACAGGGCCTGGCAGTGCTGCGCCGCCAGGACGACCAACTCGGCTCCGGACAGGTCCACGCCTCCGCCCGCACCCAGCTCCGCCTCATCACCGACACCCTCACAGGCGCCTCGTACACCGAGGCCACCGGCCGGCGCCTCTACGCGGCAGCAGCCGAAGCCGCCCGCAGCTGCGGCTGGACCGCCCACGATTCCGGCCACCACGCGCTCGCCGAGGAGTTCTACGTTCTCTCCCTGCGAGCCGCCACCTCGGCCGATGACCCGGTGACCACCGCCAACACCCTGGCGTTCTGGGCCATCACCCGCTACTCGAACGGCGACCCGTACGGCGCCGTCGCCCTCGCCGAGGAAGCGCTCCGCCACACCGGGAAGTTCGACTCCCCCCGGCTGGAAGCCGTCCTGCACGCCCGCCGCGCCCGCGCCCACGCCAAAGCCGGCGACCACCGCGCCGCCGCCCGCGCCCAGGAGGCGGCGTTCACCGCCTACGACCGCACCCGCGAGCGCGCACCCGACGACGAGCCGGACGCCGTCTACTGGGTCAGCCTCGGCGAACTGGAAAGCTGGGCCGCGACCAACGCCATGAACCTCGGCGAACCCGCCCGCGCACTGGGCCATTTCGAGGCCATCCCCGCAGCCCAGCGCGACGAGGGCCACGACCCCGCCGCCTTCCCCCGCGCCGCTGCCCTCCGCCTGGCCCGCACCGCCGAGGCCCACATCGCCCTCGGCGACCTCGACGCCGCCGTGGCCACCGCACACCACGCCATCGACCACCTCGGCGGCGTCACCTCCGCCCGCAGCACCTCCACCCTCGGCGACCTGCGCACCCAACTCGCCGCCCACCGCGACACCGCGGTAGTGCGCGACTTCCTCAGCCGCACAGCCTGAACCCCACCCCCGCGCCGAGCAGCGTGGGCACGCGTGGGTACGGGGTGGGCACGCGTGGGGACGCCCGGGCCGTTCCGCGCTGTGTGATGCGGCGCGCACTGTTGGTGGTGCGTCACCCGGCCCGGCCCGGCGGCGAGCACTGCCACCGGGCCCCGGTTTCATCCGGATCACACCGTGCTGGAGGCACACGTATGGACACCACCCTGGTCGCGGCCGAGCCGCTGACGCTGGACGGCTTCTCCCCGGTCATCACCGTCGAACCGGCCACCGAGACCACCCTCGGCCGCGAACAGCACCGGGACGCGGACAAGGCGGACTACTGGGAAGGCACCAGGCCCTGAGCCCGAGACACTGCCCGCGCGACGACGCGGGGTGGCAGCCGACTGCCACCACGCGTCACCATTCCGTTCGTGCCCGACCAGAACGCGCCCCCGTCCATGCCCCTCTCAGGTGATCTACCTCTCGGGCAGCGCTCTGAACAGCAGTGATGCGTTGTGTGGCGAGATACCCCGAGGCCGACGTCCCGGTCCACCGTGTCTGCGGAAGTCATGTGGGGGCGGCTTCGAAAGGTCGGCATCGACATCATCGCCGAGCAACCCATGGTGCTCACCACCGAAGGCCATGAAGACGTCCTGCGGCAACGCCTGCCCATCTCCCCGGAGAGAAGCACCCCGAACGGCCTTCGGACGCCCCTGCCGGCCAGGGCGTGAAAGCCACCCGTTTCCCTCCGGGGTGAGACCAAGAACCGCATCGAGGCCCTGAAGACCAAGATCGGGGCTCGCCAGGAGACACGACCGCCGTGAACGGCGCCGACGTGCGAGCCTGCGCGGCGGCCGGAAGAATGGACGGAAGCAGAGGAGGGCCGCCGTCACCCGAATGGCCGATGCGGCCTCCGACGGGTACGTGACGTCCCTCACACTCGCCCTCAACAGCCCCTCGACCTATTTCCCCTGGCCAGCGCCCGACTTCACCACCTGCAACGGCAGCAGCTTCTTGCCTGTGGGTCCGATTTGTGTGGCTGTGTCCATCTGCGGGCACACGCCGCAGTCGAAGCAGGGGGTCCAGCGGCAGTCCTCGACCTCGGTCTCGTCCAGTGCGTCCTGCCAGTCCTCCCACAGCCAGTCCTTGTCCAGGCCGGAGTCGAGGTGGTCCCACGGCAGGACCTCCTCGTAGCCGCGCTCGCGCGTCGTGTACCAGGCGACGTCGACGCCCTGCGGGGTCAGGGCCCCCTCGGCGCAGGCCATCCACTGGTCGTAGGAGAAGAACTCCCGCCAGCCGTCGAACCGGCCGCCCGCCTCGTACACCGCGCGGATCACCGCGCCGACGCGCCGGTCGCCGCGCGAGAGCAGTCCCTCGACGGTGCCGGGCTTGCCGTCGTGGTAGCGGAAGCCGATGGAACGGCCGTACCGCTTGTCGGCGCGGATCGCGTCGCGCAGCTTGGCCAGCCGGGCGTCGGTCTCCGGCGCCGAGAGCTGCGGGGCCCACTGGAACGGGGTGTGCGGCTTGGGCACGAAGCCGCCGATGGAGACGGTGCAGCGGATGTCGTTGGACCCGGAGACCTCGCGGCCCTTGGCGATGACCCTGGTCGCCATCTCGGCGATCTGGAGCACGTCCTCGTCGGTCTCGGTGGGCAGCCCGCACATGAAGTACAGCTTCACCTGCCGCCAACCGTTGCCATAGGCGGTGGCGACAGTGCGGATCAGGTCCTCCTCGGAGACCATTTTGTTGATCACCTTGCGAATCCGCTCGCTGCCGCCCTCGGGGGCGAACGTGAGCCCGGAGCGGCGCCCGTTGCGGGTCAGCTCGTTGGCGAGGTCGATGTTGAACGCGTCGACGCGGGTGGACGGCAGCGAGAGGCCGATCTTGTCCTCTTCGTACCGGTCGGCGAGGCCCTTGGCGATGTCGGCGATCTCGCTGTGGTCGGCCGAGGACAGCGACAGCAGGCCGACCTCCTCGAAACCGGTGGCCTCAAGGCCCTTGTCCACCATGTCGCCGATGCCGGTGATCGAACGCTCGCGCACCGGCCGCGTGATCATGCCCGCCTGGCAGAACCGGCAGCCGCGCGTGCAGCCGCGGAAGATCTCCACCGACATCCGCTCGTGCACGGTCTCCGCCAACGGCACCAGCGGCTGCTTGGGGTACGGCCACTCGTCGAGGTCCATCACGGTGTGCTTGGCGACGCGCCAGGGCACCCCCGGCCGGTTGGGCACCACGCGGGAGATCCGGCCGTCCGGCAGGTACTCCACGTCGTAGAAGCCCGGCACGTACACCCCGCCGCCGCGCGCGAGGCGCAGTAGCAGCTCCTCGCGCCCGCCCGGGCGGCCTTCGGCCTTCCAGGCGCGCACGATGCGGGTGATGTCCAGGACGGCCTGCTCGCCGTCGCCGACGACCGCGCAGTCGATGAACTCGGCGATGGGCTCCGGGTTGAACGCGGCGTGCCCACCGGCCACCACCACCGGGTGGTCGGTGGTGCGCTCCCGCGCCGACAGCGGAATCCCGGCCAAGTCGAGGGCGGCCAGCAGGTTGGTGTAGCCCAGCTCCGTCGAGAAGGACACGCCCAGCAGGTCGAACGCGGAGACCGGCCGGTGCCCGTCCACCGTGAACTGCGGGACGCCGTGCTCGCGCATCAGCTCCTCAAGGTCGGGCCACACGCTGTAGGTGCGCTCCGCGAGGACGCCCTCCTGCTCGTTCAGCACCTCGTAGAGGATCATGACGCCCTGGTTGGGCAGCCCCACCTCGTACGCGTCGGGGTACATCAGCGACCAGCGGACGTCGCAGGCGTCCCAGTCCTTGACGGTGGAGTTCAGCTCACCACCGACGTACTGGATCGGCTTCTGAACGTGCGGGAGGAGGGCCTCCAGGCGCGGGAAGACCGACTCGACAGGCATGGGCTCGCGTCCTTCTGGCAGGGCGGTGACGGTTGTGGGCTGGATCATTCAGCGTACCCGCAAGCGGTCCGCCGCCCGTTCCCCGGCCGCGGCCAGCGCGGTCTCCCGGCCGTGCAGGGCCCCGTAGGTGAACGAGGGCTCGCCCGCCGCCTCGGCCTCCGCCGCGACCTGGCGCAGTGCGGCCCTGGCGACCACGCTGTCGTGGTGGTCGCCGAGCACCCGCTGCACGCGCTTGAACCGCTTGCCCGTCCGGCGGGCCTTCTTGCCCAGCGCGGGCCGCGCCGCCTCCGCCGCGTACCTGGCGCGTTTGGCGGCCTTGCGGGCCCGGTGCAGGGCGGCATCGCGGCCGGGCCCCGGCTCGGCGGCCAGGGCAGCGTCGAGCCGCCGCGCCAGGCGGTCGCCCTCGCGGCGCAGCGTTTTCGCCATGGCCTTGGCGGCCGGCCGCCCCGCCGCGTCGGTCAGGGGCGGCGAGGTCCCGAGCAGCAGGTCGAGGGTGTCGAGCAGCGACAGGTACCGCGGGCTGTCCAGGGCCGCGGTGACGCGGGCCCTGGACGCCTGCCGCGCGATGCCGTCGCGGCGGGCCAGGCGCAGTGGCACCGGGCCGCGCACCAGCTCTGGCGGCAACTCGGCCAGCCGCGTCCCGAGGCGCTCCGCGAGCACCTCGCGGTCGCGGTCGACGCCGAGTTCGCCCGCGAGCCAGCGCAGTTCCTCCCCGAGCGGCTTCGTCGCCGCGCGGTCCAGGGTCTTGCCGTGGCTGCGCAGGCAGCTGCGCAGCCGCCGGGTGGCGACCCGCATGCGGTGAACGGCGTCGGGCTGTTCGCGGCGCACCGCGGGGTCGAGGCCGACGAGGATCTCCCACTGGCGGCGGGCGTAGGCAAGGACGTCGCCGCCCGCGGTGCCGCCCGCGGCGTCGGGCGCCGCCCAGGCGGTGGCCTCGGCGGTCTCGGCGAGGGCGCGGGCCAGCTTGGAGGCGCTGCCCGAGGGTCGGAGACCGGCGGCGGCCAGCCGTTCCTCCACCGCGTCCAGGACGGCCGGGTCGGCGCCGTCGGCCAGTTCGACCTCGATCTCGGTCCACTCGGCGGTGCGCCCGTCGCGCCGGGCGGTGACCATGTCGACGGCCACCTCGCCGAGAGCGGTGCCCTCCGCGTCGAGGAGGAGCCGCCGGCGGCGGTCGGTGTGCAGGCTGACGATTGCGCCGATCGGCTCCCGGCGGACGCGGGAGCGCACCAGCGCGAGCAGCGAGTCGGGCAGCCGGTCGGTGAGCGGGGCTCTGATCTCCTCGCGCGAGGAGCCGCCCAGCGGCAGTTTCAGGTGCCAGCCGTCGTCGGCGCCGCCGGTGCGGCGGCGCAGTGTGACGCCGCCGGCGGCGAGGCGCCGGTCGACGGTGTCGTAGTACACGGCGTCCAGGAGCAGGCCGCCGGGGTCGCGTGTGGTGTGCACCGGCCCGGTGCCCGCCAGCTCGGGCAGCGGCACCGGCCCTTCGTACTTGCGCTCGGTTTCCTTCGTGCTGCTGATTCCCTGTTCCGTCGTCATGCCCGTCCTCGTCCGTCGCGTGCTGTCCCGTCCCAACGAGCCCTACGAGTAGGCAGGAGACGCCCGGCGCAAACGGACGTTTCAGGCGGCGGAGAGCGGGCGTTTCATGCGGACCGACTGGAGGAGCCCGATCGCGACCCACACGGCGAACATCGACGTGCCGCCATAGGAGAGGAACGGCAGCGGCAGGCCCGCGACGGGCATGATGCCCAGGGCCATGCCGATGTTCTCGAAGCACTGGAACGCGAGCCAGGCGACGATGCCGGCCGCGATGATGGTGCTGTACAGGTCGGTGGCGCCGCGGGCGATGCGCAGCGCCCGCCACAGGACTATGCCTATCAGCACGATGATCCCGCCCGCCCCGATGAAGCCGAGCTCCTCGGCGGCGACGGTGAAGATGAAGTCGGTGTGCTGTTCGGGCACGAACTGGCCGGTGGTCTGGGTGCCCTGGAAGAGGCCCTTGCCGTCGAGGCCGCCCGACCCGATGGCGATTCTCGCCTGGTTGGTGTTGTAGCCCACGCCCGCCGGGTCCCGGGACGGGTCGGCGAACGCGGCGAATCGGTCGAGCTGGTACTGGTCGAGCACCCCCAGCGCCCAGACCAGCACCGCCGCGGCTATCCCGGCCAGGACGAGGCCGATCGACCACCGCAGCGGCGCGCCGGAGGCCAGGAGTGCGCCGAGGACGATCATGCCGAGGATCATGGCCATGCCCATGTCGTCGATGACGACGATGGCCAGCGGCGCCCCGGCCAGCGCGAGCGCCTGCAACACGGCACGGCTGCCCGGGTAGTCGCGGTCCCCCGCGTCCACCTGGGCCGCGAGTATCAGCGCCATGCCGAGCACGACGGCGACCTTGGCGAACTCGCCGGGCTGGAGGGTGTACCCGCCGAGCGAGAGCCAGGCCCGCTGCCCGTTGATCTCCGTGCCCAGCGGGCTGAACACCAGCAGCATCGCGCCCAGCGAGAAGGTGTAGAGCAACGGCACGGCGCTGCGCAGCCGCTGGTGCCCCAGCCACATGACGCCGATGGCGAGCGCGATGCCGACGGCCAGGTTTATGCCCTGTCTGACCAGGAAGAACTGGGGGTCGCCGCCGTTTATCTCGGTGCGGTTGCGCGTCGCCGACCACACCAGCACCGCGCCGAGCACGGACAGCGCCAGCGCGGCGAGCAGCAGTATCCAGTCGACGCGGCGGGCCACCGAGTCGCGGGCGGCGAGCCGGCGCCACGTGCTCTTGCGCGCGGCCGGCCCGCCGAGGGTCAGGGTGTGAACACTCACCGGATATCCGTTCGTCCTGCCGTGGTGCGGCCCGTCACTCGTTCTGCCGCCGGTCGGGCGGCAGGCCCGGCGGTGCCTCCCCCGCCGGGCTGCCCGGCACTTCGGGCGGCAGGTCCTCCGTCACCGCCCCCACGGGTCCTTCGACGGCGTCCTGCGGCTCTCCCGGCGGCGGCGAGCCCTGCACGCCGCCCTGCCGCACGTCCTGGCCCGGCTCCGCGGCGGGGTCGCCGGCCTGGTCGGCCCCTTCGCCGCCTGCCGCCTCCTCGTCCGCGCCCTCGTCCGCGCCCTCGCCCGCGCCCTCGCCTTCGTTCTCGTCCTGCTCGGGAACGATGGCGCCGGTCTCGTCGATCGGCGGCAGGTCGCGGTGCGGCTCGGGGAGGAGGGCCGCGTCCTCGTTGACGGAACCGCCGGAGACGCCGTAGATCGCCTCCCAGATGTTCCGCACGGCCGGGCCCGAGGCGCCCGAGCCGGTGCCGGCCTGGGCGATGGTCATGACCACCGTGTAGTCCTCGGAGTAGGTGGCCAGCCACGACGTGGTCTGCCTGTCCCCCGACGCCTCCGCGGTGCCGGTCTTGGCCCGCAGCGGAATCTCGTTCTGCGGCCACCCGCCGAAGCGCCAGGCGGCGCTGCCGTCGCCGGTGACGACGCCCGCGGTGGCGTCCCGCAGGTCTTCCATCGTCGCCTCGTCCACGGGCAGCTCGCCCGCCGCCTGCGGCTCGAACTCCTCGACGACCTCGCCGTCCGCGGCGATCACCGCGCGGCCCACCTGCGGGGTGTAGAGGGTGCCCCCGTTGCCCAGGGCCGCGTAGATGGAGGCCAGCTGGATCGGGGTGACCAGCACGTCGCCCTGGCCGATGCTGAAGTTGAGCATGTCACCGGCGCGCATCTTCATGCCCTCGGTGCAGTTCTCACGGGCGATCTGCGCGGCGTAGTCGTCGCGGTCGGAATCGGCGATCTCGCACCACGATTCCTCGTTCAGCTCCCAGTACTCCTGCTTCCACTCCCGGTCCGGAATGCGGCCGGGCGCCTCGTTCGGCAGGTCGATGCCGGTGGGGGCGCCGAGGCCGAAGTCGTGCGCGGTGCGGAACAGCCAGTCGTCGGGATCGTCGACGGGGTCGATACCGCCGTCGTTCTGCCACTCGCGGTGGGCGATGCCGTAGAACACCGTGTTGCAGGAGACCTCGATGGCGCGGCCGAGGCTGATCGGCCCGTAGGAGGAGGACTCGAAGTTGCGGAACGTCTGCCCGCCGACGTCGTACGAGGAGGAGCAGTTGTACCGGCCGTCGAAGTCGTACCCGGCCTGGACGGCCGCGGCGGTCGTCACCACCTTGAACGTCGACCCGGGCGGGCCCTGGCCCTGGATGGCCCGGTTCAGCAGCGGGTCGTTGGCGTCCTCGTCGGTCAGGGCGGCGTAGTCGCCGCTGGAGATGCCGCCGACCCAGACGTTGGGGTCGTAGTCGGGGGCCGAGGCCATCGAGACCACGCGGCCCGTGTCGTTCTCGATGACGACGGCCGAGCCGGCGTCCGCCTCGTAGTTGCGCCCCGAGATGTCGTCGTACTCCTGCCGCGCGGCCTCCATGGCGCCGACCAGCTCACGCTCGACCACGGCCTGGACCCGGGAGTCGATCGTGGTGACCACGTTGGCGCCGGCCTCGGCGTGCCGGCTCTCGGCCTCGCCGAGCACGCGGCCGAACTTGTCCACCTCGTAACGGGTAACGCCCGCGTCGCCGCGCAAATAGCTGTCATACGTCCGTTCGAGGCCGGAACGCCCGATCTGGTCGGACCGCAGCAGCGGCGCGTCGGTGTCCTCCGTCTCCTGGACCTCGTCGTCGGTGACCGGCGAGAGGTAGCCGAGGACCTGCGCGGTGTTCGCGCCCTCGGGCGCGGGGTAGCGACGCACGGCGCTCGGCTCGGCGCTCACGCCGGGGAAGTCCTCGGCGCGCTCGCGGATCTGGAGGGCCTGCTGGGTGGTGGCCTCGTCGGTGATGGGGATGGGCTGGTAGGGCGACCCGTTCCAGCAGGGCTGCGGCGTCTCGGCGTCGCACAGCCGCACCTGGTTGGTGATGTCCTCCATCGACATGCCGAGCAGCTCGGCGAGGCGGGCGAGCACCGCCTCGCCGTCGTCCGGCAGCCGGCTGAGCTTGGAGCGGTCGACGGAGACGACGAGCCGCGTCTCGTTGTCGGCGATGGGCACGCCCCGCGCGTCGAGGATGGCGCCGCGCACCGCGGGCTGCACCACCTGCTGCACGTGGTTGCCGGCCGCCTCGGCCGCGAACTCGTCGCCCTGCCGGATCTGGAGATACCACAGGCGTCCGCCGAGCGTGAGCAGCAGCGAGAACACCAGTATCTGGATGACGACCAGCCTGATCGTGACGCGCGATGTGCGCCCGGTCTCCGGGATGTTGGTCACAGCACCTCCCCGCGGGCGGACCCGGTCGATTCCTGCCGCCTCACAGGCGCTTCACTCCCTTGATGCGCCCGGCCCGGTTGCGGGCCGACCGGCCGAGCAGCGTGGGTCGCCGCGCCCCGAGCCTGGCGGCCTTCCCGTAGCGGGTGCGGCGCGGCGTGCGGCCGCGCGGCCCGCCACCGCCGCCGCCCAGCCATCTGACGGCCGTGTCGCCGCCGCCGGAGGCGCCGGAGCCGCCGTCCCCGGCGAGCGGGTCGCTCTCCAGGCGGCGCGCGAGGCTCATCACCAGCGGCACCGCGAACGGCGCGAGCAGCAGATCGTAGATGGTGGCGGTGACCAGCAGGTCGGTGAGCCCGACGCCGCGCGCCGCGGTGTCCCCGACGAGCGCGCCGACGCCCGCGTACAGCAGGGTCGACGTCACGGCGCCCGCCGCGACCACCAGCATCGGCACGGTGGCGGAACGGTGCTGGCCCGTCTCCGGCTTGGTGAGCCCGGCCGCGTACCCGATGACGCACAGCACCAGGGCGTAACGGCCGACCGCGTGGTCGGCGGGCGGCGCGAGGTCGGCGAGCAGCCCGGCGGCGAAGCCGGTGAGGCAGCCGCCGACGTGCCCGTACACCAGGGCGAGGCCGAGCACCGTGAGCAGCAGCAGGTCGGGGACCGCGCCGGGCAGTTGGAGCCGGGCCAGGACGCTGACCTGGAGCATCAGGGCCACGACCACGAGGATGAGCGCGAGCAGCGCGCGGGAGACTCGCATCGGTCAGCTCCTGGTCGCCGGGTCGTCGTCTTCCCCGCCGCCGTCGGCGGCTCCTGCGTCCGCGTCCGCGTCGGCGTCGGCGCCCGCGTCGCCGTCCCGCTCCTGCTCCTCGTTGCGCGCCTCGTCCTCCGGGCGCGGCGGCAGCACCGAGTCGCGCGGATTGTCGCGGGGCGGCTCGACGACGACGCCCACGAGGTCGAGCTGCGTGAACGCCACGTACGGCTGGACCTGGACCGTCCTGGTCAGATCGCCCGTCGAACGCTCGACGTTGACGACCTCGCCGACCGGAACGCCCGGCACGAACGGCCGGTTCTCCTCGGAGCCGAAGGTCACCATGCGGTCGCCCTCCTGGACCCGGGCCTGCTGGTTGATCAGCTGCACGTCCAGCGTGTTGTCGCCGCGGCCCGTCGCGAGGCCCAGCTCCTCGCTGCCCTCCAGGCGCGTGCCGACGGTGAAACCGGGGTCGTTGGCCAGCAGCACCGTGGCGGTGCCGGGGCCGACGGTGGTGACGCGGCCGACGAGCCCGTCCCCGTTCAGCACGGTCATGTCGCGGGTGAGGCCGTCCTCGCTGCCCGCGTCGATCGTCACGGTCCAGGAGAAGCCCTGCGCGGCGCCGATCGCGATGACCTGGGCTCCGACGATGCCGTACTGCCCGGCGCCCGCGGTGCGCAGCATCTCGTCCAGCTGCTCTATCCGCGAATCGCGGTGCTCCTCGCTGCCCAACTGCTGCCGCAGCTCCGCGTTCTCGCGCTCCAGCTCGCTGATGCGCGTCCGGCGGTCGCCGGACTCCCGGACGGCCGAGATCGCGTTGGCGACCGGGTCAACCGCGCCGGCGACACCCTCCTCGACCGGCCCGAACACGGAGGCGGCGGCCTCTCTGGCGCCGTCCAGCGGGGAGTTGTCACCGCTGCGGATGTCCATGGTGATCAGGGCGAAGGCGACGGAGACCAGCAGAACGAGTAGCAGCCGGCTCTCTCGGGTGTCCCTCACGTGCGGCGGCCGTGCCTTTCTGGTCGGTCAGGGGAATCGTCGGTCACTGGGCCAACGATCCGCCACGCGGATTGGTGTCCCTCCACGCGGCGGACCGAAGCGGGCGTGGCGCGCCCGGCGGTCACCGCCGGGGCTGCGCGTCCAGGACCTGCTGCAGCGCCTCGAACTCCTCGACGCACTTGCCCGAGCCGAGCGCCACCGAGTCCAGCGGGTCCTCGGCGATGTGGATCGGCATGCCCGTTTCCTTGCGCAACCGTTCGTCAAGGCCGCGCAGCAGGGCGCCGCCGCCGGTGAGGACGATGCCGCGGTCCATGATGTCGCCTGACAGCTCGGGCGGGCACTTGTCCAGCGTCGTCTTGACCGCGTCCACGATCGCGTTGACCGGCTCCTCCATGGCCTTGCGCACCTCCGCGGAGGAGATGACCACGGTCTTCGGCAGACCGCTCACCAGGTCGCGCCCGCGGATCTCCGTGTGCTCGTCCTGGTCCATGTCGTGCGCCGAACCAATGGTGATCTTGATGCTCTCCGCCGATCGCTCGCCAAGCAGGAGGCTGTATTCCTTCTTGATGTGCTGGATGATCGCATTGTCCAGCTCATCGCCCGCGGTGCGGATCGACTGCGCCGTCACGATGCCGCCCAGCGAGATCACCGCGACCTCGGTGGTGCCGCCGCCGATGTCCACCACCATGTTGCCTGTCGCCTCGTGGACCGGCAGGCCCGAACCGATCGCCGCCGCCATCGGCTCCTCGATGATGTGCACCTGCCGCGCGCCGGCCTGCGTGGACGCCTCGATGACGGCACGCCGCTCCACGCCGGTGATCCCCGAGGGCACGCACACGACGACCCGGGGGCGGGCCAGATAGCGGCGCTTGTGGATTTTCAGAATGAAGTAGCGGAGCATCCGCTCGGTGATCTCGAAGTCGGCGATGACGCCGTCCTTCAGCGGGCGGACCGCCACGATGTTGCCGGGGGTCCGGCCGATCATCTTCTTCGCCTCGGCGCCCACCGCGAGAATGCCACCGGTGTTGGTGTTGATGGCGACGACCGACGGCTCGTTGAGGACAATCCCGCGACCTCTGACGTACACCAGCGTGTTGGCGGTCCCGAGGTCGACTGCCATGTCACGTCCGATGAACGACATATTGTTCGCCATAGGGATACATCTGGCCTTCCAGCTGGAGCGATTTGTGCAAGGAGGTCGGCGTGAGTGCGATGAGCGGTGCGCCTGCGGGCCTCCCCGCTTGCGCGGGGAAAGCGGCGGCGATGCCATCGTATCCACGGCCGGTCGAACACGGAGCGCCGGAGCGCCGGTTTCGCCATTGTCGGCGGAACGTGGCCCACCCTCCATCATGGTGACGGCGTGTTCGGGGGGCGGGTTCCCTCGTTCGACTGTACCCAGCGGAATGGAAGACTGCATTCAGGCGAACTTCGCAGGTCGCGCGGTGCGCTGCCGCCACCGGCCGCGGAGCGCGTTCAGACGAGGCCGGGGAAAAAGATCTTCAGCTCGCGTTCGGCGGACTCCTCCGAGTCCGAGGCGTGAATCAGGTTCTCGCGCACGATCGTGCCGAAGTCGCCGCGGATCGACCCGGGCGCGGCGGCGATCGGGTCCGTCGGGCCCGCCAGCGTCCGCAGGCCCTCGATGACCCGTTCGCCCTCGACGACCAGCACGACGCTGGGGGCGGCGGACATGAAATCGAGCAGCGGCGCGTAGAAGGGGCGGCCGACGTGCTCCGCATAATGCGTCTGAAGCGTGTCCCGGTCCAGCGTGCGCAGCTCGATCGCGGTAATCGTCCAGCCCGCCTTGCGCTCGATCCGGCCGATGATCTCTCCGATCAGGCCCCTGGCGACCGCGTCAGGCTTGAGGATGACAAGAGTGCGCTGGCTCATATCGGGCAGCTCCGGGGGAAGAGGGGCGAGCGAGGCCAGCATGAGGGTACCGGGCCCGCGCCCGCGGCCCGACGCCGGTCCCGCCCGTGGCGGCCGGGGGCGGCCTCAGGCCGCCGCGCGGGCCGCCTTCAGCCGGTCCACCTCGCGGCCGAAGTGGACCGACGCCCACCACAGACCGGCGAACGCCCCGCCCAGCAGGAACATCACGGGCAGCACGAAACCGGAGGCGATCAGGCCCGCCTGGAGCGCCCAGCCCAGATGCACGCCGGCCGGGCGGCCGAGCATGCCGCACAGCAGCAGGCACAGCACCATGGCCGTGCCGCTGACCGCCCAGAGGGTGCCCGTGGGCACGTCGGAAATCCGCATGGCCACCAGACCCGCGAGGCCGATCACGACGAACTCCCCGACGAGCGTGCCGGCGCAGAGCGTGCGCATCAGCGGGACCCCCCGAGCAGCAGCCTGGCTTCCCCGACCGTGATCACCGAGCCCGTGACGAGCACGCCCGCGCCCGCGTACTCGTGCTCCTCCTCGGCCAGCGCGATCGCCGCGTCCAGCGCCTCGTCGAGGCGCGGCTCGACGACGACGCGCTCCTCGCCGAAGACCTCGACCGCCACCCCGGCCAGCCGGTCGGCGTCCAGCGCGCGGTGGCTCCCGTTCTGCGTGATCACCACCTCGGTCAGGATCGGCTCGAACGCCTCCAGCAGGCCGCGCACGTCCTTGCCCTCGCTCGCGCCGACGACGCCGATGAGGCGGCTGAAGCCGAACGCCTCGGTGACCGCCGCCGCGGCGGCCTGCGCCCCGGGCGGATTGTGCGCCGCGTCGAGCAGAACGGTGGGGCTGCTGCGCACCACTTCGAGCCGCCCGGGCGAGGTCACGGCCGCGAACGCCTCGCGCACCACGTCCACGTCCAGGGTCCTGGCCTCTCCCCCGGCGCCCACGGCGGCGCCGACGCCGAAGAACGCCTCGACCGCCGCGAGGGCGACGGCCGCGTTGTGCGCCATGTGCTCCCCGTACAGCGGGAGGAAGAGCTCCGGGTACTCGCCACCGAGCCCGCGCAGCGTCAGCAGCTGCCCGCCGACGGCCATCTCCCGTGCGAGGACGCCGAATTCGAGGCCCTCCCTGGCCACCGTCGCGTTTTCCTCGACGGCGCGTCGCAGGATCACGGAGGCGGCGTCGATCGGCTGCTGGGCGAGCACCACGCGGGCGTCGGCCTTGATGATCCCGGCCTTCTCGACCGCGATCTTCTCGGGCGTGTCGCCCAGCCGCTCGGTGTGGTCGAGGCCGATGGGGGTGACCACCGCGACCTGGCCGTCGATGACATTGGTCGCGTCCCAGGTGCCGCCCATGCCGACCTCGACGATCGCCACGTCCACCGGCGCGTCGGCGAACGTCGCGTACGCCATGCCCGTGAGCACCTCGAAGAACGACAGCCGGTAGTCCTCCCGGGCATCGACCAGCTCGACGTAGGGCTTGACGTCCTCGTAGGCGGCGACGAAGCGCTCGGCCGGCACCGGCGCCCCGTCCAGGCTGATGCGCTCGGTGATGGACTGGACGTGCGGGCTGCTGAAGCGGCCGGTGCGCAGCTCGAACGCGGTGAGCAGCGTCTCGATCATGCGAGCGGTACTCGTCTTGCCGTTCGTCCCCGTGACGTGGATGGCCGGGTACGCGCGCTGCGGCTCGCCGAGCACATCCATCAGCGCGCGGATGCGGACCACCGAGGGGTCCAGCTTGGTCTCCGGCCAGCGCTTGGACAGCTCGGTCTCGACCTCGCGCAGCGCCCGGTCGGTCTCCGGGTCGGCGGGGCGGCCCGGCAGGTCCGCCTCCCGCGAAGCACCGGCCTGGGTGCGCAGGGTGCGGCTGCCCGCCTCGATCACCGCGAGGTCGGGGTCGCGGGCCCCCTCGGCGGCCACGATGTCTTCGAACTCTTCCAGGGGACCGCCGGAGTCGGGCGTGTCCGGCGCGGGTGTGTCGCTCACACGGCCAGTCTACGGACGTCCGCAGACAGCCCCGCGGTCACGGGAGGCCCGCCAGCTGGGTGCGGATGCGCTCGATGTCGGCGCGTGCGGTGTCCTGGCGCACGCGGATCTTGTCGATCACGGGCGCGGGCGCCTTGGCCAGGAAGCTCTCGTTGCCGAGCTTGGCCGTGGTCTGCGCCAGCTCCTTCTCCGCGGCGGCCAGGTCCTTGGCCAGGCGCTTGCGCTCGGCCTCGAAGTCGATGGCCCCGGACAGGTCGAGCGCGACGGTGGCGCCCGCCACCGGCAGCGTGGCGGTCGCGTGGAAGCCCTCGCCGGCCGGCTGGAGGCGCAGCAGGGCGCGCACCGCCTCCTCGTGCGCGCCGAGCCGGGTGCCCGCGAGGTCGAGGGCGGCCGGAACGCGCTGGCCGGGCTGGAGGCCCTGGTCGGCGCGGAACCTGCGGACCTCGGTGACCAACTGCCGCACGGCGTCGATCTCCTCCTCCGCGGCCAGGTCGCGGAAGCCGGTGTCGGCGGGCCAGTCGGCGACGACGACCGACTCGCCGCCGGTGAGCGTGGTCCACAACTCCTCGGTGACGAACGGCATCACCGGGTGCAGCAGCCGCAGCGTGACGTCGAGGACCTCGCCGAGCACGCGCCGGGAGACCTCGGCGGGGCGCCCGCCGGCGGCGAAGGTCGTCTTGCTCAGCTCGACGTACCAGTCGAAGACCTCGTCCCAGGCGAAGTGGAAGAGGGCATCGCTGAGCTTGGCGAACTGGTAGTCGTCGTAGTAGGCGTCGACCTCGGCGATCGTCGCGTTGAGCCGCGAGAGGACCCACCGGTCGGTCGCGGACAGCTCCTCCGCGCCGGGCAGCGGCCCTTCGACGGTGGCGCCGTTGAGCAGGGCGAAACGCGTCGCGTTCCACACTTTGTTGGCGAAATTGCGCGAAGCCTGCACCCAGTCCTCACCGACGGGCACGTCGACGCCGGGGTTGGCCCCGCGGGCCAGCGTGAAGCGGACGGCGTCGGACCCGTAGGCGTCCATCCACTCCAGCGGATTGATCACATTGCCGAACGACCGCGACATCTTCTTGCCGAACTGGTCGCGGACCATGCCGTGGAGGGCGATCGTACGGAACGGCGGGGCGCCGTCCATCGCGTAGAGGCCGAACATCATCATCCTGGCGACCCAGAAGAAGAGGATGTCGTAGCCGGTGACCAGCACCGAGTTCGGATAGAACTTCTCCAGGCTCGCGGTGCGCTCCGGCCAGCCGAGGGTGGAGAACGGCCACAGTCCCGAGGAGAACCAGGTGTCCAGCACGTCGGTGTCCTGGTGCCAGCCGGGGCCGGACGGCGGCTCCTCGTCCGGGCCGACGCAGCGGACCTCGCCGCCGGGGCCGTACCAGACGGGGATGCGGTGCCCCCACCACAACTGGCGGGAAATGCACCAGTCGTGCAGATTGTCCACCCACTCGAAGTACCGGGAGGACATCTCCTTGGGGTGGATGGCGACCCGCCCGTCGCGGACGGCGTCCCCCGCCTCCTTGGCCAGCGGGCCGACCTTCACCCACCACTGCATGGACAGCCGCGGCTCGATGGTGGTCTGGCAGCGCGAGCAGTGCCCGACGGAGTGCTGATACGGGCGCTTCTCGGCAACGATGCGCCCCTCGGCGCGCAACGCCCCGACGACCGCGGACCTGGCCTCCAGCCGGTCGAGGCCCTGGAACGGCCCCGGCGCGGTGATCACGGCGCGCTCGTCCATGACCGTCAGCTGCGGCAGGCCGTGCCGGCGGCCGATCTCGAAGTCGTTCGGATCGTGGGCCGGGGTGACCTTGACCGCGCCGGTCCCGAACTCGGGGTCGACGTGCTCGTCGGCGACCACCGGGATCGAGCGGCCGGTCAGCGGCAGTTCGACCGTCCTGCCGATCAGGTGCGCGTACCGCTCGTCGTCCGGGTGCACGGCCACGGCGGTGTCGCCGAGCATCGTCTCGGCGCGGGTGGTCGCGACCACGACCGAGTCCTCGCCCTCGCCGTAGCGGATGGAGACCAGCTCGCCGTCGTCCTCCTGGTACGCCACCTCGATGTCGGAGATGGCGGTCAGGCAGCGCGGACACCAGTTGATGATGCGCTCGGCCCGGTAGATCAGCCCGTCGTCGTACAGCCGCTTGAAGATCGTCTGAACGGCGCGGGACAGCCCCTCGTCCATGGTGAACCGGTCGCGCGACCAGTCGACGCCGTCGCCGAGCCGCCGCATCTGGCCCTGGATCTGGCCGCCGGACTCCGCCTTCCACCGCCAGACGCGCTCCACGAAGGCGTCGCGCCCGAGGTCGTGCCGGGAGGCGCCCTCCGCGGCGAGCTGCCGCTCGACCGCATTCTGCGTGGCGATGCCCGCGTGGTCCATGCCCGGCTGCCACAGCGTCTCGAAGCCCTGCATCCGCTTCCGGCGCGTGAGGGCGTCGATCAGCGTGTGCTCGAAGGCGTGCCCGATGTGCAGACTCCCGTACACGTTCGGCGGGGGGATGACGATGGTGTACGCGTCCTTGCCGCTGGCGGCGTCCGCCGTGAAGTACCCGCGCTCAACCCAGCGTTCGTACAGCCTCTCCTCTACGTCGGCCGGCGTGTACTGCGTCGGCAGATCGGCAGGGGCGCTGCGGGGCCCGTCGGCGGGCGGCTGGGTGTTCTCGGTCACGGGTCAAGTCTATGAGGAGCCATGTCCCGAATTCGAATCGGTTGCGCTCGGCGGCCCTTTGACGCCGGGGCCCCGCCCACGGCGGCGGCTTCCGAGAAGCCCGGGGGCCGCGAATGTACAGGAAGGCATCTCGTCAGACAGGATGGTCGGAGGTATCGCGTACGAACAACTGCGCAGCAGACAGCTCCTAAAGGGGAAGCGCCATGAGTCATAACCAGCCGGGCCCGTACGGCCAGCAACCCCCGCAGGGCCCGCCGCCAGGACAGCCAGGACCGTACGGGGCGCAGCCACCGCAGGGCCCGCCGCCGGGCGGCGGGCCGTACGGACAGGGCGGCGCCCCGGGCGGACCGCCGCCCGGCGGTGGCTACGGCTTCCCCCAGCAGCCAGGTCAGCCCGCCCCGCCCCCCGGCGCGCCGGGCGTGCCGGGTCAGCCGGGCCCGCCCCCCGGGGCGCCCGGCGGGTACGGGCAGCCGCAGCCGCCCGGCCCCTACGGCCAGCAGCCGCCGCAGGGCCCGCCGCCGTACGGGCAGGGTCCCCCGCCGCCCGGCGGGGCGCCGGGCGGCGGGGCGCCGGGCGGCGGGAAGAACAAGACGACGCTCGTCGTCATCGCCGTGGTCGCCGCGCTCGCGGTGATCGGCGGCGGCGCGTTCTTCGTCCTCGGCGGTGACGACGAGGGCGGCGCGACCGGCGCCCCCTCCGACGACGGCACCGCCTACACGCTGAGCCTTCCCGAGACCAGCGGCGACTTCCAGCGGGCCCCCGACCAGGGCGGCATGCAGATGCCGGACGAGCAGGAGCAGGCCGAGCTGGGCCTGTCCGGAATGGAGGGCGACAGCGGTACGTACGCCACCTTCCAGCCCGAGGACATCCCCCCGCCCGGCAGCGTGGTCTCCATCGTCGGCGGCATGTGGGGCGAGGTGCCCGACCCCGAGGCCGGCGTCGACGCGCTGTTCGCCCTGGCCGCCGAGGAGGCGTCGGGCGACACCGAGATGGAGCTGGTCGACAGCCCCAGCGACTTCAGCGACGACCAGGCGTACGTCAAGTGCCAGGCGGCGCGCGGCCTGGAGAACGACCCCGACCTCGGCTACCGGGCCGAGGCGTCGGTGTGCGTCTGGGCGGACTACAGCACCATGGGCATCGTGATCCTCACGCCGACGCCCGACCTCCCGGCGGACTTCGACCCGAACGCGACCGAGATGCCGGAGCTGAGCGCGCCCGAGCCGATCGCCCTTCAGGAGAGCGCGGACATCACCAAGGAGTTCCGCACGAACTCGCTCCAGGAGGCGTGAGCCGCCCGGGGCGGACACGAACGACGGGGCCGGACCGCGAGCGCGCGGTCCGGCCCCGCTCCTGATTCCTGCGGGCCGAGAACTCTAGGCCGTCTTCTCCTGCGGCGGAACGGCACCGCCGCGCTGCTGCTTGCTCAGCCGGGAACGCGGGACCAGCGTCGGATTGACGTTGGACCGCACCACCTCTTCGGTGACCAGGACCTGGCCCACGTCCTGCCGGGAGGGCACCTCGTACATCACGGATTCGAGGACTTCCTCCATGATCGCGCGCAGGCCACGGGCGCCGGTGCCCCGCAGAATGGCCTGGTCGGCGATCGCCTCCAACGCGGGCAGATCGAACTCCAGCTCCACCCCGTCCAGCTCGAACAGCCGCTGGTACTGCTTGACCAGCGCGTTGCGCGGCTCGACGAGGATGCGCAGCAGCGCCTCGCGGTCCAGATTGTGCACCGAGGTGATCACGGGGAGACGGCCGATGAACTCCGGGATCATGCCGTACTTCACCATGTCCTCGGGCAGCGCGTCCGTCAGCAGCTGCGCGGTGTTCCGGTCGCGCTTCGACCGGATGTCGGCGCCGAAGCCGATGCCCCGGGCGCCAGAACGGGCCCGGATGATCTCGTCCAGGCCCGCGAAGGCCCCGCCCACGATGAACAGCACGTTGGAGGTGTCGATCTGGAGGAACTCCTGGTGCGGGTGCTTGCGCCCGCCCTGCGGCGGCACCGCCGCCGTGGTGCCCTCAAGGATCTTCAGCAGGGCCTGCTGGACGCCCTCCCCGGAGACGTCGCGGGTGATCGACGGGTTTTCGCTCTTGCGGGCGACCTTGTCGATCTCGTCGATGTAGATGATGCCCTGCTCGGCCTTCTTGATGTCGTAGTCCGCGGCCTGGATGAGCTTGAGCAGGATGTTTTCCACGTCCTCGCCGACGTAGCCCGCCTCCGTCAGCGCGGTGGCGTCCGTGATGGCGAACGGAACGTTGAGCATGCGGGCCAGTGTCTGCGCCAACAGGGTCTTGCCCGAGCCGGTCGGGCCCAGGAGCAGGATGTTGGACTTGGCCAGCTCGATCTCCTCGTCGCGCGAGCCCGAGTCCGCCTCGCTCGCCCGCACGCGCTTGTAGTGGTTGTACACGGCAACCGAGAGCGCCTTCTTGGCGTCTTCCTGGCCGACCACATAACTTTCCAGGAAATCGAAGATCTCGCGCGGCTTCGGGAGCTCGCTGAGGTCCGAGTCGGGCGACTCGGCCAGCTCCTCCTCGATGATCTCGTTGCAGAGATCGATGCACTCGTCGCAGATGTAGACCCCCGGACCCGCGATGAGCTTCTTCACCTGTTTCTGGCTCTTGCCGCAGAACGAGCACTTGAGCAGATCGCCGCCATCACCGATGCGTGCCACGAGGTGCTTCCCCTTCGCCTGCGCACCGCCGGGGAGACGGTGCACTCATGCTTTCTGAAGACGACGGTACCTTGTCGCCGCGGTGGAATGGCCCCCCTTGACGGGAATCCCCCTCCACGGGGCCTTCCCGTCAATAAGGGGTGGCCAGTCGTCCTCTTGCGTTGTCCTGTCGAGTGGTGCCGGTGACGGCTCAGACGGCCGTCGTGGTGCGCGTGGTCACGATCTGGTCGATCAGGCCGTACGCCACCGATTCCTCAGCGGTGAGGATCTTGTCGCGCTCGATGTCGTCGCGGATCTGCTCGATCGGCTGGGTGGAGTGCTTGGCCAGCATCTCCTCCAGCTGCACGCGCATCCGCTGCACCTCGCGCGCCGCGATCTCCAGGTCGGAGACCTGCCCGCGCCCGGTCTCGGAGTAGGGCTGGTGGATGAGCACCCGCGCGTTCGGCAGGGCCATGCGCTTGCCGCGCGTGCCGGCCGCGAGCAGCACGGCCGCGGCGGAGGCCGCCTGGCCCATGCACACCGTCTGGATCTCCGGCTTCACGAACTCCATCGTGTCGTAGATCGCGGTCAGCGCGGTGAACGAGCCGCCGGGGCTGTTGATGTAGATCTGGATGTCGCGGTCCGGGTCCATCGACTCCAGGCACAGCAGCTGCGCCATCACGTCGTTGGCCGAGGCGTCGTCGATCTGGACGCCGAGGAAGATCACGCGCTCCTCGAACAGCTTGGCGTACGGGTCGTACTCCCGCACACCCTGCGAGGTCCGCTCGACGAAGCGCGGAATGACGTAGCGGGACTCGGCGGGGAGCCGGTCGTAGAGGCCGGAGCCGGGGAAGGAGTTCATCGGTTGTGTACCGCCTTGGTCGTTGGCTTTCGATCGGGGCTGCGGGGCGGGCAGGGCGGGCTCAGGCGCCCGTGCCGCCGCCGCCCGCGATGTCGGCCGCGCTGGTGATGACCCGGTCGATCAGGCCGTAGTCACGGGCCTCCTCGACGGTGAACCAGCGGTCCCGGTCGGCGTCCCGCTCCCACTGCTCGATGCTCACACCCGAGTGCTCGGCGGAGAGCTTGGCCATCTTGGCCTTGGTGCGCAGCAGCTGCTCCGCGTGGATCTTGATGTCCGACGCGGAGCCGGCCAGGCCGGCGGAGGGCTGGTGGATCAGGATGTCGGCGTTGGGCAGCGCGTAGCGCTTGCCCGGGGCGCCGGCCGTCAGCAGGAACTGGCCCATCGAGGCGGCCAGGCCCATGGCGATGGTGACCACGTCGTTCTTGATGTACTGCATGGTGTCGTAGATCGCCATGCCGGCCTGGATGGAGCCGCCGGGGCTGTTGATGTAGAGGAAGATGTCCTTGTCCGGATCGGCGGCCAGAAGCAGCAGCTGCGCGGTGATCCGGTTGGCGATGTCATCGTCGACCGGCTGTCCCAGGAAGATGATCCGCTCGTCGAGCAGCCGGTTGTAAACCTGATCGCCGAGGCTGCCATTCTTCGGCTCCGCCATGGCGGAAGGCATCAAGAGCGTCACGTATCCACCTGCTCATTCTCGGACGGCCACGCGTACGCCCGGCCGTCGCTTGACATCTGCGTTGTACCTACGGACCCTAACGCGCTGTCCCGACCGACCCATCCCGACCTGGGAACTGTTCGCTGTGAGCGCAGGTCAGTCGTCGGCCTTCGCGGTGCCCTCGGCAGCGGTGCCCTCGGCAGCGGCGTCCCCGGCCTCGGCCGTCGCGTCCTGGCCCGCCTCGTCCGCGTCCGCGTCCTCGTCCTCGTCGAGGTGGACCGGCTCGCCGTTGCTGTCGTTCACGGTGACGGACTCGACGACGGCGGCCAGCGCCTTGCCCCGGCGGACCTCGCCGACCAGCATCTGCACCTGGCCGCCCTCGACGACGGCCTTGGCGAACTGGTCGGGGCCCATGCCCGAGGACTGCGCGCGGCGCATCAGGTGCTCGGTCAGCTCCTCCTGGCTGACGCTGAGCTTCTCCTGCTTGGCGACCTCGTCCAGCACGAACTGGGTGCGGATGCCCTTCTCGGCCTGCTCCTTCAGCTCGGCCTCGAACTCCTCAAGGGACTTCTCCTGGAGCGCCAGGTAGGCGTCCAGGTCCATCCCCAGCTGGCCGAGCTGGTGGTGCTCCAGATTGTGCTTGCGGGTCTCGACCTCGTCCGCGAGCAGCTTCTGCGGGATCGGGACCTCGACCAGCTCGAGCAGCGCGTCCAGCACCTTCTCCTGGGCCTCGGTGGCCTGCTGGTACTTCTTCTCGTCGGCCAGCCGCTTGCGGCTGTCCTCACGCAGCTCCTCCAGCGTGTCGAACTCGCTCGCGAGCTGGGCGAACTCGTCGTCCAGCTCAGGCAGTTCGCGACTGGAAACCGACTCGACCTTGACCGAGACCTCGGCCTCGCTGCCGGCGCGGGAGCCGCCCTTCAGCTCGCTGGTGAACGTGGCGGTGCCGCCGGCCTCCAGGCCGGTGACGGCCTCGTCCAGGCCGTCCAGCATCTGACCCGAGCCGATGGTGTAGCTCACACCGGAGGCGACGCCGTCCTCCAGGACCTCGCCGTCGACGCGGGCCTCCAGGTCGATCTTGACCTCGTCGCCCTCGGCGGCGGCCCGCTCGACGACGGTGGAGGAGGCGAAGCGCTCGCGCAGCCGCTCGACGGCGGAGTCGATGTCCTCGTCGCTGACCTCGACGGCGTCGACGGTGACCTCGATGCCGGAGTAGTCCGGAATCTCGATCTCCGGACGGATGTCCACCTCGGCGGTGAACGTCAGCAGCTCGTTGTCCTTCAGCTCGGTGATGTCCACCTCGGGCTGGCCGAGCGGGCTGATCTCGCCCTCGGTGATCGCTTCGCTGTAGAACTTCGGAAGCGCTTCGTTCACCGCCTCTTCCAGCACCGCGCCGCGGCCGAAACGCTGGTCGATGATGCGGGCCGGGATCTTGCCCTTGCGGAAGCCCGGCACCTGCACCTGCTGGTTGATCTTCCGGTACGCCGCGTCGAGGCTGGGCTTGAGCTCCTCGAAGGGCACCTCGACAGTGAGCCGAACCCGGGTGGGGTTCAGGGTCTCCACGGCGCTCTTCACGGTCGGTCTCCTTGGGGCTGGCATCAAGAGGGCTGGCGCGATTTTCTGAAGGAGCCCCTTACGCGGACACACGACAGGCGCGCGGGTCATTCATAGTACGTGGTCGGGGTGGCCGGATTCGAACCGACGGCCTTCCGCTCCCAAAGCGGACGCGCTGCCAAGCTGCGCCACACCCCGCAGAGGCTCACGACGCGACACGTAGCGTACAGGGCCGCACGCGGTGAGGTTTCCCCGGGACCGGCGGCACCCCGGCCCGCCCGCACGACACAGGGGCACTGCTACGATGCACACCGTCGCGGGCGTAGCTCAATGGTAGAGCCCTGGTCTTCCAAACCAGCTACGCGGGTTCGATTCCCGTCGCCCGCTCCGTGTTGCAGGGCCCGGCCCCCCTCGGGGTGCCGGGCCTTGTGTGTCGGGTCACTCGCCGCCCGAGTCGTTGATGGAGTCGTCCACATTGTCGACCGCGTCGGTGACCCCGTTCAGGAAGTCCTCTATGGGGTCGGCCGCGCCGGTGGACGCGAGGGAGAAGCCGAAGAGGATCGCCACGATGGCCGGTCCCCACTTGATCACCCCGCCGCGGATCATGAAGAACATGATCACGCCGAACAGCAGGGCCAGAGAGAACGAAATAACCACAACTGATCACACCTTCGGAAGGTTCGCCTCTGCTCCGTCAGGGGCTTGACCACGGCCGCCGCACCCCCGCAGGCACCATCGTGCCATCAACGAGAGGTGCCGTGGAGAGCGGTGACGCACCGTCCGGTCGACCTGTACACCTCCCCCATGTCCTGCGTACCAAGGTGTCACGTTATCGTCCCGTTAGCTTCGACGATCATTTCCACGGGTAATTCCCCGGCTCTCGCGGGCGGCGCGGGATTGGGTCGCCGCGCGGCCGTTCCGCTGCGGCCGGCGCGCGGACCGGCGCGCGGCCGGCAGGCTCGCACGCGGTGATACGCCGCATTTAAGCCGGTCAATTCATGCCATTTCGGACGTCGGATCGATCCATGCGCGCTCAGTCGCCCGATTCACGACGTGCCACCGCATAATCCACCGGCCATGATGTCCACACAATTTACGGACCCCCCGCGGGCCCGCTATCGTGCGGACAATGTTGCACGTCCGTAATCAACGAGCCCCTTTGCCCACGGCACGGGCCGAGGCGGCTGACCCCCCACCGACAGTCACGGACGGCTCGGCACGGGTGAAGCCGCGCGACCCCTACTTCGACAACGCCAAGTACCTGGCGATCCTCCTGGTGGCCGTGGGCCACGCCTGGACGCCGCTGCGGGACGACTCACGGACCGCCTCGGCCCTCTACCTCTTCGTCTACACCTTCCACATGCCGGCGTTCATCCTCATCGCCGGCTACTTCTCCCGCAACTACACCGGCAGGCCGGACCAGCTGAAGCGCCTGATCACCGGTGTCGGGGTGCCGTACCTGATCTTCGAGGCCGGGTACGTCCTGTTCAAGCGCTGGGGCACCGACAACCCCGCCGCACCGTTCAGCCTGCTCGACCCCTACTACGTCACCTGGTTCCTGGTCGCCCTGTTCATCTGGCGGCTGACCGCGCCGGTCTGGCGGATCGTCCGCTGGCCGGTGCCGGTCTCGCTCGCCATCGCGGTCCTCGCGTCCGTGTCCCCCCACATCGGCAACGACCTGAACCTCCAGCGGGTGCTCCAGCTCCTGCCGTTCTTCGTCATCGGGCTCCACCTGCGCCGCGAGCACTTCCACTGGGTACGCGAGCGCTGGGTGCAACTGCTCGCCGTGCCCGCGGTGCTGACCGCCCTCGTCGTCGCCTGGTGGGCGGTGCCGCGGATGGAGCACAGCTGGTTCTACCGCACCAACAGCGCCCAGGACATGGGCGCGGAGTGGTGGGCAGGCGTGGTGATGACGCCCGCCCTCTTCGGCTGCGGTCTGCTGCTCACCGCCTGCTTCCTGGCGTTCGTGCCGGAACGCCGCATGTGGTTCACGGCGCTCGGCGCCGGCACGATCTACGGCTACCTGCTGCACGGCTTCGTCGCCAAGGCGTCGCGCTGGTGGGACTGGTACGCGGCGGACTGGGTCAACTCCCCCGGCGGCCGGGTGGTGGTGACGGTGATCGGCGCCGCCGTGGTCACCGTGCTGTGCACGGCGCCGGTGCGGCGGGCGTTCCGCGTCCTGGTGGAGCCGTCCATGGACTGGGCGTTCCGCAAGGACACCGGCACCGGCACCGGCACCGGCACCGGCACCGGCGGCAAGGACACCGGCACCGGCGGCCGCCGCCCGGCCAGAACCGGGAGTTGAGCTTCGGCCGCTACACCCGGACGCCGTGCCGGGCCAGGTAGGCCACGGGGTCGACGTCCGTGCCGTACGTGCGGTCGGCCCGTACCTCGAAGTGCAGGTGCGGGCCGGTGCTGCGCCCGGTGTCGCCGCTGTCCCCGACGGCGGTGCCGCCGTTCACGTCCTGGCCGGTGCGCACCGAGATCTCCGACAGGTGCGCGTACAGCGTGAAGTAGCCGTCCGGCATCTCCACGACCACGGCGTTTCCGTAGTCCCCCGCGTACTCGGCGAGGACCACCGTGCCCGGGCCGACGGAACGGACGGGGGTGCCGACCGGCGTCGCCCAGTCGATGCCCGTGTGGTACCCGGCCGCCCAGCCGCCAGGGATGCCGTAGGAGGCCGACACCGGGTGGCCCGTCACCGGCTCCGTCCAGCGCTCGGCCGCCACCGCCGGGCGGGCGGGGGCGACGTCGGCGGCCTCGGGGCGGGCGGGGAAGAAGTCGGCGGCCTCGGGGAGCGGGCCGAAGGGGATGTCGTACAGGCCGGCCGCCCAGGGCCCCGGCACGCCGCCCGCGGCCGGCCAGAAGTACGGTGCCGCGTCCTGCGTTCCGGCGAACGCGTCCTCGTGACCGACGGCGGGCACCGTCCACGGTCCCGTTATCACCAGCGAGCCCAGCAGCGTGCAGCCGACGGCACGGCGGGCCAGCCGGGCGGAAGTTGTCCTGCGGCGCGCGGCGGCGGGCCTGCCCGGCGCGGGATTTCCGGTGGCGGTGCTTCGCGTGTGGTTCATGACACCGAGCCAAAAACACGGCGGGCGCCCGCGCATCCGCCCGCCGCCCGCGCGCACCGCCGATCGGCGGACATGCGGCGGGTCGTGCGCCGCCGCATCGGCCCAGCTCACGCCGGTCAGCCGCGACGCCGGTCGCGGCCGGGAGCATTCCGCCCCGCCGGGTGATCACTCCCGGGGGTCACTCCCGGCTGATCAGGAGCAGCGCACGGTCGTCGTTGACGTCCTTGGCGACCGACTCGATCAGGTGCCAGGCGGCGCCGCGGAACCCGGTGGTGACGTAGCGGTCGGCCTCCCCGGTGAGGCGGTCGATGCCCTCCGAGAGGTCCCGGTCGGAACGTTCCACCAGGCCGTCGGTGAACAGCATGAGCACGTCGCCGCGGCGCAGCGTTCCCTTGGCGGGGAAGAACTCGGCGCCGTCGTAGACGCCGAGCAGCGCGCCCTCGCCCGCGATCTGCTGCCAGTGGCCGGTCCCCGCGTTCAGCTGGACGCCGGGCAGGTGCCCGGCGGACAGCAGCTCGTAGTCGCCGGTGTCGAGGTCGAGCACGAGGTGCACGGAGGTCGCGAAGCCCTCGTCCCAGCTCTGCCGGAGCAGGTAGCCGTTCGCGGCGGGCAGGAAGGAGTGCGGCGGCAGCGAGCCGAGCAGCCCGCCGAACGCGCCGGAGAGCAGCAGCGAACGGGACGCGGCGTCCATGCCCTTGCCCGAGACGTCGGTGAGCACGACCTCCAGGGTGCGCCCCTCGGGCCCGGTGCGGGCCGCCACGACGAAGTCGCCGGAGAACGACTGGCCGCCTGCCGGGCGCAGCGACATCTCGCGGTGCCAGCCGCGGGGCAGCGCGGGCAGGGCGCTCTGGGCGCGGATGCGCTCCCGCAGGTCGAACAGCATGGTGCCGCCGCGCCGCCAGGGCACGCCGACGCGGCTGCGGAACTGGGCGATGAGCAGCCCGAACAGCGCAACCGAGGCGACGACGAGGATGCTGCCGGGAGTGACCGGGTCGGGCGCGGAGCGGCGGGCGTCGATGAACACGGTCTCCAGCACCAGCGCGGTGGCCGCGACGGCGTAAAGACCGATCAGGCTGGCCGGGCGGAGCAGCAGGCCGCCGGCGACCAGCGGCAGCACCAGCGCCTCGGGCGGGCACCACTCGGGCCAGACCACGGTGGCGCCGCCGAGCAGCGGAACGGTGAGCAGCAGCGCGGCGAACGCGATCCAGTCGGAGCCGTCGCCGCGGAAGTAGTCGACCGCCGCCCGGCGCAGGCCGGTGCGCAGGCGGTGGGCCGCCTTGTGGGCCCGGACCCGCCTGACCGCCCAGGGTGCCTTGTCAGTGCCGCGCGCCATGACCTCGGACCTTATCCACCCGTTCGGCGGTGCGTCGAACCCTTGCCACGGGCCGCGGGCCCTTCGGGCCACCGTCGGTGAAGTTAATGTGTCGCCCGGTGTCGGGCACGTTGATAGAGATGTCCATATGACGAACGAGCTGCGCGTGCTTGCCGACTCCGAATGGACCGCCTGGTGGACCACCCTGGACTGGGCCTTCGGCGGGCTCCCCGAGTCGCAGGAAGAGCAGAAGCTGTGGCGCGACCTCACCGACTTCGGCCGTTCGTACGGCGTGTGGGACGCCGGGCAGCCGGTGGGCACGCTCGGCACGCTGACCATGGCCGTCTCGGTGCCGGGCGGCGCCGTGCTGCCCGTCGCGGGCGTCACGATGGTGAGCGTCGCCGCCACGCACCGGCGGCAGGGCATCCTGCGCACGATGATGCGCCGGGCCCTGGAGACCTACCGGGAGTCGGGTGAGCCGCTGGCGGCGCTGACGGCCTCCGAGCCGGCGATCTACGGGCGCTTCGGCTACGGCGCCGCCAGCCAGCGGCTGTCCGCGGACATCGATATCCACCGTGTGACGCTCGGTCTGCCGCCGGGCGCCGACAACATCACGCTGCGCGTGGTGGACCCGGCCGACGAGGCGGAACGCTGCGAGGCGCTGTACGCGCGGCTCGTTCCCACCAGGCCGGGGATGCTCGCGCGCGGCCCCGGCTGGGAGCGGCTGCCGCTGCTCGACCCGCGCCAGGACCGCGCGGGCGCCTCGGCGCGGCGGTGTGTGCTGGCCGAGCGGGACGGGGAGCTGCTCGGGTACGCGCGGTACGCGCTGAAGCCGGAGTGGGAGCCGGCGGGGCCCAGGGGCACGGTCCTGGTGCGGGACCTGGACGCGGCCGAGCCGGCGGCCTACGGCGCGCTGCTGCGCTACCTGCACGGGATCGACCTGATGAGCACGCTCACGCTGGACAACCGGCCGGTGGACGACCCGTTCCTCCACATGGTGTCCGATGTGCGGCGCGCACGACTTCGCGTCACGGACCGGCTGTACCTGCGCCCGGTGGACCTGGGCGCGGCGCTGGCGGGGCGCACCTATGCCACGGACGTGGATGTGGTGCTGGAGGTGTCCGACGGCTTCTGCCCATGGAACGAGGGGCGTTGGCGGCTGTCCGGCGGCCCGGGGGGCGCGGTGTGCGAACGGACGGCGGACGCCGCGGACCTGGCGCTGCCGGTGGCGGCGCTCGGGGCGGCGTATCTGGGCGGGACCTCGCTGCGCTCGCTCGCCGCGGCGGGCCGCGTCGAGGAGCTGCGCACGGGCGCGCTCGGGGCCGCCGCGACCGCCTTCGGCAGCACCGTCGCCCCGTGGCTCCCCCACGGCTTCTGACCCCATGCGCCCTCCCGCCCGGTGCCGTGGAGGCCGAGGATACGGCGCGGGGGCGGCGGCCGGGAGTCCTTCAGCGGGCGCCGGGCAGATGGGGCTGGCAGCCCTGGCACCAGAAGAGGTTGCGGGCGGCCAGCTCCGCGCTGCGGACCTCGCCGCCGCAGACGTGGCAGTCCGCGCCGGCGCGGCGGTACACGTAGACCTCGCCGCCGTGGTCGTCCCGGCGCGGCGGGCGGCCCATGGCCTCGGGCATGTGCTCGGGGCGGACGGTGTCGATGCGCCCGGTGCGCACGCCCTCCCGCATGAGGGCGACGAGGTCGGCCCAGATGCCGTCCCATTCCTCGCGGTCGAGGTCGCGGCCCGGCCGGTAGGGGCCGATGCCGCGCCGGAACAGCACCTCGGCGCGGTAGATGTTGCCGGGTCCCGCGACGACGCTCTGGTCCATCAGTAGCCCCGCGATGGCGCTGCGGGCCGCTGAGACGCGGCGCCAGGCCCGTTCGGGGTCGGCGTCGGGCCGCAGCGGGTCGGGGCCGAGGCGGTCGGTGACGGCCTGCTTCTCCGGATCGCCGATCAGCGTGCAGGTGTTGGGGCCGCGCAGGTCGGCCCAGCCGCCAGGACCGGCCAGCCGCAGCCGGATCTGGCCGGCCGGCGCGGGCGCGGGCCCGTCGCCGAAGGCGACCTTGCCGTACAGGCCGAGGTGGATGTGGACCCAGCCGAGGCCCGCGAACCCGAGGAACAGGTGCTTGCCGTGCGCCTCCGCCGCGGTCATCGGCTGCCCGTCGAGCAGCGCGGCGGCGTCGGCGAACTTCCCCTGCGGGCTGGCGGCGTGCACGGGACGACTGCCGCGGAACCTGCGGCCGTACTCGGCGGCCAGCCGGTGAACGGTGTGCCCCTCCGGCACCGCGGGCTCAGTCCCGGCCCGGCAGGGGCGGCAGGGTGCCGTCCGCCTCGTAGGCGGTGAGCATGCCGATGCGGCGGCTGTGCCGTTCCTCGCCGGAGTAGGGGGTGGCGAGGAAGACGGCGACGAACGACGTGGCCTCGTCCGTGCTGTGCATGCGGGAGCCGATGCTCAGCACGTTGGCGTCGTTGTGCTGGCGACCGAGGCGTGCGGTCTCCTCGCTCCAGGCGAGGGCGCAGCGCACCCCGGCCACCTTGTTGGCGGCGATGGCCTCGCCGTTGCCCGAGCCGCCGATGACGATGCCCAGGGCGCCCGGTTCTGCGGCGGCGCGCTCGGCGGCGCGCAGGCAGAACGGCGGGTAGTCGTCCTGGGCGTCGAACTGGTGCGGGCCGCAGTCCACCGGGTCGTGACCGTGGCCCTTCAGCCAGTCGGTGAGGTGGGCCTTGAGTTCGTAGCCGGCGTGGTCGGAGCCGAGGTAGACACGCATGGGGAGGAGTCTGGCACGGTCCGCCCGCCGGCCGTCGGTCAGTCCCGGCCCCCGCGCCCGAGGACGTACCAGGCGGCGGGGAGCGCGCCCATGGCGAGCGCGGCCTTGAGGGCGTCGCCCAGCAGGAACGGGACGAGGCCGGCGTCGACGGCCTCGGCCGCGGACATCCCGGTGGCCAGGGCGAGGTAGGGAACGCCGACGGCGTAGGTGAGGGCCGTGCCCGCGGCCATGGTGCCCGCGGTCCGCAGCAGGGTGCGGTCGCCGCCGCGGCGGGCCAGGGCGCCGACGAGGGCGGCGGCGGCCGTCATGCCGAGGACGTAGCCGAAGGACGGCATGCCCCAGCCGGAGGTGCCCTCGGAGAACCAGGGCATGCCCGCCATCCCGGCCAGCGTGTAGAGCAGCAGGGAGGCCAGGGCGCGGCCGGGTCCGAAGGAGGCGCCGATGAGCAGGGCGGCGAACGTCTGCCCGGTGACCGGAACGGGCGATCCCGGCACGGGCACGGCGATCTGGGCGGCGATGCCCGTGAGAACGGCGCCGCCGGTCACGAGGGCCACGTCGCGCAGCCGGGCCCTGGGGACGGTGGAGGCGGGCAGCAGGTCGGCGAGAACGGCGGTGCTCATGGACGGGCTCCTTCGGGGACGAGGCGGTCGGGACGAGGCGGTCGGAACGCGCCGGTCGGGACGCGCCGGTCAAGGGGACGCGCACGACGCTAGCCGAACGGGTGCCGCCGCACGGCGTGAGCTTGATGACACCCGGGCGCGGGAAGCCTGGTGCTGATAGCGTGCTCTTGCAAGTCAGATGCAATAAGAGTTGACAGGCAATTAGTGGAGATGGGCAACGGCATGGCCACGTACACCCTCCCCGACCTCCCGTACGACTACTCCGCCCTGGAGCCGGTCATCAGCGGCGAGATCATCGAGCTGCACCACGACAAGCACCACGCCGGCTACGTCAAGGGTGCGAACGACACGCTGGAGCAGCTCGCCCAGGCGCGGGAGACGGACCAGTGGGGGACGATCAACGGCCTGGAGAAAAACCTGGCGTTCCACCTCTCCGGCCACATCCTGCACTCCATCTACTGGCACAACATGACGGGCGACGGCGGCGGCGAGCCGCTGGAGCGCGACGGGACGGGCGAGCTGGCCGACGCCGTGGCCGAGTCCTTCGGCTCCTTCGCCCGCTTCAAGGCGCAGCTGTCCAAGGCCGCCGCCACCACCCAGGGCTCGGGCTGGGGCGTGCTGGCCTACGAGCCGGTCAGCGGGCGCCTGGTCGTCGAGCAGATCTACGACCACCAGGGGAACGTCGGGCAGGGCTCGGTGCCGATCCTCGTCTTCGACGCCTGGGAGCACGCCTTCTACCTCCAGTACCGCAACCAGAAGGTGGACTTCGTCGAGGCGATGTGGCGCGTGGTGAACTGGCAGGACGTCGCGGCCCGTTACACCGCCGCCAAGCAGCGGGCCAACACGCTGCTGCTCGCCCCCTGAAGCCATCCGGAGTCCCGCACAGGCCCCCCGGCCGCCTGATCGTCTTCTCATCCCCTTCACCGGGCAGGCGGCCGGACAAGGGAACGGCCCCCGCGCGTACATCCCGCGCGGGGGCCGTCGTCGTGCGGCGCGGATCAGTCGAACTGGGGCTCCGCGTCGCGGGTCCGCTTGATCTCGTAGAAGCCTGGCGTGGCGGCCACCAGCAGCGTGCCGTCCCACAGCCGGGCCGCCGCCTCGCCCTTCGGCGCCGGGGTGACGACGGGGCCGAAGAACGCGATCTGCCCGCCGTCGGCACCCGGTACGGCGATCACCGGCGTGCCCACGTCCTGGCCGACCAGGTCGATCCCGGCCTTGTGGGAGGCCCGCAGCTCGGCGTCGTAGGCGTCCGAGTCCGCCGCGTCGGCCAGCTTCTCCGGCAGCCCCGCCGCCACGAGCGCCTCGGCGATCGTCTCGCGGCTCTGCTCACGGCCCTGCGGGTGGAAGCGGTTGCCCAGCTCGGTGTAGAGCCGGCCGAGCACCTCGCTGCCGTGCTCCTGCTCCGCGGCGATGCACACGCGCACCGGCCCCCAGCCGGCGTGCAGCATCTCGCGGTAGCGCTCCGGCAGTTCGTCCATCTTGGGCTCGTTGAGCACGGACAGGCTCATCACGTGCCAGCGGACCTCGACCGGGCGCACCTTCTCGACCTCGAGCATCCACCGGGACGTCATCCACGCCCAGGGGCACAGCGGGTCGAACCAGAAGTCTGCGGGGGTCTTTTCGGGCATAAGGCTCTCCTGTCCGGCGTTCGGCAACTGTGACGATCCTCGCGCCTAACACCCGCGCCGCGCGACACATTCCGCCGTGCGCCTTCCGGGGGCCCGTGACATGCTGGCTCGCGCATGCAATGGGAGTAAACCGGATAGGGAAGCCGGAGATGGGGAGGCGCACGTGCCCGGAGAGAACCTGACCCGTGACGAGGCCCGCGAGCGGGCCCGGCTGCTCACCGTTCACGGGTACGAGGTGGCGCTCGACGTCAGGTCCGCGACCGAGCCCGCACCGGCCGCCGGGCCGCGCACGTTCCGCTCGACCACCACCATCCGCTTCTCCTGCGCCGAGGAGGGCGCCGCCTCCTTCGCCGACCTGCTGGCGCCGCACGTGCACTCCGTGACGCTCAACGGCGAGCCGCTGGTCGTGGACCAGGTCTTCGACGGCACCCGCATCGCGCTCGCGGGGCTCGCCGCGGAGAACGAGCTGGTGGTGGACGCGGCCTGCGCCTACAGCCGCACCGGCGAGGGCCTGCACCACTTCGCGGACCCGGAGGACGGCGAGACCTACCTCTACACCCAGTACGAGCCCGCCGACGCCCGCCGGGTGTTCGCCAACTTCGAACAGCCGGACCTGAAGGCGCCGTTCACCTTCCGCGTCACCGCGCCCGCGGACTGGACGGTGCTCAGCAACGGCGCGGAGGCCGGGCGCGAGCAGCTGTCCCAGCCCGGCCCGGCCGCGGCGACCTGGACGTTCGCCACCACCCGCCCCATCTCCACGTACATCACCGCGGTCGTCGCGGGCCCCTACCACTACGTGCGCGACCACTACACGCGCGAGCTGCCCGACGGCACGGTGCTGGAGATTCCGCTCGGGGCGCTGTGCCGCAAGGGCCTGGCCCGGCACTTCGACGCCGAGGAGATCTTCACGCTCACCAAGCAGGGCCTCGACTTCTTCCACGAGCACTTCGCCTTCCCCTACCCGTTCGGCACCTACGACCAGGCGTTCGTGCCCGAGTACAACATCGGGGCCATGGAGAACCCGGGCCTCGTCACGTTCCGCGAGGAGTACGTCTTCCGCGGCAGGACCACGCGCGCCGCCTACCAGGGCCGGGCCAACACGCTGCTCCACGAGATGGCGCACATGTGGTTCGGCGACCTGGTCACCATGGAGTGGTGGGACGACCTGTGGCTGAAGGAGTCCTTCGCCGACTTCATGGGCGCGTTCTCGCTGGTGGAGGCCACCCGCTTCGACGAGGGCTGGATCGCCTTCGCCAACCGCCGCAAGGCGTGGGCCTACCGGGCCGACCAGTTGCCCTCCACCCACCCGATCACGGCCGACATCCGTGACCTTGAGGATGCCAAGCTCAACTTCGACGGCATCACCTACGCCAAGGGCGCCTCGGTGCTCAAGCAGCTGGTCGCCTACGCCGGCCGGGAGGCGTTCCTCGAAGGCGCGCGCCGCTACTTCAGGCGGCACGCCTACGGCAACACGCGCCTCGACGACCTGCTGGCGGTGCTCGCCGAGACCTCGGGCCGCGACATGCACGCCTGGTCGCGGGCCTGGCTGGAGACCACCGGCGTCAACGCGCTGACCCCGCGGCCCACCTACGGCGCGGACGGGCGCCTCACCGGCCTCACCGTGCTCCAGGAGGCGCCCGCCGCACACCCGACGCTGCGCCCGCACCGCGTCGCCGTCGGGCTCTACGGGGCCGCGGAGCCGGGCGGCCCGATCGAACGGTACGCCCGCGCCGAGGTGGACGTGTCCGGGCCGAGCACGCCCGTTCCCGAGCTGGCGGGGCAGCCGGCGCCCGCGTTCGTGCTCGTCAACGACGACGACCTGACGTACTGCAAGACGCGCTTCGACGAGCGGTCGCTCGACGGGCTGCGGGCGGGCCTCGGGGCCGTCGCCGACCCGCTGGCCCGCGCCCTGTGCTGGTCCGCCCTGTGGAACCTGACCCGGGACGGTCTGCTGCCCGCCAGTGAATTCCTGGCGCTGGTCGAGCAGTTCGGCGGGTACGAGACGCAGGTGGGCGTGCTCCAGATGGTGCACGCCTGGGCGCGCACCGCGCAGCTGCACTACACGGCGCCCGAGCGGCGCGAGACGGCCCGCGCCGAGCTGGCCGCGGCGGCCGTCGGCGAGCTGCGGCGGGCCACGCCCGGCAGCGACCACCAGCTGGCGTGGGCCCGTTTCCTGGCCGTCTGCGCCGCATCGGACGCGGACGCGCAGCTGCTGACCGGGCTGCTGGACGGCACCGCGCGGATCGACGGCCTCGACGTGGACCAGGAGCTGCGCTGGGCGTTCCTCGAACCGCTGGCCGCCGGCGGCTACGCGGGGGAGGACGTCATCGCCGCGGAGCTGGCGCGGGACGACACCGCGTCCGGCCGGCGCCACCAGGTGCGCTGCCTGGCCGCGCGCCCCTCGGCCGAGGTGAAGGCCGCGGCCTGGCGGGACGTCGTGGAGTCCGACCGGCTGTCCAACGCGCTGACCGAGGCGACGATCGCGGGCTTCGCCCGCCCGGGGCGGCCCGACCTGCTCGCGCCTTACGTGTCGCGGTACTTCGCCGCGCTGCTGGGGGTGTGGGAGGAACGGTCCATCGAGACCGCCATCGCCCTGGTGCACGGCCTGTTCCCCGGCCACGGCGACCAGTCCGTGCTGGATGCCACGGACGCCTGGCTGGCCGGCCACCAGGACGCGGCGCCCGCGCTGCGCCGCATGGTCCTTGAGGAACGCGACGACCTGGCGCGGGCGCTGCGCGCGCGGGCCGCGGACGGCCCGCCGCGGTAGCGGCCGACGGCTCCCCGGCCGGGTGCCGCGCCTGGCGCACGCGCCGCGGCAGCCGCACGCGCTGCGCCTGCGGCGCCGGCCGCGCACCCGGCCGAATGCCGAACATCTGTGCATTGGGGCGGAGTTGTCCCTGTTTTCCGACGGCTCTGTAACAGAGGTGGGGAACGTACCCGCGGGCGGGAATCGCCGCAGCATGACCGACAACACGCCCCTCACCCCGCGCCCCCTGCACCGGCTCGCGGACGGGTCGCCCCCGGTGATGACCGCGGCCGAACTGCGTCGGCACGGGGTGCCCCCGGCCGCCGCCCACGAGCGGTGCCGGCCAGGCGGGCCCTGGCAGATGCCGCTGCCCGGCGTCTTCGTGCTGCACAACGGGCCGCTGACCGGGGCGGAAACCCTGCACGCCGTGCTGCGTTACACCGGCGGTCCCCAGGGGCAGGCGGTGATCAGCGGCCTGGCCGCCCTCGACCTGCACGGCTTCACGGGCGCGCCGCCGCCGGCCGCGCTCGACCGCGTGGACGTGCTGGTGCCGCGCGTGCGGCGGCTGCGTTCCGTGGGCTGCGTGCGGATCGTGCGTACCCACCGCCTGCCGGAGCCGGTGCCGCGGCACGGCTTCCCGGTCGCCCCGGTGCCGCGGGCCCTGGTGGACGCGGTGGGCCGGCTGCCGGACGAGGCGACCGTGCACCGGCTGCTGGCCGAGGCCGTTCGCGGCGGCCACTGCGAACCGCACGAGATCCTGCGGGAGTTGGCCAGGGCCAGGCTCCCGGGCCGGCCGCACCTGACGGTGGCGGTCGACGCGCTGGTCGCGGAGGGCCGCGCGCTCGCGGAGCAGCGGCTGCTGACGGTGGTGCACGAGGGCGGGCTGCCCGTGCCGTGCTGGAACGTCGGCCTGTGGCTGCCGGGCGGTCCTTTCCTGTGCAACGTGGACGCCTACTGGCCGGAGCGGGCCGTCGCGGTGGACATCGACGCCCGGGCGCCGCGGCAGCGCGGCGGCTCCCCCGACCGGGCCGAGACCACGCGCCGCCACCAGACGCTGACCGGACTCGGCGTCACCGTCGTCCGCCTCACCCCTCGCGGCCTCGTCGACTCCCCCGGGGCGCAGGCCGACGCGGTGCGCGCCGCGTTGCGCGCCGCCGGGCGGGCGCCGCGGGCGGGCTCTGTCGTGGTTCTGCCACGCTGAGCCGCGCCGGGGCCCGCTGCGGCCCGCGGCGCCAAACCTTGATGACAGGAATGCGACAACTTTTCGGCAACTCCGCCCGGCAAGTGATCATTTCCGTAGGATGGCCGGTCATCCTTCCAGAACCGAACAAGGATGCCCATGTCACTGAGACCCGGTTCCCACCCCACGACTCCCGGCCGACGGCGTGTGCACCGCACGGTGCTCGCCGCCGGCCTCGTTGCCGCCCTCTCCCTCGCCGGGGCCGCCCCCGCCCTGGCCGAGGACGAGGCCGGGCAGCCGATGGCGGACAAGCCGATCGGCGAGAAGTTCGGCACCCAGGACGCCGCCCTGCTCGCCGAGGCCAAGAACGCGGACGAGCCGTTCGTCACCCTGCTGCTCGCCACCGAGCCCGGCGCGACCGAAGAGGTCGCCGACCAGCTCGACGCCGTCCCCGGCGCCTCCGTCGGCTTCACCGAGGACAGCATCGGCTACGTCCGCGCGACCGTGCCCACCGGCCGCGCCGACACCGCGATCGACGAGGCCACCGGCCTGGACGCGGTGCGCGCCATCGACCTGAACGACGAGATACGGGTGCCCGACCCGCTGCCCGCGCCCGGCAGCGGCGCCGAGACGTTCTCGGCCGAACGGTCCTACGACGGGCCCGACGAGGACACCCGCGCGGAGAACCCGTACCAGCCCTCCCACGAGACCGGCGCGGTCGAGTTCGTCGACGACCACCGCAGGTACGACGGCCGCGGCATCACCATCGGCGTGCTCGACACCGGCGTCGACCTCGGCCACCCCGCGCTCCAGGAGACCACCACCGGCGAGCGCAAGATCGTGGACTCGGTGACCGCGACCGACCCGATCATCGACAACGACGCCTCCTGGCGCCCGATGCTCACCGGCGTTGCCGGGCCCTCGTTCACCTACGAGGACCGCGAGTACACCGCGCCCGAGGGCGACTACCTGATCAACGTCTTCCGCGAGAACGTCGCCGTCGGCGAGATCGGCGGGGACGTGAACCGGGACGGTGACACCGAGGACTCCTGGGGCGTGCTCTACGACCCGGCCGCCGGCACCGTCCGGGTGGACCTGAACGACAACGGTGACTTCGCCGACGACGCCGAGATGGCGCCCCACCGCGAGAACCACGACATCGGCCACTTCGGCACCGACGACCCGGAGACGGAGATCGCCGAGTCCCTGCCGTTCGTCGTCGAGATCCGCGAGAACGTCCCCATGGACCCCTACGGCGGGGACTGGATCGGCCAGACCCGGGACTTCGTCAACATAGGCATCGTCTCCGGCCGCCACGGCACCCACGTCGCGGGCATCACCGCGGCCAACGGACTGTTCGGCGGCGACATGAACGGCGCAGCGCCCGGCGCGCAGATCGTGTCCGCGCGCGCCTGCGTCTTCGGCGGTGGCTGCACCTACACCGCGCTGTTCGAGGGCATGATCGACCTCGTCGTCAACCGCGACGTCGACCTCGTCAACGTGTCGATCGGCGGCCTGCCGGCGCTCAACGACGGCAACAACGCCCGCGCCCACCTGTACAACGAGCTGATCGACACCCACGACGTCCAGCTGTTCATCTCCGCGGGGAACGACGGCCCGGGCACCAACACGGTCGGCGACCCGTCCGTCGCCGAGAAGGTCGTCAGCGTCGGCGCGTCCATCTCCCGCGAGACCTGGGCCGCCAACTACGGCTCCGGCGTGCGCACGTCCTACGCGATGCTGCCGTTCTCCTCCGCGGGGCCGCGCGACGACGGCGGCTTCAAGCCCACCGTCACCGGGCCCGGCGCCTCCATCAACACCATCCCCACCTGGCAGCCCGGCAGCCCCGTCGCCGAGGCCGGCTACGACCTGCCGCCGGGCTACGGCATGCTCCAGGGCACGTCGATGTCCTCGCCGCAGGTCGCCGGCGCCGCGGCGCTGCTGCTCTCCGCTGCGGAACAGCGCGGCATCGAGCTGTCGGCCGCCGACCTGCGCACCGCGCTGACCAGCTCGGCCGACCCGATCCGCGGCGTCCAGGCGCACGAGCAGGGCGCAGGGCTCGTCGACACCGAGGGCGCCTGGCGGCTGATCACCCGCGGCGCGACCGCGCACGGCTACACCGTCGAGGCCCCGGTGGACCACGACATGGCCGAGTTCCTGGCGACCCCGGGCGTCGGCACCGGCATCTACGACCGTGAATCCGCCCCGGCCGTCGGCGAGTCGGAGCGCTACGAGGTCACCATCACCCGCACCACCGGGCCCGACCGCCCCGTGCGGCACCGCCTCGACCTGGCGAACAACCACGACCGCACGTTCCGCATCGACGGGCGCTCCACGGTGTGGCTGCCGCTGGACGAGCCGGTGACCGTCACCGTGCAGGCCAGGCCGCGTTCGCTCGGCGCGCACAGCGCGATCCTCGAAGTGGACGACCAGCGCACGCAGGGCACGGACCACCAGATCCTGGCCACCGTCGTCGTGCCGCAGGAGCTGTCCGGGCCCGACTTCTCGGTCACCGAGTCGGACACCGCCCGGCGCAATGACACCACCTCCTACTTCGTCACCGTGCCCGAGGGCACGCGGACCCTGGAGGTCGCGCTGAACGGCCTGGCCGAGGGCAGCCAGACCCGGTGGATCGCCATCACTCCGTGGGGCACCCCGGCCGACGACTCCTCCAGCACGCTCTGCTACCCCAACTACGACAACCCGGACAACACCTGCCGCCCCGACCTGCGTTCCTACGCCGACCCCACGCCGGGCGTGTGGGAGATCGAGGTCGAGTCACGGCGCACCTCGCCGCTGCTGAACAACCCGTACGAGCTGACGGCGACGGCGCTGGGCACCACGTTCAACCCCGAGACCCTCGAACTCGGCCACGTCGACGCGGGCGTCCCCGCCTCGGTCGCCTGGGGCGTCACCAACGACTTCGCGCCGCTGACCGGCACCGCGGAGTCCGGCGAGCTGGGCTCGGCGCTGAACGCCACCCCGACCATCGCGCACGGCGAGTACGTGACGAGCACCGTCGACCTCGGCGAGGACGTCTCCTCGTTCACCGCGACGATCGGCGCGCCCGCCGATCCGGGGGCCGACCTGGACCTGTTCGTGTACCGCGACGGCGAGCTGGTCGGCAGTTCCACCAGCTCCGGCTCCGAGGAGACCATCAGCCTCCCCGAGCCGGCGGCCGGCACGTACACCGTCGAGGTGCACGGCTACTCGGTGCCGCAGGGCAGCACCACCTACACCCACCGGGACGCCTACCTCAGCCCGGCGCTCGGCACGGTCACGGTGGACGAGGAACGCGTGATCGAGCTGGACACCGGCGCGACCACGTCCCTCCCCGCCGAGATCACCGCCACCGCGGCGGCGGCCGACGCGGGCCACGGCCGTCAGATCTTCGGCGAGGTCAGGCTGCTCAACGCGGCCGGCACCCTCACCGGGACGGGTCACCTCGCCATCCACCACGTGACGCCGTAACGACGGCGGCTCCACACCCGCGGGGGCGGGCGGACGGCGGGCGCGCCGTTCGCCCGCCCCCGCGGCGTTCGCCTGCCGCGTTCGCGCTCCGCGATCGCGCTCCGCGTTCGTCTGCCCCGGCACGCCGAGGCGTGGCGTGGAAGGATGCGCAGCACGACGCACGACGAAGGAGATCACCAGGTGCCTGGCACGAATCTGACCCGGCAAGAGGCGCAGGAGCGGGCGCGGCTGCTCGGCGTGGACGGCTACGAGATCACCCTCGATCTCTCCGGCGCCCCGGAGGGGGGTACCTTCCGCTCCGAGACGACCGTGCACTTCACGGCGCGGTCCGCGGGAGCCACCTTCGCCGACCTGATCGCCCCCGCGGTCCACGAGGTGGTGCTCAACGGCACCGCCCTGGACCCGGCCGAGGTGTTCGCCGACTCCCGCATCGCGCTGCCCGCCGTCGTGGCGGGGCACAACGAGCTGCGGGTGGTCGCCGACTGCGCCTACACCAACACCGGCGAGGGACTGCACCGCTCCGTCGACCCGGTCGACCAGCAGGTGTACCTCTACACCCAGTTCGAGGTGCCGGACGCCCGCCGCGTCTTCGCCTGCTTTGAACAACCGGACCTCAAGGGCACGTTCCGCTTCACCGTCACCGCGCCCGAGGGCTGGACGGTCATCTCCAACTCGCCCACCCCCAGGCCGGAGAACGGCGTCTGGCGCTTCGAGCCGACCCCGCGCGTCTCCACCTACATCACGGCGCTGATCGCCGGCCCCTACCACTCGGTGCACAGCAGCTGGGAAGGCGAGGGCCGGACCGTTCCGCTGGGCATCTACTGCCGGCCCTCGCTGGCCGAGCACCTCGACGCGGAGGCGCTGTTCGAGGTCACGCGGCAGGGCTTCGACTGGTTCGAGGAGAAGTTCGACCACCCGTACCCGTTCGCCAAGTACGACCAGCTGTTCGTCCCCGAGTTCAACGCGGGCGCCATGGAGAACGCCGGCGCGGTCACCATCCGCGACCAGTACGTCTTCCGTTCCAAGGTGACGGACGCGGCCTACGAGATGCGGGCCGAGACCATCCTGCACGAGCTGGCCCACATGTGGTTCGGCGACCTGGTCACCATGGAGTGGTGGAACGACCTGTGGCTGAACGAGTCGTTCGCCACCTACACCTCGATCGCCTGCCAGGCCCACGCGCCCGGCAGCCGGTGGCCGCACGCCTGGACCTCGTTCGCCAACCAGATGAAGACCTGGGCCTACCGGCAGGACCAGCTGCCATCCACCCACCCGATCATGGCCGAGATCCGCGACCTTGACGACGTCCTGGTCAACTTCGACGGCATCACCTACGCCAAGGGCGCTTCCGTCCTCAAGCAGCTCGTCGCGTACGTCGGGCAGGACGCGTTCTTCCGCGGCGTCCAGACCTACTTCAAGCGCCACGCCTGGGGCAACACCCGGCTGACCGACCTGCTGACGGCGCTGGAGGAGACCAGCGGACGCGACCTGAAGACGTGGTCACAAGCCTGGCTTGAGACCGCGGGCATCAATGTGCTGCGCCCCGACCTCACCGTCGACGCGGCGGGCACCATCACCGCGTTCGCCGTCCGCCAGGAGGCGCCGCCGCTGCCGGCGGGCGCCACCGGTGAGGCCGTGCTGCGCCCGCACCGCATCGCCATCGGCCTGTACGAGCTGCGCGACGGCGCCCTGGTGCGCACCGACCGGATCGAGCTGGACGTCGAAGGCGAGCTGACGCAGGTACCGGAACTGACCGGCCGCCCGCGCCCCGACGTTCTCCTGCTCAACGACGACGACCTGTCGTACGCGAAGGTGCGGCTCGACCCCGACTCGATGGCGACGGTCACCGCGCACCTGGGCGACTTCACCGAATCGCTGCCGCGCGCCCTGTGCTGGGCGTCCGCCTGGGACATGACGCGCGACGGCGAGATGGCCGCCCGCGACTACCTGGCGCTGGTGCTGGCCGGGATCGGCAAGGAGACCGACATCGGCGTGGTGCAGACCCTGCACCGGCAGGTCAAGCTGGCCCTCGACCTGTACGCGGCGCCCGACTGGCGCGAGACCGGCCTGGCCACCTGGTCCGAGGCAACCCTGGAACGGCTGCGCGGCGCCGCGCCCGGCAGCGACCACCAGCTCGCCTGGGCACGGGCCTTCGCCGCCACCGCGCGCACCGACGCGCAACTCGGCGTGCTCGCCGGGCTGCTGGACGGCACCGAGTCGTTCGAGGGCCTGGCCGTCGACACCGACCTGCGCTGGGCCCTGGTGCAGCGGCTCGCGGCCACCGGGCGCGCGGACGAGGCCGCCATCGCCGCCGAGCTGGCCCGCGACGCCACCTCGGCCGGCGAACGGCACGCCGCGGCGGCCCGCGCGGCACGCCCCACCCCCGAGGCGAAGGCCGAGGCGTGGGCGTCGGTAGTGGAGGGCGACAAGCTGCCGAACGCACTCCAGGAGGCGGTCATCGTCGGCTTCGTGCAGATCGACCAGCGCGAGCTGCTCGCGCCGTACACGGAGAAGTACTTCGCGGCGCTGAAAGACGTGTGGGACAGCCGCAGCCACGAGATGGCGCAGCAGATCGCGGTCGGGCTCTACCCGTTGATCCAGGTCTCGCGGGAGACCCTGGAGGTCACGGACGCCTGGCTGGTGACGGCCGACCCCTCGGCCGCACTGCGCCGCCTGGTCACCGAATCCCGCGCAGGCGTCGAACGAGCCCTGACCGCCCAGGCCGCGGACGCAGCCTCGGCCTGAGCCTTCTCCCGCCGTCCCCGGCGGCCCACACGGGCCGTCGGGGGGCGGCCGGTCAAGCAAGCAGGTGTGGCCCCTTGACGGCGTCAACGAAGGACGACCAGGCGTCCGGTTCGAAGACGAACGCCCCGCGCCTTCGATCCTTGCTGTCGCCCACCGCGACGAACGCTCCTCCGACGGCCTGAACCTCGACGCACTGGCCCCCGTTGTCTGCGCTGTAGGACGACCTGCGCCACTGGTCTTCGGGCAGATGGTGCCGAATCATGGGGGAGCCTCACACTTGACGTTCCAGATCCCGCGCCAGCCGCGAGATCAGTGACATGGATTGCCGTGACGATAGGGCCGATGCTCTTACCTGGTCAAAGGCTCGCCGGTACCTCTCGACACTGGAATCGTCCTCCAGGTAGAGAGCTCCGTCCAGGTAGTCAACGGTCACGACGTCCAAGTGCAGGGGGTCGGGGTACGAGTAGACGCTGAACCCGCCGTCCAGGCCGGCGTGCCAGCCCTGTCCGAACGGGACGACCTGGATCGACAGCTCTGGTGGTGCGCTCACGTCACAGAGCCTCCGCAACTGGCCGGCGAGCGCCGCCGGGCCGCCGATCTGACGGTGGAGAACGGCTTCATCGACCACACAGACCAGCTGCGGCGCCTCCTCACGAGTCAGGATGGCCTGCCGGGCCATCCGCATCGACACCCACTTGCCGATCTCGCCGTCCGACGCGGACCGTTCCGCGCTGCGGATCACCGCCTCGGCGTACTCCTCGGTCTGGAGCAGGCCGGGGACCAGCAACGGCTGGAAGGCCAGGATGCGCACGGCGTCGTCCTCCAGGTCCAGCCGCTCCTCGAAGTCGGGATCGAGATCCTGGCTGTACTGGTGCCACCAGCCCTTTCTACGGGTCTGCTTCAGCATGGTGCTCAGCGCCGCCACCGTGCTCTGGTCGGTGACGCCGTACAACTCCAGAAGGGCCTCCAGCTCCAGGCGCCGGATGGACATGCGCCCGTTCTCGATCCGGCTGATCTTGGGCTTGTCACCGTCGATCCGTTGGGCCGCCGCGTCCATCTTGATCCCGGCCGCCTCCCGAAGGCGTCGAAGTTTGGCGCCAAGTCGCCGTAGACGCACGGTCGGTCGAGCTTGTGCAGACACGTAACCCACTCCTCAGCCACCCATCTGATCCACGAGGGCCGAGGCTACCAACCGTCCCTCGATGCCGAGGAACAACGTTGTCTTTTTCCAGTGTTGCAAATCCGGCACGTTGGGGCCAACCTAGTGGTGCGACGCTGCGCAGCCGGGCAGTGACTCCATGTGCCTCCTCATGCCGTGGACCGGGTGCGCACAGGTGCGTCCTTGGAGGTGCCATGACCGTTCCGGTACGACCAGTCGTCAGTAGGCCCACGTACGAGTGGGCGTTAACGGTCCGCGACAGTGAGATCGAGTTCTGGCGCCGGGCCGTGGTGACGGTCTTCGAGCGCTGGGACGCTCCGCCCCACTGCGTCGACGTGGCCCGGCTCGGCGTCTCCGAGCTGCTGACCAACGTGGCCAAGCACGCCGGGACCGGGCGGTGTTACCTGCGCCTTCTCCGGATCGGCCCGGAAGCGGTCGTTCAGGTCCACGACCGTTCGCGGACTCTGCCGGTGATCACCGAGCCGGACTGGGAGGGCGAGGCCGGGCGCGGACTGTGGCTGCTGCGGGAGATGGCCGACCGGATGGGCTGCGAGGTGACGCACCGACGGCGCGGCAAGATCGTCTGGTTCTCGTGCGTGCTGTCCCAGGAGGGACCGTGACCGGCCGCCGGTGGCCCGCGGCCCTGCTGATCGCAGCCGTGGCCCTCGCGGTCGCGCGGCTGCCGCGCACCCGGGCCAAGACGGCCCTCCGCCCCGAACCGGAAGTCGCGGCCATGCACCCGGGCTGCCCGCCCCTGCGGGTGTTGCCCTCGGAACAGGAGTTGACGCGGCGCCTTTTCGGCGACGCACAGCCACAACAAGAGGAATGAGCTTGACGACCACCGGCACGCCTCAAAGCGCCGCGACCGCGCGCCGCGACGACGTCCTCGCCATCCACGACCGCCCGTTCATCATCATGGACTTCACCCCGCTGCACGCCGAGCCGCCCGGCCTGCCCACACATTCCTGCGGAGCCGTACACCACCCCCACCAACAACAGCCACCGGGCCGCGCCGAGATCATCGCCCAGATGGCCGTCGGCTGCGCGCTCGTCGTCGTGCTGGCCCTGGCGGTGATGCTCCGATGAGCGGCGGAGTGCTCGTCTCCCTGGAGATCAACGCCGTGACCGTGCGCCGCGGCGACCAGCTGATGATCGGCGCGAGGGCGTTCACCGTCCGCGACCTCACGGCCCTCGCCAACGGGAGGAAACGCCTGGACTTCGGCGCCGGCGAATCTTTCACCATGTGCGCCGGGACCACCCTGTGGGCCGCCCGCCGCATCGACCCTCGCCAGACGAAACGGAAGCCGTACCGACCAGGACATGCCCCAGGATAGACCGTGCGCGCCTCGTCGGCAGAGATACGGTTCCTAGCCGCAAGGATTGGGCGCTTCCCGGGCAGGAGGAGGCCGGACGGTTGATCGCGCTTCCGCACTACCGTCCGGCTGTTCTCACGCCTTCCGTCTTCACTCAGCCACGGCTCTTGCCAGGCGTTCAGCCGCGTAGACGGGGTCCAGCGACCGGAGAAAGCCGATAGCTTCCTCCCGTACCTCGCTCACCGTCTTTTTCAAGTTTGCGAGATCCGGAGGAATCGCAGAGCGGAATCCCGCGTGCTCAATCGCTAGGCCGATGAGTTGTTGGGCCAGCCACAGGTTGGTTCTCTCGTGGATGGCGAAGGTGAGGTGGAAGCTCACCTCATCGAGGTCGATAGCATGAGGGCTGTGGAGCCACCCGCGGGGAACGACGAGTGTGTCGCCGGGAGTGAGAGTGAAGGCCAGATCGGCTTGTGACTGCTCCAGGCGTTTTTGCAGTTCAGGGGTCCACGTGCTGGGCGATGCCTGGTAATCGCCTGTAGGTCGGTCCACCACCGGGCGCCAAAGGGGCCATCTCTTACGGCCGACGAGTTGCGTGATGATGCCGGTGAACTGATCCCAGTGGTGCGTGAGGCCCTGACTGCCCGGGGGCGTGATGATGGCACTGACGTTGTTGGGGTATCCGGTCTCCCGGCGAAGGTTCGCCGAGAGCTCCGCCAGGTAGGGGATGGCCCGCTGGACCTCACGGAGGTTGACGGTGTGCCCACCCTCGTGGAGCGCCCGCAATTTAGCGGGAAGCAGTTGACCGTCCCGGGTGTACCGCCCCGGGTGGACGGCGAGACCGTCCTTCAGCGCGGCCACGTACCGGGGGTCGAGGAGCGCGTGGTCGATGTAGGTGTAGAGCAACGGCAGCGTGACGGTGTCGTCCAGCTCTGTCCGTCCTCGCCGATAGAGGATCGGGTCATGCGGCCAGGCTCGCAGAAGCTCGGCCGGATCGTCGCTCAGTAACAGTCGCAGCGACACAGCTCCTCCTTGCACTAGTGCAGGGGGCGAGGGCACGGGATACCCGGATGGAAGTGGTTCGGGCAGCAGACCACCGAGAACGAGACAAGGTTGCTCAACCGGTTGTAGTGCACCCATGCCACGTCAACGCCCCTGGGAAGGGCGTCGCGGGCGTAGTCAAGCTTGGTCTTCAAATCCGTGTAGGCACGTTTGCCGTCGTCCCGTGAAAAGGGCGGGTATTCCACATATAGCTTGTTCAACCATCTAACGGCGAGGTCGGCGTCGGTCCAGGTGCGTTCGGCCGCAGTCTCCTCACGGCGCAGCAGCCAGTGCCCGGTCATCATGGGCGGGATCGCCTGCGCGAGGAATGCTCGGCTCTGCTCGTCATGGGGAAGAAGACCGGGTCGTCGGAAGTGTTCTTTGCCGTAGGTGTCACGGCTGCCGACCCATGGACCATAGCCGCGCCAATGCCCTGCCCAGTTCATGCTGGTGTCCTCGTATGGATGTGCGCCGCCTCAGGATGCTCCTGGGGCGGCGCCTCTGCGTGAAACTTCGCGGGCTAGAGCGTCAAACCGCGTTCGCGGGCGTACCCGCGAACGAAGTCGTCCAGCTCATCGGCAAAGAAGCGGAGTTCTCGGCCGACGCCTTCCGGCTTCCCATCACGTAGGACGTAGCCGATGGACGCGCCGGGGATCTGGGTGATTTCGACACATGTCTCGTGTTCACCACCGAGATTTCCGCCGCAGTAATTCGTGAACAACGCTCCCGCATCCAGGGGAACGCCATAGAGGTTGCTCATCGCATCATCCTCCTTGGGCAGCGAGCATCACGGAATTACCTTCCGTGCAGGAAAGCGCCGGCCGGTCCAGCTACTTCCGGCGCCATCACCAAGGTAGGACTACACGAGGACGTTGTGCGACGAAGTTGCATCTGGTTGCACGGCTTCAGCCCAGCAGGCGAATCGCCTCGCAGATCCGGGCGCGAGCGTCCGCCCCCCTGACCGCCCCTTGAGACAGACGGGCGAAGGCTTTCAGATACGTTTGCACCTCGCCTGGGGCGGATGACGTTGATCTCAGCGGTCAACGTCTCAACAGCAACGAGTGATTCGTCGAAGTCATAGAAGGCTTCCAAAGGCCACAAGACACGGCGCGTCCGCATGGGAATAATCCCCAATGAAACGTTCGGACGCTTCATGAGCACCAAAAGGGTTCTCAACTGATCCGCCAAGACGTCAGCATCGCAGACAAGATGATGGAGGACACCCTCCTCGATCAACAGAGCGAATCGATGATTCCCCTCGTACACGACCCGTGAACGGGTGATCCTGGCTTCAGCTGCCTGATCCACATCGTCGGGCGTCTGCTGGAAATCAGTGATGGAACGGAGGACTCCTGCGGCATACTCCCTGGTCTGGAGCAGGCCAGGCATGAGGTTTGACGCATAGACCCGGAAGTATCGCGTTCGCTGGTAAAGCGGCATCGTCTTCTGATGTACGTGCCGCATCCCACGACGATGCAACTGCTGCCAGTGCGTGTACATCGACTCGGCGGAGCGCGAGGCAGCGATGATGTCCTCTGCCTGGTCCTCCGCACCGCACGCCGCGCACCAGGCCCGGATATCGACATCTGAGGGAGGCGTAATGCCCCGGCCAATCCGAGAGGATTTCGACTTCGACCAACCGCAGCGACCAGCCAGGTCAACACCGGTCAGGCCGGCGTCCTGCCGGAGTTGAGACAGGCGCTGCGCGATCTCGGCGCGGGCAGCCCGAGCGCTGGACAACGGCGATGACGGCATGACCTGGCTGATCAGTTGGCTAGATGTGGTACTTCAAGTGCGGGACGGCTCGCTGCCACACCGCCTCGAAGGCGGCGGAGCAAGCGCTCACCACCCCCGGCTCCTCCGTCTGCTCGGTGGCCGTCCAACGCCCGTCGCCATCGAAAATGTTGAACTGGACCAGCCGGTCATCGAACAACCAGAAGTCGTTCCCCGGCAGTAGCAGGTCGCAGGCGTCCCGGCGCGGAAGCCAACGAACGGCCTCGCCGGCAGTCACGTTGGTGAAGGTGAAGCTGTGCTCGTAGCGGATGTACTCGGACGGCGGCTCGGAGACGACCCTGCCCCGACGCATGAGCACGCCTTGGTTGGTGACCTCCTGCACCAGGTCGAGCCACGGCCGCCACCAGTTCTCCTGGTCTTCCGGGTCGAGACGGTGGCCCTCACGCCAGGCTCGGAACCCCTCCGTCTCGTTGCCGATGTCGTAGACATCGCGCAGTTCCAAGTGCACCGCTGAGCGCTTCGCCGAGCGAAGCAGCGTGGCGAAGTCATCGATGCTCTGCGACATCCAGCGCCTCCCGAAGCAGCGGGAACATCCGCTGCGGAACCCGCACGATCGTCTCATGCTTCGGCAATGAGACATCCGCGCCGCATGCGGCCGCGGTCGCTCCGTCCACCTCCACCCCTTGGAGCAAGAGATCGAGCGTGGTCTCCTCCACCCACACGGCCGGCGAACCATGATCGCCCGACTCAGGGTCCTTCCCGATGAACCTCAACGCCATCTGCCCCTCCGCCAATCAGTGCCCCGCGGCCGGACTCCCCGATGAGCCAGCTGAGGCTGACTCTCCGGAGCTTCCCACCCCGGGGAGTAGTCACTCATGACCGAGCGTGTGTCCGCTCACGGCAACGGCGGAAAATGACAGGAGAACGTGACACCACCGCGCGACCGGCACAGATCCGCGAAGACGGCGGGGAGAAACGGCGCGCCTGTCGTGGCGCCCGGCATCACCAGCCCTGCGACAGGCGATCCGCAACAACCATCACACCGCGCTGGTGCGGATCGCCCCCGGGCCGACCGCCCTGCTGGAGAGAGCGTACGGCGGTCCGTCCGCACACGGGCGGGCCGCCGGGGGCAGGGGGCGGGGGGCGGGGGCTTCAGGACGGGAGGCGGCCGATGCCGCCGTACCAGGAGACGTCCGCGTGGTCGGGGCGTTCGGCTTCCGGGGTGGTGGCCTGCCAGTCGGAGACCACCTGGATGCCGGGTTCCACCTGTTCCAGGCCGTCGAAGAACGCGGCGAACTCGTCCTTGCCGCGCAGCGTCAGCGGAACGCCCTGCGCGCGGTAGGCGGTCTGCACGCCCAGCGCCGCTTCGGGGGCGATGTCGGCGGTGGCGTGCGACAGGATGAAGTGGCTGCCCGCGGGCACCGCTTCGCGCAGGACGCGCACGATGCCCGCCGGGTCCTCGTCGTCGCCGACGAAGTGGAGCACGGCGACGGCCAGCACGCCGACCGGCTGGTCGAAGTCGATCAGCCGGCGCGTCTCGGCGTGGTCGAGCACCGCGCGCGGGTCGCGGATGTCGCCCTGGATCACGGCGGTGCGGGCGTCCCTGGCCAGCAGCGCACCGCCGTAGACGAGGACGATCGGGTCGTTGTCGACGTACACGACCCGCGCGTCCGGGTCCTCCGCCTGGGCGACCTGGTGAACGTTCTCCGCGGTCGGCAGCCCGGAGCCGAGGTCGATGAACTGCCGTATCCCCGCCTCCCTGACCAGGTGCCGCACCGCGCGCCCGAGGAACTTGCGGTTCTCCCGCGCGGCGGTCCGCAGCAGCGGGAACGACGCGAGTGCCTTCTCCGCGGCCTGGCCGTCGATGGCGTAATGATCCTTGCCGCCGAGCAGGTAGTCGTACATACGGGCCGAATGCGGCTGGTCCGTCCGCAGATCCGCCGGCTCCACCGGGCTTTCGCCACTCACCGCGCCCATCAAAACCCTCCACTCGCGTAGATCAACTCAGGGCAGGCTAGCTGCCGTTGCGCCGTACGTCAGCACTCCCCCGCGTTTTAGCCGCTCCCCCGGCCCGTCCGGTGGCCCCGCCGCCTTCCGGGTGGTCCGCGCCGGGCCGCCCGCCCGTCGGCGGCCCGGGAGGCGCCCGCCGGTTTTCGATGGCACCGCGGGCGGGTAACCGGCCCGCGGCCCGGCCGGACGGCGGCGGGCGCGGGAGTCGACGGCGGAGGTTTGCGGTATGACGGCGCAGGAGGATCGGATCGCTGACCCGTGGGGTGCGCGCACCCCCTACGCGGCGGGCACCGCATGGCCGGTGCGGGTGGACACCCGGCTGGCGCCCGGGGTGGACGAGGACGCGGTGGAGCGGTGGGTGCCCTCGGCTTCGCTGCTGCACTCCAACGGCGACGCCATGGACATCGCGGTACGCGAGGGCCGCATCGTCGGGGTCCGCGGACGATCACTCGATCGGGTGAACCGAGGGCGGCTCGGCCCCAAGGACCTGTACGGGTGGCAGGCCAACGCCTCCCCCGACCGGCTCACCCGGCCGCTGGTGCGCCGCGGGGGCCGGCTCGTGGAGACGGACTGGGACACGGCGATGGGTCTTGTCGCCGAACGGTCAGCGGAGTTGCTGGCCGAACGCGGCGCGGCGTCGATCGGCTTCTACACCACGGGACAGCTGTTCCTGGAGGAGACCTACACTCTCGCGGTCCTCGCCCGCGCGGGCATCGGCACCAACCACCTGGACGGCAACACCCGGCTGTGCACGGCCACCTCGGCGGAGGCACTGAAGGAGACGTTCGGCTGCGACGGCCAGCCGGGCAGTTACGCCGACGTGGACCACGCCGACACGATCGCCCTGTTCGGGCACAACGTGGCCGAGACGCAGCCCGTGCTGTGGATGCGGATGCTCGACCGGCTCGAAGGCGCCGACCCGCCGCGGCTGCTGTGCGTGGACCCGCGGACCACGCCGGTCGCACGGCGCGCCGACGTCCATCTCGCGCCCCGGCCGGGCACCAACCTGGCCCTGCTGAACGCGCTGCTGCACGAGATCATCCGCACCGGCCGCGTCGACCGCCGCTGGGTCGACGAACACACCGTCGGCTTCGAGGAGTTGCGTGCCGCGGTCGCCGACTGCACGCCCGCGTGGGCGGCGGGCGTCTGCGACGTTCCGGCCGCGGACATCGCCGAGGCGGCCCGGCTGCTCGGCGGCGCGCGGCGGCTGCTGTCCACCGTGCTCCAGGGCTTCTACCAGTCGCACCAGGCCACGGCGGCCTCGGTGCAGGTCAACAACCTCAACCTGCTGCTGGGCATGATCGGCCGCCCCGGCGCGGGAGTCCTCCAGATGAACGGGCAGCCCACCGCGCAGAACACGCGCGAGTGCGGCGCCAACGGCGATCTGCCGGGCTTCCGCAACTGGGAGAACCCGGAGCACGTCGCCGATCTGGCCCGCGTGTGGAACGTGGACCCCGAGACGATTCCGCACTGGGCGCCGCCGACCCCGGCCATGCAGATCTTCCGGTACGCGGAGCAGGGCTCGCTGCGCATGCTGTGGATCAGCGGCACCAACCCGGCCGTCTCCCTGCCCGAACTCGCACGCATCCGGTCGATCCTTGCGCAGGAAAGGCTGTTCACGGTCGTGCAGGACCTGTTCCTGACCGAAACGGCCCAACTGGCCGACGTGGTCCTGCCCGCGGCGACGTGGGGCGAGAAGACCGGCACGTTCACCAACGCGGACCGCACCGTGCACCTGTCGGAACAGGCCGTCGAGCCGCCCGGCGAGGCGCGCGGCGACCTGGACATCTTCCTCGACTACGCACGCCGCATGGACTTCCGCGACCGCACCGGCGGCCCGCTGATCACCTGGCACGACCCGCGAACCGCGTTCGCCGCGTGGCAGCGGTGCAGCGCCGGGCGCCCGTGCGACTACACGGGCCTCGACTACGACCGCCTGCGCGCGGAGGGCGGCATTCCGTGGCCGTGCGGCCCCGGGGCGCCGGACGGGACGGAGCGCCTTTACACGAACGGCATCAGCTGGGCGGCGCCGGAGGTGTGCGAGACGTACGGCCGTGACCTCGTCACCGGCGGCTCGGTCGGCGCGAACGCCTACCGGGCCATGAACCCGCGGGGGCGGGCCGTGCTGAAGGCGGCCGAGTACCTGCCGCCGCACGAGGAGCCGTCGGCGGACTTCCCGCTCCGGCTGACCACCGGCCGCACCATCTACCACTTCCATACCCGCACCAAAACCGGCCGCGTTCCCGAACTGAACGCCGCCGCACCGAAGATGTGGGTCGAACTGTCGGCGGCGGACGCCGCGGAGCACGGCCTCGCGGAGGGCGAGCTCGTGGAGGTCACCACGCCGCGCGGAAGCGCCCGCGGCACGCTGCGGATCGCGGAGATGCGGCGGGGGACGGTCTTCCTGCCGTTCCACTACGGCTACTGGGACACCCCGGAGGGGCACCGGCCGCCGGCCGGCGAGCCGGGGCGGGCGGCGAACGAGACCACCGTCACCGACTGGGACCCGGTGTCCAAACAGCCACTGTTCAAGACCGCGGCGGCGCGCGTCGCGCGCGCCGAGCCCGGCGCCGGAACGGAAGGAGCCCGACGGTGAACGGAATGACCGGTCTGCTGAACGTTCTGTACCGCGGAGAGACCGGACTGGCGGCGGATCTGCTCGCCACGGCCGCGCGGCACCGGGCGGAACACGAGGTCCACCACGTGGCCACCGACCTCGCCGGCTGGTCGCGCCGGCACGCCGGACTGCTGGCCGAGACCGGGCCGCACTACGGCGCCGACCTCGCGGGCACGGCAACGGAAACGGGCGTGGGCGCGGAAACGGGCGTGGGCGCGGGAACGGGAGCGGGCGCGGGAACGGACGAGGCCGGTGACGTGCCGCCGCTGCTCGCGGACCTGCGCCGCCTCCACCTCGCCGCCACCGGGAACGCGCTGTACTGGGAGATGCTCGGGCAGGCGGCGCGGGCCACGCACGAGGCGCGGCTCATCGAGCTGTCCGGCGCCTGCCTGTCGCGGGCCGGCCGGCAGGCGGGCTGGGCCGACACCATGCTGAAGACGCTGTCGCCGCAACTCCTCATCGCGCGGCGGTGAGGAACCGCGCGGTGCGGAACGGGAGGTCAGCGCTTGCGGTCGCCCAGGACCACGAGGCCGGCGATCACCGCGAACAGCGCGATGGGGGCCACCACGAAGTAGCCGAGCGTCTCGGCGACGCTCAGCCCGCTGCCCGGGTCGTCGCCGTCGTCGCGCTGGAGAGCCTGGGCGGCCGGGGATGCCATCAGCGTCAGCAGCAGCGCGCCGGCCGAGACCGCCACGGCGCGGGCGCCACGCTTCTTGTTCTTCACGTTGACCACGCCCCCACAGTAACGAATGCCACCGCGCCGCCCCCTCACGGCCCCGCCATCTCCTCCCGCACGGCCCGCACCAGCCGGGCGGCCCGCGCCGAGGCCGCCAGCTCTTCGAGCGCGACGGGCCGCCCGGTGCCGTCCGCGACCGGCAGCCGCCAGTTCGGGTACTCCTGCCAGGTCCCCGGCAGGTTCTGCGGGCGCCGGTCACCGACCAGGTCGGGCAGCCAGATGCCGAGCATGCCGGCCGGGGTGCGGGCCAGGTAGCGGTAGGCGGCGGCGATCCGTTCCTCGTCCCCCGCGGCCCGCGACAGCAGCCCGAGCCGGGCGAACGTGTCCAGCCACTCGGCGCTCTCGGACAGCGCGGCGCGCAGCGCGTCCGCGACGTCCTCCGCCGGCAGCAGCCCGAGGCGCTGCCGCAGCAGCACGTGTTCGCCGTCGAACCGCGCGGCGGTGGACGGCAGATCGTGGGTGGTGACCGTGGCCAGGCAGTCCCGGCGCCACTCGGCGGGGGCGAGCGGCGGCTGCCCGCGGCGTTCCCAGTGCCGCTCGAACCACAGCACGGAGGTGCCGGCGATGCCGCGCTCCGCCAGATCTTCCCGCACGCCGGGCTCGACCGTGCCCAGGTCCTCGCCCACCAGCACCGCGCCCGCGCGGTGGGCGGCGAGCGAGAGCACGGCGAGCATGGCCTCGGCGTCGTAGGAGACGTAGGTACCGCGGTCGGGCGGCATGCCCTCGGGAATCCACCACAGCCGGAACTGCCCCATCACGTGGTCCACGCGCAGCGCCCCCGCATGCCGCAGCAGGCCGTCGAGCAGCTCCCGGTAGGGCGCGTAGCCGCGTTCGGCGAGCGCGTCCGGCCGCCAGGGCGGCAGGCCCCAGTCCTGGCCGCGTTCGTTGAACGCGTCGGGCGGCGCGCCCGCGGAGATGCCGGTGGCCAGCACGTCCTGCTGGGCCCAGGCGTCCGAACCGTGCGGGTGGACGCCGAGCGCCAGGTCGTGCACGAGGCCGATGGGCATGCCGGCGGCGCGCGCGACGCGCTGGGCGCGCGCGAGCTGGGTGTCGGTGAGCCAGGCCAGCCAGCTGTGGAAGTCGATGCGCGCCAGGTGGTCGCCGCGGGCGCGGGCGGTGGCGGGCGAACGCGGGTCGCGCAGCCCGGCCGGCCAGCTCCGCCAGTCGGGACCGTGCAGCTCGGCCAGCGCGCACCAGGTGGCGTGGTCCTCCAGGGCCTGCCCCTCGCGGGCGAGGAACGCGCAGTAGGCGGCGTGCCTGCCGGGGCCGAGCGGCACCTGTCTGAGGACGTCGAGCGCCTCCCGTTTCAGCGCCCAGACGGCGTCCCGGTCGATGGGCCGGCGTTCGGAGAGTACGGCGGACCGCAACCCGGCGGCGCGGGTCAGCAGCTCGTCGGTCCTGCGGCGGGCCTCGGGGCCGAGGTAGGCGTACTCGGGGATGTCCTCGATCCGCAGGTGCACCGGGTCGGCGAAGCGCCGGGTGCCCGGCCGGTAGGGGGACGGGTCGGTGGGGGCGCCCTGGGCGCCGGGCACGGCCGCGTGCAGCGGGTTGAGCTGGATGAACCCGGCGCCGAGCGTGTGCCCGGCCCAGCTGGCGAGGTCGGCCAGGTCCACCAGATCGCCCATGCCCCAGGAGCGGGCGGACAGCACGGAGTACAGCTGGACGAGGAGGCCGAGGGTGCGGCCCGGCGGCCCGGGCAGGCGCGGCGGGGGGACGATCAGCGCGGCCCGGCCGGTGCGGCCGTCGGGGGCGCTGGCGTGCAGCGTGTGGTAGCCGGCGGGGATCGGCGCGCCGCCGTAGGCGCGGGTCTCGCCGTCCTCGGTGTCCACGCGCAGCTCGGTGCCCGCGGGCACCTCGGGCGGCGGGCCGCCGGGGCGGCGCACGACGGTCGGCGGCAGCAGCGGGGCTTCCCCGGGCGGCGCCGGGTGCTCGGCGTCCACGCCGAGTGCGGCGAGTACGGCGAGTACGGTGTCCTCGGGAACGTCGACGCGGCGGTCGGCGGACGGCGCGTAGGAGGTCGCGACGCCGTGCGCCGCGGCGAGGCGCGACAGCCGCTCCATCAGGCTTCGACGGCCTCCGCGCCACCGTGCCCGTTGGGCTCGGCGGTCAGGGGCGGCTCGACAGCCAGCGGCTGCTCGGCGGTGAGCGGCGTCAGGTCGCCCAGGGGCGGCTCGCTGGTCAGGGGGACCTCGCGGGCGGAGGTCGGGGCGGGCGTGGGGATGAGCGCGGAAATATCCAGCCTGTCGTCGACGATATCGTCGATTTTTTCTTCGATCCGGGCTGCTGGGGCCACGGGTCACTCCGTTCACTGACGGCGGTGGGCTCGGTACTGCTCTACCCAGTGAACGCCACCGCATCCGTCCCCGCGACGGGAAAGCGACGCACTTCACGCCGCCTGCGGCGAAGAATTTTCCGCGGGAGCCGGTGCGGGTCCCAGATATTGCGGGGAACGCGCCGCGCTCAGGGTCGCACCAAGATCGTGCTCAGGAACGCGCTCGGGAACGTGCTCAGGAACGTGCTCGGGAACGTGCTCAGGCCGATCTGCCCTCGATCCGCGCGAGGGCGTCGTCGGCTCCGTAGGGGCGCAGGTACGGCAGCCAGCGCGGGTCGCGGTGACCGGTGCCGATGATGCGCCAGGCCAGCCCGGAGGGCGGGCCGGGCGTATGTCGGAGCCGCCAGCCCAGCTCGGCGACGTGCCGGTCGGCCTTGATGTGGTTGCAGCTGCGGCAGGCCGCCACCACGTTCTCCCAGGCGTGCTGGCCGCCCCTGCTGCGCGGCACGACGTGGTCCACGCTGGTGGCGACCCCGCCGCAGTAGGCGCACCGGCCGCCGTCGCGGGCGAACAGGGCGCGGCGGGTGAGCGGGACCGCGGTGCGGTAGGGGACCCGGACGAAGCGCTTGAGCCGCACGACGCTCGGGGCGGGTATGGCGTGCGTGGAGCTCCGCATCAGCGCGCCGGAGTCCTCCAGGCTCACCGCCTTGTCGTTGAGCAGCAGGATCAGTGCGCGGCGTACCGGTACGACACCCAGCGGCTCGTACGACGCGTTGAGGACCAAGACGTGTGGCACGAACGCCCTCCGTTTCCGTCGGCGGCACGTGGCTCGCGCCGGGACGATCTCCCTCAGTGTGTCGTGCGTACGGCCGCCTGCGCCACCACGATCGCGAAATGTACTGATTGTGTCGTTCGCCACAGGGCCCTCCTCCGCCCCTCCTTCCCCGCCCCCCGCGCCGACTACCGTGGACGGTTACGGAAGAGAGCGGAAGCGGAATGGGACAGAACTGGGAAGCCTGGCTCGCCTCCGGGCTGCGCATCGTGCTGATCGTGGTCATCGCGCTGGTCGTGCGCTTCGTCGTCCGCCGGGCCATCACCCGGCTGATCGCGCGGCTGAACCGGGAGGACAGGGTCGGGCGGCGCACGCCCTCGCTCGGCGGGCTGCTGGCCGGGCCGGAGCGGCGCAGGCAGCGTTCGGAGACCATCGGCTCGGTGCTGCGCAGCACCGCCTCGGTGCTGGTGCTCGGCACGGCGGCGCTGATGGTGCTCTCCGAGCTGGGCGTGCAGCTGGGCCCGCTGATGGCCAGCGCGGGGATCGCCGGGGTGGCGATCGGCTTCGGCGCGCGCAGCGTCGTCGCCGACGTGCTCGCCGGTCTTTTCATGCTGCTGGAGGACCAGTACGGGGTCGGCGACAGCATCGACGTCGGCGAGGCGACGGGCACGGTTCTGGAGATCGGGCTGCGCGTGACGACGCTGCGCGGCGAGGGCGGCGCCACCTGGTACGTGCGCAACGGGGAGATCGCCCGCGTCGGCAACCTCAGCCAGGGCTGGGCCACGGCGGAGGTCGACCTGTCGGTGCCCGCGGACGCCGACCTGGAGCGGGTGCGCGAGGTCGTGCACGCGGCCGGCGAGGAGCTGTCCGGCGAGACGCCGTGGGACGAGCTGCTGTGGGAGAACGGCGTGGAGGTCCTGGGCGTCGAGTCGGTCTCGGCCGAGGAGATGGTGCTCAAGGTGTCGGCCAGAACGCAGCCGGGGCAGGCGGCGCGGGTGGCACGGGAGCTGCGCTGGCGGCTCAAACGCGCCCTCGACGCCGCGGGCATCGCGGGCGGCGCGGGCGCGGCCGGCGGGAACGGCGCGGGGCCGCACGGGAGCGGCGCCGGGGTCGCCCTGCCGGGACCCGCAGAGGGCTGAGCGGCCCTGGCCGGCGCCCCGCAAGCCCCGCCCGCCCCGCGGGCCTCCCCGCCCGCCTCCCCCGCCCCGGGGGAATCTCACGGGCGCCGGCGCGGTGGCATGCGTGAGAATGACCGCCATGACCGCGACTTCACCCGTCACCATCCGCCCCTACCGGCCGGACGACCTCGATGCCCTGCGGGACATCTGCGTCAAAACCGGCCTGTACGGCAAGGACGCCACCCCGCACTACCGCGATCCGCAGGTGCTGCCCGCGGTCTTCGCCGAGCCGTACGCCGAGCTGGAGCCGGAGCTCGCGTTCGTCGCGGACAACGGGGAACGGGCCATCGGGTACGTGGTGGGCGCCGCCGACAGCACCGCGTTCTTCGCCGCCTTCCGCAGCCGCTGGCTGCCGCGGGTCGCCGACCGGTTCCCCGAGCCGGCGGGAGCGCCCGAGGGCCCGGAGGAGGTCGTGCGGTATCTGCTGCACCACGCCGAGACGATGCTCGACCCCGAGATAGCCGCCGAGTATCCGGCCCACCTGCACATCGACCTGCTGCCCGAAGGCCAGCGGCAGGGTCTGGGGCGCCGCCTGATCACCACCCTCTTCGACGCGCTGCGGGACCGCGGGGTGCCCGGGGTCCACCTGGGCATGAGCCCGGCCAACACCGGCGCCCGCCTGTTCTACGAACGCATCGGGCTCACCCTGCTGCCTCGGCGGGGCGACGGCGACGTCCTCCACTTCGCCCAGCGGCTCTGACCGGGAACCGCGCGGGCGCCCCCCGCGTGATAACGGGGAGGCGCCCGCGCGGCGGGCCGGTGGCTCCGTGCCTCGCGAAGTACATCGCGAATACAACAAGATCCCGGCAAGGGCTGTGTCGCAGCCGGACGTAACCGGCATACTGCTGGCCGTGGCCCGTGCCGAAACGTGAGGGGGAGGGCCCGGAACGTGACTCACCCGCCGAGCGCACCGCCCGTTGCCCCGCCGCAGCCGGCGGTGCCGGCGCCGCCCCCGGCCGAGCCCCCGCGCCGCACCGCGTTCGCGGAAGCGGTCACCCGGCTGCGCGCCGCGGCCCGCACCGAGCCCGGCAGGCTGCGCACGATCGGCGCCGTCGTCGCGGGACTGCTGCTGCTGTTCGGGGCGCTGACGTTCTACGAGATCACCGACCGAGCGGACGCCGCGAGCACCGTGCGGGACAGCAGCCAGCGGCTGAGCGAGGACGCCTCCGAGATCTACCGTTCGCTGGCCGACGCCAACACCACGGCGGCCGTCGGCTTCCTGGCCGGGGCGGACGAGGACGCCGAGGTGCGCGAGCGCTACGAGCGGCAGATCGACCACGCGGCCGGGCTCCTCGCCTCGGCCGCCGCCCGCAGCTCGCAGTCCGCCGAGGCCGCGGAGTACATCCGCATCCTCGGTCTCCACCTGCCCGAGTACACCGGCCTGGTGGAGACCGCCCGCACCAACAACCGGCAGGGCCACCCGCTGGGCGGCGCCTACCTGCGCCACGCCGACCAGCAGATGCACGAGACGCTGCTGCGCGCCGCGGAGGACCTGTACGCGCTTGAGACGGAACGGTTCAGGAGCGACCTGGCGAACGCCCGCGACTGGCCGTGGCTTGCGCTGGCCGCGGGGGCGGTCGCGCTCGCCGTACTCGGCTGGGCCCAGCGCCGGCACTTCCTGCGCACCAACCGGGTGTTCAACCGCGGACTGCTCGCGGCCACGGCCGCCGCCGTCGTTCTGCTGGCCTGGCTGGCCGGGTCGCACACGCTGGCCCGCGGCGCGCTGCACGAGGCCGACCGCGACGCGGCGCAGTCGCTCGGCGTGCTGAACGAGGCGTGGGTCGAGGCGCTCCGGGCGCGCGGCGACGAGAGCATGACGCTGGTGATGCGGGGCGCCGGCAGCGAGTTCGAGGACAGCTACGCCGAGCACATGGGCCGGCTGGCCGGCGGGGAGGGCGGCGCGCTCGACGAGGCGCACGGCCTGGCGGAGGACGTCGAGGGCCGTTCGCCCGTCGAGGCGGCGGCCGGGGCCTCGGCCGAGTGGGCGGAGCGGCACGAGGCGGCCAGGGCGAGCGAGCAGGCCGGCGAGTACGAGGAGGCCGTGGATCTCGTCATCGGCTCCGAGGACTCCACGGGACAGAGCTTCGACCGGGTCGACGCCTCGCTGCGCGAGGCCGTGGAGCATGAGCAGGCCGAGTTCACGGCCGCTGCCGACGACGGCCACGGCGCGTTCGGCGGCCTGCCCGCCGGGGCCGTGCTGCTCGCGCTGCTCGGCGCGCTCGGCGCGGTGCTCGGCATCGGCCGCCGATTGTCGGAGTACCGGTGAGGACGCGGAGGGAGCGGACGATGCCGGATCGGGCGGAACGTGCGGAGCGTTCGGAACGTGCGGAGCGTTCGGAACGTGCGAAGCGTGCGGCGCGGAGGGGACCGGCGTCCGCCCGTGCCCGGCGGGCCACGGACCGGCGGGCGCTGCTGCTCGCCGCGGCCGGCCTCACGCTGGCCGGAGCCGTGCTGGCCGGCTCGGTGTCCGGCGGGCCGCGGGGCGACGAACCGCACAAGTCGCCGGGGCACGCGATCGCGGAGCCCGCCGAGGACGGCATCGCGCCCGCGGCCGAGCCGGAGCCGTGCGCGGACGGCCGTGACCCGGCCGAGAGTTACCGCGCCGAGCGCCTGGCGGGCGACGCGGTGGAGCGCATCAGGGACCGCGGCCAACTGATCGTCGGCGTCGACCAGAACAGCTACCTGTGGGGCTACCGTTCGCCGGAGACCGGCGAGATCGTCGGCTTCGACCTGGACCTCGTGCAGGCCATCGCAGACGATTTGGTCGAGGAAGGCGTGCTCGATGAGGACGTGGAGAACCCGGTCAAGTACCTGGCGATCCCCACCGACCAGCGGACCCGGGCGATCGGGGACCAGGAGGTGGACATGGTGGTGCGCGCCATGTCCATCACGTGCGACCGCTGGGAGGAAGTCGCGTTCTCCACGGCCTACTTCGAGACCGGCCAGCAGCTCCTCGTACCGCGCAACTCGCCGATCGACGGCTACGACGCGTCCCTGGCGGGCAAGACGGTGTGCAGCGCGGCCGGTTCCACGGCCGAGACCTGGCTCGAACACGAGAGCCACGGCGCGGAGCTGGTCGCGGCGCCCAACCACCTGGACTGTCTCGTTCACGTGCAACTCGGCCTGGCCGACGCCCTGATGACCGACAGCGCGCTGGCGGCCGGGCATATCGCGCAGGACCCGTCGATGCGGCTGATCGGCGAGCCGCTGACCGTGGAGTCCTACGGCGTGGCGATGAATCTGAACGACGTCGACCTGGTGCGCTGGGTCAACGCCGTGCTGGAAGATTACCGCGACGGCGGCTCGCAGAGCCGCTGGGCACAGGCGGCCGACCGCTGGCTCCAGGGCTACCTGTACCCGCAGGGGGAGCCGCCGCCCGCCCCGCCGCAACCGCAGTACCGGGACTGATCCGTGACCGGGCCCCGACCGGGGAAGGAATCCGGCCGGGTACCGGCGGGACCGGTACCGCGACCGACACGAGGACCGACAGGTCAGGACCCACAGGGGGGAGAGCGATGGCCCCGGATTCCGGCGGGAAAGTGCTGAGCCGGGAGGAGGTGGACCGCGCCCTGGCGCGGTTCGGCGCCGAGCACGAGGCGATCGAGTCCTCCCTGCTCGCCCTCCAGGACCACGCGGGCCGCAGACTGCTCGAAGGGGCCGACCTGACCGGGGTCACCCGGGAGCGATGGGCACGGGCCGCGGAGACGGTGACCCGGCTCTGGTCCTACTTCGACACGTGCACGGAGGCGCTCGACACCGCGCGGGAGGTCCGGGCGCGGCGCCGTTTCCCCAGCCGGGACGAGCTGTTGCACCTGAGCATGCTGCTGGACGGTGAGAACCTGACGGTGTCGGGCGGCGCCCGGCTGGCCGAGCACCTGAGCTGGGCCGAGCTGGTCGAGCGCATGAACGCCGGCTACGCCGAGGTGCTCGACCTGGTCGCCGCGGCGGACGCGGTGTGGTCGGCGCTGCCCGCCCGGATCGACCTGCTGGCCGCCGAGCTGCACCGGCTGCGGGAGCTGGCCCACTCCGTCGGGGTCAGGCCGGGCGGCCACCCGGCGGGCGACGACCTGCACCGGGTCACGGAGGAATTGAAGGACCTGCGGGCGCAGGTGATCTCCGACCCGATCGCGTTCTGGGTGCCGGCCGGCGGCAGCAGCGCGCCCGGCGGCGGGCGGCCGGACACAGTGCGCTATGACCGGGCCGCCCGCGCCCTGGACGACATCAGGCGCGAGGTCGACGCCGTCATCGGGGTGCGCAAGGACGCCGAGGACCGGCTGATCCGGCTGCGCGACGTACTGTCGCGCGCCGACCGCACGCTCGCCGAGGCGCGCACCGCCCGCACCGAGGTGCTGGCGAAGATCGCCGCCTCCGAGGTGCCGGCGGTCAGCGGCCCCTCGGGCATCCTGCACGAACAGCTCGCCGCCGCGGCCGGCTTCCGCAGGCGCGCCCAGTGGCACCGGCTGTCGCCGCTGCTGGAATCGCTGGAGGAGCGGGCCGACGAGGAGCTGGAACGGGCCCGCGCCTCGCTCTCGGCCGTCACCGAGCCGCTGGCGGTGCGGGCGGAGCTGCGCGGGCGGCTGGACGCGTACAAGGCGAAGGCCGCGCGCCTCGGCAAGGCGGAGGAGCCGATGCTGGTGGAGCGCTACGACGTGGCCCGCCGCCTGTTGTGGACCGCCCCGTGCGATCTGCGGGCCGCGGAGTACGCGGTGCTGCGCTACCAGCAGGCGGCGGCCGAGGTGCTGGTGCCCGACCCGGGCGGGGCGGACGGGAGGGCTGAGCGGTGACCGAGCTGGGTGCGGCCGGCCGTACGTGCCAGCGGCCGGGCTGCGACGGCGCTTACGAGGACGTCGGCGGCGGCGAACTTTACTGCGGCATCTGCGGTCTCGCGCCCGTGGTGTCGGCCGAGGGGATGATCGGCGGCGCGCCGACGGGGGTGACGGGGAACACCGCGGCGGCGCGAGGGAGTTCGGGCTCCGGCTCGGCGGGCTCCGGCTCCAGCTCCGGCTCGGCGGGCTCCGGCTCTAGCTCCCGTTCCGGCTCCGGCTCCGGTTCCGATTCCCGCTCCGGCGGGACGTCGGGCAGCAGGAGCGCGGCGTCCTCGCGTTCGCAGTTCTCGCGCAGGTCGGTATCCGGCCGCCTGTCCCGTTCCGGTGCGGCGGGGCTCGCGGGCCGTTCCGTGTCCGTGCGCAGCTCCAGGTCGAGCACCGGCACCTCGGGGCGGGCCAGGCTCGGGGCCGGTCTGGTGACGATGCCGCAGGTGCCGCGGCCCGATCCGCTGTCCGCCGTGCTGGAGTACGCGGAGGTACCGGAACGGAAGCGGTTCTGCGGGAACAGCGACTGCGCCGCGCCGGTGGGCCGTTCCCGGGGCGGGCGGCCGGGGCGCACCGAGGGGTTCTGCACCGCGTGCGGCCACCCGTACTCGTTCGTCCCGAAGCTCCAGCCGGGCGATGTCGTCAAGGACCAGTACGAGATCGCCGGCTGCCTCGCGCACGGCGGTCTGGGCTGGATCTACCTGGCCATCGACCGGGCGGTGTCCGACCGCTGGGTGGTGCTGAAGGGCCTGCTGGACACCGGCGACGAGGACGCCATGGCGGCGGCCATCTCCGAACGGCGCTTCCTCGCCGAGATCGAGCACTCCAGCATCGTCCGCATCTACAACTTCGTCGAGCACCTCGACCGCCGCACCGGCTCCATGGACGGTTACATCGTCATGGAGTACGTCGGCGGCAAATCGCTGAAGGAGATCGCCAACTCCCGGCGTACGCCGGAGGGCAGGCGCGACCCGCTGCCGGTGGAGCAGGCGTGCGCCTACGGCATCGAGGCCCTGGACGCGCTGGGCTACCTCCACAGCCGCAACCTGCTGTACTGCGACTTCAAGGTGGACAACGCCATCCAGCAGGACGACCAGCTGAAGCTGATCGACATGGGCGCGGTGCGGCGGATGGACGACGACGAGTCCGCCATCTACGGCACCATCGGCTACCAGGCGCCCGAGGTGGCCGAGATCGGCCCGTCCGTCGCCTCCGACCTGTACACCGTGGCCAGGACCCTGGCGGTGCTGACGTTCGACTTCCAGGGCTACACCAACGTGTTCGCGGACAGCCTGCCCGAGCCGGAGAACATCGAGGTCTTCCAGGAGTACGAGTCGTTCTACCGCTTCCTGGTGCGGGCCACCGACCCCGATCCGCGGCGCAGGTTCGCCTCGGCGCAGGAGATGGCCGAGCAGCTGACGGGCGTGCTGCGGGAGATCGTCGCGCTGCGCACCGGGCAGCCGCAGCCCGCGCTCTCGCCACTGTTCGGCCCCGAACTGCGGGTGGTCGACACCGAGTTGGTGCCGCCCGCGGAGGGCCCCGTCTCGCGGCTCGGGCGGCGCGGCGCGCAGCGCGGCGCCCGCCTGCCGCGGCAGCGCGCCGCCCCGCCGCAGGCGGGGGCCGCCCCCGCGCCGCCGGCCGTTCCGCCTGCCGTTCCACGAGCCGCGCCACAGACCGTGCCGCCCGACGTGCGGCAGATCGTGCTGGCGCTGCCGGTGCCGCGGGTCGACTCGGGCGACCCGAACGCGGGCTTCCTGGCCGGGCTGATGGCGACCGCACCGGCCGACCTGGTGGTGGCGCTGCGCTCCGCGCCGGCGGAGTCGGTCGAGCTGCGAGTACGGGAGCTGCGGGCCTACCTGGAGATGACCGGCGAGGAGGCGGACCTGGCCGCGCAGCGGGCCCTCGCGGCGCTGGCCGACCGGCATGCGACGGACTGGCGGGTGGTCTGGTACCGCGGGCTCGCCGCGCTGGCCGCCGGGGACTTCCGGACGGCGGCGCCCGCCTTCGACGCGGTGTACGACGCGTTCCCAGGCGAGGTCGTGCCGAAGCTGGCCCTCGCGGTGTGCGCCGAGGTGCTCGGCCAGCTCGACAACGCGGCGGACTACTACGAGTTGGTGTGGACGGCCGACCCGAGCCACGTCAGCGCCGGCTTCGGCCTGGCGCGGGTGCGGCTGGCGGCCGGGGAACGGGCGCGGGCCGTCGCGGCGCTCGAATCGGTGCCGGAGACCTCGGCGCACTACACCGCGGCGCGCGTCGCGGCCGTGCGCGCGCGGCTGCGACAGCGGGCACCGGCCGACGACCTGCTGCCCGACCTGCTCGCGGCGGGCGACCAGGTTACGCGTTTGCGTGCCGCCGGACTGGAACCATGGCTAGGTGAACAGCTGTCCTGTGAGGTGCTGGGTTCCGCGCTCGACTGGGTGCTGTCCCCTCCTTCCGGACAGTCCCGACAGCAAACCGACCCGCAATGGCGACTCCTGGGTGCGCAGCTGGACGAGACGGGTATCAGACTTGGTCTCGAACGCTCCTACCGGCGACTCGCCCGGCTGGCGCAAACCAGCACTGAACGGACCGAACTGGTGGAGGCGGCCAATCGCTTCCGCCCCAGGACATGGGTGTGACGATGCCGCAGCTCGACCAACTCTCCGCCTGCCCCGGCTGCGGTGAGCCGTTGGAGGACGACGATCGCTTCTGCGGGGTCTGCGGTACGGATTTGCGTGCGGCCGCCAGGCAGCAGCAGGCGGGCACCGCCGCGTCCGGGCCCGCGTCCGGGCCCGCGCCCGCGGATGATGCCGCCGACGCCGCCGGCGCCTCAGGACCCGCCACCGAGGGCGACTTCACCCTGCCGCCGCCGCTGCGCCAGGCGCCCCCGCCGCCGCTCGCGCCTCCCCCGCCGCCTGCCCCCGCCGCGCCGCCCGCCCCGCCGGCCGACCCGCGGGCCGCCGACCCGCGCACGGCACCGCCCCCCGCCCCGGCCGGGCCGCCGCCCGCCGCGCCGCCCGCCCCGCCCGCGGCGGCGGACCCGCGGACGCCGCACGGCGCCGACCCGCGCGCGGACGCCCCCGCGCCCCCGGCCCCGGTCCCGGCCGCCGAGGAGCCCGCGCCGACCCCGTGCGCGGTGTGCCCGGACGGCTGGGTGGCCGCCGACGGCTACTGCGCGAGCTGCGGGCGCGCCCAGCCTGGCGAGCGCGACCACGTGGAACGCGCGCTCGGCGGCGTGGCCGCCGTCAGCGACCTCGGCCTGCGCCACCACCGCAACGAGGACGCGTTCACCGTCTCCGCGACCGCGCTGCCCGACGGCTCGCCCGCCGTCATCGCGGTCGTCTGCGACGGCGTGTCCTCCTCCAGCCGCCCGGACGAGGCGTCCGCGGCGGCGGCCGAGGCCGCGCAGGAGTTTCTGCTCGACCGGCTGCCGCGCGGCGCGGACGGCAAGCAGGCCATGCACGACGCGCTGCTCGCCGCGGCCGACGCGGTCAACGCGCTGGCCGAGGACGGCACCGAGCCCGAGCCGGGCCGCAACTCCCCGGCGTGCACGATCGTCGGCGCCGTCACCACCGGCGGCACCCTCGTCGTCGGCTGGATCGGCGACAGCCGCGCCTACTGGGTACCGGAGGAGGAGGGCGCCGCGCCGGCGCGGCTGACCCAGGACGACTCGTGGGCCGCGCAGATGGTCGCCGCCGGGCTGCTCAGCGAGGCGGAGGCGATGGCCGACCACCGCGCGCACGCCATCACCGCGTGGCTGGGCGCGGACGCGGTGGAAGTGGAGCCGCACACCCGCCTGTTCGAGCCGGACCGGCCGGGCGTCGTCATCGTCTGCACCGACGGCCTGTGGAACTACGCGGAAACCGCCGAGCAGATGGCCCACGTCGTACCCGGCAAGGCGCGTTCGGCACCGCTGCCCAGCGCCCAGCACCTCGTCCGGCACGCCCTCGACTCGGGCGGCCACGACAACGTGACCGTCGCGGTCATCCCGTTCCCCGCCGAGCCGGACCGGGCTCAGACGGCGTGATCCGCGGTCGTTCACTCGGGAGAGCACGACCGCGGGACACGACCGCAGGAGGGGCAGGCAGGACATGGCCGACTTCGTCAAGTCGCACGCGCCGCGGTTCGCCGTCGACGTCTACCAGAACGCGTATCTCCCGCAGGACGCGCAGGAGGTGAACGCGATCGTGACGGTCACCGCGACCGGCAGCGGCGGGCTGCCGGTCCCGGCCGACGGTCCGCGGGCGGCGGTGGTCGTCATGGTCGACTGCTCCGGCTCGATGGACTACCCGCCCGCCAAGATGCACGGCGCCCGCCGCGCCACGGGGGCGGCGATCGACACGCTCAGGGACGGGGTCGCGTTCGCCGTCATCGCCGGCACCCACCAGGCGGCCGAGGTCTACCCCGGCGGCGGGCGGCTCGCCATCGCCGATGACAGCACCAGGGCCGCGGCCAGGACCGCGCTGCGCCACCTGCGCGCGGCCGGCGGCACCGCGATAGGCAGCTGGCTGTCGCTGGCCGACCGGCTGCTGCGCACCGTGCCCGCCGCGATCAGGCACGGCATCCTGCTGACCGACGGCCGCAACGAGCACGAAAAGCCGGAGGAGCTGCGCCTGGCGCTGGACGCCTGCGCCGGCCGGTTCACGTGCGACGCGCGGGGCGTGGGCACCGACTGGGAGGTCGAGGAGGTCACCGGCATCGCGTCGGCGCTGCTGGGCACCGCGGACATCGTGGCGGAGCCGGAGGCGCTGGCGGCCGACTTCACCGCCATGATGGAGTCGGCGATGGGCAAGGAGATCGGCGACGTCCGCCTGCGGCTGTGGACGCCGCAGGGGGCAGCCGTGCGATTCGTCAAGCAGGTTGCACCGACCGTGGAAGATCTCACTGCCCGGCGCACCGAGGCCCCGCCGCGTTCCGGCGACTACCCCACCGGATCGTGGGGCGACGAGTCGCGCGACTACCACGTCTGTGTGGAGGTTCCGGCGCCCGCCGTCGGCCACGAGATGCTCGCCGCCCGCGTCGCGCTGATCGTCCGCGATCCGGCGGAGCCGGGCGGCCCGCCCGCGCAGATTCTGGGGAACGGCCTGGTCAGGGCCGTGTGGACGGACGATCTCGTAGCCGCGACGACGATCAATCCGCAGGTCGCGCACTACACGGGACAGGCCGAGCTGGCCTCCGTGATCAAGGAGGGACTCGAGTTGCGCAAGCGCGGCGACGAGGCCGGTGCGACGACCCGGCTCGGGCGCGCGGTACAACTGGCGCACGGTTCGGGTAACGAGGAGACGGCGAAACTGCTCGCAAAGGTGGTGGACGTGGAGGATGCCGCGGCAGGTACTGTTCGACTGAAAGCCAGAATCGCCGAGGCCGACGAGATGACCCTGGAGACGCGGTCGACGAAGACGGTCCGGGTGAAGAAGAAGCCGAGCGAAGACGAGAGATACCCGTGACGTGAGGGGGAGGCAGTAACATGCCGACTTGCCCGAACGGCCACCAGTCGGTGGCCGACGACTGGTGCGAAGTGTGCGGTCACCGCATGCTGGCACCCGCCGCGGCGCCTCCGCCTCCGCCGCCCCCCGGCTTCCCCGGTGCCCCCGGCGGCCCCCCGCAACCGCCGCCGTTCCCGGGACAGCACGACCAGGGCCGCCCGCCCCCGCCGTTCCCGGGACAGCACGACCAAGGCGGCCCGCCCCCGCCGTTCCCGGGACAGCACGACCAAGGCGGCCCACCCCCGCCGTTCCCGGGACAGCACGACCAAGGCGGCCCGCCCCCGCCGTTCCCGGGACAGCACGACCAAGGCGGCCCACCCCCGCCGTTCCCGGGACAGCACGACCAAGGCGGCCCACCCCCGCCGTTCCCGGGACAGCACGACCAAGGCGGCCCACCGCCACCGTTCCCGGGACGCGATACCGGCGCCCAGCGTCCGCCGTTCCCCGGGCAGGAGAGCAGCAGCCCGCCCGGCTACCCGGGCGGCCCCGGCGGGCCGGCCACCGCGCCGATCCCGCAGGCCGAGGTGTGCCCGGTGTGCCGCACCCCGCGCGAGGCGCAGGCGCCGTTCTGCGAGGGCTGCCGGTACAACTTCCTGACCAACTCGCCGACCACGTATATACCGCCCACTCCCCCGGCGCCCCAGCCGCCGGGACAGCCCCAGCCGCCGGGACAGCCGCAGCCGGTCCCCGGGCAGCGCCAGCCCGGATACGGGTTCCCGCAGCCCGCCCAGGCGCCGCCGCAGCAGAGCGGCGACTGGATGCTGCCGCCGCCGGGGCAGCCGGCGGCCGGCCCGCCCGGCTATCCGGGGGCGCCGGCGCAACAGCAGGCCGCGGGCTGGCTGGTCAGCATCGGCCCCGACCCGGAGTACTTCTCGGCGATGATGCGCCGCTCCGGGCCCGAGGCCGCGCAGTTGACGCTGCCCGCCTACGCGCCGGAGCAGCGGCTGCCGCTCGGCGGCCCTCAGGTGACGATCGGCCGCCGCCGCCAGTCCACGGGCGAGGCGCCCGACATCGACCTGTCGCACCCGCCGGAGGACCCGGGCGTCTCCCACCAGCACGCCCTCCTCGTCCAGCAACAGGACGGCACCTGGGCCGTGGTGGACCAGGACTCGACGAACGGCACCACGGTGAACGGGGCGGAGGACCCGATCCAGCCGTTCGTCCCCGTGCCGCTCCAGGAAGGCGACCGTATCCATATTGGTGCCTGGACGACGCTGACTCTCTATCGCGGCTGACGCCACCCCCGGTACTACTATTCGCCGGGTGATCGACAACACTGCCGCCATCGACGCCCGGGATCTTCGCAAACGCTACGGGGACGTGCAGGCCGTCGACGGCGTGACGTTCCAGGTGGCCCGGGGAGAGTTCTACGGCATCCTCGGGCCCAACGGCGCGGGCAAGACCACCACGCTCGAGCTCGTGGAGGGCCTGCGCCAGCCGGACGAGGGCAGTGCGCACCTCCTCGGCGAGCCCTCGTGGCCGCGCAGCACGCGGCTGCTGCGCCGCATCGGGGTGCAACTCCAGGCGTCCGCGTTCTTCGAGAAGCTCACCGCGCGCGAGCAGATCCACACCTTCGCCGCGCTCTACGGCGCGTCCCGGGAGCGGGCCGACGCGATGCTGGACACGGTCGGGCTGACCGAGAAGCGGAACGTCCGCGACGACAAGCTGTCCGGCGGCCAGGCACAGCGGCTCTCCATCGCCTGCGCACTGGTCCACGACCCGGAGCTGGTCTTCCTCGACGAGCCGACCACCGGCCTCGACCCGCAGGCCAGGCGCAACCTGTGGGACCTGCTGCGCGGCATCAACTCCACGGGCCGCACCGTCGTGCTCACCACGCACTACATGGACGAGGCCGAGCTGCTGTGCGACCGCGTCGCGATCATGGACGCCGGCCGCATACTCCGGGTCGGGCCGCCCGCCGACCTCATCCGCGAACTGGGCGCGAACAACCTGGAGGACGTCTTCCTCCAGCTGACCGGACGGGAGTACCGCGAGTGAGCGCGTTCCGAAGCCTTTCGTGGGCGATGACCCTGGGGCTGCTGCGGGACCGCACCGCGGTCTTCTTCATGCTGATCTTTCCGCTGATGTTCCTCGCGCTGTTCGGCGCGCTGTTCCAGAACGAGTCGACGAGCCGTTCCGCCATCGTGCAGGTCGGGGACGTCGCGGTCCTTGACGATCTGCCCGAGGCGGAGTTCGCCGCCCTGTCCGACGCGCTGAGCATCGAGAAGACCGCCGACCGCGAACGCGCCCTGGAAGAGGTGCGCGACGGCGACGTCGACGCGGCCGTCTGGGAGGAGGACGGCCGGGTCCAGCTGCGCTACTCCGCCGCCGACGCGGCCCGCGCGGGCACCGTGCAGGGCCTGATGCAGTCCGTCGTGCAGGGCGCCAACCTGGCCGCCACCGGGCTGCCCGCCACCTACGAACTGTCCACCGACCAGGTCGAGGACAAGTCGGTCAAGGCGATCCAGTACCTCACGCCCGGCCTGCTGGGCTGGGCCATCGCCATGGGTGCGTCGTTCATGTCCGCGTTCACGCTGGTCCAGTGGCGCCGCAAGCGCATCCTGCGGCGGCTGTGGCTGGCCCCCGTCGGCCCCGGCACGGTGATCAGCGCCCGTATCGGGGTGAGCCTCGCGTTCTCCTTCGCGCAGGTCGCGATCTTCCTCGCGGTGGCGACCATGCCGTACTACGGGCTGAAGCTGACCGGCAACTGGTGGCTGTCCCTGCCGCTCGTCGCCTGCGGCACCTTGTCGTTCATGTCGATCGGCCTGCTGATCGGCGCCTGGGCGAAGTCGGACGAGGCGGCCAACGGCGCGCTCCAGGTCGTCATCATGCCGATGGCGTTCCTGTCCGGCTCCTTCTTCCCGACCGACGACATGCCGGGCTGGCTCTCCACGGTCGCCGACTTCCTGCCGCTGGCGCACCTGAACACCTCGCTCCAGGACGTCCTGTCCCGCGGCGGCGGCTGGGGCGATGCCCTGCCGGTGATGGGCGGCCTGCTGCTGTTCACCGCCGTGGTCACCGCCGTCGCCGCCCGCCTGTTCCGCTGGGACAGCGCGTAGCAGGGGCCTTACCCCGGGGTGTTGACCATGGACGCGGCGGCGTACACCAGGTAGTCCCACAGCTGCCGTTCGTGCTCGGGCGCGAGGCCGAGCCCGTCCACCGCGTCCCGCATGTGCGCGAGCCACGCGTCGTGAGCCGCGCGGTTCACGGTGAACGGCGCGTGCCGCATCCGCAGCCGCGGGTGGCCCCGGCTGTCGCTGTAGGTGCGGGGGCCGCCCCAGTACTGCATGAGGAAGAGGACCAGCCGCTCCTCGGCGGGCCCGAGATCCTCCTCGGGGTACATCGGCCGCAGCACCGGGTCCTCGGCGACGCCCTGGTAGAAGCGGCGGACGAGCCTGCGGAAAGTCTCCTCGCCCCCGACCTGGTCATAGAACGTCTGCTGCTCCTCGGTCACCCCTCCATGGTCGCAGACCGCGCCGTGCCGCCCGGCGGCCGGGCTCATGCCCCGTCGGCCGTGGGCCTGCCGGCCGGCGTCCCCGGCCCAGCGCGGTCGCCCGCGGATCGGCGCCGGGGAAATGGAGTGCTTCGCCAGGACCGAAACCGTTAGCCTCCCGGCATGCAGGTCACCTTCACCCGTACCGCTGAACGTCGCTACCGCGTGAGAGTCGACCGCGACATGGCACCGTCGTTGGTGATGGACCCCGCCCCCGGTTACGACCCCTATCTCCCGCACGACCTTCTCCACTTCATCGTGGAAGGCCATTGGGGGCTCCAGGACGGCATTTTCGGCCAGCTGGCGGCCGGCGGCGACGCGAAGACCTTCGAACTCGCCGATCAGGCCCGTGACCGGCGGCAGGCGCGGCGGCAGGTGCGCCGCAGCGCCCGCAGGAACCGTATGTCCGGAGGCGACATCGCCCTGTCCGAGAAACTGGCAGGCGTCGCGCTGACCGCATGGATGGTGCACACCGGCCGCCTCCCCATGCCGGAGAACGCAGGGGCGGCACTTGAGGAGGCCGGCGTCAAGGAGACCGACGTCATCGGGGTCCTCGACCGGCTGGACGAGAGCGCGCACCGTTGGCACTCGCTGGCCGTCGGCGAGCCGCTCACCTTGACGTGGCCCTGGCCCGAGCGGCGTTCCGGGCGCCGCACCGCGTAGCTGCCGGGGGCCGGGGGCCGTTACTTGCCGTCCACCGTGGCGTTCACCGCGCGCCGCCCGCCCGTGGTCCTGCTGTTGTACGGTCCGGACATGCCGGCCCGCAGGAAGAGCGCCCGCCGGTGGGCGCCCGTGACATCCTGGACGGCCGTTCTCGCCACCGTCGCGTGGGCCGTCCTGGCCACCGCGCCGTCCGCCGGGGCCGCGGCCCCGGCGGAGCCGCCGACGCCGCCGGAACAGGCCCTGTCCACCCCGTTCGAGCACCACACGGAGGGATATGCCTGCTTCCGCATCCCCGCCCTCGTCACCACGCCGGACGGCACGCTGCTCGCGTTCGCCGAGGCCCGCGTCACCGACTGCAGTGACGTGGGGAACATCGACCTGGTGATGAAGCGGTCCCTCGACGGCGGCCACACGTGGAGCGACCTGACCGTGCTGCGCGGCACCGGCACCTCCGGCGGCTTCGGCAACCCGGTGCCGGTGGTGGACGACGCCACCGGCCGGGTCTCCGTGCTGTTCGCCTACAACGGCTGGGCGCACAAGGACGGCGAACGGGCCAGGGGCGGCCGCAGCCTGCACAGCGTGTACAGCGACGACGGCGGGCTGACCTGGACCACGGGCGGCGTGCTCGGGCCGCTGAAGCCCGCGCACTGGACGTGGGTGTCCGTCGGCCCCGGCCACGGCGTGCAGTTGCGGCGCGGGCCGCACGCCGGGCGGCTGATCGTCCCCGGCGACCACGACACCGAGGACGGCACGTCCGGCGCGCAGCTGTACTACAGCGACGACGGCGGCCTCACCTGGCGGCTCGGCGCCGTCTGGGAGACGGTGAAGGAGCTGCCGCACCCGGGCGAACTGACCGTCGTCGAGCTGGTGTCGGGCGCCCTGTACGTCAACGCCCGCAGCTCGCACCCGGGCCCCGGCCTGCACCGTCTTGAGGCGCGGAGCGACGACGGCGGCGAGACGTTCGACCCGGCCGGCTTCACGCCCGTGCCGGGCCTGGCCGCCCCGCCCGTCTACGGCTCGATGCTGCGGCTGCGCGCCACCGACGAGGGCGACCCGCGCAACCGGCTGCTGCTGTCGGCCCCGGCCCGGCCGGTGCCCGACGTCGCGACCCGCCGCCGCGCCATGACGATCCGCACCTCCTACGACGAGGGCGGGACGTGGCAGGCCACGGCCAAGACCATCAACTCGGCGCGGGCCGGCTACTCGGACCTGGCGGAGCTGCTCACCGGGGAGATCGGGCTGCTGTACGAGACCGCCACCAACAGCCCGCACGGCACGATCCGGTTCACGGCCTTCACCGCGGCCTCGCTCGACGGCGGCAGCCCGCACCTGGAGCTGTGCCGCGTACCCGACCCGGCGGACGGGGCCTTGTGGGTGCCCTCCGACCGCGTCCAGGAGACCGTGCAGGCGGCGGCCGTCGTGAACCGGCGCACGCCGTCGGCGCCCCCGCGCTGGTTCCCGGTGCGGCGGCTGCCGGGTTGAAGAGACCGCCGAGGCAGAGGCCGGGGCCGGGGCCGGGCGTGATCACAGGGGCGTGACGCCGAGGCCGGGCAGGCGACCGCCGCGCCGTGCCGCCATCGAGCCGAGCGGGGTGCGCATCCGCAGCCACGCGCCGCCGTCCAGCAGCGTGACGGGCGCCGGCGCGCGCAGGAAGCCCAGCGCGTGGGCGGCGTGCACGGCGCGCAGCGGCAGCGGGGTGCCGGGCAGCGTGCGGGACCAGATCTCCTCGGCGATGGCGTCGAGCGCGGCCCGCGTGCGGTCCGCCGGCGCCAGCTCCTCGGTCCTCGTCCTGAACTCGGCGACGACGGCCGCCGCCGCCCGGCGCACCTGCTCGTGCGGCAGCTCGGCCACCGGGCGCCAGCCGCCGCGCGGCGGCAGCAGCCCGGCCCACGAGGGGCCCGTCACCGGCTCGGGAACGGTCAGCGCGCCCCGTTCCTCGTCGATGGTTTCGAGCAGCGCGCCGACCGCGACCGTCACGTCCAGCTCGGCTGGCTCGTCCAGGCGGCACGGCCGCACCGCGAGCACGTCGAACCGCGCGGGCCTGGTGAAGACGGCCACCACCTCGCCGTCCGCCTGGAGCCGCGCCGCCGCGGTCTTGTCCCAGCGCAGCTGGCGGCCGAGGAACGCGGCGAGATCCGCCGCCTCGTCCCGGGCGGCGAGGATCATCCGGTGGCCGGTCATGCGCAGGCTGTGCCCCCCGCCTCGTCGTCGAGGTAGACCTCCAGGAACGTCCGCTCCTCGGCGCTCAGCCGCCGCGGCCGGCCCCGCTCCAGGTCGTAGGGCACGACGACGGTGGCGGCACGGGCGTACAGCGTCTCGTCGTCCTTGATCTCGTAGGCGACCGTGGCCGAGGCGCCGCCGATCTTGGTGATCCAGGTCTCGACCGTCAGCGGCTCGTGCCGGTGCACCAGCGGGCGCAGGTAGTCGATCTCGTGCCGCGCCACGACCGACCCGCCGGTGAACGCGCCGGAGGCGGCCTGCCGCGCCAGCCGGAACATGAAGTCGATCCGCGCCTCCTCCAAGTACCGCAGGAAGACAACGTTGTTGACGTGCCCGAAGGAGTCCATGTCCGACCAGCGCAGTGCGCACCGGAAGACGTGCCGCACGGTCCTCAGCCCCGCGTCAGCTTTTTGTACGTGGCGCGGTGCGGGCGCGCGGCCTCCGGGCCGAGGCGATCGAGCTTGTTCTTCTCGTAGGACTCGAAGTTGCCCTCGAACCAGAACCACCGCGAGTCGCCCTCGTACGCCAGGATGTGCGTGGCGACGCGGTCGAGGAACCAGCGGTCGTGCGAGACGACGACGGCGCAGCCGGGGAACTCGAGCAGCGCGTTCTCCAGCGAGGACAGCGTCTCGACGTCCAGGTCGTTCGTCGGCTCGTCGAGCAGCAGCAGATTGCCGCCCTGCTTGAGGGTGAGCGCCAGATTCAGCCGGTTGCGCTCGCCGCCGGACAGCACGCCGGCCGGCTTCTGCTGGTCCGGGCCCTTGAAGCCGAACGCGCTGACGTAGGCGCGGGACGGCATCTCGACCTGCCCGACGTTGATGTGGTCGAGACCGTCCGAGACGACCTCCCACAGCGTCTTCTTCGGGTCGATGTTGGCGCGGGACTGGTCGACGTAGGAGATCTGCACGGTGTCACCGACGCGCACCCCGCCCGAGTCCACCGGCTCAAGGCCGAGGATCATCTTGAACAGCGTGGTCTTGCCCGCGCCGTTCGGCCCGATGACGCCGACGATGCCGTTGCGCGGCAGCGTGAACGACAGGCCGTCCACCAGCACCTTGTCGCCGAACGCCTTCCGCAGGTCGTCGGCCTCCACCACCACGTTGCCGAGGCGCGGCCCAGGCGGAATCTGGATCTCCTCGAAGTCCAGCTTCCTCGTCTTCTCGGCCTCCGCGGCCATCTCCTCGTAACGCGCCAGACGCGCACGGGACTTGGCCTGCCGCCCCTTGGCGTTGGAGCGGACCCACTCCAGCTCCTCCTTGAGCCGCTTGGCGCGCTTGGCGTCCTTCTGGCCCTCGACCTTGAGGCGGGTCTGCTTGGTCTCCAGGTACTTCGAGTAGTTGCCCTCGTACACGTAGGCGCGGCCCCGGTCCAGCTCCAGAATCCACTCCGCCACGTTGTCCAGGAAGTACCGGTCGTGGGTGATGGCGACGACGGTGCCCGGGTACTTGGCCAGGTGCTGCTCCAGCCACTGCACGGACTCGGCGTCCAGGTGGTTGGTCGGCTCGTCGAGCAGCAGCAGGTCCGGCTGTTCGAGCAGCAGCCTGCACAGCGCCACGCGGCGCTTCTCGCCACCGGACAGCTTGGTCACGGACCAGTCGCCGGGCGGGCAGCCCAGCGCGTCCATGGCCTGCTCCAGCTGCGCGTCGAGGTCCCAGGCCCCGGCGTGGTCCAGCTGCTCCTGGAGGCGGCCCATCTCCTCCATCAGCGCGTCGGTGTACTCGGTCGCCATCTGCTCGGCGATCTCGTTGAACCGGTCGAGCTTGCCCTTGGTCTCGGCGACGCCCTTCTGCACGTTCTCCAGGACCGTCTTGGACTCGTCGAGCGGCGGCTCCTGGAGCAGGATGCCGACGGTGTAGCCGGGGGTGAGGAAGGCGTCACCGTTCGAGGGGTGCTCAAGACCCGCCATGATCTTCAGCACGGTGGACTTGCCGGCGCCGTTCGGACCGACGACGCCGATCTTCGCCCCGGGCAGGAAGCTCAGGGTGACGTTGTCGAGGATCACCTTGTCGCCGTGCGCCTTCCGCGCCTTGCGCATGGTGTAGATGTACTCAGCCAAGAGAAACCGTCCGGCAGATCAGTCAGTGGGTCAGGCATCGGGCACGTGTGCTCCCATCCTGCCGCATCCCCCTGCCGCGGCGGAAACCGGCGGCCTTCGCTCCGGCGGGGGTGAGGGGGCGCGGCAGGGCACGGCAGGGGCGCGGCCGGGGCACGCGAAGGGGCGGGCCCGCGCGGGCCCGCCCCTGTGCGTTCAACGGTGCGGCCGAAGCCGCCCGGCGTGTGGTGCTCAGTCCTGCGCGGCAGCGCCCGCGGACCTGCGGCGGATGAAGAACACCGCGCCGCCGCCGACGAGCAGCAGGACGACCGCGATGCCCGCGATCATGCCCGGGTTGGTGCTGCTGCCGGTCTCGGCCAGGTCGGCGCCGTCGTCACCCGCGCCACCGGTGCTGGCCGGAGCGGGCTCGTTCTCGTCGATCGGCTCCTGACCGCCGTCATCGCCGGTCTCGCAGTCCAGGACCCCGGTGAAGACCCAGTTCTCCTCGCCCTCGACGGGGTTGGCGATCGTGATCTCGTACTCCTGGCCGTTCTCGACCGGGACGACGATCGGGGTGGACTCACCGGGGGCGACCTCGTACTGCTCGCCGTCCAGCTCGAAGGTGAACGGAACGTCACCGGTGTTGCTCGCGGTGACCTCCACCCCGCCCTCGGTGCACTTCTCGACCGCGTTCACCGCGACGGAGGGCTGGCCGGGGGCGGCCCAGTTCACCGAGGCGGAAGCGCTGACGGACGACTCGGAGGAGCCGGCCAGGATCATGGTCTGGGTGCGGGTGTCGATGCCGGTGAAGGCGCGTCCGACGGGCACCTGCGAGGTGGCGGTGGCGGTCAGCCCGGCCACGCCGTCCGCGGCGTCCTCGGGCACCGAGAAGTACAGCTCGGTGCCGTCGGTGACCGCCTGGTCCTCGGTGATGTACTCGCCGTTGACGTCGACGATGGTCACGCCCTGCTCGGCCGCGGCCGTGTCGGGGGTGACGTGGACGGCGTCCGCGCTGGTGCTGACGGTCACCGGGCCGACGATCTCGCCGGGCTGGCCGGAGACCTGCGGCGGGTTGAGTTCGAGCGAGGCGCCCGGCTCGGCGATGTCGGCGGCGTTCCCGGCGAGCCAGTCGGCGAGGATGCGGGCGTTCTCGTTCTCCGGAACGGCCTCGACGCCGTCGGAGAACTCCCAGATCGCCGCCTGGGTACCGGCCGCGGCCTGCTCGGCGGTGAGCGACTCGGCACCGGCCTGGTCGGCCAGCGCGTTGAGGTCGTCGATCACCGGGTAGGAGTTCTGGAGAATCCAGTTGATCTTGCCGGCGTCCGGATTCCCGTGCAGCGTGGAGGACTCCCAGCCCGTTTCCTTGTAACGGGCGCCGTCCTGGGCTCCGGTGGCGAAGTCGATGCAGTACGTCTTCAGCTGGCCGCCGTCCTCGGCGGTCAGGTAGAACAGGCCGGCCCCGTAGGTCTCGGTCCTGCCGTCGTGAGTGACCTCGACCCGGTCGCTGACCTCAAGGCCGTCCAGGGTCGCGGTGGCGCCGCCACTGCGCGGGTTCTCGTCCGCGACCGCAGGACCGGCGGTCGCGGCCACGCCGGCCGCGATCAGGCCGGTGGCGACGGCGGTGGCCGCAAGGCGGGGGGCGACCCGCCTGGGCGCAGAAATCATGTGAAAGTCCCCTCCACGGAATCACAGGGCGCAGCAGCCGTCTCGAACGGCCGCACGCTCATCAACATCCCCGTGCGTACGGGGATCGTAGAGAGGCAAAGCGGCAATGTCCCCACCGGGCCCGCGACTTACACATTCCGAGGGCGAATCGTTACCTTGGGGTGCCGTTCCTGGCCGGACATGACGGGTATCAGCCGATGGGCACGGACACCCCTGTTCCCCCGTCCGCGGACGCCGCGATGACGTAACGTTCGCGCACCTCGCGGTAGCGCAGGAGTTCCGCGGCCACCGGTTCGAGCACCTGGCTGTGCCCGCGGTCCGCCGCGAGCCGCCGCAGCCGCCACTCCTCCTGCTGCCCCCAGGCGCGCGCCGGGCCGCGGGCCGCGATGCGGCAGCCCCAGGCGAGCAGCGGCCCGCCGACCGAGCCGCCGAGCAGCAGGGCGAGCGGCAGCCAGCGGCCCACGACCGGCTGCCCGACGAACGCGGTCACCAGCCAGCAGAGGCCGAGGAACTGGGCGGCCAGGAGCACCGCCTGCCCGGCCGCGGCGGCCGACCACCAGCGCGGGCGGGGCTGTGGCGCCGCCGGGTTCGCCTCCAGCGCGCTCTCCAGCGCCCTCGGCAGGCCCGCCGCGCCGTGCCCCGCCGCGTCCCGCACCGCTTTGGCCCACGGCTCGGGCAGCCCGTCCGACGCGTCCGCCGCCAGCTGCCGCACCGCCTGTTCCACCTGGGCCCTGGCCACCACCGGCGGGCCCGCGGCGCGCAGCCGCTTCGCGGCGAGCGCCGGCGGCTCGCCGCGGCGTTCGGCCTGGTGCGCGGCGAGCCGCCGCAGCACCTGCCCCCACGGCGTGCCGCAGGCCCGGTCGGCGCGGCGCAGCCAGCCGCGTTCCGCTGCCTGCCCGCCGGCCTGGGCGCCGACGGCGACGGCGAGGCCGTCCTCGAAGTCCTCCCTGGCGTGCGTGGTCAGCCCGGGCGGCGCCTCGGCGGCGTCGGCGATGTACACCGGGCCCAGGCGGCGCGCCACGCCGTCCACGTCCGCCGCGAGGCGCCGCCCGGCCGCCGTTCTGGCGGTGACCAGCTCCCCCACCTGGCGGCGCAGTTCGGCGACGCCGTCGCCGGTGAGCGCGGAGACGGCCAGTACCCCGGCGCCCGGCTCGCCGTGCTCGCCGAGGGCGACGCCGCGTTCGTCGAGCAGCCGCCGCAGGTCGTCGAGGACCGCGTCCACGGCCTCGCCGGAGAGCCGGTCCGTCTGGTTGAGCACGATCAGCGACACGTCGGCGTGCCCGGCGAACGCCCGCAGGTAGCGTTCGTGCAGCACGGCGTCCGCGTACTTCTCCGGGTCGACGACCCAGATGACGGCGTCCACCAGGGCCAGCAGCCGGTCCACCTGGTCCCGGTGCGCGGTGTCCACCGAGTCGTGGTCGGGCAGGTCGAGCAGGATCAGCCCGCGCAGGCCGGTGTCGACGACGTGCGCCCTGCGGCGGGCCCTGGCCGGGATGCCGAGCCGTTCGAGCAGGCCGTCGGGGCCCTGTTCGCGCCCGGCGTCCCAGGTGCAGGACACGGCGGTCGCGGTCGTGGGGCGGCGCACGCCCGCCTCGGAGAGCTGGGCGCCCGCCAGCGCGTTGAACAAGGTCGACTTGCCGCTGCCGGTCGCCCCCGCGATGGCGACCGTGGTGTACGTCCTGGGCAGCCGTTCGCGCGCGGACGCCTCGTCGAGCACCCGGCCGGCCTCGGCCAGCACGTCGTCGTCGAGCCGGGTACGGGAGAGCCCGACCAACTCCCGCAGCGCGCCGAGCCGGACGCGCAGCGCACCGTCGTCCCCTGTCGCCGTTTCCGTCTCCGCCATGGCTTGTCTCCTCATCGATTCATCGATCGGTCGCGGACGACAGTTCGGTCACGGACGAAAGCGCGGCGATCAGCTCGACCTGCGGTTCCGCGGTGATCGCCAGCCGGTGCAGCGCCGCGCCGCGCCGCAGCCGTTCCGCCGTCAGCACCCGGTCCAGGCACCGGCGCAGCTCGGCGGCCCCCTGGTCCTTCAGCCGCGCCGCGTGCCGGGAGCCGAGGATGCCGGCCAGCGACTGCTGCGCGACGCCGCCGGTCTTGCCGCCCAGCAGGGCCGCCGCGAGCAGCGCGGCGGTCTCGCCCTCGTCGCCCGGCTCGCCGCGCGCCGTCCCGACGGCCGCCCTGGCCTCCTCGGCCAGCTCCTCCAGGCAGCGCCGCAGCCGCCGCACGAGAACGCCGGTGCGCTCGGAGACCGCCTCCGCGCAGTCCTCGCCGCCCTCGGGGGCGCCCGGCTCGCGGTGCCAGGCGGCGCCGGTGTGCTCGTCGGCCGCGGACACCGCCTCGACCAGCAGCCCGGTCAGGGCCTGCGTGAGGGCGTCCATCAGTTCCTCGGCGCTGGCGTCCTCGGGGAACGCCAGCCAGTGCGCCCGCGCCTGACCGGTCAGCAGCCCGCCGCCGGACAGGCAGGCACGCACGCGGCGGTCCGCCTCGGCGTAGGCGTCGGCGAGCCGCTGGTCGAGGCGCACGGCCGCCGCGTACTGAGCGGCGCACCCCCCGGCGAGGTCGGCGACGCGTCCGCGCAGCGAGGCCAGCGCCCCCGCGGCGGTGCGCGCGGCGGCGGCGGCGCGCGCCTCCGGGTCCTGGGCGCGGCGGCCGAGCCACTCGCGCAGCCCGGCGACGGCGGTGGCGGGCAGAAGCCCCGAGTTGCCCGCGGACTCCGGGAGTTCGGGAACGGTGAACCGCGGCACCGCCCCGAGCCCGGCACGTTCCAGGAGCGCCCCGTAGTGCCGCGAGACCTCGGCGGCGATCTGGTGCGGCACCCGGTCGAGCACGGTGGCGAGGGTGACGTCGTACTCCTGCGCGCTGCGCAGCAGGTGCCAGGGAACGGCGTCGGCGTAGCGGGCCGCGGTGGTGACGAGCACCCAGATGTCCGCGGCGCAGATGAGATCGGCTGCCAGGTCGCGGTTGCCGGCGACAAGCGAGTCGATGTCCGGGGCGTCCAGCAGGGCGAGCCCTGCGGGCAGGGCGCGGGTGGTGACGACGGAGAGCGCGGTCTGCCCGTCGCTCTCCTGCCGCGGGCCGCACACCCGGCCCAGCTGCGGCAGAACGCGGCGCCCGTCGAACCACCGCTGGTCGTCCGGGTGGCAGACGAGCACCGGCATCCTGGTGGTGGGCCGCAGTACCCCGGCCTCGGTGACGCGCCGCCCGACGAGCGAGTTCACGAGCGTCGACTTGCCCGCCCCGGTCGAGCCCCCGACGACGGCGAGCAGCGGCGCCTCCGGCCGGCGCAGCCGCGGCAGCAGGTAGCCGTCGAGCTGGGCCAGCAGCTCCGCCGCCGAGCGCCTGGCGCGCTCGGCCCCAGGCAGTTCAAGCGGGAAGCGCACGGCAGCGAGACGCTCCCGCAGTACGGTCAGCGCGTCCAGCAGTTCGGGCCGTGCGTCCAAGATCGCCACATGCGCAGAATGCCTAATTTCGAGCAGTTTCAAAAGCATATTCCGCCGAACGCGCCCCAAACCGGGCACCCGGCGCCGCGGCTCCGGCATAACGAGTGCGCAACACCCCTCGCGGAGGCCACCAAAATCGCTGCGCGTATCGCACTCGCCTGCGATTATCAGGGCTGCTTCACTGGATCTCCACACGTGGGTGTTGCCGTGAAGCAACCGGGACGAACCCCTCGAAGCTCTATCCTGTGCGCGGCGAGGTCACTGAGGGGCCACCGTCCCACGCCATGACCATGACCGGCCCCCGTAGCTCAGTGGATAGAGCAGGTGCCTTCTAAGCACTTGGCCGCAGGTTCGAGTCCTGCCGGGGGCACCATGCAGAGGGCTGGTCGACGACCCCGGGGCGGCCGAAACCCCCGCCGTGGTGGTGATCTCCGCCACACGGGTGGCCAGGGCTCCACTGATGGCCACCTGAATGTTCACGGTTCGGTCCCGGCTGCCATGGGGGCGGACTCACACCGCTTCGGGATGGCCGGCGTATCCACGCCCGGGCCGGTAGGCGCAGGAGATCCGCCCCTTGCTGTGCTTGCCGAACATATGACGCGCACACAACGCACAAACGAGGTGGGACGCGGCACGTAGGGGCATTTGGCCGAGCGGGTGCTGCGGCGGATCGCCCCGGATGCTCGCCGGGCTCGCGGAACCCCACGAACCGCCGGTCCGTGCCGCACCGACCGTGGTCGGTGGCCGCCCGCCGCCGCGACAGGGACGGCGTGTGCTCAGCGGGGTGAAAAACCTCGGGACGGAGGGACCCCCGCGCGCGGCGATGGCGCGTTCCAGGCGCTGGTGGCGGATGTACGCCGCCACACCGTTCCCTGCTGCCGGAAGAGACGCCGCACGTGACGGCTGGAGACGTGATGGGCGGCGGCGATGGTGGCGGCCATGCCGTCATCGGCGTGCGACCAGGCCTCCTACGGTTCGGAACTCCGCGGCGAAGCGTGGGTGGGGGCCACGATCACGATGAACGTCGAGAGGGCGGGGAAGTCGTCCTGTTCCATCCCGATCCCGGCCGCGACGAACTTCCGACCGCTGTCCGAAGCGCGGAACGGACGGGCCGGCAGTGCCGGTCGAGTCGGTCGAGTCGGTCCGTGCTGGTCGGCTCGTTCGGGATGACAGGGAAGTTGCCGTGTGGCACGGGTGAGCGCGGCTGCCGCCGCACTCCAGGTAGCCGTCGCGAGCGCGCTTCAGCCCAGGAGTCCGGGCCGAATTCGCCGCGTTCGCACGGTCGCAGGAAGTCTGTCGCAAGGAGCACCATACGGGCGCCCCGAGCACTTCGTCCTTTGATCAGACCGCTACCCTCCGTGCGTATGACCGATCCTCAAACCCGCGACCGGCTCGCGGGTGAGCTGGCGAGACCGCCGGCCCGCCGCATCCTGTGGCTCGCCGCGGGCGCCACCGCAGCCATACTCGTCGCCGACCTCGCCACGCGCGCATACAACCGTTACGACCCCATCCCGACCGTCCGCTGGTTGGTGAACGTCGACTTCGAGGCCAACCTGGCCACCTGGTGGAACAGCACACTGCTGCTGGCCGTGGCGGGCATGGCGCTGACCGCCGCGCTGCTCAGCGGGCCCGGCACGCGCCCCGGGCGGCTGTCCTGGCTGGGTCTTGCCGCCGCGACCGCACTGCTCAGCATCGACGAGACCATCTCGTTGCATGAACGCCTCGGCGAGGTCGGCCGGTCGTGGAAGGAGTGGGCCGGCGTCTCGCTGCCCACGCACGCCTGGGTCCTGCCGGGCGCCATCCTCGCGGCGGCGGGCACCGTGTGCGCCGTGCTGTGGGCACGGAAGCTCCCGAGTGACCTGCGGAACGGGCTGCTGGGCGCGCTGGCGGTGTATCTGGGCGGGGCGCTGCTGACCGAGGCGTTCAACGGCTGGGCACAAGGGAACGGTTACAGCATCGTGCTCGTGCTGGGAACGATCGTGGAGGAGGGTATGGAGATGAGCGGCTGCCTCGTCGCTCTCGCCGCCCTCAGCCGGTACGTGGTGCTGGAGCGCGACCCGGCGTCCGGGCGCGCGGCGGTCCGGCTCCAGGACGGCTAGGCCCGGTCGTTCGGATCAGCGAGTGATCAGGGCTCCCCCCCCC
>NZ_JAVREV010000021.1:0-148858 GCF_031845565.1 Streptomyces johnsoniae | reverse complement strand
TCCCCGCCGAACCGCGCTCGCACGACGGCTCTTTGGTCGTCGATAGCTGGGGCACCCCTTCGTCCCATCCCTTGATCACTCTGCCGACGCCGTACATTGATGTGGCTGGGCGACCAGTCATCCGGCGCCACAGGAGACCTGTATGTCCGGCGGCTATCCACCCCCAGGTCCTTCGGGTCCGTGCTGCTGCCCGCCTGAGCGGTCGCAGCGCCTTCTGTCCGTTGCGTGGAGGCTGAGTACCTGGTCGGCGAGGAGAATGGCCCACATCGGCCCGCAGCGATCCGCCGACGGCAGAGGCCGTGCCACGCGGCGATGTTGTGCCTTCCCGGACCAAGACGTTCATACGGTCGCCCCGGCACGGACACACGGGCGGGGCCGCCCCGCTCATCGGCCGTCGTAAACCTCGCACCGCGGTCCGGATGAAGTTTCTGATTACGCGTTGCCCGGCAGTGCGGTCGGCTTTGCGGAAACCGAGATTAGGGGGAGGTAGGGGTTCACCGATTCTGACGCAGGGTTAGTAGAGTTTCGTGCAGATGCCCAGGCCCGACCGAAGACCCATGGAATGAGAGAGGGGAATGGCGGAGCAGTCGTCCGCATAACGCGGAACGCACTTCCTTTTCCTCTCCGACCCCCGAATCAACCGCTCGGCTTGCGGTTCGCGGTCCGTCCGGCCGCCCGGAGCCGTCCTGATATTCCCCTGACCCCGCCCCAGTCGATTTTCCCCTCCGAAGGAATGTCGTGGCGCTGCGGCGGTCACCATCAAGAAACGAAACGGCTTTCACCCGCCAGGTGTCCGATGGAGGGCGTGTGCGGTTGAAATGATGATTGGGGCAGGTGATGGCGAATTCTCGATCGGACGTGATCGCTGTTCTCGGTGCCGGAGTGATGGGGCGCAGCATCACCGCGCTGGCACTGGGCCGCGGCGTGCACGTCGTGCTGGTCGATGTCTCCGAGGATGTGCTGGAGGACGCCAGGTCGGAAATCACCCAGCAGTTGAGACACGGGCAGCTCCTGGGCGCCTTCCCCGACTCCGGCGCCACCGGAACGCTGACCACCGCGCTGTCCGCAGAGGGCGCCGCGGATGCCGTCGCGGATGCCGTGGCGGTGATCGAGGCGATCACCGAGGACGCCTCGCTCAAGGCGCGGGTCATGGCGGAGATATCCGGCACGGTACCCGCCGGGACCCCGCTGATCACCAACACCTCGGGCATCCCCATCGCCGAACTGGCGAAGTCGGTGGAGCGTCCCGGGGAACTGGCCGGGGTTCACTTCATGAATCCCGCCTACCTCATCGAGATGGTGGAGGTCATCCGCGGCCCGCAGACCGGTGACGCGGCCATGGATGCTGTGCTGTCTCTTCTGAAACGGCTGGGGAAGAAAACGGTCGTCGTGCGCGACGCGCCGGGATTCGTCACCAGCAGGCTTCTGCATCCCATGATCAACGAAGCGGCGAGAATCGTATCCGAGGGCACCGCGAGCGTCGAGTCCGTGGACCAGCTGATGCACGGATGCCTCGGCCATCCGACCGGCCCGCTGCGCACTGCCGACCTGATCGGACTCGACAATCTCGCGGATGCTCTGCGACTGCTTGCCGAGCGGACTCAGAATTCCACCTTCGAACCCTGCGAACTGCTCTTGGAAAAGGTCCGCCGCGGCGAGCTGGGGCGTAAGACCGGGCGTGGTTTCTACGACTATGGAGAGGTGCTTTCGTAGATATGAGCCAGGAAATTACTCGTGAGAGTGTCGAGCGGTCGATCACGGCGTTCGTCTCGGGCCGGATCAAGACGGATGTGCCTGCCGACCAGGATCTCTTCGATTCCGGGATGGTGTCCTCCCTGCTCGCCATGGAGCTCGTCGTCCACGTCGAGCGGGAGTTCTCCGTGCAGATTCCCGGGAACGACCTCAGGCGGGACAGCTTCCGCACCATCCGGGCCATGACCGACCTGGTCCTGCGCCTGACCGGCGACGAGCAGCCCGCCGATGCCTGATCCGCTCGCCGGTGCCGCCGGGCTCGTCGACGACCTCGTCGGCGACCTGGCCCCGGGGTGGGACAGGACCGGCCTGATCCCCGACGAGGTGCTGCGGGCGCTGGCCGCCCGCGGCCTGCTGTGCCCGGCGGTGCCCGCCGCCTTCGGCGGACTCGGGGCGAGCAGCCTGGCGAACGGCGAGTTCACCGCACACGTCGGCAGCCGATGCAGCTCGCTGCGGAGCGTGATGACTTCCCAGGGCATGGCCGCGTGGACCATCCAGCGCCTGGGCACCGCGCAACAGCACGAGGACTACCTGCCGGAGCTGGCCGGCGGCCGGCTCGCCGCCGTCGCGTTCAGCGAACCGGAGGCGGGCAGCGATCTGGCGGCGATGACCACGACCATCGAACCGGACGGTGACGACGTCGTCATCCGCGGGCAGAAGGTCTGGACCACCGCCGCGCACTACGCCGACATGATCGTCGTCGTCGGACGCCACGGCTCCGGGGCGGCCGCCGTCGTGGTGCCCGCCTCGGCCGAGGGAGTCACCGTGCGCCGGGTGCCGCAGCCGTCCGGCTGCCGTGCGGCGGGCCACGCGGATGTGCGGCTCGACGACGTACGGCTGCCTGCTCGCGCGGTGCTCGGCGGCGGGCAGCCGTTGATGCTCCTGGTCACCACCGCGCTGGCGTACGGGCGGATCTCGGTCGCCTGGGGCTGCGTTGGCATCCTGCGGGCCTGTCTCGACGCCGCCCGCGGGCACGCCCGCGCCCGGCGGCAGTTCGGCCGGCCTCTCGCCAGGCACCAGCTCGTCGGCCGCCATCTGGCGAACCTGCTGATCGCCGAGCAGACGGCGACCCGGGTGTGCGAACACGCCAGCCGGTGCTGGGACGGCGGCTCGCCCGACATGGTCGTCGCCACCGTTCTCGCCAAGCAGGTGAGCGCTGTCCAGGCCGCGCAGGGCGCTGCCGCGGCCGTGCAGATCCTGGGATCGGCGGCCGCGCACGAGGGCCACGTGGTCGAGCGCGCCTACCGCGACGCGAAGCTCATGGAACTCATCGAGGGCAGTACGGAGATCTGCCAGATGATCCTCGCCGACCACGCGGTCTCGATGGCGGCGCTATGAGAGGCGACAGCCGAGGAGAGGAGTTGGAGGACGCATGGCGAATCAGCTAGGTCTCCCGGACGGGCTCGCGGAGTACATCCGGGAGTCCTCCCTGCGCGAGGACACGATCCTGCGGGAGCTGCGCGAGCGGACGTCCGACCTGCCCGCGGTCAGCGCGATGCAGGTCATGCCCGAGGAAGGGCAGCTGCTGACGCTGCTCGCCGGTCTCACCCCGGCCCGCAGAATCCTGGAGATCGGCACGTTCACCGGGTACAGCACCCTGTGCCTGGCCCGCGCGCTCGCGCCCGGCGGGCAGCTGATCACCTGTGACATCGCGGGCAGTTGGCCGCGGATCGGCGCCGACTACTGGGCCAGGGCGGGTGTCGACGGGCAGATCGACGTCCGCATCGGCTACGCGACCGACACCCTCAAGGCGATCATCGCGGACGAGGGGCCGGGCGGGTTCGACCTGGTCTTCATCGACGCGGACAAGCAGAGCTACCCGGACTACTACGAGATGGCGCTGACCCTGCTCGGCGACCGCGGGCTGATCGTCGTCGACAACACCTTGTTCTTCGGTAGGGTCGCGGACCCCGATGCGCGGGACGAGGAGACCGCGGCGATCCGCGCGTTCAACAATCTGGTCCGTGACGATCCGCGAGTGGAAATGTCCTTGGTCCCCATGGCCGACGGCATCACGCTGATCCGCAGGAAGCACCCGTCGAATTCTGACTGAATTCCTCCGGTGCCGCCGGGGCGGAATTCACATCCGCCGCGCCGGGAAGCCCGCGCCGTCGGTCGTTGCGGCGCGGGCGCCGTGCACGTTTCATGGCTGCCGCGATACGTCCCGGCGGTTCCCGGTGAATTCCGGCGGACTTCCGGCGGGCGTGCGGCGCGGGGAACGCGTCAGCCCTGCGGGGGGCGCGCGTGCCTGCCGGACATCCGCCGCACCGGGTCGGCCGGCAGCCGCGCCGGACGTTCCAGCCAGGGGTCGAGCGGAACGACGCAGGAGTTCAGGATGAACGACAGGGTCTTGTACGTGCCGACGAGGGCCAGCAGTTCGAGTACCTGCTCCTTGCTGTAGCGCTCGCCGAGCCGCATCCAGGTGCCGTCCGAGATGACCGACATGACATGGAGTTCGTCGACCGCCTGGAGGAGGGCGGTTTCGAAGGGCGCCCAGTCGCCGGCCTCCTCCGACGTGACGCGGGCGATCTCCGCCTCGCTCAGACCGACCATGAGTCCCGCCGCGTGGTGGTGGGCCCAGACGTACTGGGCCTGTGAACGCCACGCGGTCCGCAGGATGACCATCTCGCGGTCCCGGGCCGGCAGCACGTCGCCGGCCACGTGCGCCATCAGCGGCTGTATCGCGGACATGAGCGCCGGGTGGTTGGCGATGGTGCGGTGGACGTTCGGCGGGGGCCGGTCCGCGAGGAGTCCGTTGAGCGACTGACGCGCCGTCCTGGCGTAGGCCTGGCCGGCGGGCGTGGCGGCGAAGCCGTCCACCCCCTGCGGATCGATCCTGGACCGCATTCCCCCACCTTCGTGCTTCGAAGACTCTGACTCTTATCGGTCGACAGGGCATCGAGAATAAGGCAAGCCGAGGGATTTTCAAACCTGAGTCCACTGCCGGGGGTTTTCCAGTCATCCCCTATCACCCCCTAGCGCTCTGGGTAATTGTGACGGCGCAGTACGTATGCACCGAACGGAATCCGCCGCAGCTCGATGCATAGGGAATAAGGAGGGTGGGCATGCAGTATGCGCATTGTTGATCACGACTCGAACGGCAGGTCCGTGTCGCCGAATTCCCGGGAAACGGGTGTGCACCGGCACGTGCCCTCTGCCGAGTCTGCGAAGACGAAGAGTTGGGGAGCGGTCCCATGAGCCGATCCGATTCCGTGCCCACCGAGCGACTCCACGCGGCGAAGGACGCCATCGCGGTGGTGGGGGTGTCCTGCCGCCTGCCGTCGGCGGACGACCCCGCGGGGTTCTGGCGACTGCTGACCGGCGGGAGAAACGCGGTCTCGCAGGTGCCGCCCGGCCGTTGGGGCGAAGGGGCAGGCGAAGGGGCAGCGGTCTCAGGCGAGACCGCCCTGGGGGCCTTCCTGGACCACGTCGACCGGTTCGACGCCGAGTTCTTCGGGATCTCTCCGCGCGAGGCGCGGGCGATGGACCCGCAGCAGCGACTGGCGCTGGAGCTGGGCTGGGAGGTCCTGGAGGACGCGGGCGTGCTTCCGGCCGCGGTGCGCGGCAGCGACACCGGGGTGTTCGTCGGCGTGACCGCGGACGACTACGGCGCGCTCGACCGGCGCAGAGGGCCGGCGGCGATCGGGCATCACACCCTCACCGGTCTGAACCGCAGCGTCATCGCGAACCGGATGTCCTACTTCCTCGGGCTCCGGGGGCCGAGCCTGGTGGTGGACACCGGGCAGTCCTCGTCGTTGGTGGCGGTGCACCTGGCGTGCGAGAGCCTGCGGCGCGGGGAGTCGGCCACGGCACTGGCCGGCGGCGTGCACCTCAACCTCCTGCCGGACAGCGCGGAAGCGGTGGCGCGGCTCGGTGCCCTCTCCCCTGACGGCCGCTGCTTCACCTTCGACGAGCGCGCCAACGGATACGTCCGCGGCGAGGGCGCCGGGATGGTGCTGCTCAAGCCGCTGGCGCGGGCGCTGGCCGACGGGGACGACGTCCACTGCGTCATTGAGGGCAGCGCGGTCAACAACGACGGCCCCGGCGAGGGGCTGACCATCCCCGATGCCCGTGGACAGCAGGCGGTGCTGCGCGCGGCCTGCCGCCGGGCGGGGGTCGACCCGGCCGCGGTCCAGTACGTGGAGCTGCACGGGACCGGCACCCGGGTGGGTGATCCGGTGGAGGCGGCGGCGCTCGGCGCGGTCTACGGCGCGGGCCGTTCCGCGGACAGCCCGCTGCTGGTCGGTTCGGCGAAGACGAACGTGGGGCATCTGGAGGGCGCCGCCGGCATCACCGGCCTCGTGAAGGTCGCGCTGTCGCTGCGGAACGGCACCTTGCCGGCGAGCCTGGGCTTCGAACGGCCCAACCCGCAGATCCGCTTCGACGAGTGGCACGTGGACGTGGTGACGTCGGCCCGCCCCTGGCCCTACCACGAGGGCCGGGCGCTGGCCGGTGTGTCGTCGTTCGGCATCGGGGGCACCAACTGCCACCTGATCGTGTCCGCCGCCGAGCGGACGCCGGGGAACGCGCGGACGCCGGGGAACGCGGCTCCGGACGCGCACCGTGTCGCCGCGGCGGGGGGCCGGGTGCCGTGGCCGCTGTCGGGCCGGACCCACGACGCGCTCCGCGCGCAGGCCGCCCGCCTCGCGTCCCGGCTGGCGGAGAACCCGCGACTCGACCCGGTGGACGTCGGTTTCTCCCTGGCCGGCAGCCGGACCAGCACGTTCCAGCACCGCGCCGTCGTTCTGCCGTCCGGCGGTCCTGACGGCGCCCACGACGCCCCCGGCGCCCCCGGCGCGCTGACAGCGCTGGCCGACGGCGAGTCAGCGCCTGGCCTGGTACGCGGAGTCGCCGACGTCGAGGGCAGGACGGTGTTCGTCTTCCCCGGGCAGGGCTCCCAATGGGCCGGTATGGGCGTCCGGTTGATGGCGGAGTCCGAGGTGTTCGCCGAACGGCTGGCCGAGTGCGCCGCCGCGCTCGCGCCCCATGTGGACTGGTCGCTGCCGGAGGTACTGCGGCAGGACGCGGGGGCCCCTTCGCTGGAGCGGGTGGACGTGGTCCAGCCCGCGTCCTGGGCGGTCATGGTCTCCCTCGCGGCGCTGTGGCAGGCGCACGGGGTGGTCCCGGACGCGGTGCTTGGCCACTCCCAGGGGGAGATCGCGGCGGCGTGCGTGGCCGGTGCGCTGACACTTGAGGACGCGGCCCGGGTGGTGGCCCTGCGCGGCCGGACGATCGCCGCCCACCTGTCGGGGGCGGGCGGCATGCTGTCGGTGCCGCTGCCGCGGGCCGAGGTGGAGGCGTGGCTGTCCCCGTGGCACGGCAGGCTGTCGATCGCGGCGCTGAACGGGCCGACCTCGGTGGCGGTCTCCGGCGATCTGGCGGCGCTGGAGGCGCTGTCCGGGGAACTGGCGGGCGCGGACGTGCGGGCGCGGCGGATCGCGATCGACTACGCCTCGCACTCGGCGCAGGCGGAGCGGGTGCGTGAGGAGTTGCCGGCCACGCTGGCCGGCATCCGCCCGCGGCGGGCCGAGGTGCCGTTGTTCTCCACGGTGACCGGCACCTGGCTGGACACCACCGGCATGGACGGCGAGTACTGGTATCGCAACCTGCGGCAGACCGTCCGCTTCGAACCGGCCGTCCGGGCGTTGCTCGGCCAGGACCACCGGGTCTTCGTCGAGGTCAGCTCCCACCCGGTGCTGACCGCCGCGGTGCAGGAGGTCATCGACGCGGAGGGCGGCCGGGCGGTCGCCGTCGGCACGCTGCGGCGGGACCGGGGCGGGTGGGAACGGTTCCTGACCTGCCTGGCGGAGGTGTTCGTCCGCGGGGTGCCGGTGGACTGGTCGAGGCCGTTCGCCGGGACCGGCGCCCGGCGGGTGCCGCTGCCGACGTACGCCTTCCAGCGGGAGCGGTACTGGCTGGCGGAACCGGCCGAAGGCGCCGCGGCGTTGGTGACCGGGCACGCTCCGGAGCCGGAGCCGGAGCCGGAGCCTGAGGGGCCGGGAACGGAGCCCGGCGTTCCGCGGACGCGTGCCGATCTGGGACGGCTGGTCCGTGCGGAGACGGCGGTGGTGCTGGGCGCCGCCTCCGCGGAGCGGGTGAACCCGGCGCTGTCCTTCAAGGAACTTGGCTTCGACTCGGCGATGACCGTGGAGCTGGTGACCCGGCTGAAGAACGTCACCGGGCTGCCCGTGGCCAACACCGCGCTGTTCGACCATTCCACCCCCGACCGGTTCGCCGACCACCTGGCCGCCGGGTTCACAGGACCGGCGGCCGGGGGCGCCCCGGCGGCGCCCCGCACCGTTCCGGCGGACGAACCGGTGGTCGTCGTGGGCATGGCCTGCCGCTACCCGGGCGGGGTGACCTCGCCCGAGGAACTGTGGGACCTGGTGGCGGGCGAAACCGACGCCGTCTCCGGCATGCCCACCGACCGCGGCTGGGCGCCGGAGCTGCTGGCGACCGGCAGGCCGGGCGGGTTCCTGTACGACGCGGACCGTTTCGACGCGGCCCTGTTCGGGATCTCGCCGCGCGAGGCGGAGGCCATGGACCCGCAGCAGCGGCTGGCGCTCGAAGTGAGCTGGGAGGCGGTGGAACGGGCCGGGATCGCTCCGTCGTCCCTGCACGGCAGCCGGACCGGCGTGTTCGTGGGGGCCATGGCGCAGGACTACGGTCCCCGGCTGCAGGACGGTTCCGGCGCCGCGGAGGGCTATGTGCTGACCGGCACCTCGCCGAGCGTCCTGTCCGGCCGGGTCGCCTACGCGCTGGGGCTGCGCGGGCCCGCGCTGACCGTGGACACGGCGTGCTCCTCGTCACTCGTGGCGCTGCACCTGGCGGCACAGGCGCTGCGCGGCGGCGAGTGCTCCCTGGCGCTGGCCGGCGGCGTCACCGTCATGTCGGAGCCGGGGATCTTCGTGGAGTTCGCCCGGCAGGGCGGCCTGTCGCCCGACGGCCGCTGCAAGGCGTACGCGGATTCCGCCGATGGCACCGGCTGGTCCGAGGGCGTGGGCGTTCTGGTGCTGGAACGGCTGTCCGACGCCGTCCGGGCCGGCCACCGGGTGCTGGCGGTACTGCGCGGTTCCGCGGTCAACTCGGACGGGGCGTCGAACGGGCTGACCGCCCCCAGCGGAACCGCGCAGCAGCAGGTCATCGGCCAGGCCCTGGCCGGTGCGGGCCTGCTCCCCTCGGACGTGGACGCGGTGGAGGGCCACGGCACCGGCACCCGGCTGGGTGACCCGATCGAGGCGCAGGCGCTTCTCGCCACCTACGGGCAGGGCCGCGCGCAGGACCGCCCGCTGCTGCTCGGCTCGCTCAAGTCCAATATCGGGCACACGCAGGCCGCCGCCGGCGTCGCGGGCGTCATCAAGATGGTCCTGGCGATGCGGCACGGTGTGGTGCCCAGGACGCTGCACGTGGACGCGCCGTCCGCGCAGGTGGACTGGTCGGCCGGCGCGGTGGAACTGCTGACCGCGTCCACCCCGTGGCCGCGGGCCGCGCGGCCCCGCCGGGCGGGCGTGTCGTCGTTCGGGATCAGCGGCACCAACGCACACGTGATCATCGAACAGCCGCCGGAGGACCCGCCGGTGCCGCCCGTCGGGCCGCCGGCGGAGGCCGGGCCGCACGTGATGCCGTGGGCGGTGTCGGCCCGCACCGAGGCGGCGCTTCAGGCGCAACTCGACCGCCTGGCCGCGTTCGTGACCGGCACCGGCGCGGCGGCACAGGACATCGGGTACTCGCTGGCGACGACGCGTTCCGATCTGGAGTGCCGGGCGGTGCTCCTGGCCACGGCGGACGGCACCGGGCAGCCCGTGCCGGTGGCGGAGGGCACGGCGGTGGGCGATCCGGGCCTGTCGGCGTGGCTGTTCGCCGGCCAGGGCGCGCAGCGGCCAGGCATGGGGCGCGAACTCCACGCCGCCTTCCCGGTGTTCGCGGCGGCGTGGGACGAGGTCTGCGCGCTGCTGGACGGCAAGCTCGAACGGCCGTTGTCCGAGGTGGTGTTCGGCGACGGGACGGGACTGCTCAGCCGTACCGAGTACGCCCAGCCGGCGCTGTTCGCCCTCGAAGTGGCCCTCTTCCGGCTGGTGGAGTCGTGGGGAGCCGCGCCGGATCTGCTGCTCGGGCACTCGGTCGGCGAGATCGCGGCGGCGCACGTGGCCGGGGTGCTCTCGCTGCCCGACGCGTGCACGCTCGTCGCCGCCCGCGGACGGCTGATGCAGGCGCTTCCCGAGGGCGGCGCCATGATCGCGCTTGAGGCCGCCGAGGACGAGGTGGTGCCGCTGCTCGCCGGTGCCGAGGACCGGGTGGGACTCGCCGCGGTCAACGGCCCCCGGGCGGTGGTGGTGTCGGGCGACGCCGACGCGGTGCGGGCGATCGCGGACCGGTTCGCGGCCGAAGGACGCAGGACGACGCGACTGCGCGTCGGACACCCGTTCCACTCCCCGCTGATGACGCCGATGCTCGACGGCTTCCGTGCGGTCGTCGAGGGCCTGGCCTTCGCCGAACCGCGCATCCCGATCGTCTCGACCGTCACCGGTGAACGGCTCCCGGCCGAGCAGATCCGCACCCCCGACTACTGGGTGCGGCACGTCGGGCAGACCGTGCGGTTCGCCGACGCGGTCGCCGCCGCGGCGGTGGCCGGTGCCCGCGTCTTCCTCGAACTGGGCCCGGACGCGACGCTGTCCGTGCTGGCTCAGGACGTGCTGGGGCAGGACGTGCTGGCCGAAGTCGCCGACACGGAGACGGTGCCGCTGCTCGGCAAGGACCAGGGCGAAGAGACCACGGCGCTGACGGCGGTCGCCCGGCTGTACGTGCGGGGGGTGCCGGTGCGGTGGGCCGGACTGTTCGCCGGGACCGGCGCGCGCCGCGTCGAGCTGCCGGTCTACGCGTTCCAGCGGGACCGTTACTGGACGGCGGCCACCGGCCGGGGCCCGTCGGCCGGCGTGGTCTCCGCGGGGCTGAACCGCCTGGAGCACCCGCTGCTCGGCGCGGCCGTGGAACGGCCGGAGAGCGGCGGCCTGCTGTGCACCGGCCTGCTGTCGGTGACGGCGCAGCCGTGGCTGGCCGACCATGTGGAGAACGGGCAGGTGGTCTTCCCCGCGAGCGGCTTCCTGGAGCTGGCGGTACGGGCGGGCGATGAGGCCGGCTGCGGCCTCCTTGAGGAACTCACCCTGGCCGCACCGCTGGTGCTGCCCGCGCGGGGCCCGGGCGAGGTACGGGTCCAGGCCGCGATCGGCGGCCCGGGCGACGACGGCCGGCGCACCCTGAACGTCTACGCGCGCCCCGCCGACCCGCCGGACACGCCGTGGACCCTGCACGCCACCGGAACACTCGCGCGGGGAACGGCCGCGGTCGGCACCGCGGACGGGCAGGCGTGGCCGCCCGCGAACGCCGTTCCGGTCGACCTGGACGGCTACCACGAGTCGGCGCCCCCCGGACTCGGGGCGGCCTGGGCAGCAGGTGACGAGGTGCTGGCCGAGGTCGTGCTCCCGGAGCACGTCGCCGACGACGCCGACGCCTTCCGCCTGCACCCCGCGCTGCTGGCGGCGGCGCTGCACCTCGTGCCGCTGACCGGGCTCGACGACGCGGACGGCCGGCGGCTGCCGTCCGCCTGGGCCGGGGTGTCCCTGCACGCCGCCGGCGCGTCCGTGCTGCGGGTGCGGATGAGCCGGACGGGCGATGACACGGTCACGCTGTCCGCGGCGGACGCCGCGGGCGACCCGGTGCTGTCCGTGCGCTCGCTGCGGCTGCGCCCGCAGGACGTTCCCGCCGCGGCGACCGTGACGACCGCGGCGACCGCGTTCGCGCAGCCGCTGCTGCGCCTTGACTGGCTGCCCGCCCCGGTGCCGGACACCGGGGGCCACGACCGCGTCGCGGACGGAGCTGACGGGGCGGACGGAGCTGACGGGGCGGCGGTGCTGGTTCCGGTCACCGTGCCCGCCGGGCTGCCGGTGCCGGAGGCGGTCCGTGACGTCACCGCGTCCGTGCTCGACGTGCTGCGGCAGCGCCTGGACGACGAGGACGGCGCAGGCCCGCTCCCCCAACTGGTGTTCCTGACCCGCGGGGCGGTGGCGACCACGTCCCGCGAAACCCCCGACGTGGTGGCGGCCGCCGTGTGGGGGCTGGTGCGTTCGGCCCGGGAGGAGAGCCCCGGCCGCTTCGTGCTGCTCGACGTGGACCCCGCGGACGACGTCGCCCCCGGGACGGTGCTGCGCGCGGCGCTCGACTGCGGTGAGCCCGAACTGGCGCTGCGCGCCGGTGAGTTGCTCGTGCCCCGCCTCGCCCCCGCCGCAAAACCGCGGCCGGCGGCCCCCGGCACGGTGTGGGACGGCGAGGGCACCGTGCTGATCACCGGCGGCCTCGGCGGTCTCGGCGCGCTGGTCGCCCGGCACCTGGTCACCGTGCACGGGGTGCGTCACCTGGTGCTGGCCGGCCGCCGGGGCGCCCGCACCGAGGGCGCCGACGAACTGGTCGCCGAACTGACCGGGCACGGCGCTCGGGTGGTCGCCGCCGCCTGCGACGTCTCGGACCGCGCGGCAGTGGCCGCTCTGCTGGCGGCGATCCCGGCCGAGCACCCGCTGACCGGTGTGGTGCACGCCGCCGGTGTGCTCGACGACGGGTTGGTCGGGACGCTGTCGCCCGACCGGCTGGACACCGTGTTCCGCCCGAAGCTCGACGGCGCCTGGCATCTGCACGAACTCACCCGCGACCGCGGCCCGACGGCGTTCGTGATGTTCTCGTCGGTGTTCGGCGTCCTGGGCAACGCGGGACAGGCCGGCTACTCCGCGGCGAACGCGTTCCTCGACGCGCTGGCGCGGCGGCGCGCCGCGGACGGGCTTCCGGGCCTGTCCATCGGCTGGGGGCCGTGGCCTGGGGACGCCGGTATGTCCGCGGGGCTGAGCGCCACGCAGGTGCGCAGGATCGCCGCGGCGGGACTGCCGGTGCTTTCCACCGAACAGGGACTGGCCTGGTTCGACGCCGCCGGCGCGGCGGGCGAGGCGTCCGTCGTCGCGGCACGCGTCGACCGGGCCGCGCTGCGGGCGCGCGAGACGGTGCCCGCCGTCTTCCGCGGACTGGTCCCGGCCGCCCGCCGGGCCGCCTCCGCCACCGGCGCCGACCTCGGCCTGCCGTCCGGAACGGCCGCCGACCTGCTGCGGCTGGTGCGCGAGCAGGCCGCGGCGGTGCTCGGGCACCGGGGCCCGGTGGCGGGCGCGGAGGGGCGGACGTTCAAGGACATGGGCTTCGACTCGCTGACGACCGGCCAGTTGCGGCACGCCCTGCGGAAGCGGACGGGGCTGAACCTGCCCTCGACCCTGATCTACGACCATCCGACGCCGGAAGCGCTCGCCGCCCACCTGCGGGCCGAACTGGGCGGCGGGGGAGGCGGCGAGCGGCCGACCGCGGCCCCGGCTCCGGCCGCGGCGGGCGGTGCGGCGGGCGGTGCGGCGGCCCGGGGCTCCGATGCGGAACCCATCGCGATCATCGGAATGAGCTGCCGCTTCCCCGGCGGGGTGCGCTCGCCCCGGCAGCTGTGGGAGCTGCTGATCGCGGGCACGGACGCCGTGTCCCCGCTGCCCGCCGACCGCGGCTGGGACCCGGACCTTTACCACCCCGACCCGGGCCGCACGGGCACGACCTACTCGTCGGCGGGCGGCTTCCTGGACGGCGCCGACGAGTTCGACGCGGGCTTCTTCGGCATCTCGCCGCGCGAGGCGACGTCGATGGACCCGCAGCAGCGCATACTGCTTGAGCTGGCCTGGGAGGCGTTCGAACGCGCCGGGCTCGACCCGACGTCCCTGCGGGGCAGCACGACCGGCACGTTCGTCTCGGCAACCGCCCAGCAGCACGGCGCGGGGGCGTCGACGGACTCCGACGGGTACCAGCTCACCGGCACGATCCCCAGCGTGCTGTCGGGCCGCATCGCCTACCTGTTCGACTTCCAGGGGCCGACCGTGACCGTGGACACGGCCTGTTCGGCGTCGCTGGTCGCGCTGCACATGGCCTGCCAGTCGCTGCGTGCCGGGGAGAGCACCCTGGCACTCGCCGGCGGCGCGACGGTGCTGACCGGCCCCGACACCCTGGTCTCCCTGAGCAGGCACCGGGTCACGGCACCCGACGGGCGGTGCAAGGCGTTCGACGAGTCGGCGGACGGCATGGGCATCGCGGAAGGCGCCGGTCTCCTGGTCCTGGAACGGCTGTCGGACGCGGTCAGGAACGGCCACCGGGTGCTGGCGCTCGTCCGCGGCTCGGCGATGAACTCCGACGGCGCCTCCAACGGGCTGACGGCCCCGAGCGGCCCGGCGCAGCAGCGGGTCATCCGGCAGGCCCTCGCCAACAGCGGGCTCGCGGCGTCCGACGTCGACGCCGTCGAGGCACACGGAACGGGCACGGCGCTCGGCGATCCGATCGAGGCGCACGCCCTGCTCGCCACCTACGGTCAGGACCGCGGCGACAGCCCGCCGCTGCTGATCGGCTCGGTCAAGTCCAACATCGGACACACCCAGGTCGCCGCCGGAGTCGCGGGCGTCATCAAGATGGTGATGGCGCTGCGGCACGGCCGGCTGCCGAAGACGCTGCACGTCACCACGCCGTCCTCCCGCATCGACTGGGACGCGGGCGCGGTCGGCCTGCTGACCGAGCCGGCCCCGTGGCCCGAACTGGGCCGTCCGCGGCGGTGCGGGGTGTCGGCGTTCGGGATGAGCGGGACCAACGCGCACGTCGTCCTTGAGCAGGCCCCGGCGCACGCCCCGGCGCACGCCCCGGCACCGGTCGCGGCACCGGCCGCGGAAGGCCCGGTGGCCTGGCCGCTGGCCGGCAAATCGGCCGGCGCGCTGCGCGCCCAGGCCGCGGAACTGCTCGCCCACTTGGACTCCCACCTGGACGACCGCCCTGTGCTGCGGCCGGTGGACATCGGGTACTCGCTGGCGACGACCCGCGCCGCGTTCGAGCACCGGGCGGTGCTGGTCGGTGACGACCGGGCGGCGCTGCGCGGCGGCCTCGCGGCCCTCGCCGAGGGCACCTCCCACCCCGGCGTGCTCCGGGGAACGGCTCCCGGGCGGGGCCCTGTGGTCTTCGTGTTCCCCGGGCAGGACGCGGCGTGGCGCGGAATGGCCGCGGAACTGCTCGACGCCTCTCCCGTCTTCGCGGCCCGCATCGGCGAGTGCGAGGCGGCGCTGGCCCCGTACCTCGACTGGTCACCCACCGGCGTGATGCGCGGCGAGCCGGGCGCCCCGCCGGTCGAGGGCCGGCCCGACGTCCTGCAACCCGTGCTGTGGTCGGTCATGGTCTCGCTCGCCGCCCTCTGGCGCTCCTTCGGGGTCGAACCGGCCGCCGTCGTCGGTCACTCCCAGGGCGAGATCGCCGCCGCCTGCGTCAGCGGCGGCCTTTCGCTGGACGACGGCGCCCGCGTGGTCGCCCTGCGCAGCCGCCTCATCCGCGAACGCCTGTCAGGAAGCGGCGCGATGATGTCGGTGATGGCCTCGCGGGAACAGGTGCGGCCGCTCATGGAAGGGGTGTCCGGCGCGGTGTCGATCGCGGTGGTCAACGGACCGAGGACCGTGACGCTCTCCGGTGATCCGGCCGCCCTCCGCGAGGTCGAGCGGGGCCTGTCCAAGGCCGGGATCATGCGCTGGTGGCTGGAAGGGGTGGACTTCGCCGCCCACTCGGCGCACACGGACCGGATCGAGGCCGAGCTGCTCGATGTGCTGGCCCCGGTGCGGCCCGGCCCGTCCGAGGTGCCGTTCTGGTCCACGGTGACCGGCGGCCGTCTGGACACGGAGGAACTGGACGCCCGGTACTGGTGCCGCAATCTGCGGGAGACCGTGTCGTTCGCCGAGACGATGACGGGCCTCGTGCACGAGGGATACGGGTTCATGATCGAGATCAGCCCGCATCCGGTGCTCTCGATCGGCATCAGCGACATCGTCGAAAGCGCGGACAGCCAGGCGCTCGCCCTCGGCACGCTGCGCCGGGACGACGGCGGATGGGACCGGGTCCTGCGTTCCCTCGGGGAGGCGTACGCCCACGGCGCGCCCGTCGACTGGAGCGCGGTGCTCGCCGGCGGACGCACGGTGGACCTGCCCACCTACGCGTTCCAGCACGAGTCCTACTGGACCGCCCCGACCGCCCCGACCATCGCGGCGCCCGGCCAGGCCGGCCAAACCGGCGCGCCCGGCGCCGCCGACGAGCCGCTGTGGGACGCCGTGGGCCGGGGGGACCCGGCCGCGGTCGCCGCGCTGATCGGCCTCGAAGGCGAGGAGGACCGGGCGGCGCTCGGCTCGGTCCTCCCGGCGCTGTCCGCGTGGCGCGGGAGGCAGGACCGGCACACCCTGACCAGCAGGCGGCGCTACCGGACGGTGTGGACACCACTGCGCGTGCCCGCCGACCCGTCACTGACCGGGACCTGGCTGGTCCTCACCACGGACGGTGCCACCGGTGCCGATGGTGCCACCGGTGCCGATGGTGCGGACGGTGCCGACGTGCTGGCCGCGCTCGCCGCGCACGGCGCCGAGGCACGCCGGGTGGTCGTCGACGGGACCTGCACCGATCCCGGGACGCTCGCGGAACGGCTCGGCGACGTCCACCGGGTGGCCGGAGTGCTGTCGCTGCTCGCGGCGGCCGAGGACACGGACGGCGGCGGGACGGCACTGCCCACCGGCCTGGCGCTGACCGTGTCCCTGATCCGGGCGCTGATGGAGTCCGGCGCCGAGGTGCCGCTGTGGATGGTGACCCGCGGCGCGGTCTCGACCGGGGCGGCCGACCCCGTGCGCCACCCGCGGCAGGCCATGGTCCTCGGGCTCGGCCGGACGGCGGCCGTGGAGGCGCCGTCCCTGCGGGGCGGCCTCGCCGACCTCCCGGAACGGCTCGACACCCGGACGGCCAGGCGGTTCGCCGCCCTGCTGACCACGGGTTCCGGGGAGAACCAGGCCGCGGTGCGGTCCTCGGGCGTCCTCGTCCGGCGCCTTGTGCGGGCACCGGCACGAGCCGGCTCGCCCAGCACCTGGGCGCCCGGCGGCACGACGCTGGTGACGGGCGGCACCGGGGCGCTCGGCAGCCGCGTCGCCCGGTGGCTGGCCCGGCAGGGCGCGGGGCACCTGGTGCTGACGAGCCGGCGCGGCGCGGCGGCACCCGGCACGATCGCTCTCGCGGCGGAGCTGAGCGCCCAGGGGGCGTCCGTCGAGGTGGTGCCGTGCGATCTGACCGACCGGAAGGACGTGGCCGCCGTTCTCGACCGGCTCGCGGCGGACGGCCGCCCGGTGCGCGCCGTCATGCACACGGCCGGAACGCGCGTTCTCGGGCCGATCGGCACCTCGGGCCCGGCGCACTTCGCCGACGCGGCGCACGCGAAGGTGGCGGGGGCCGCGCACCTCGACGAACTGCTCGACGACTCCGGTCTTGACGCCTTCGTGATGTTCTCGTCGATGGCCGGTGTCTGGGGCATCGGCCACCACGCGGCACAGGCGGTCGCCGACGCCTATCTGGGGGCGCTGGCGGCGCAGCGCCGCGCCCGCGGCGCCTGCGCGACGGCCCTCTCGTGCAGCCCGTGGCAGGAGGCGCGCGGGCAGATGAGCGAGCAGGACGGCGAGCAACTCCTGCGCAGCGGCATGTCGTTCCTCGACGGCGAGCTGGCGCTGGCGGGCCTCGCCCAGGCCCTGCACGAGGAGGAGACCGCGCTGACGATCGCGGACATCGACTGGGAACGCTACCTTTCCGTCGCGACCGCGACCGGACCGAGCGCGTTCTTCGACGAACTGCCCGAGGCACAGGCCGCGGGCGCGCCCGCGGCGGCGAGCGGCGACGGCCGGTTCACGCAACGGCTGCGGGCTCTCCCGCCCGCCGGGCGGCGGCAACTGCTCGTCGACCTGGTGCGGAACGAGGCCGCGGCGGTGCTCGGCCACGCGTCCGCGGAGGCGCTCGACGAGCACGCGGCGTTCCCCGACCACGGCATGGACTCGCTGGCGTCGGTCGACCTGCGCAACCGGCTCGCCGCGGTGCTGGACACGGCGCTGCCCAGCACCGTCGTCCTCCTGCATCCCACCCCTGCCGACCTGGCCGACCACCTCCTCGACCACCTCGCCTCGCCGCGGGCCGAGGAGAGCGGCAGCGGCGGAGCCCCGGCGCCCGACCTGGTCGCGGAACTCCACCGCGACGCCGTGCGGACGGGGCGCATGGACGAGGCCGAAGGCCTGCTCCTCGGCCTGGCGGCCCTGCGGCCCAGGAGCACCGGGCCCGTTCCGCCCACCGTGGACCGGCTCGCCGCCGGCACCGGCACCTCGGGCTCCCACCTCGTCTGCGTGGCCCCCATCGTGCCCCTGACCGGACCCCACACCTACGCCGCCCTCACCCAGGCGCTCCCGGACGACTGGGCCGTCACCTGTCTGACGCCCCCCGGCTTCCGCGCCGACGAGGAACTGCCCGCCACCCGGGAGGCGCTCGTCGAGGGCCTGGCCCTGGCCGTTGGCGCCCCCACAGAGCCGGTGGTCCTCCTGGGGACGTCGTCCGGCGGCATCCTCGCCCACGAGACGGCCCGCCACCTCGCCGCCCATGGCACGCCCGTGCGGGCCGTTGTCCTCCTGGACACCTACATCCTGGAGTCACCCACCGCCCGCGGCCTCCTGCCCCACCTGTGGCACGGCCTTTACGAACGCGAACACCTCACGGACGGCTACACCGCCGCCGACCTGTCCGCCTACGCCTGGACGGAACGGCTCCTCCACACCTGGACGCCCGCCCCCGTCCCCTTCCCGACCCTGCTCCTGCGCGCCTCGGAACCCATGCCCCTCCCGCCGGGGGCGGACCCGGCACCGAACGGCTGGCAGACCGTCCTTCCCCACGTCACCGCCACCCGCACCGTCGCGGGCAACCACTTCACCCTCATCAACCAGCACGCCCCCGCCACAGCCGCCCACCTCGCCGAATGGCTCGCCGGCGAGACACAGCCCTGAACAGAACGGCGAGCAGCACGAGCAGGTGACGTGCTGACGCGTCGGGGGCGGTGACCGTTGCGTCGCCCCCGCGAACCCCCGCCGGTGGCGGGCTCGTTCGCTCCCGCGGGGCGGCGGCAGCACTTTCGTCAGAACCGTTGACTCGCTGCCCCGTGGGTCCTACGTTCATCGACACCGCTGCTCGTACGGCATATCTCATATACGAGACGCGGTACACGAGACATCGTGCACGATCTCCCAGTAAGGCCTCGCCCCGCATGAACGCACCCCTGTCCGGCGCCGCGCCGGTGCCCATTCCGTCCCGCACGCAGTACGTCCTGGAGCACCTGACGCACGCGATCCTGACCGGCGGGCTGGCCCCTGGCACCGCGCTGGTGGAGACGGAGCTGGCCAGGACGTTCGGGGTGTCCAAGACTCCGGTCCGTGAGGCGCTGAAGACTCTGGCCGGGCGCGGTCTCGTGGTGATGAGCGAGTACAAGGGCGCCGCGGTGCGCGCGGTGGACGCGGCGATGGCGCGTTCGGTCTACGACGTGCGGCTTCTCCTGGAGCCTGAGGCGCTGCGCCGCACGGTCAGCTCACGGGCCGGACTGGCCGTGGCGCACGCCGCCCTCGATCGGGCCGACGCGGCCGGCGACACGGCGGAGCGTTCCTTGGCCAACCGGGACTTCCACCGGGCGCTGTACCTGCCCTGCGGCAATCCGCTGCTCGTCAGGATGCTGGATGATCTGCGCGACCAGGCGGCCCTGGTGTCCTCGGTGGCCTGGCAGAGCGTCCCCACGTGGGGGCGCGAGGCCGACGAGCACCGGGAGATCCTGGCCCGCGCGGAAGACGGGCGGGCCGAGGAGGCCGCCCGGCTGCTGCACCAGCACATCGAGGGCTTCGTGCGGCGCGCGTTTCCCGAGGAGTCCGCGTTTCCCGAGGAGTCCGCGTCCCCCGCGGAGTCCGCGTCCCCCGCAGTTTCCGCCGAAGGAGAGTCATGACTGCCCTGACCGGACCCGCTGCCGGAGAATCCGTCGAGCTGTTCGGGAAGCAACGTGCGGCGCTGGCCGATGTGGTGGCCATCACCGTCACCCCATTCGACGCCGATGGCCGGATCGAGCAGAAGACCTACCGGGCGCTGGTGCGCCGGCTGCTCGACGGCGGCGTGCGGACGCTGACGCCCAACGGCAACACCAGCGAGTTCTATTCGCTGACGCCCGAGGAGCGGCGGACCGAGGTGGAGCTGACCGTCGCCGAGGCCGACGGCGCCGCGCAGATCATCGCGGGCGTCGGGCAGGAGACAGGCGCCGCGGTGAGCGCCGCCCGCGAGGCGCGGGCGGCGGGGGCGGACATGGTGATGATCCACCAGCCTGTTCACCCCTACGTCTCGCAGGACGGTTGGCTGGACTATCACCGGACCATCGCGGAGGCCGTGCCGGAGCTGGGCGTGGTTCCCTACGTCCGCAGCGCCATGATCGAAGGTGCCACGATCGCCCGGCTGGGCGAGGCCTGCCCCAACGTGATCGGCGTGAAGTACGCGGCCGGGGACCCGGTGCGCTTCGCGGCGGTGGCCAGGGACGCCGGTCTGGAACGGTTCGTGTGGGTGGCGGGACTGGCTGAGCTGTCGGCGCCGGCGTATTTCGCCTGCGGTGCCACCGGGTTCACCTCGGGCCTGGTGAATGTGGCGCCCCGGGTGTCGCTCGAAATGCTGCATGCGCTGCGCGCGGCGGACTATCCGGCGGCGATGCGGGTGTGGGAGCTGATCCGGCCCCTGGAGGAGCTGCGCGCCGAGCGGGGCTCGGAGTACAACGTGACGGTCGTCAAGGAGGCGCTGGCCGTTCTCGGCCTGTGCCGCCGGGACGTGCGGGCGCCCAGCAGCCTGCTGCCCGAGGCGTTGCGCCCGGTGGTCGCCGAGATGATCGACGGATGGGACGCGCGATGAGCGGGAACGAGGAAAGCCGCGCCGCCGCCCCGGCGGTCGGGCCGGCGGAGCCCGCCGCCCACAACGGTGGCGCCGACCCGGTCGCTCGTGACGCTGACCGCCCCGCCGGCGACAGCGAGTTGCGCAGTGCGCGGTGGTACCAGGCGGGCGGCCTGCGCTCGTTCAGCCATCGGGCGCGAACCAGGCAGTTGGGGTTCCTGCCCGAGGAGCACATGGGCAAGCCCGTTATCGCGGTGCTCAACACCTGGTCCGACATCAACCCCTGCCATCAGCACCTGCGGGAGCGCGCCGAGGCCGTCAAGCGGGGGGTGTGGCAGGCGGGCGGTTTCCCGCTGGAATTCCCGGTGTCCACGCTCTCCGAGACGTTCCAGAAGCCGACGCCCATGCTCTACCGGAACCTCCTGGCCATGGAGACGGAGGAGCTGCTGCGCTCCTATCCCGTGGACGGAGCCGTGCTGCTCGGCGGGTGCGACAAGACGACCCCGGCGCTTCTCATGGGAGCGGCCAGCGTCGATCTGCCGGCCGTGTTCGTGCCTGCCGGGCCCATGCTGCGCGGACACTGGCGAGGCGAGACGCTCGGGTCCGGTACCGATATGTGGAAGTACTGGGACGAGAAGCGCGCCGGGCGTATCGGTGACCGCGAACTCGCCGAGCTGGAAGGCGGGTTGGCACGGTCCCCCGGCACCTGCATGACCATGGGCACCGCCTCGACCATGACCTCGGCCGCCGAGGTCCTCGGGGTCACCATGCCGGGCGCCGCCGCCATTCCCGCCGTCGACTCGGCGCACAGCCGGATGGCCGCCGCCGCCGGGCTGCGTATCGTCAGCCTGGTCAGGTCCGGCGCCCGTCTCTCCCGCTTCCTCACGCGCGAGGCCTACGAGGACGCGATCACCACCGTGCTGGCACTCGGCGGCTCCACCAACGCGGTGATCCACCTGATCGCCATGGCCGGGCGCTCGGGCCTCCCGCTGTCGCTCGACGACTTCGACCGCATCGCCCGCGAGGTCCCCGTGCTGGCCGATGTCCGCCCCGGCGGGCGGTACCTGATGGAGGACTTCTACTACGCGGGCGGGCTGCCAGGGCTGCTGGCCAGGCTGGGCGAGAACCACCTGCACCTGGACCGCCCGACCATCGCGCACGACTCGCTGCGCGAGCAGCTGGCCGGCGCACTGGTGCACGACGACGAGGTGATCCGCACGCCGGACAACCCCGTCGCCACCGGCGGCGGCCTGGCCGTACTGCGCGGCAACCTCGCCCCCGACGGCGCGCTCATCAAGCACATCTCCGCCGAGCCCCATCTGCTGCGGCACACCGGCCCCGCCGTCGTGTTCGACGACTACCGGTCCATGCAGCGCACCATCAACGACCCCGCCCTGGGCATCACCGCGGACAGCGTGCTGGTGCTGCGCGGCTCCGGGCCGCTGGGCGGGCCCGGCATGCCCGAGTACGGCATGCTGCCCATCCCCGACTACCTGCTCAAGCAGGGCGTCACCGATATGGTCCGGCTCTCCGACGCCCGGATGAGCGGCACCAGTTACGGCGCCTGCGTGCTGCACATCGCCCCCGAGTCGCACGTCGGAGGGCCGCTGGCGCTGGTGCGGACCGGTGACGCGATCACCCTCGATGTCGAGGCACGCACCCTGCGCCTCGACGTGAGCGAGGAGGAACTGGCCAGGCGCCGCGCCGCCTGGCAGCCGCCTCCCGCCCGCTACGGGCGCGGCTACGGCGCCCTGTACCAGGAGCACATCACGCAGGCCGATACCGGCTGCGACTTCACCTTCCTCTCCCGCCCGGGAGATGTCCCAGAGCCTTACGCGGGCTGAGCGTCAGCACCTACGCCGCTCCGGCCTTCGATTCCTCACCCGACCCCATCCACCCACGCCCGTGCGGTAAGCGGTTACCCGCCGACCGCCCGCTGAGAGTTTGGAGAGCGGAGATGGCCGACGCCGTCAAGGAAGACGGTGCCGGGGCGAGCCGCCCGGTACCGGTCGTCCTCGCGGGTGCCCGCGGGCACGGCCGCTGGCACCTGCGCAATATCCGCCGGCTCGGTGAGCAGGGCCTGGTCACTCTGGCCGGGGTCTGCGATGTCAGCCCGCTGGACGAGGAGGAGCTGGCCGGGCACAGCGGTGTGGCGCAGTCGGACGACCTGGCCCGCCTCGTGGAGCACACCGCGGCAGAGGTGGTCGTGATCTGCACTCCCATCCACACCCACGCCGAACTCGGCTTGATCGCGGCCCGCACGGGCGCGCATCTGCTGCTGGAGAAGCCGCCGACCCCCTCCAGCGCCGCGTTCGAGCAGCTCGCCGGCGGACTTGCGGCAGCCGGGACGGTGTGCCAGGTCGGCTTCCAGTCCCTGGGTTCGCATGCCCTGGGCCGGATTGCCGAGCTGATCGGTGCCGGTGCGATCGGCACCGTGTCGGGCATCGGCGCGGCCGGCGCCTGGGTGCGCGACGAGTCCTACTGGCGCCGCGCGGCCTGGGGCGGAAACCGTCGCCTGGACGGCCGCGACGTGGTGGACGGCGTGCTCACCAATCCGCTCGCCCACGCGGTCGCCACCTCGCTGCGCATCGAGGGTGCCGAACGGGCGGAGGACATCGCGGCCGTTGACCTGGAGCTGTACCGGGCCAATGACATCGCCGCCGACGACACCTCCTGCGCGAGAATCACCACCACGGCGGGTGGACAGGTGGTGGCCGCCGTGACGTTGTGCGCCGAGCGGCCGGGTGAGCCCTACGTGGTGGTGCACGGCGACGCGGGCCGGATCACCTTCTGGTACAAGGCGGACCGGCTGCTGCTCGAACGGGCAGGAGAGCAGCCGCAGGTTTCCGAGCACGGCCGCACCGACCTGCTGGCCAATCTTGTGGCACACCTGCGCGAAGGTGTGCCGCTGCTGGTCCCGCTGGCGCGCACCGGGGCGTTCACGCGGGTCGTCGAGGCGGTGCGTACCGCTCCCGATCCGCTGGCCCTGCCACCGGACGTCTGGCGCAGTGAGCCGGGTGACAGCGGGCCGCGCCGGGTCATCCCCGGCATCGACGGACTGACCGCGCGAGGGGCGGCGGAACTGGCCCTGTACTCCGAACTGGCCGTGGACTGGGCGCGCTACCCGCGGGGGCGCCTTCGAGGTGCCGACCCCGGTCCTGCCTGAGCAGGGGGCGGGAGGTGGCAGGCCTCATCCATGAGCTGTTCGTCCGTTGTCCGATTCCAGCGCTCGCAGGGAGAGTGCAGATGATCAAGCATATTCCCGTCCCGTCCGCGACGGGCCGGCCCGAGCACCACCGTACGGTGAACGCCCGTTGTCAGTCCTGGCCAAGGGGACGGGGCGGTCCGGCATGACTCGCACCGAGATACGCGCGGAACCGACCCGGGCACGCTCGCTGTCGCTGCGCAAAGGGCCGCGCAAAGGGCCGCCCGAGCCCAAGGCCGCGAAGAGCCGCCGCCGCCGCGAGGCGCTGACGGGCTATCTGTTCCTGGCGCCCTGGTTCATCGGTCTGGCCGCGATCACCGCGGGACCGCTGGTGGCCTCGCTCTACCTGTCCTTCACCGACTACAACCTGATCGGTGACGCCAACTGGGTCGGTCTTGACAACTACGAGCGGATGTTCACCGACGACCCGCGCTACATGAAGGCGTTGCGGAACACGGCGGTGTACGTCTTCGTCTCCGTCCCGCTCCAGCTGGGCTTCGCCCTGGGGCTCGCCCTGCTCCTGGACCGCGGTGTGTCAGGACTGCCCATCTACCGGTCGATCTACTATCTGCCCTCGCTGCTCGGCGGGAGTGTCGCCATTGCGATCCTGTGGCGGCAGATCTTCGGCGACGACGGGATCGTGAACGGCTTCCTCGGCATTTTCGGGGTCGAGGGCACCAGCTGGATCGCCGATCCGGACACGGCCCTGGGAACCCTGATCATCCTGAACGTCTGGACGTTCGGCGCACCCATGGTCATCTTCCTGGCCGGATTGCGGCAGATCCCGCACAGCCTCTACGAGGCGGCGGGGATCGACGGCGCCAACAAGCTGCGGCAATTCCGCTCCATCACTCTGCCGTTGCTCACACCGATCATCTTCTTCAACCTGGTGCTGCAGCTGATCAACGCCTTCCAGTCCTTCACCCAGGCGTTCGTGGTGAGCGGAGGTAAAGGCGGTCCTGCGGATTCCACGCTCTTCTACACCATGTACATCTACCTGAAGGGTTTCGGTCCTTCCCTGGAAATGGGATACGCGTCGGCGATGGCCTGGGTGCTCGTTCTCATCATCGCCACTTTCACGGCCATCAATTTCGGCATGTCGAAATACTGGGTGTTCTACAGTGACAAATAAAACTGAGCGCAACGGCACCCTGCTGGCCAGGACGCTGGCCGCGGCGCAGCGTCACCGCATCATCACTCATCTGCTGCTCATCGGGTTCGGCTTCATCATGCTCTACCCGCTGCTCTGGATGCTTTCCAGTGCGCTGAAACCGGAGGAGCTCATCTTCCGGGAAACCGGCCTGATCCCCGGGGAGGTCACCCTCGACAACTTCTCCGAGGGCTGGGACGCACTGAGCCATACCTTCGGTCACTACTTCGTCAACTCGGCCATCGTCACGATCGGTGCCGTGATCGGCAACCTCATGGCCTGTTCGCTCGCGGCCTATGCCTTCGCGAGGCTGGAGTTCCCCCTCAAGCGCCTGTGGTTCGCGGTGATGCTGGGCTCGATCATGCTGCCCCTGCACGCCGTACTCGTCCCGCAGTACGTCCTGTTCTCCGAACTCGACTGGATCAACACCTTCTGGCCGCTGATCATCCCGAAGTTCCTGGCCACGGACGCGTTCTTCATCTTCCTGATGGTGCAGTTCATCAGGACACTGCCGAGGGACCTGGACGAGGCGGCCAGGATCGACGGGGCCGGGCACTGGCGGATCTTCAGCCGCATCATCATCCCGTTGTCCATGCCGGCGCTGGCCACCACGGCGATCTTCACCTTCATCTGGACATGGAACGACTTCCTCAGCCAGCTGATCTTCCTCACCAACCCGGACATGTTCACGGCTCCTGTGGCACTGCGCACCTTCATGGATGCCAGTGGCAACTCGTCCTGGGGCCCCATGTTCGCCATGTCCCTGCTGTCCCTGGGCCCGATCTTCGGCTTCTTCCTCGCCGGCCAGAGGTATCTGATCCGCGGCATCGCCACCACCGGGCTGCGATAGCCCGGTTCCTACGAAAGGGAATGTCATGTCAAAACGGAGAAGGAACGTGTACGCGGCGTTCTCCGCAGTGGGGGTGCTCCTGGCGAGCGCCACCGCGTGCGGCGGCGACGACGGCGGCTCGGACGACGGATCGGTGACACTGCGGATGGCCTGGTGGGGGAACGACTCCCGCCACCAGCTCACCGAAGAGGCGATCGCTCTCTTCGAGGAGAAGAATCCCGGCATCCAAGTGGAGCCGGAGTACACCGACTTCACCCCCTACTACGACCGGCTCACCACGCAGGTGGCATCCCGCGAGGCCCCGGACGTCTTCGCGATCGAGATCCGCCGACTGGGCGAGTTCGCCAACAACGAAATCCTCGCCGACCTGACGGACCGCGTGGACACGGCGGACATGGACCCGAACGTGCTGGCGTCCGGTGTGGTGAACGACCAGCAGGTCGGCATACCCACCGGCGCGAACACGTTCAGTCTCATGGCGAACACCGCCGTATTCGAAGAGGCGGGGGTCGAGCTTCCGGACGACACCACCTGGACCTGGGACGACTACCTGGAGATCAGCCAGCAGATCAGCGAAGCCACCGGGGATGGCACCTACGGCTCCCAACCGTCGTTCAACGACGCCTTCCTGAGGATCTTCGCCGAGCAGCAGGGCGAACAGATGTACACCGAGGACGGCCTCGGGGTCTCCGAGGAAATGCTGGTCGAGTGGTTCGAGCTGCAGCTGGAACACCAGGACGCCGGCGCCGCGCCGGACGCGGCGCTCAGCGCCGAGCTGGGCAGCTCGGTCGAGAACGCCCTGGTCGCCACGAACGACGGCGCGTTCGGCATGTGGTGGAGCAACCAGCTGAGCACCATCAGCATCGGCTCGGGCGAGGACATCGAGCTGCTGCGCTTCCCGACCAGCCCCGGCGCCGAGGCGAGCGGCATGTTCCTGCAACCGGGCATGTTCTGGTCCTCCTTCTCCGGGTCCGAGCACCCCGAGGAGGCGGCCACGCTCATCGACTTCCTCCTCAACGACCCCGAAGCGGGAGCCATCCTGGGCTCGGACCGCGGGCTGCCCGTCAACTCCACCGTGCGGGAGAGCATCCAGGCCGATCTCCCCGAGGCGGACGTCGCTTCCCTGGAGTTCTTCAACGAGATCGCCAGCGAGCTGAGCGCGGCCCCCACCGCGCCGCCCCTGGGAGCGGGCGACATCCCCGACATGCTGGAGCGCTACGGCCAGGAGGTCCTGTTCGGCAATCAGAGCCCGCAAGAGGCGGCCTCCGCATTCCTCGCCGAAGCCGATTCCGCCCTGGGCTGACAGTGCCGCGACCATCCGGTCCGCCCACCCCGGCCACGCGTGAGAGGCCGGGCGGGCCGGCGAATGACCCCGCGGCCGGTGCCGTGCCCCGCACGGCACCGGCCGCCTCGCCACCTTGACGCCTCAACACCTCAACACCTCAACACCTCGACGCCTGGAACCAGGAGCAAGCTGTGGGTACCCGATACGCCTTCGTCGGTCTCGGCCATCGCGCCCGGATGTATGTGGACGCGCTCCTGGGCGACTGGAGCGACACCGGCGAGATCAGCGCCCTGTGCGATGTCAACCAGACGCGTATGAACTACTACAACCGCGCCATCGCGCGATCGGGCCGGTCCGAGGTTCCCTGCTTCGCGCCCGACCGCTTCGACGAACTGCTGGAGCGCGCCGACACCGTCGTGGTCACCACCGTGGACGCACTGCACGCCACCTATGTGTGCGCGGCACTCGACGCCGGCCGGAACGTCGTGGTCGAGAAGCCACTGACCACGGACGCGGCGGGCTGCGCCGCCATCGCCGACGCTGCGGAACGCAGCGAAGGCGATCTCATCGTGACCTTCAACTACCGTTACTCCCCGCGCAATTCGGCCGTGCGCAGGCTCATCTCCGAAGGTGCCGTGGGTCAAGTCACCTCCGTGCACTTCGAATGGCTGCTGGACACGATCCACGGTGCCGACTACTTCCGCCGCTGGCACCGCGACCGGAACTCTTCCGGAGGGCTGCTCGTCCACAAGTCCAGCCACCACTTCGATCTCGTCAACTGGTGGCTGGACGCGGCGGCCGAGCTGGTGTTCGCCCAGACCGACCTGCGTTTCTACGGCGAGGAGAACGCGGCCGCGCGGGGCCTGACCGGTCGCCCGGCGCGCGGGCAGGGGGCGCCGGGACTCGGCAGTGACCCGTTCATCCTGGACGTCTCCGCCGATCCCCGGCTCACCGAGCTGTACCTGCGAGCCGAGCACGAGGACGGCTACATCCGGGATCAGGATGTCTTCGGCCCCGGCATCACCATTGACGACAACATGGCGGTCCTCGTCCGCTATACGAACCGGGCGATGCTCACCTATTCCCTCAACGCCCATGCGCCCTACGAGGGTTACCGAGTGGTCTTCAACGGGACCGAGGGCCGCGTCGAGCTGGATGTCTGCGAACGGGCCTGGACACCCCCGCACGCCGCGATCGACCCCAGCGCCGCGGCCAAGGAGAACGCCGAGGGCACCTGGGAGCGGCTTGTCCTGCACCGCCACTGGGAGAGGGCGCAGGACATCACCATCGAGGGCGGTACGGGAGCACACGGCGGCGGCGACCGGCTGCTGCTCGACGACATCTTCCGCGGCCCGTCCGACGACCCGCTGGCGCGCCCCGCCGGCTACCGCGACGGCATCCGGAGCGTCCTGATCGGCAACGCGGCGAACCTGTCGGCCGAAACGGGTGCCCCTGTCCGTCTGACAGCTGGCGGCACCCGCCTGGCCGACTGACGCCGCAACCGCACGGGACAAGTACCGGGCGGGCCCGGCCGCCGCCATCGGCGAACGCGGCAGGAGGAGAGGGCCTCCGCACCGTTGTCAGTGCTGTTCCCACTCCCTTGACCGGCAGGACATCATGGGTTCTCAGCACCCATTCGCCACCGTCACCCGGGCCCGAGCGGCGTTGAGATCGTTCAGCTCGGCGGTGGCAGCGGTGAGCTGCCCGCTCACCCGGGCCCGGTCCGTTCCCACGTCGTTCAGCACGGCGGCACCGGAAGACGACGCGGCCCCTGTTCGCTGTACCTTCGACCTGCGGACGTGCTCACCCCGGTGGTGGCGGTCAGCGTCTCGAACTCCGGATTGCGTACGTGCACCGTGGTGACGAGGAAGTATCCGTGCTGTTGCCCCTGTTGCCCTTGCTGCTGCCCCGTTTCGGCGACTTGCCGGTCGTCGGGCGCCATCGGTAGCTTCCGGCCGACACCTGCTCCGGCAGGTCGGTAGCCTCGCTCCCGTCCGGAAACAGGATCTTGTAGTCGAGGTCGTGGCACCGCATGGCGCCACATGGCACCGCATGGCACCGCATGGCGCCACCGCGGCCCAGGTCGCCCCCTCTACCATTTCTCCTGGTCAGAGCGGCCATCCCGGCGCTCACCCGACCCGCGGCACCATTAAGGCTTGCGCATGGCGCCATAGTGGTGCCACTATAGCGTCATGGATCTCACCCCGTATGTCGACACCCTCCGCCGCGAGCTGGCGGTGGCCGCCGAGGCCGGCGGGGAGGATGCCCGCGAGCTGGCCGAGCGGCTCACCGCTCCGCTGGAGTCGGCGACCCGGCTGACCATGCTCAATGTGCTCTCCGCCGCGATGGACGAGATCACCCGCGAGCTGGCTCCCGGCTCGGTCGACGTGCGGCTGCGCGGTCTCGACCCCGACTTCGTGGTGACGCCGCCGCCCGCCGTCGACGGCGGCACCCCCGCGGAGCCGGCCGCGCCCGTCGAGTCGTTCAGGACCGCGGCCCCGGCCGACGGCGACGAGGGTGGCACCGCCCGCGTCAACCTGCGGCTGCCGGCCCACCTCAAGGTCCGCGCCGAGGAGGCCGCGAGCCGCGAGGGCCTGTCGGTCAACGCGTGGCTGGTGCGCGCCGTATCGGCCGCGGTCGACGGCGGCACCCGGCCACGTACGCCGGAGAAGACCCAGTCGATCGGACAGAGCATCACGGGCTGGGTCCGCTAGGCGCCCCGCCCATACCACTCCACTCACACCACGTCCCACCAGCGGGGACACCCCGAAGACCCAAGAGGACGGGACAGCCATGCCTTCTTTCGACACTCCGGAACCGATCTCGGCCAGGGCACACCTGGAGGCCGGTTCCATCCGGTTCACCGCGGGCGACCGCCTCGACACCGTTGTCGAGGTGCGGCCCCGCGACCCGAAGCGGGACCAGGACGTCCGCGCGGCCGACCAGACCGAGGTCACGTACGCGAGCGGCGCGCTGACCGTCAGGACGCCCAAGCAGCGCTACCTGTTCGGCCGCACGGGCGCCGTCGACGTGACGGTCGAACTGCCCACGGACTCACGCGTCGATGTGACCGGGGCCTGGGCCCAGGTCCTCGGCGAGGGGCGGCTCGGCGAGGTCCGGGTGAAGACCTCCTCCGGCGACGTCCGCCTCGACACCACCGGCCCGCTGCGGCTGACCGCCTCCCACGGCTCGATCACCGTGGGCCGGGTCCAGGGCAAGGCCGAGGTCACCACCAGTTTCGGCAGCCTGCGCCTCGGCACCGCCGAAGGCCCCGCCGTCCTGAAGAACTCGCACGGCTCCACGACCGTCGGCGCCGCGACCGGCGAGCTGCGGGTGCGCGGTGCCTACGGTGACATCGACATTGCGCGCGCCGAGACCTCGGTCGCCGCCACCACCGCCTACGGCACCCTGCGCGTGGGCGAAGTGTCCCGCGGCGCCGTTCAATTGGAGAACTCCTTCGGCGCCATCGAGGTCGGCGTCCGCGAGGGCACGCCCGCCTGGCTCGACGTCAGCTCCGGCTCTGGCCAGGTGCGCAACACGCTCGCCGCGTCCGAGGCCCCGGAGAACGCCGAGGACACCGTCAAGATCCGCGCGCGCACCCGGTTCGGCAACATCGACATCCTCCGCGCCCGCGCCTGAACATCCACCTGTCATTCCGCTCCAGCCATTCCAGCCATTCCAGCCTTCGAACGGGAGGGCCTCATGCCTTCTTCTGTCATGCCCATGTCCATGCCCACGCCCATACCCAGGCCGGGCGACGGCCGCCAGGTGCCGGCCGCCGTCTCCACCGCCGATCTGCGCAAGTCGTACGGCGACAAGCTCGTTCTCGACGGGATCGACCTGCTCATCCCGGCCGGTTCGGTCTTCGCGCTGCTCGGCCCGAACGGCGCGGGCAAGACCACCACCGTGCAGATCCTTTCCACGCTCATCGCCGCCGACGGCGGGCAGGCCCAGGTCGCGGGCCACGACGTCGCCACGTCACCGGACGGGGTGCGCGCCGCGATCGGGGTCACCGGGCAGTTCGCCGCGCTCGACGACCTGCTCACCGCCGAGGAGAACCTGCTCCTCATGGCCGACCTGCTGCACCTCGGCAAGCGTGAAGGGCGGTCCCGTACCAAGGAGTTGCTTGCGCGGTTCGCCATCGCGGACGTCGCGCACAAGCGGGCCGCTACCTTCTCCGGCGGTATGCGGCGCCGGCTCGACATCGCCATGACGCTGGTCGGCGACCCGCAGGTGATCTTCCTGGACGAGCCGACCACCGGGCTCGACCCGCGCAGCCGCCGCACCATGTGGGACACGGTGCGCTCGCTGGTCGCGGGCGGCACCACCGTCTTCCTCACCACCCAATACCTGGAGGAGGCAGACCAGTTGGCCGACCGGATCGCCGTGCTCGACGGCGGCCGGATCATCGCGGAGGGCACCGCCGACGAACTCAAGGGGCAGATCCCCGGCAGCCACGTGCGCCTGCGGTTCACCGACCCCGCCGAGTACGAACGCGCGGCCGCCGCCTTCCCCGGCGCGGCCAGGGACGACCAGGGCCTCGCCCTGCGCGTGGCGGGCGACGGCGGTCTCGACGCGCTCCGCGCCCTGCTCGACCGGCTCGACGCCGCCGGGGTCCTGGCCGCCGACTTCTCCGTGCACACCCCCGACCTGGACGACGTGTTCCTCGCCCTGACCGGCGACGGCACCGCCCACACCACCCCGCCTCACGTCAAGGAGACCCCGCGATGAGCACCCTCACCTACGCCGTCCACGACTCGCTGACGATGCTGCGGCGCAACCTGAAGCACGCGATCCGCTATCCGGCCGTGGGATTCGGCAGCGCCATGATGCCGATTCTGATGCTGCTCCTGTTCGTGTACGCCTTCGGGGACTCCCTCGGCGCCGGCATGGGCGGCGGCCGGGACGCGTACCTGGACTACCTGACGCCCGGGGTCATCATCATGGGGGTGGCCGCCGGTTCGATGTCGACCTCGATCGCGGTCTGTTCCGACATGACCGAGGGCATCATCAACCGCTTCCGCACCATGAACATCACGCGCTCGTCGTTCATGACGGGGCATGTCATCGGCAGCGTCATCCAGACGATGGTGTGCATCGTCCTGGTCGTGGGCGTCGCGCTCGCCGTCGGCTTCCGGTCGGACGCGAACGCGCTGGAGTGGCTGGCCGCGGCCGGCCTCCTGGCGACCATCGCGTTCGCGGTGACCTGGCTGTCGGTGGCGCTCGGCATGATTTCCAAGACCGTCGAGTCCGCGAGCAACAAGCCGCTGCTGGTCCAGTTCCTGCCGTTCCTCGGCTCCGCCTTCGTACCGGCCGACTCGATGTCGCCGGGCCTGCGCTGGTTCGCCGAGAACCAGCCGTTCACGCCCATGACCGAGACGCTGCGCGGCCTGCTCTCCGGCTCGGAGATCGGCGACAACGCCTGGATCGCGCTCGCCTGGTGCGCCGGCATCGCCCTGGTCGGCTACGTATGGTCGCGCTCACTGTTCAACAGCACCACCAAGCGCTGAGAGCCCAGCCGACAACGTCGGTCGCTTCCGCAGCACCCGTGCCCGGCGTGCAGCCGTCCGAACCGGCGGCGGCCGCCCGGGCCCGTGCCGGGAAGCCGCTCCGCTCCGCCGTCACGCGCGTGACGTGCTCAGTCCGCGCCGACGCGGTCACCCGACGGCTTCGCGGGGCCCGTGGCGGGGCGGAAGCCGGCGAGGCGGTCGAGTTCGCGCAGGATGTCGTCGGGGTTCTCGTGATCGGGCAGTTCGAACAGGACTCGGTCCACCCCGGCCTCCTGATAGGGCCCGAGGGCGTCCGGGCTGCCGCCGTACAGGGTGACGTTCACCGTGCGACCGGCGTCCGCGGCCCGCCTGCGCAGGGTGGTGATGCGTGCGCCGAGCTGCTCGGCCGTGAACAGGGGCAGCGGCAGCCAGCCGTCGCCGTGGCTGAGCACGCGGTCCAGCACGGTCGGCCCGACGCCCCCGATGAGCACCGGCAGTCGGCGCGCGGGCTTGGGCCAGGACCAGATCGGGTCGAAGTCGACGAACTCGCCGTGGAACTCCGGCTCTTCTTCGGTCCATATCTTCCTCATGGCCGCGACGTGTTCCAGCATCCGCGCCAGCGGCCGTGCGGGGTCGACGCCGTGGTTGGCCATCTCCTCGGCGTTCCAGCCCGGGCCGACGCCCAGCTCGAACCGCCCGCCGGAGATCCTGTCCACGCTCGCGACCTGTTTGGCCAGGGTGATGGGGTGATGCTGGTTGACCAGCGTCACCCCGGTCCCGAGCCGGATGCGCTGGGTCGTGGCCGCGATCGCGGCCAGCGCGGCCAGGGGGTCGAAGGTGTGCGCGTAGTGGCGCGGCAGCGGCTGCGCCTCCGGCGCGCCCACCGGCCACGGGGTCAGGCGGCTGGTCGGGATGTGCGTGTGCTCGGTGAGAAACAGCGAGCCGAACCCGCGTTCCTCCACCGCTCGCCCCAGCTGGACGGGGTCGATGCCGTAGTCGGTGAGGAAGGTGACGATGCCGTGATCCATGCCCCGAGCATGCCACAAGTGCCAGAGCTATGACACTTAACGGCGGGGGTGCTAGCGTGACACGGTGACGCAGAGCAGGAACGGGCACGTGCGGGCGGACGCCCGGCGCAACCGGGCCGCCATCGTGACAGCGGCCCGCGCGGCCGTGGAAGAGCTGGGCGATGAGGTCCCCCTGGAGCAGATCGCCCGGCGGGCGCAGGTCAACGCGCGCACGCTGTTCCGGCACTTCCCCACCAGGGACGACCTGTTGGCGGCGGTGCTGGAGGACTACTTCGCCGAGCGGGTGGAGCCGGTGCTGCTACGGGCTGCCGCCGACCCCGACCCGCATCGCGCGCTGGTGACCGTGTTGACGGAGACGACCGCCGCGGTGGTCGAGCACCCGGGAATGCTCGCGCTGATCAGCGGCGGCACCCGGGCCGCCGACATCATGACCCGCCACCTGCGGCCACTGGCCGGCATCCTGTCCCGGGCCCGGCAAGCCGGCGTGGTGCGGGCCGACCTCACGCCGGACGACTTCCCGTGCCTGGTCACCATGCTCGTGGCCAGCGCCGGTCACGCCGGCCGGGGTTGGTCCCGTTATCTCGCGCTCATGCTCGACAGCCTCCCCCCGGCGGCCGCCCACACGCCACTCCCCCCGGCCGGAACGTGATGGTGACCAGGCTCCGCGGGGCGGCCAGGCGCCCTGGGGCGCCTGCACCCGCGCCACACCGCGGCGCAGGGCAGCGACGCGGGACGCCGGAGCTCCGGCGCCGGACCATAAGCTCTTTCCGCTGGTGCTGTACAACGCCGAGGTACGAGGGGGAGGCTGTGGAACGCCCCGCACGCAAGCGCCATGTCGCCATGTCGGACGTCGCCATGCTGGCCGGGGTGTCCGCTCAGACGGTCTCGCGCGTCGCCAACGGCCATACGACGGTGAAGGAGTCGAACAGACAACGGGTACTGGCGGCGATGAAGCAGTTGGGGTACCGCCCGAACAGCGCGGCGCGCGCCCTCAGACGCGGTGAGTTTCGAACGATCGGCGTCATCATCCTCTCGCTGTCCTCAACGGGCAACGTGCGCATCCTGGAGGCCATCGCCACCGCGGCCGCCCGCGAGAGTTACGCGGTCACGCTGCTGCCGGTTTCCGCGCCGACGGAGCGGGAGGTGCGCGGCGCGTTCACGCGGTTCAGCGAGTCGGCGGTGGATGGGGTCATCGCCGTCATGGGCGCCGAGTTGCTCGACTCGCCGACCGTCTCCCTGCCTCCGAACGTCCAGGTAGCGGTCTCCGACGCCCACGCCGGAGACCGGTACAGCGTGGTCGACACCGACCAGGTGAACGGCACCCGGGAGGCCGTGCGGCATCTGCTGGACCTCGGGCACCGGACCGTGTGGCATCTGGCCGGCCCGGAGGAGTCGTTCGCGGCCCGGCGCCGGGCGGCTGCCTGGCAGGCCACGCTGGCGGAGGCCGAACGGGAGATCCCGCCGCTTGTGCACGGGGACTGGTCGGCAGAGTCGGGATATCGGGCAGGACTGCGGCTGGCGGCGGAATCGGGGTGCACAGCCGTATTCACGGCCAACGATCAGATGGCGCTCGGCCTGTTGCGGGCCCTGAACGAGACGGGTCGAGAAGTACCGGGGGACGTGAGCGTAGTCGGCTTCGACGACATCCCCGAGACGGTTTCCTTCCTGCCGCCGCTCACCACGGTGCGCCAGGACTTCGCCACACTCGGCCGCCTGCTGGTCGAGGGTGTGCTCCGTCGGCTACGCACCGACTCGGTCGAGCCCGGCATCACCCTGGTTCCCACGCACCTCGTCGTGCGCGCCAGCACCGCTCCCCCCGGTGTCCCGGAGGGCGCACGTCCGGCAGGGTGGCACGGCTGAACTTGTTCCGGTGAACTTGTCCGGGGCGATGACGGGCGTCGGGCCGGCCGGGGCGGGGAGGTGTGCTCGGTCCCGCCCCGGTCCGGCCGTGCCGTTATGTGATCGGGGTGCGCTGTTTACCTGTCGCGGACCGTGACCTGCCACGCGTCGGACCACGGCGTCTTCGTGCCGTCGTCCAGGACGGCCCTGACCCGCCACCAGTAGTCGCCGTGGCGGACGTTCCTGGCCGTGACGGCGGGCTCGCGGGTGGAGCGCTGCCACTTGCCCTCGGTCAGTTCCTCGTTCCGGAAGGACTGGAACTCGTACCGGCGGGCGTTCTCGACCGGCTCCCAGGCGAAGCCCACGTCATCGTGCCGGACCGTGGTGCCGTCCTCGGGAGCGGCGAGCTGCGGCCCCTCGGGCGCGGTGTCCTGACCGGAGCCGTACACGGACACCTCGTACAGGCCGCGGGCCCAGGCCGCATCCCGGCCGTGCGCGAGGTCGAAGGAGCTGTACACGTCGACGCGGACGTACCGGTACTGGCCTTCGAGGGCGTGGTTCTGGTAGCCGATCCTGAGGTTGGAGGTGTTGTCGGCGAGCTCGGTCCACCGTTCACCGTCGTTGCTGGCGCTGACGGCGTAGCGGTGGACGTTGTCGGAACCGCTGACGGTCTTGAAGGACAGGCCGATCCAGGACAGTTCGGTGGGCTCGCCGAGGTCGACCTGCCAGTGGAACGGCATGCCCTCGCTCTTGAAGAACTGCTCGGTGTCGTCGTGGATGTCGAGGTCGTGGTCGATGCCGTCGTTGGCCTGCTCGGCGTTGTAGTGCCGGTAGATGCCCTCCTGTTCCTCCTGCTCCGGGGTCGTCTCCCAGTCCCCGCCCTCCTCCGCCGGGGCGCCCACGGGCACGTCGACCTGCGGGCTGGCCTCGACGGGCTGATTGAGCGAGACGAGCTCCCAGTCCGGCTCGTTGATGCGCCCGCCTGCGACGTCGACGTCGAGTTCTGGGGTGAAGGAGAAGTCGACCAGGCCGTTGCCGTCGTTGCCCGCATCATCGATGGTCAGCGGCATCCACACGTAGGTGGACCGGGACAGCAGGTCCGGGCGCCACCGGTCGCCCATGTAGACGTACTCGGGCTCGGCCTCGGTGCCGATGTTCAGGATGCGGGTGGGCTGGCTGTGGTAGGCGGTGTTATCGCCGACGGGCTGAAGAGCGGACCAGATCGACTGCCCGTTGCGGTAACCGTGTTCGTCCCTGGGCTGGTCGAACCCGGCGTCGAGGTCTTCCGTGCGGCCGTACTGGGTCTGGTTGGGGTACCAGCCGGACTGACTTGAGGTCAGCAGGTAGACGTACTGGCCTGCCGTGCCGCCGTGCCGGACCAGGGCCGGGGCCTCGCGGTGGTCGCCGACGTACATGTCGTACTCAAGCTCCGGCACCACGTCGGTGAATTCGTCGTTCAGTTTCCACACCCGCATGTAGATGTGGTCCTGCGCGGTGATCAGGTAGGCGTCGCCCGTCTTCTCGTCCTGGTAGACGGTGAGGTCGCGGGAGCCGAAGCCGATGTTCTCCCCGCGCTGGGCCGGGTCGGGGTCCTGGCCGTCCATCGTGTAGTACACCTCGGCCCCGTAGGACGGGGAATACACCCGTAGTTCCTTGTAGCCGAAGCCGTCATAGGTCCCCGAGGGCCGGTTGAGCACCGGACGGAACAGCGGCACGTCGGCCGGGTCCTCGGCGACCTCGTAGGTCACCTGCGTCTCCTCGCTCGTCTCACCGTCCAGGACCGCGACCGCCCGCACCGTCGTCCGCTGCCCCGCCTCGCCCGCCAGGGACAGACGCATGCCGTCCCAGTACCGTTGCCTGGCCTCGTTGGACCCGTCCGCCGGGTCCGAGCCATCGGTGGTGAAGTACAGCTGGGCGCCGTCGGTGTTGGTGGTGACGAACGCCGAGTCCTGGCCGTTGACGAACACCACCTCCTCGGAGGACGACTCCTCAAGCGTCGGGTGCAGGCCGGGCGCGGCCAGTTCGGCGCGTTCCCCGCCCGGGTCCCCGATGACGTAGTCCGCCGTCGCCACCGCCGAGCTCTCCTCGGTCGGGTAGCGCACGATGTAGCTCCCGGTGGAAGTGTTGTAGTCCGCCGAGTAGGTGTCGTACGCCGACCGGTCGAACTCCTCCATCCGGTACGTCTGCGCCTTGAGCGTCATGTCGTGCGCGATGTCGTTCAGGTGGTAGCTCCACCCATTACCGGCCTGGCTGGTGCCGTAGTCCTCGTCGGAGACGTACTGGAGGTCCTCGGGACTGTCCGCGTCCGGGGCCTGATACTGGTGAACCCGCGGGGGATAGTCGGCCTGGGCCGGCCGGTAGGCGTGCTCGGTGTTCGTCTCGTCGCGCGCGGCGGTGTCCCAGTCCTCGATCAGCGCGCCGGCACGGTCGCCCATCGCCTCCGCGCCCTCGTTGCCCGCACCCGGCCGGAAGTGCCCCTTCTCCGTGATGGTGTAGGGACCTTCGATGTCGTCCGCGGTGGCCACGATCACCTCGGAGGCGGCGTAGTTCCCCGGCATCTCGTAGTGGCCCCAAAGGACATACTTGCCCGTCTCCTCGTTGTACAGCAGCTTCGGCCGCTCCACCTTGGAGTGGGCGAGAATCCTGTTCCCGTTCACATCGGCCGAGTCGACGGAGAGAATCGCGCCGGCGTTCTCCCAGTTCTCCAGATCGGTCGACTTGTAGAGATTGACCCCGCCGAACGCGGCGCTCCCGTGGGCCTTGTTCTCACCCACCCAGTAGTAGGTGTCCCCGACCTTGAGGAACCCACCGCCGTGCGCCTGGATGGCGTTCCCGTCCGTATCCAGCCAGGTCTGCCCGTTCGGGATCGCGTCGTACGCGGACGCCTCCGTGGACGCCTCCGTGGACGCGGCCGTCGCCGTCCCCGCGGTGATCAGGGCTGTCGCCGGGAGGAGCCCCAGGGTGAGGGTCGCGGCGAGCGTCAGGGCTCCTGCCCGCGACGCTCGCCACCTTCTGTGTCGCATCGTCGTCGTTCTCCTTGCGTCATCGGCCGGGGCGCGCAGGGCGCCCGGAGCTGACCGGTTGTGTGGGCAGGGCGGTGCCCCCGGGCTTCGGGTGACACGGGTGTCGCGACCGAACGGGAGCGTGCCGTCACTGACGACCGGCTGGACAACTCCCCGCCCGCGAGCATCGGTGAGGCAGCCTCAGGCGGAAAGTTCACGTAAACATTGCGGCCTCAATGCAGGCAAGTATGGCGTCGCCGCCTCGACGGTCAAGGGGGTACGCACAAGAAACCTCAAAAACCAACGCACGGGCGGGACGTGCGGGGTACCTGGTGATCGCCCGCACAGGCACCGGGCTTCCCAGGGCAGGGCGGGTCACCCGACACCGGAAGGGCGGCCGGGTGGCCCTGCCCGAGTGGGTTGACACCGTTGGATTTTGGGCTTTCCTGTGCGCACCCCCTTGACGGCGCGCGCGGCAGGTCCATACTGGCGAGTGTCGACCCAAAGACGTGCACGCAACCTGCCCCGCCACGGCGGGCTTTGAGGGGGTGGGTGGCCGGACGCGGCGGGGTCAGGAGCCGGTGGAGCGGCTGCCGGTCAGCCATTCCGCCAGAACGGCCGCCTGGCTGTGGTCGACGTCCTTGCTGGCGGTCAGGAGCGTCAGCCTGCCGCGCCCGGCCAGGTCGCGCAGATGCCCGGCCGCCTGCCGGTGCCCGGCATCGCGCAGCTCCGCGAGGTAGCGGCGCCGGAACTCGGCGTAACGACCGGGGGTGTGCCCGTACCACTTGCGCAGCTCCGTCGAGGGCGCGACGTCCCGCAGCCACTCGTCGAGGTGCGCGTCCGCCTTGCGTATGCCCCGCGGCCAGACCCGGTCGACGAGTATCCGCTTGCCGTCCTCGGCGGAAGTCTCCTCGTAGACCCTGCGACAGGTGATCTCTCCGGCCATCATCCTCACCCTTTCCGGAATGGGCATCTCGGTCGGTTTGTCCATTTTAATGGAGATCGCCCGACGCTGACGGCGGTCGGAAAACGGATGGACCTGGTGGATGGCGGTCGCCTACCCTGGGCCCTCCCCTACGTGAGGACTTCGCGCGCATGACGCCGCCCGCTCTCCAGATCTGACGCTTCCCAGCGCATTGGTCGCCGACGACGCCGTCGGCTCTTTTTCCCATGCCTTCGTCAGGTCTTCAGAGAGCTCATGTCCTCACATCCTCATACCGTGCTGCCCTGGGCCGTGCGGCGCACCCGCCTGCCCCTGCTCGCCCTCCGGTGCGTGGCCTGCCCTGCCGGCCGCGCCACCCTCGGCAACGGCAGGTTCCGCGTCAACGCCAACGGCAAACGTCTCGACGTCTGGCTCCTGGTCAACTGCGTTTCGTGTGACCGGACCGGCAAGCTCACCGTCCACGACCGCGTCCCGGTCCGTTCACTGCCGGCCGTGCTGCTGGCCGGTTACTCGGACAACTCGCCTTCCCTGGTCGTGGATACCCTTCTCGACCCGTTGATCGCCCGGCGCAACCGGTTCGCGCTCGATTGGAACGGGCGCTGGGAACTCCACGCGCCCCCCGTTCCAGAGGACCCGTGGCCGCTTCGGATCACAGTCGCCTTCGACGATCCCGTGCCGGTCCGTCCCGAACGGCTCATCGCCCGGGGACTGGGCATCAGCCGCAACGAGATCGCCGACCGGGTCAAGGCCGATATCCCGCTGAACCGCAGGACGAAGGACGATTTCTCGTTCTTCCTGGTGGCGCCGGCTCAGTAGGTCCTGGCGGCGTCGCGCCGCTCCCCGCCGGGGCGGACCACGGCTGTGCCGTGGCCCGCCCCGGCCCGCGCCGCTCGCCTCGCTCAGTCGCCCTGCGACCAGGCGGCCACCGGGAGCGAGAGGTAGACGCCGATGTCGCGGAGTCCGGTGGCGGCGCTGATGCTCTCGTACATCAGGTCAGTCCGCTGCTGACGGTTGGCCGCCCTGCTCTCGAACCACTTGGACCGCACCTCGATCACGAGGTCGAGGCCGCCGCGGTCGAGGGGCCCCAACGGCCGGAACCGCAAGCTCACATCGCCCGGCCGCAGGTCCCCGTCATAGGGCTCCTCGGGACACTCCACCGCTTCGGACACCAGGTGCGGAAGCACCGACGCGAGGGCGCGGAGCACGGGCTCGCTGATGTGCGGGGCGTAGGTGATCTCGACGAGTGGCACCGGTCCACCCTAAGGGCTGCCGGAAGGGCTGCCGGAAGGGCTGCCGGGCGCCGGGGGGCAGACCGTACTCCCGGCGTCACCCCGACCGTTCCGTCTTCGTGCACCCTTTCGTTCAGCCGCCCGCGTAGGTGATGTCCGGCCGGGCCGGCTGGGCCATGCCGTCGCCGATGAAGTAGTCGGGGTAGTGCGACTGCATGTACCCCTTGAACGTCATGGCGTTCCGGTAGGCCGGATTGTGCGCCAGCGTGTACAGCCTGGTGTCCGTGGGCTGGTCGGTGGTGAAGATGATCAGCTCGTCGGAGGCCGCGTTGGTGTAGACGGCCTCCTCGCGCCAGTCGCCCAGGATGTCGCCGTAGATGACGGGGTTGATGCCCTGACTGGCGTTCACCGCACCGTAGTTCCACGTGCTGAGCAGCCGCGGCAGGCTACCGGTCGGGGTCGGGTTCTCCGGGTCCCACTGCTCGAACTTGCCGTCGTTCAGCAGCTCGGTGGTCAGGTCGCCGTCCCACTGGAAGCTCATCTGCGGCCACGGCCTGAGCGAAGTGTCCGGCTCGGTGAGCTCGTTGGTGGCCGCGTTGTACAGGCCGGAGAACGACCAGACCTCCATGCCGGGGAAGCGCGGGTCGACATCACCCGCCACGCCCCGGCCGACGTCGCCGACGCCGTCCTCGACGTGCTGCCAGATCATCTCGCCGCTCGCGGCGTCGTAGTAATACTCGCGCAGGCCGCTGGGGTTGTCCTGCTGCACGCCGTAGCCTTCCAGGCCCGGGCGGTCGGGGTCGATGTCCGTGATGTGGAAGCGGTCACCGTGCACGATGCCGTGATCCGCCAGCGAATAGCGCAGCGTGCCATCGCCGTTGAGGACGAACCCGATCTCCACCACCTCGTCCGCGCCGTCGCCGTCGACGTCGATGACGCGCGTGTTGTGCCCGTCCGGCGCGTTCTGGCCCCCGCGCAGCCACTTCCACTGCTGGGTCAGCTCCGTGCCGTCGAACCGCCAGGCGGCGATCATGAGGTTGAACGCCCCGCCGTCCTGCCGGTTCTTGAGGTAGGACACCAGGCTCGGCGTGACGCCGTCGAGATGGCCCGCGCCGAACCGCGCGTACATCGGCCCGTCGTCGATGTAGTCGGTCGGCACCGGGGCCGTGGCGCGGGCCGCGCCGGTCTCGCCGTCGAGGATGGCGATGGACTGGTGCGTGTCGTCGGACTCGCGGTGCACGGCGCCGTCGCCGAACGTGACTCCGTCGGCGACCCGCACGGCGACCTCCGCCCTGCCGTCGCTGTCGAAGTCGTAGACGGTGACGCCGTCGTTGTGCCCCACGTTGATCGTGGCCGACCCGCCCTCGATGTTGTTCTGGTCCCGGCTGTTCGGCCCCATGTCGACCTCCCAGAGGAACTCACCTTCGCCGGTGTACGCCTCCAGCGCCTGGGTGGTGCCCTGCCGGTCGATCACGTAGTCGTACGCGCCGTCCCCGTCGAGGTCGCCGACCCAGGCGAACTTCACCGTGCCGCCCTCGCGCAACGGAACGCGGACGACCGGCTCTTCGGCGTGGTCCGCGGTCAACGTGAACGGCTCGCTCGGCTCCTGCTCCTCGCCGTCGACCACCGGTGCCACCCGGTAACTGTTCTCCTGGCCCAAGTCGGCCTCGGAGTCCATGTAGTTGGTGCCTCCCGTCAGGACCTCGTCGTTGATCCGCGTGTACTCGCCGCCGTCGGCGGACCGGTACACGTGGAACCCGGTGCCCTCCGGGTCGAGGCCGAGCAGCCGCCAGGAGACCAGGACATCCGTGTCGCTGGCGCGCACGGCCACGACGCCGCGCCCCAGGTCCTCCATCGGACGCGCCGCCGCGGCCTCGCCCACGGCGGCGGGCGAGGTGGCGGGTGAGGGGGCGGGCGAGGTGGCGGGTGAGGCGTTGCCCATCGTCGTGAGCCCGACGGTCAGTGCCGTGCCCGCGGCCAGAGCGGCGGAAATGGTGGTCACCCGTCGTCCGGAGCGCCACCGGTGTGTGCCTTGCATGAAGACCTCCTCGTCTTCTTCCGCGTATCGCGTGTGAGAGACGACGGGAACGGCGCGGCCCGGGCCACCCGCTGTCGATCCGGCCCGCGAGCGACCCGGCAGCGCTGCCCCGTCCCGTCCGCCGGCGGGTCCGCTCGTGCGGATGGGCCGACCGGCCGGCGTGCTGGCTCTCCCGGTCGCCGTACGTGATCGCGCCCTTGGGCGGAGCGGGGTCCGGCGTCGCAAGGCTCTAGAGAACTCCATCGCTGTGGGGGACCCCGCTCCCCTCGGGAGAGGGGGCGCGGAGCATCAGCGCGGGCTGAACGAGAGAGTTAAACCGTTTACACAACGAGGATCGAAGCATGCGCCCGGAGGGTCGTCAAGAGTTCGCACAGCGTTGCCCGGACGTCCGAAATCCCTTGTGTTTCAAGGGCAGTCGGAAGATTGACGGGGTGCCGCCCTGCCGCGATCATCGGTTGAAGCGGTTACCCATCGATGTATTCAAGGAGGCCGGATGGCGCGTCGGCCCACGTCCGAGGACGGGCGCGACCGTCCCACGACGATCCGCGACGTCGCCAGGCACGCCGGTGTCTCGGTCGCGACCGTCTCCAGAATTCTCTCCGGCACGTATCCCAGCGCCCCCGTCACGCGGCACAAGGTGATGCGCGCCGTGCGCGAGCTCGACTACGTGGCCAACGCCCACGCCCGCGGCCTCGCGGGCGTGCAGCCCAGAAGCGTGGCCATCGTGGTCAACTCCGTGACCTCCCCGCACTACGCCCACGTCGCCCAGGGCGTTCAGGACCAGGCCGCGCGCGAAGGCAGGCTGTGCCTCGTCGGCACCAGCGGCGGCGACCCCGAGCGCGAGCTGGCCATCATCCGGCTGATGCGCGAACAGCACGCCGAAGCCGTCGTCCTCGTGGGGAACATCAGCGCGGATGCCGCCTACCGCGAACGCATGGCGGGGTACGCCCGCGCGCTGGCACTGGCCGGTTCCCACCTGGTGCTGTGCGGCCGCCCCTCGCTCGGGCCCGATGTACCGGCCATCGTCGTGGAGTACGACAACACCGGCGGTGCCCACGCCATCACGAGCCACCTGATCGCGGCGGGCCACACCCGCGTTCTGTTCCTCGGCCGCCGGGACGGGTACAGCACGCCCGAGAGCCGGCTCGCCGGCTACCGCGCGGCACTCGCCGCGCACGGGCTGCCGCACGACCCCGGCCTGGAGATCGAGGGCACGATGGAGCGGCACGAGGGCCACCGCATGATGCGGCGGCGGCTCGACAGCGGGCCCAGGGACTTCACCGCCGTCTTCGCCAGCAACGACCTGATCGCGGCCGGCGCCCGGCAGGCACTGCGCGAGGCGGGGCTGCGCGTTCCCGACGACATCTCGCTGGCCGGGTTCGACGACCTGCCGCCGGCCGCGGACATCGACCTGACCACCGTTCACGTTCAGCACAAGGAGTTGGGCCGCACCGCGGTGCGGCTGGCGCTGGAGAGCGAGACGCCCGGCACGGCCAAGCACGTCCTGCTCGGTACCCGCCTGGTGATCCGCGACTCGGTGCGCCCGATCCCGGCTCCGCCGGACGCAGCCCGCGCCGCGGGCCGCCTCTGAACGGCACCGGTCCGGTCGGGAAGGTCACCGACCGGTGGTGCTCCCGCGCCACCGCACCTCGCCGTCCTGCCACATGTCCGTGGGCCTGAGCCCGGCGGCGGAGGCGACGGCCGCGGACGCCGCGTGGTCGGGGTGGATGTGGGCGATGACGGTCCGCACCCCCCGGTGGCCGAGCCAGTCGACGAGTCCGCGGGCCGCCTCGGTGGCGATGCCGCGGCCCTGCCACGGCGTTCCCACCATCCAGGCGACCTCGGCGACGGCGCCGACGCCGGGGCCTTCGGTGGCATGGCCTTCGACGCCGGGGCCTTCGACGCCGGGGCCTTCGGCGGCGGGGCCTTCGGCGGCGGGGCCGGCGTTCGCGTGGACGGTGGCCTGAACGGTGCCGGTCAGCCGGGCGTCCGCACGGAGCCTGATCACCCAGTTCAGCCAGGAGACGGCCGGGGCGGGAGAGCCCGCGGTCATGCGCCGGTAGCGGGAACGCAGGGCCTGCGGGGTGTCCGGGCTGCCGCCGATGAAGGCGTGCAGGGCCGGATCGGACAGGACCGCGGCCATCTCCTCGGCGTGCCCGGCCCGAAGCGGCACCAGATCGAGCCGCCGGGTGCCGAACGGCTCGGCCGCGTCGCGCTGCCGCACGGTGTTGTCCGCCACGGTGACCGCCCTTCCCGGCCGGCGCGCCGACGGCCGGTCCACCGCCACCGTACGCCCCCGCCCGCCCCGGGGTTCCATGAGCGCTTTGCGACAATGTTTACGTGACCATTGATGATCGCGAACGGGAGGTGCGCCGCCGTATCGCGGCGCACGAGCTCTACACCGACCACGCCCCCGGTCTTGAACGACTGGAGGAAGAACGCATCCGCGGCAAGGAGCTGGCGGACGCCTACAACAGGACCGCCCCCCGCGACCAGCCCGGCCGCGCCGACATCCTGCGGGAGCTGTTCGGCACGCTGGGCGAGCGGGTGTGGGTCGAGCCCCCGCTGCACGTCGCCTACGGCAACTACACGCACCTCGGCGACGATGTCTACGCCAACTTCGGGCTCACCCTCGTCGACGACACCGACGTCTTCATCGGCAACCGCGTCATGTTCGCGCCGCACGTGACGATCACCACGACCGGCCACCCCGTTCATCCCGAACTGCGCACCGACGGCAGCCAGTTCTCCGCGCCCGTGCACATTGAGGACGATGTGTGGATCGGGACCGGGGCCACCATCCTGCCCGGCGTCACGATAGGCCGCGGGTCGGTCATCGGCGCGGGCAGCATCGTGACGGCCAACGTGCCGCCGATGACCGTCGCCGCCGGAACGCCCGCGCGCATCCTGCGGACGATCACCGACGCGGACCGCGAGTGGACCTACCGCCCGCCCCGCACCCTGACGGCGGACGACATCTGACGGGTCAGGGGGCCAGGGCGGGCACGAACTCCTCGGCCATACCCCTGGCCTCCTCCTGCCGTTGCAGCACGACGGGCTTGAGGCGTTCCTCGTAACCGCGCAGCGCCTCGGCGATGTCGCCGCCGCCGCGGCGCAGCTCCGCGGCGAGCGCCTCGGCGCCCGCCAGCGCCATGCCGGCGCCCTGGCCCGAGAGCAGCGACATGGCCTGGCACGCGTCGCCGACGAGCGTCACCCGGCCGCGGCTCCACGTGGGCAACTCGATCTGGGCGACGCGGTCGTAGTAGACCTCCGCCGGGCCGGGGCAGCGGTCGAGGAGGTGCGGAACGATCCAGCCGGTCGTTCCGTACACGCGCCGCAGTTCCGCACGCGGGTCGCCGGGGAGCGGCGTGCCCGCGGGCACGCGGTGCGAGAAGAGGGTGGCGACGCGGTGCGCGCCCACCGGGTAGGCCCCGGCCTGGAGGCCGGGTGCGTCCATCATGTGCAGCGCGTCCCCCAGGCCGCGCGCGGTCTGCTCGTCGTCGAAGACGTAGGCGGCGGTGTGGAACCCGAGGTCGCGCAGGAAACGGTCCTCCGCACCGAACGCCAGGGCCCGCACCCGCGAGTGGATGCCATCGGCGCCGACGAGCAGGTCCGCACGTTCGACGGAGCCGTCGGTCAGGGTCACGGCGACGCCGTCGCCATGGTCGGTGAACGCCTCGACGCCGCTGCGGAAGCGGACCTCGGTCCCCGGGGCCAGCACGTCGTGCAGGACGTCCTCCAGGTCGCCCCGCATCACCGACACCATGCGGTCGCCCGCGGGCCCTTCGTCGGTGAAACGCTCGCGGACGCCGCCGTCCTCGTCGTGGTAGACCAACTCGGAGAGGGAGACGGCACGTTCCTGAAGCAGCGGCTGCAGCCCCATGCGCGCGACGGCGTCGTAGCCGGGCCCCTGGCAGTCCAGCATGTAGCCGGCACCGTGCCGCCCGGGTGCCCGTTCCACGAGGAGCACATCGTGGCCGTCCCGCCCGAGCCACCAGGCCACGGCCAGCCCGGCGATCCCCGCACCGCACACGACAACCTTCATCACCGCTCCCTCCTCCATCGGCCACGTCACACCCAATGGCTCACTTCCGCCACATCCTCCAGTCCACCGCGGCACGTTGCCAAACGCCCCCCTGCCGGAACGGGCAGGCGGGCGGAACCGTGGTCGCGGTGCTGCGTCTGCTTCGGCGAGGCAGGCGAACACGGATCGGACGGGGCAGGGCACGGCAGGGCAGGGCAGGGCAGGGCAGGGCAGGGCAGGGCAGCGAAGACGGTCTCAGCTTGTCGCACGACCGATCAGGGTGCCGATGTGGCCGGTCCTGCTGCGCGGATTCGACGGCCGGCCGTGTGACGTTCAGCGGAGTGCGTACAGGTACCAGATCCCGCCGTCCTTCCCGTCACACCGGGTCTGGATGACGCTGGGGTCGCTCGTCGCCAGCTCGCCGCCCGCGACGAGGCAGTTGTTCTGGCTGAAGTACCAGTTCTCGTACTCCCACCCGGCGGCATGAGCCGAGCCCGTTCCCGCCGGCAGGGCGGTCCCCAGCACCAATGCGGAGATTCCCGCCGCGATCAGCTTGCGCATGATGTGTCCCCCACCTCACGATATGCGACGTACTGCGCATGACGTTTCGGGCGATAAGGCCGCTTCGCCGGGATGGGTCCCGAATACCGGTGACGACCCAGTCTTTCCGGGTCAGCGGGGCGGGAGCAGTCGTGGTACGGCGTGAACGTAGATGACCATGCCGACGACTTCGACCAGGGTCTGCGTGACGACGACCACCGCGGCGACGGCGAGGTGGTCGGGCAGGGCCAGGGCGAGCGGGAGGACGACCAGGGAGTTGCGGGTCGCGCCGGTGAAGACGAGTGCGCGGCCGTCGGGTACGTCCAGGCGGAACAGCCGGGCGACGGCGCGGCCGGCGAACGCCATCACGGTCAGGAAGAGCACGTAGAACGGAACGACGCGGGCCACGTCGGCGAGGCTGTCGTCGAGCTTGGGCACCTGGGAGGCGACCACCGTGAACAGGGTCGCCGCCATCAGCGGCACCATGGCCGTTCCTGCGGCGTCGACGACCCGCCGTGCGGCCGGGCGGCGGGCAGTGGCGCCCTGGGCGAGCCAGGCCAGCGCCAGCGGGACGACGATGAGCACGATGAACGCCTCGACAAAAGGCCCGGCCTCGATGATGTCGGCCAGCTCCGAGCCCATGAACAGCAGCAGGAACAGCGGCAGCAGCACCATCTGCGCGATCAGCAGCAGCGGGGTGGCGGCCAGCAGCCGCCGGGCGTTGCCCCCGGCCAGCCCGGCGAAGACGATCACGTAGTCGACGCACGGGGCCAGCAGCACGAGCAGCACGCCCACGCGCACCGCACGGTTGTCGGGCAGGAAGACGAACATCGCCGCGACGACCAGCGGCACCACCGCGAAGTTCACCACCAGCGCGGCCGCCAGGAACCGGCCCGCCCGCAGGGAGCGGATCAGTTCGGCGGCGGGCACCTGGAGGAACGTCACGTACAGCAGGACCGCGAGCACCGGGTTGATCGCGTGTTCGAGGCCAGGACCCGCCTCGGGAACGGCCCAGCCCATCAGGGCCCCGACCGCCATCGCCCCGACGTAGACGGCGACTTGGTGCCGTTCCATGGCCGCGACCGGTCCGCCTGCGGGCTGGGACACTGCTGCTTCTCCTTGCTCGGGCCCCGCCTGGTGCGGGCCGACCCAGCATCATGCTGCCCCCCCGACCGTAGCCCTCGGGGGGCAGTGCAGCGAGAATGGGGTTCAGGGTTTCATGAATTCAGGTGTCGATGTATCGTTCGGTCCATGCTGAGCCTCGCCACCGACCTCGACGCCCTGACCCGGTTCGGCCGGGCGCTGGCCGACCCGATCCGCTGCCGCATCCTGCTCGCCCTGCGCGAAGCTCCGGCCTATCCGGCCGACCTCGCCGACGCCCTGGGGATCTCCCGCACGAGGCTGTCCAACCATCTGGCGTGCCTGCGCGACTGCGGCCTAGTCGTCGCGGTGCCGGACGGGCGCCGCGTCCGCTACGAGCTGGCCGATCCCCGGCTCGGCCACGCGCTGGACGATCTGCGCAGCGCCGTGGTGGCCGTCGAGACCGACCGCACCTGTGCCGAGGCCGAGGAGAAGGGCTGCTGCTGATGGCCGCCGACCTGCCCATAGCCCTCGACCCCGGCCCGGCCAGGCGGGAGGCGCTCGCCCGCCGGGTGCGGCTGCTGGTCGCCTTGACCATCGGCTACAACGTCATCGAGGCGATCGTCGCGATCACCGCCGGAACGATCGCTTCCTCCACCGCACTGATCGGTTTCGGCCTGGACTCGGTCATCGAGGTTTCCTCCGCCGCCGCGGTCGCCTGGCAGTTCTCCGCTCACGACCACGCGGTGCGCGAGGCCCGGGAGAAGACCACCCTGCGGATCATCGCCGTCTCGTTCTTCGTGCTCGCCGCCTACGTGGGCGCCGACGCCGTACGCGCGCTGGCCGGCACCGGCGAGGCCGACGGCTCGGTGCCAGGGATCGTGCTGGCGGCGCTGTCCCTGGCGGTGATGCCGTTCCTGTCCGCCGCCCAGCGCCGGGCCGGGCGCGAACTGGGTTCGGCCAGCGCGGTGGCGGACTCCCGGCAGACGCTGCTGTGCACATACCTGTCCGCGGTGCTGCTGGTGGGTCTGGTTCTCAACGCCGCCTTCGGCTGGTCCTGGGCCGACCCGATCGCGGCCCTGGTCATCGCCGCCATCGCCGTGAAGGAGGGCCGCGACGCCTGGCGGGGCAAAGGCTGCTGCGCGGCCCCCGCCAACGCCGCGGCCCCCGCCCCACGGCAGGCGGCGGACGCCTGCGCCTGCTGCGCCTGACCGAGGACGGGGGCGGGGGGGCCGGGCGCACCGGTTGGTGATCAGCCGGCGGCAGTGGCGCATGACGCCAGGGCGATCTGGACGACGTCGAGTTGTCCGGCGCGGAAGCCCGCCTCCGAGGCGGCCAGGCGGAACGTCCACCGGCGCAGGAACGCGTCGTCGCAGCCCAGGCCGCGCGCCCAGTCGGCGCGTTCGGTGAACCGTTCCCGCCACAGCCGCAGCGTTTCGGCGTAGTGCGGGCCACCGTGGTGGCCTCCCGCGCGGAGGACCGGGCCGCGTTCATCGCTTCCGCGCTGCCCGCCCCGCCCGGCGGGATGGTGTACCAGCTGTGGTTCGCGGAGGACGGCGCGATGCGCCCGGCCGGTCTGCTCGACCCCGCGGCCGCGCCGCAGGCGCTGCTCATGGACGGCCCCCTGGCGGAGGCGTCCGGCATGGGCATCACCCTCGAACCCGCGGGCGGCTCCCCGCAGCCCACGTCCGACCCGCTGGCCGTCCTCGCCTTCGGCACCTGACCCCCGCGGCCCGCCCCGACGACGTCAGTAGTCCCAGACGTTCACCAGCTCGGACGACCAGGGCTGCGGGAAGGACTGCTCGATGGTGAACGCCATGCCCAGGCCGCGCGCGAGGCGGATCTCCCGGTCCAGGGTCTGCTGGTAGGGGTGACCGTTGTCGTCCCACCACGTCTCGTGCTGGGTGATGCACACGCGGTCGGGGAACACCGAGTTGGCGCAGGGCGCCGGCGGGGACCAGACCTGCCGGTGCCGGAACGTGATCTCGGGCCCGCCGTCCTCCTCGACGATCGTGCCGCGGGCGTCCAGACAATAGCCCTCGGCCGGGATGTCCCAGCGGACGTAGTGCTGAAGGTCGCCGTCGGAGGGGATGGGCTCCATGCCGGTGCAGTCGGCGTCGCCGATGGACTCGGAGGTGATGCGCTGCTCGTAGTACTCGACGCCCTTCATGCCCCAGCCGTCGAGGAGCAGCCACTCCCCGTCGTCGGAACGGAGGAAACGCTCGCGGTTCTCGGGGCGTTCCTGGTCCCAGGTGATGCTGTACTCGCCGGGCGCGTCGGTGCGCCAGGACCACTGCCCGGCTATCGAGCCGCCGGAGCCGAACTGCCCGGCCGAACGCTCGGTGAGGCGCGAGAAGTCGGCGTACGTGCCGAGGTCGTCCGCCTGCCCGGCCCGTTCGTTCCGCCCGGTTTCCCCGGCCGCGGCGGGCGACGCGGCCAGCGTGGTGCTCGCCACCGCGGCGACCGCGGCCACCGTGGCGACCGCGGCCAGGGCGCCCGGCGTTCTGCGCTGCTGTGTCATGTGCTTCTTCCCCGTGTCGTTCCGCGGGGCCATGCGCCCCGCGCAGGGGGCAGGGTAGTGGCCCGCCGCGGACCGTCGCGTGCCACCCCCGGAACGCGGGCTCAGGACGCCGGGGCGAACGCGTCGACGCCGGTGAGCCGGGCCGACAGCTGCCACAGCCGCGCCGCCCGCGCGGGATCGGCGGCCCAGGGGCTCACGCCGCTGCCGAGGACCGTGCCGGGCGCGGCCGGTTCGGCGACGTCGCAGTCCTCGCAGTACACGCCGCCCAGGCCCGCGAGCCGCGGGGAGGCCGCCGCCCAGACCTGGGTGGCCGCGCCCTCCTCCGCCGTCTTCCAGCCGGTGTTCGTCGGGGCCGCGTCGATCCTCGCCGACAGATCGGCCAGTTCCTCCCGCGACATGTGCCGCCCGAGACCGGTCATGATGGTGCCCGGATGCACCGAGAACGCCCGCACCCCGGCGTCGCGGCCCAGCGCGTCCAGGTGCAGGGCGAAGAGGGCATTGGCCGTCTTCGCCTGCCCGTACGCCGCCCACTTGTCGTAGCCGTGCGCGAAGTGCACGTCGTCCCAGCGCACGTCCGAGAGCTGGTGGCCGTTCGACGACACGGACACCACGCGCGCGCCGCGCCGCGCGAGGGCGGGCCAAAGCCGGTTCGTCAGCGCGTGGTGGCCGAGGTGGTTGGTGGCGAACTGGGCCTCCCAGCCGGGCCCCACGCGCGTCTCGGGGCAGGCCATGATCCCGGCGTTGTTGACCAGGATGTCGATGGCGCGGCCGGCGGCGAGGAAGCGTGCGGCGAAGGCGGCGATGCTGTCCTGGTCGGCGAGGTCGGTCCTGTCCACCTCGACGCCTTCGAGACCGGCGACCGCCTCGCGGGCGGCGTCCGGCTGCCGCGCGAGCACCACGACCCGGGCCCCGGCACCGGCCAGCGCGCGCGTCGTTTCGAGGCCGAGTCCCGCGTGGCCGCCGGTGACGACGGCGAGCCTGCCGGACAGGTCGGTCCCCCGCAGCACGTCCCGGGTGGTGCTGTGCGCCCCGAAGCCGGAGCCTGTCTTCCGCTGTGGAGTGGTCATGGGGCGAAGCTACGCATTGGACCGCACTCCAGGGCAAGCGGACCACGTCGCCGTCACATCCCGTCGCGGGACCGGAACTTCACGTGACGCACGCCACACGTATGTCCGGCTTGAGGTGCCGGGCGGCGAGCGTGCCCATACATCCGCAGGTCAGACGGTTGCTCCCGGCGACGTTCCGGGCCACAGAACCTACGGCCGGTGACCGTTCATGATCGTGTGGTGATTTTTTCTGAGTCACAGATGCGTGTTCGACTCCCAATATCGATTAGGTGGTACTCAAGGCCAACGCAACGCGGCCTTGGGCGCCCGCTCTCCGTCTGCGCGTGAGACGGCGCCGACCCCGACGACCCGCGACGAAGAGGGATCGATGAAGAGGAGCACCGACGTCCGGCAGCATCAGCCGCTTCTCGGCGGACGGTCGCAGGAGCGGGGGGTGCGGTGATGACGAACGGCGCATCCGAAGACGGCCGCCCTCCCGAACCTGGCCCCGCGCGACGGGCGAACACACCGGTGGAGACCCCGCTCGACCTGCCCCTGGAGGCCGAGGCGTTCTACCTGACGCACCAGGAGATGTACCACGCCTACGCCCAGGCCCAGTTGGGCGACCGCAGGTCGGCCGAGGAGGCGGTCCACCTGGCCTTCGTGGAAATAATCGATCACTGGGACGAGTTGCTCCGCGAACAAAACCTGGGCCGGCGCGCGTGGGCCATCGTGCGGCGCACCGTCTCCGAGCAGCTGGAACGGCAGCGGCGGCCGGCGGCGTTCATCCTCAACGGCGCCGTCCAGCAGGCCCTCCGGGCGACGCGCGACCAGTTCCGGGTGATGCACAGCAGCATGGGCCTGTACGCGGCGATGGCCGAGCTGCCGCCGCGGCAGTTCGACGTGATCGTGCTGCGCTACGTGCTCGGCTACAGCACCCGGCGCATCGCGTGGTTCATGGACCTGCACGAGCGCACCGTCGACCATCACGTCCGCCGCGCCAAGGAACACCTGCGGGTGTGCCTCGGCCTGCCGGACGGCTTATCGAAACAGGACGCGGAACAGGACGCGCGACAGGACGCGCGACAGGACGCGCGACAGGTCTCGCAGGACGAGGACAACGGGGGACAACGGGGATGACCGTCCGGATCGACGACCTCCTGGACGCAGCCAGGATCACGCCCACCCACGCGGCGGCGTCCGCGGCGTCCCGCTTCGACGTCGGGGCCGCGCTCCGGCGCCTGGCCGCCGACGTCGCCACCGCCAGGGCCGCCGCCACGGCGGCGGCGGACCGGGGGGCGAGCGAGGCGGAACAGGCGCGGCAGCGGCTGCGCCGCATCTCGCAGTGGGTACTCGACCAGCCCGACGCGGCCGACCACTTCGCCCGGCTGGTCGACGATCCGGCCGCCAGCCGCCAGACCGCGCAGGAGCAACTGGACATCGAGGGCACCGTCGTGTTCGCCGCGCTGCTGTACCTCACCGAACGGCTGGAGAGCGCCCAGTTCTGGTGGCAGCTGGCGGCGGGCGCCGGGCACCGGACCGCCGCCTACTGCCTGCACCTGCTCCACCTGCGCCTCGGCGAGGAACGGGAGTCGCGGCACTGGCTGAACGAGGCCAGCCAGGAACGTCCGGCGCTGGCCGGGGCGCGGGTCGTGCCGCCCGTCGAGGGCTTCTACCAGGTGCTCGAAGTGTTCGCCCGCTACACGCGCAGGGACCGGCCAGCGATACGGGTCCCCGCCTCGCTGGAGGCGGAGGTGGACCGCCTGGCCGCCTGCTCGCCGCACGACGGGCGGATCGTCGTCCGCCCGGACCGCCGCCTGGCCGAACGCCTGCACGACGCGGCCAGCCACTGACCATCGGGAACGCGCCCGACCCGGCGACGCGGCCGGCGCGCGGGCCACGGCGCGCGCCACCGACCGCACGTGAAGGAGACCGCAGATGGGATACGAACCGGACCCCGACGACCCCGACGACCGCGACGACCCCGGCGACCCCGACGACCGCGGGCGCCTGCGCCGGCTGGGCCGACGGGCCCTGCGGTGCCACCGCGGCGCCGGGCGCCACTTCGTGAACGGCCTGTACTACAGCGCCGGCACCGGCGTCGTCAGCCTCATCACGCTCTGGCTGCAGCACCGTTCGTGACGGCTGTGATCACCACGCGCTGATGACCGGCGCGTCCGGAACGTGCTGCCGCCAGGTCTCGTTGAGGCGCCCGAGCCGGTCCGCGGCGGCGATGCCGTGCAGGGCCGTGACCTTGCCCTCGCCGACCTCGAACGCCACGATGCCCACGACCCGGCCGTCCACCACGGCGAGGACGGCCGGGGAGCCGTTGATCACCTCGATATGCATCGCGGGCGAGCCGCCGGCCAGCCGCCGCTTCGCCGGTGTGGGCTTGAAGCCGGCCCGCGCGAAGGAGGCGACCCGCTCGCGCGTCTCGTACCGCACCAGCCGCTTGCTCAGCCCGGCGCCGTCCGAGACCGCCGTCGCGTCGTCGGTGAGCAGCGCCACCAGCCGTTCGGTGCGCCCCGACATGGCGGCGGCGAGGAACTCCTCGACGACCCGGCGCGCCGACGCGGGGTCGGCCTCGCCGCCGCGGCGGTGCCCGGCGACGTCCCGGACCCGGGACCTGGCCCGGTGGGCGTGCTGCTGGCTCGCGGACTCGGTGATGTCGAGAATCCCGGCGATCTCCGCGTGGCTGTACAGGAAGGCAACCCGCAGGACGTAGACGGCCCGCTCGACCGGCGCGAGGCGCTCCAAGAGGGTCAGTACGGCCAGGGACACCGATTCGCGCTGCTCGAAGGTGTCGGCCGGGCCGAGCATCGGGTCGCCCTGGAGGAGCGGCTCGGGCAGCCAGGCACCGGCCGCCCGCTCGTGCCGCGCCTGCGCCGAACGGAGCCGGTCGAGGCAGAGATTGGTGACGACCTTGGTCAGCCACGCTTCCGGCACCTCGACCCGTTCGCGATCCGCGGCCTGCCAGCGCAGGAACGTGTCCTGCACGGCATCCTCGGCGTCGGCGGCCGAACCGAGCAGACGGTACGCGAGCGAGGCCAGCCGGCCCCGGCTGGCCTCGAACCGATCGACGGCTGCCCTGTCCACGCGGAACAGCCTATGCCGCGCCCCGCACCTCGGCCAGGTCGGACACGGTGGCCAGGCGGCGCTTGCGCTTCGGCATGCCGAAGGTCGGATGGGCGATGCCCCACCCGGCCCCCATGAGCACCCCCGACTTGATACGCGCGGCGGTCCGGCCGCCCAGGAACCAGGACTTGGCACGGACGTCCCGGTCCACCATCTGGATGATCGCGTCCCGCCGCCCGAGGCTGATGTGGTTGCCCTGGTACTTCAGGCCGGTGGTCGGGACCTTACTGCCCGTCAGGCGCGCGATGATCGCGGCGGTCGCCTGCATGTTGGTGAAGCCTGCCGAGGCGCAGGACATCGGCAGCGGCAGGCCGTTGTCGCCGATCGCGTAGGCGCTGTCACCGGCGGCGTAGACGTCCGGGTGCGAGACCGAACGCATGGTGCGGTCGACGACGATCTGGCCGGTCCCGGCGACCTCAAGGCCGCTGGCCGCCGCGATGGGCTGCACGATGAACCCGGCGGACCACACGGTCACATCGGCCGGGATGGACGTGCCGTCGTCGGCGATCGCCCGTACCGGCTCGACGGCTTCGATGCCGGTGTGCTCGTGAACGGTGATGCCGAGCCGGTCGAAGGCCCGGCGCAGGTGATCGCGGGCCTTCGGGGAGAGCCAGGCGCCCAGTTCGCCGCGGGCGGCGAGCGCGACCGAGAGGTCGGGCCGGGACTCGGCGAACTCGGTGACGCTCTCGATGCCGGTCAGCCCCTCACCGACGACCAGCACGGTGCCGCCCGCGCCCAGGCGGGCCAGGCGCTCGCGCAGCCGCAGCGCCGAGGGCCGGCTGGTCACGTCGAAGGCGTACTCGGCCGCGCCGGGGACGCCGCGGTGGGCCACGGAGCTGCCGAGCGCGTAGATCAGCGTGTCGTACGCGAGTTCGCCGTCGCCGCCGACATCCCCACCGGCATCCCCACCGGCATCCCCACCGGCATCCCCACCGCCGTCCTCGTCGGTCACGGCGACGGTCTTGCGTTCGGGGTCGATGCCGGTGACGCGCGCCAGGCGCAGCCGCACCGCGGTGCCCGCGAACACGTCGGCGAGCTTGCGGAGCGCGAGGTCCTGGCCGCTCGCGAGCTGGTGGAGCCGCATCCGCTCAACGAAGTCGGGCACGGCGTTGACGACGGTGATCTCGGTGTCGGCGGGAGAGAGCCGGCGAGCCAGGTTGCCGGCGGCGAAGGCCCCGGCGTATCCGGCGCCGAGTACGACGATGCGGTGCTTCATGGCGTTGCTCCCTGTCTCGTTCGCGTGGCCTTTGAACGGGACGGCACCCAGATTGCTGACAGGAGCCGCGTGTGACACGGGTCACTGCCCAGGGCCGACTCCCGTTCCGGCTCCGCGACCCGGCTCCGCGACCCGGCTCCGCGACCCGGTTCCCGTTCGAAGCATTGACACAAAATTTGCCGATCTCTAGGTTCGACCGCGTACATGAGAGCGCTCTCAGCCCGTCCCCCCACCGGTTGCGAGGTGCAACAGCACATGAGGCCCCCGACCCCCACCAGACGTATCGCGCTGATGCTGACCGCCGCGGCCACCGCGCTGGCCGGACTGGCGCTGGTGCCCGGCTCCGCGACCGCCGCGGACATACCGGTCGGCAGCGGCAGTTACTCGGACACCAGGCCGGAAGGCACCGCCGGGCCCGAGGACAACCAGGGCAACCCGGTCACGCCGCAGGTCACCGAGGCCATGGCCGGTCAGCCGGTGCCCACCAACGACTGGTGGTCCTCGCTGGTCTTCAAACGGTACGGCGACAACCCGTACTCCCAGCCCATGTTCGGGCACCCCCTCAGCTACCGCGCCGTCGCCGCCGGGCTCGAAGTCGGCTACCCGACCCAGGCGGCCATCGTCGGCGAGGGCAGCGGCTACGAGTTCCCGCACCAGGCCGACCTCACCCTCGGCGTCGCCGGGCTCAACTCCCCCGACACCAAGGCCGACGGCTGGTCCGACTGGACCGTCAGCCCCTACTGGGAGGACGCCGGTCACACCTTCCGCGCCACCATCGGCCACGGCAGCCCGTACGTGTACGCGGAGGCCACCGGCGGCAACGCGGAGATCACCGCATCCGCCGCGCCGGAGGTCTTCTCCGACGAGGGCAGCGTGCTCGGCATCACCGTCGCGGGGCACGACTACGCGCTGTTCGCGCCGGGCGGCAGCACCTGGCAGGTCTCGGGGTCGACGATCACCTCCGGCCTCGGCGGCCAGGAGTACTACTCGGTCGCCGTCCTCCCCGAGCGGGGCGCGCTGGCCGAATTCGCCCAGTACGCCTACAGCTTCGTCACCGGCTCCACCGTCGAGTGGGACTACGACGAGGCGGGCGGCACCGTGAACGCCACGTACACCCTCACCACCGAGGCCAGGGAGGGCGAGGAGACCGGCACCATCCAGGCCCTCTACCCGCACCAGTGGCAGCACACCGCGGACGAGTTGACGGCCTACGAGTACGTGTCACCGCGCGGCACGATGAAGGTGCGGAACGGGAACGCGTTCACCACCTCCCAGGCGGTCACCGGCGTGCTGCCCGCGCTGCCGGCCGGCGACGGGCCCGACACCGCGCAACTGACCGCGTTCGTCAACGAGGTGGCCGCCTCCGCCGAGATCGCCGTGGGCGACACCTACTGGAGCGGCAAGGCGTTCGGCCGGCTCGCCCAGGTGGTGCCGATCGCCGACCAGATCGGCGCGACCGAGGCGCGCGACACGCTGCTCGACGCGATGAAGTCGCGCCTGGAGGAGTGGTTCACCGCGGGCGGCGACACCGGCTTCGCCTACGACGCGGACTGGCGGACGCTCACCGGCTATCCCGCCTCCTACGGCAGCGACCGTGAGCTGAACGACCATCACTTCCACTACTCCTACTTCGTGTTCGCCGCCGCCACGGTGGCCCAGTACGACCCGGCCTGGGCGGCCGAATCGGCCTGGGGCGGCATGGTCGAGGAGTTGATCGGCGACGCCGCGAACCCGGAGCGCGGCGACGACCGCTACCCGTTCCTGCGCGGCTTCGACGTCTACGCCGGACACAGCTGGGCCTCCGGGCACCAGGGCTTCGCGGCCGGCAACAACCAGGAGTCGTCCTCGGAGTCGGTCAACCTGAGCGCGGGCCTGATCATGTGGGGCTCGGCCACCGGCGACACCGCCCTGCGGGACCTGGGCGTCTACCTGCTCACCACCGAGTCGGAGGCGATCAGGCAGTACTGGTTCGACGGGGACGAGGAGAACTTCCCGGCCGACTACCAGCACAACACGGTCGGCATGGTGTGGGGCAACGGCGCCGCGCACGCCACCTGGTGGACCGGCAACCCGGAGGAGATCCACGGCATCAACGTGCTTCCGGTGACGGGCGGTTCGCTGCACCTGGCCCGCGACAAGGACGCCATCGCCCGCAACCTGGAGGAGCTGGTGGAGGAGAACGGCGGGCCGCCGGTGGAGTGGAAGGAGATCCTCTGGGAGTTCCAGGCGCTCGGCGATCCGGCCGCGGCCAGGGCCGCGTACGACGGCGACGGCGGCGGCACGTACGAGCCGGAGGCCGGCGAGTCCTGGGCGCACGTCTACCACTGGATCTACACCCTGGACGCGATCGGCGCGCCGGACACGTCGGTCACCGCGGACAGCCCGACGGCGGCGGCCTTCGCGAACGGTGACACCGTCACCTACGCCGCGCACAACTACGGCGACGCGGAACAGACGGTGACCTTCTCGGACGGCAAGGTGCTCACGGTCCCGCCGCGTTCCTCGGCGAGCGAGGCCGGCTGACACCACATCTCCCACGAGCCCGCACCCCGCCGCCCGCATCCGGGCGGCGGGGTGCGGCGGCTCAGTCCGCGGCCCGGCCGCGGAGGCCGAGTGCCGCCCGGACGTCGTCGCGGCGCAGAGCGGCGGCGCACCACGCGAAGTGGCCGTCCTTCCCGTCCGCTCCATAGGCGTTGGCCCCCGCGACGGCGTAGGCGGCGCGGTAGATCAGGAGCCGTTCGCGGTCGTGGCCGAGCGCTTCGAAGCGGCGCAGCAGCGCCGCGTCCCGCCGCGCGGCCTCCGGCCCGTACATGTCGCGGAAGCCGGCCGCGGTGGACGCGTCGAAGGCATTGTCACCGGCGGTGGTGAAGAAGCCCCAGTCCAGAACGGCGGTGACCCGTCCGGCGCCGTCGACCAGCAGGTTCTCCGGGCAGATGTCGCCGTGCACGATCGCCTCGCCGCCGCGGGCGCCGCGGCCGGTGAGGCGTTCCAGCCGGTGCAGCAGGCGGTCGAGTGTCGTGTCGAAGTCCGGTACGGCGGCGGCGAGTACGGGGTGGAACGCGGCGGCGCGGCGCCGGACGAGGGCGGCCAGGGCGGTGGGCCAGTCGGCGTGCCCCGCCCATAGCGGCGTGTCCTCGCCGAGCGCGGACAGGGCGCGGGCGGCGGGGCCTGCCTCGGTGCCCGCCAGTGCGGTGACGACCGTGGCCGTCGCCTCCTCCACGGTGGCGTCGGACAGCCCGTGCGCCTCGGTCAGCGGCGTGCCGGACAGCTCGTGCTCGATGCTGACCGCGGTGCCGCGGTGTTCGTGGCGGGCGACGATGCGGGGGGTGGCGAACGGCAGGTGCTGTGCGGCCAGTTCCTCGTAGAAGGCGCTCAGCCGGGACAGGCGCCGGCCGCCCGCGCCGTGCGGTCCGGTCCACGCCTTGCCGACCAGCCCGCCGTCGAGGCGGTGGACGACGCCCTCCATGCCCTGGCCGATCGGCCCTGCCGAACGGTGCCCGAGCGCGTCGAAGACCGCTGCCCAGTCGGTGTCGAGCGGTGCCGTCACGCCGCGCCTCCCGCGTCGTTCCCCGCGTCCTCGTTCCGCGCGTCCCCGTTCCCCGCGTCCCCGTTCCCCGCGTCCCCGGGCGGCAGTGCCGAGACCTCCGCCTCGTACGCCTGAATCGCCCGGACGAACGTGGCGCGCTCCTGCGGTGTCAGGCCGTCGAAGACCGTGCGCCAGGCGCGCGCGCCCGCGGCGAGCCACGCGTCGATGGCGGCGCGGGTGTCCGGGTCGCCGGTGAGCGAGACGATGGTGCGCCTGCGGTCGCCCGGGTCGGAGCGGCGCCGCACGACGCCCTGCCGTTGCAGGTCGCTGACCATGAGGCTCACGGTGGTCGGGGCGACTTCGAGGCGGGCGGCGAGATCCTTGACGGGGGTGGGCCCGTCGAACAGCAGGCAGGAGAGCAGCGTGAGGTGCCGCGGGGCGAGGTGCAGGGAGCGCAGCCGCTCGGGAACGGGGGCGCGCTTGGCACGCGAGACGAGGCGCGGCAGTGTCAGGAGCATCGCCCGAACGGCCTGCTCCGTGCTCAGGCTCGCGCCCGTGACCGGCTTTGTCGACATCCCCGTGACCTCCGCGCGCCCCACGGTACCCGAGGCCGGCGGCGGCGCGGGGCGCGCGGGGGCGAGTGCGGGGATCAGCTGATCGCCCACAGGCTCGTCATCGCCTCGCGTGGGAGAACCAGGGCATGCGCCCCCTCTCTCGATACCGCCTACCGCATCCTCACCGATGACGCCGACAGCGCCGAGCGTGCCGCCGATCCGTGCCCCGCGAGCCGGAGGGCGGCGACGGCCCCCGTCCGCTCGGTGTTCCCGCCCCCTGCGGCCGACGCCCCCAGCGGAGTACCCGGTCGTTCCCGAGCCCCCGTCGTTCCAGCACTGGTGGGCCAGGGGGGCCAGGGCCCTGGAGACCTACGGAACGTGCGCGGGCCGCGGCGTCGAACGGCTGACTCCCGGCCTCGTGCCGGAGGGCCGCGTGCTCCGCGGGTACGCTCCCGCGCGCGCCGCAGCCGCGGCGGCTTCGGCGGCCCGGTCCGCGGCGGCTTCGTCGAGGCGATCGCCGCTGGTCAGCAGTCGGTAGTAGAGGGGGGCGGAGGTAGCACGGATCACCTCGTGGGTGTCGGTCCCCTCGGGCACCTCGCCCCGGTCGATGGCCTGCTGGACGCAGGGTGCCCACTCGCTGACGCGGATGTCGTAGAAGCGGTGCAGAGCCTCGGCCGTCTTCGGCTCGCAGGTGGCGGCCGCGATCACCGCCTTGAACAGCGCCCCCTGCCGCGGATCGGCCAAAGTGCGCTGCACGAGCCGGGCATTGGCCCTGAGGTCGCCGAGCAGCGAGCCGGTCTCGGTACGCGGCAGTGACTGCTCGGCCATGTCCGTCAGCAGGTCGGCCACCAAGCCGGTCACCGTTCCCCAGCGGCGGTAGACGGTCGTCTTGCCCACCTCGGCACGGCGCGCGACGTCGGCGAGGTCCAAGTGGGCAAAGCCCCGCTCGGCCAGGGAGTCCCCGGCCGCTTGCAACACCGCCGCCCGCACCCGTGCCGTGCGCCCTCCCGGCCGGACGGTCCCCGGCTCCGCACTCTCCGCATCCATAACGGGACCCCAGTTTCGTTAATTGCTTACACCTGCTACCTTGAGGACAACACTAACGGAACTACAGGACCGTTAGCTAGGGCAGTTGAGCAGATCGAGGAGTGGCCATGGAGTACAGGCGGCTGGGTGCATCCGGGCTCAAGGTCCCCGCGCTGAGCTTCGGCGCGGGGACTTTCGGCGGCCGAGGGCCGCTGTTCGGCGCCTGGGGCAGCACCGATGCGCGAGAGGCACGCCGCCTCGTGGACATCTGCCTGGACGCCGGGGTCACGATGTTCGACACTGCCGACGTCTACTCCGGCGGCGCGTCCGAGGAAGTGCTGGGCGAAGCGCTCAAAGGCCGCAGGGACCAGGTGATCGTATCCACCAAGACCAGCCTGCCGATGGGCGACGGCCCAGGCGATGCGGGCTCCTCCCGGTCGCGCCTGATCACCGCGTGCGAGGACGCGCTGCGCCGGCTCGGCACCGACTACATCGACCTTTTCCAACTGCACGCCTTCGACGCCGGTACACCCATCGAGGAAGTCCTGTCCACGCTCGACGATCTCGTTCGAGCAGGAAAGGTCCGCTACCTGGGAGTCTCCAACTTCTCCGGCTGGCAGGTGATGAAGTCCCTCGCCATCGCGGAGAGGCAAGGCCGCCCGCGCTACGTCGCCCATCAGGTCTACTACTCCCTCATCAGCCGCGACTACGAATGGGAACTGATGCCCCTCGGACTCGATCAGGGCCTCGGGGCACTCGTCTGGAGCCCGCTCGGCTGGGGACGGCTCACCGGCAAAGTCCGCCGCCACCAACCGTTGCCCGCCAGCAGCCGACTGCACCACACCGCCGACTACGGCCCGCCGATCGAGGACGAACATCTCTACCGCGTGGTCGACGCCCTCGACGAGATCGCCCAGGAGACCGGAAAAGCCATTCCGCAGATCGCCATCAACTGGCTGCTACAGCGGCCGACCGTCTCCTCCGTCATCATCGGCGCCCGCAACGAGGAGCAACTCCGTCAGAACCTCGGCGCCATCGGCTGGACGCTCACGCCCGACCAGATGGCGAAACTCAACGCGGCGAGCAGCAAGGCAGCGCCCTACCCATACTTCCCCTACCGGCGCCAGGAAGGCTTCGCCCGCCTCGCCCCGCCAGTGGGTGACCTCACACCTCCCACTGCTGCCTGACACCGGCATCAAGCGGCTGGAGCGGACAAACGCGCGTCCCAGGTCCGGGCCGACGGGTGCGGCGTCGCCCAGCGCCATGCCCGGACCTGGGACAACTGCGTTGACGGCCACAGACGGTGACAGCGATACCTCACCAGCCGAGGAACAGGCGACAGCCGCTTACGCGAGATCGCCAGTTGCACACGCAGGGAAGGGCCCGGCGTCTCCGGCGCCGGGCCCTGGCCCGACCGCGCCCCCGACCCCGACCCCGACCGGGACCCCGACCGGGAGACCCGCGGACCGCCGAGAGATAATTCAGCATGAACCGGACAGCACTCATCGTCACCGACATGATCAACACCTACCGCCATGCCGACGCCGAGCTGCTGCTCCCCTCGGTGCGCGCCGCCCTGCCCGGGCTGCGCCGGGCCATCCACCGGGCCAGGGCGGAGGGCATCGACGTCATCTACGTGAACGACAACTTCGGCCGGTGGCGTTCCCAGCACGACGAGCTGCTCGACGCGGCCCTGCGCGGGCCGCACGGCGACCTGGTGGAGCCCGTCCGGCCCGACGACGACTCGATGTTCGTGGTGAAGGCCCGCCACTCCGCGTTCTACGAGACCCCGCTGGAATTCCTGCTCTCCCAGCACGGCGTCCGGCACGTCGTGCTCACCGGCCAGGTCACCGAGCAGTGCGTGCTCTACTCCGCACTCGACGCCCACATCAGGCGCCTGCGCATCAGCGTGGCCGGGGACGCCGTGGCGCACATCCACGCCGACCTCGCCGACGCCGCGCTGCGCATGATGGAACGGAACATGGCCGCCCGCGTCACCGACTCCACCGACGCCGCCCTGTTCACGGCCCCGGACGCGGACTGACCTGCCTCAGCCCGCGTTCCTGTAGGCCGGGATGCGGGGGCCCATCCCTCCCCAGGGCTTCCTTCCTCGGTGCTCCGCACCGTTCCCGATCCGCGTTCCCGATCCACAGCGTCGGGCCGGGGCGGGGAGCCGGGCCTACGGGTAGTTGACCCAGTACTGGACCTGCGTTCCGGTGTTCGCGGTGCCGCCGGTCTCGTTGATGACGCGGTTGATCGTTCCGACGCCGCCGAGGGAGACCGTCACCAGATCATGGAACCGCACGCCCGGCGTGTCGGGGACCTCGAAGCCGCGGCTCGCCACCACGCCCGGATTGACGTTGAAGAAGCAGTAGCTGCCGACGCCCCACGCCTCGTGGCTGGTGACCGAGTCGGCGACCTTGTAGGCCGCCCAGCCGAGGCTGCCGTTGCCGCTCGACCCCCAGGCCGCCTGGTCCGGCGGGTCGTAGGGCAGCTCGTTCTGGAAGAAGTACGTCCGCCCGCCGTTGCCGTTCCAGACGGTGTTGTACTCCTGGTAGTGCTCGACCATCAGCCCGTACATCGTCACGTCGTCCCCGTTGATCACCACGCCGTTGGCGCCGGTGCTCACCGTCCAGCCCCACGTGCCCGAATTGCCGTGGTCTGCGCGCCACACCCACAGGTGGTCGCCGATGACGTGGTCGCTGTTGACGGTGAGACTGACCGAGGCGCGGCCCAGGTGCGAGCCGCCGACGCGGAAGAACACGTCGTGCAGGGAGGTCGGGTTGTCGGCGTGGCCCGCCGAGGCGCCCTCGGGGCCGACCTCCATCAGAGTCGGGGAGTTGACCGCCCCCGCGTCGATGAGGATGCCCGCGACCTTCACGCCGTCCACGTCCGCGATGCGGATGGCCGGCTGCCCGGTGTCCGGCACCAGCGTGGCCAGGCCGATGCCGAGCAGCACGGTGTCCGGGTTCTCGACGAGCAGCGCCTCGTCGAGGTGGTGCACCCCGGCCGTGAACAGCAGGTGCCTGCCCTCCGCCAGCGCCTCGTTCATCGTCGCCGCGGGGGTGCCGGTGCGCACCACGAAGAAGTCGGCGAGCGAGATCGACTCGCCCGCCGCCGCGCCGCCGTTCCAGCTGCACCCGGACGCGTCGCGGCGCAGCGCCGGGACGAACACGTGGTACGCGCCGGAGCCGTCGACGTACAGGAACGGCTTCTCCCTGATCACGGGCGTCCGGTCGACGACCGTGTGCGAGGGGTTCGGGAAGTGCTGTCCCGGCACGCCCGTGGAGCCGACGAACACCATGTTCCACACCGACCCGTTCCACGCGCCGAGGTCGCTGTTGCGGGTCAGCCACTGCTGCTGCGAGCCGGACTCGACCACGCCGTCGACCTTGCAGTCGGCGAGCAGACCGCCGCTGGCCCAGCCGTCGTAGCCGTTCCACAGCTGAACGCCGATGCCGCGCAGGTGCATGCGGCGGTACGGCGCGGCCTGGGAGACCGCCCAGCGCTCGATCTCGCCGGCGGGGACGCTGACGGAGAAGTTCTCCGCGCCGCGCCAGAAGTTCTGCGTGGCGTTCCCCAGGTTGTTCGGGTCGTCGCCCTGCTGGAGCCAGTCGGCCTCGACCCGGACGTGGCCGTTGACGGTGACGTCGTCCGGGTTGAGCCCGAGGCCGATGATCTGCGTGTAGAAGCGCAGGTTGACGTCGAGGTCGTAGGCGCCGGGGCGCAGCAGGACCGCGTGCCGTTCGGTGCCGAACTGATTGGTGTGCATCTGGGCCGAGATGGCGTCCACGCGGCTCTGCATCTCCGCCGCGGACATGCCCGGGTCGAACACCAGGACGCTCGGGCCGAAGTCGGGGTTGCGCGGGTCGGTAGGCGGCACCGCGGAGGGCCGCGCGGGCGCGCGGCGCGCGGGGGCGGCCGGGTCGGCCGGAGCAGCGGCGGCGCCGCCGGCGCCCGCGGCGAGCACGGGTCCCGCGGCGAGCAGCGCCGCGGCGCCGAGGCCGGTCACGGAACGGCGCGAAGGCGGGCGCGGCTGCTCGTCAGCTGAGGTCATGGGGGGCTCCTGAGTGGGGGAGGTGAAGGGGCGCGGCGAGCGCTCGGAGAGCGCTCTCTGAGGGCCTCGGCGCCGAGTTTGTGTGCGTGGCCGCACGGTGTCAAGGCGGCGAAAGGACCGGAACAGTGCCGGAACCGTGCCGGAACTCCCGCCGCTGCCCTGGCACTTCACGGTGCGGCGGCTACTGTGGGCGGCGATGCCGCAGGCGACAGGGAGGGCCGTGGTGGGGGAAGACCGTTCCGTGCTGACCAGACCCGCTCCCCCGCCCCCGCTGCACCTGCGCCACGGGGATGGCGCGGCGCACGTTGCCGACGGCTGGCCCGGCGACGAACGGGCCGCGCGGCGCCCGCTGCTGCTGCTGATCCACGGCGGGTTCTGGCGGCCGGAGTACGACCGCGAGCACACCCGCCCGCTGGCCGCCGCGCTGCGCGGCGCGGGCTGGACGGCCGCATCCGTCGAGTACCGGCGCGAGCCAGGCGACCCGCACGCCACCACGGCCGACGTTCGCGCGGCGCTCGACCGGCTGCCGGGCGAACTGGCCGCCGCGGGCGCTCCGTTCGACGGCCGCATCCTGCTGGTGGGGCACTCGGCCGGGGGCCACCTGGCCCTGTGGGCCGCCGCGGCACACCCACCGGACGGGCTCGCGGGCACGCTGGCCCTGGCGCCGGTGGCGGACCTGCGGCTGGCACACCGGCTCGGCCTGGACGACGGCGCGGTCGCCGACTTCCTCGGCGGCCCACCGGACGACGCGGCCGCACTCGACCCCGTGCGCCTGCCCGCCCCCACCACCCCGGTCGCCCTCGCCCACGGCACGGACGACATCCGCGTACCCCCCGCCCTCAGCACGGCCTACACCACCGCCCACCCCACCGCCCGGCTCCTCCCCCTCCAGAACACCGGCCACTTCGAGCTGATCGACCCCCTCAGCACCGCCTGGCCCACACTGCTCACCACCCTGAAGTCACTCGCCGCCCCGAGCACGTAGGCGCTGCGTGGTTGCCCAGGCTCGAACGGTCCGAAGGTGTTCGCGCTGGATGCCGACGCGGTGTTGGGGCTGGACGAGGAGAGTGGGTCGGCCGCTGGTGGTGCGGGCGGTGGCCCAAGTGTGGTCGGCGGGGGTGAAGTCGTCATCGATCCAGGCGAACGGAGTTCCGGCGGCGTGTTCGGCGAGGTGGTTGCGCTTCCAGAGGTAGCCGTCGGGGTGGCTAGTCGTCAGCGGGAGGTGCGGAAGGGAGACGTGCGGCCAGGCGGGGAGGCCGAGGCGGGGAGCGATGAGGGCGGAAGCGTCCTGACGCCAGCTGGTGCACCACACGGGGATCAGCCCGGTGTCGGCGATGAGTTCCCGCAGTTGGAGACCGTGATGGGGGTTGAGCCAGATCTTGACGGGCTTGCCGTAGCCGGTGGGAGTGACGTGATGGATGTGGTGGGTGGTGGGTGTGTTGCCATCGTCGTCTGGTCCCGGAATGAGGACTCCGTCGACATCGAGGTAGAGAAGCATGCCGGTTCTCCCTTGTTCACGCAGGTCAGCGTCGAGTGAGGACGGTGATGTAGTCGTGACGGTCGTCGGCGCGAAGGACGATGAGTAGCTGTCCGCCGGGGCGGAGCGCGGTGGCGGTGGCAGCCAGGAGAAGGCGGGGGGTGGTGAAGGAGAAGGCTCCGAAAATGGACAGGCAGACATCGACGGAGCCGGGCGGAAGGCTGCGCAGGTGCTCGGCGGCATCTCCGAGGAGTAAATGCAGTCGGGGGAGGTGGCCGTAGAAGGTGCGGGCCCGGTGGACCTTTGCGGGATCGTGGTCGATGCCGAGGCATCTGGCGCCGTAGGTAGTGAGGTGGGCGAGGTTGTGGCCACTGCCGCAGCCGAGTTCGACCACCAGGGCCCCGGTCAAGTCGCCGAGGAGGGAAGCGTCGGGGCCGGTGCCCGGCCGTCTGGTGAGTTCCAGGCGGCCGGGCGGGGTCAGACGTGCAGGAGTTCGGCGGCGTCCAGGACGTGACGGGTGATGACGGTCATCCACTTGTCCTCGGCTCCCTCGGCCCAGCCCAGGCCGATCTGCTGGCTGAACCATTCGGCCACCCAGACTCGGTGCCAGCCCAGGGCCCAGGCGGCGGCGTCAAGGCCACCGCGGTCGGCCAAAGCCTCGGCGGGACCGCCGGCTTCGGCGTATGTGGTGAGGAAGGCATGGGTGCGATCGGTGCCGGGGGCGGTGGTCGTGCCGTGCCAGGAGGCCAGATCCAGCAGGCCAGGGCCGGTGAAGGCCCGTGCCAGGTCCAGCACTCGCAGGCCGGCGGTGCCGACGTGAAGGGAGGTCGGGTGGAATTCGGAGTGCACCAGGCCGAACGGCGGCAGCTCGGCGTCCATGGCGCGGACCTGGGCAGCCCGGGACAGGGCGTTCGCCGCGGTGCGGGCTTCCTCGGTGGCGCCATAGCGGACCAGGCGCCGGGCGATTTTCTCGGGGAGGGCGGCGAGTTCGGTCTCACCGACGCGAGGCAGGCCGAAAGCCGAGGCGACGCGGTGGATCTGGACGGCGGCGGCGGCGCCGTCCAGATCGTTGGCCTCGCGGACGGGCACACCGAGGTCTTCGATCAGCATGCCCAGCAGGTGCCCGGTGTGGCGGGCAGCCTGGACGATGGGGACTGGGAGCCCGGCGGCGGCTGCGGCCTTCAGGGCGTGGTCTTCGCGGTCGAAGGGTGCTTCGGCGTACTTGAACACCACGGACGTCGCGCCGGGAAACGCCAGGCGTTCCACGCCGGAGCGGGCCCAGACCCGGATCGGCTGGCGCTCGGCGCCCCGGGGCAGGCCGGCGTCGGCCAGCAGGTCGGACAGCATGACGGTCACATCCGTGGTGTCCATCAGAAGACTCCGTTAGTCGGTCAGTTGCCGGTCTGCGGACTGGTGCGACAGGCGTACACGGCGGCCAGCCACTCGTCGCGGAAAGCCCGCAGCTCGGTGCGGAAGGTCTCGACGGAGGCGCCATACGGCAGGCATGCACCGCCGGACTGATCAGGTACGGACTGGCAGCCGTGCACGAGCCGTCCGCCGAGGGCAGCGTGGGCCCTGATGGACTCCACCCGCCGTGACTCGTTGAACCAGGTGCTGTGGTACACCTCGTCGATCGTGCCGCCGGTCGCCTCGTCCAGGTCGAAGACGACGGAGGTGGCGGCCGGGAAGAACCAGCACGGGCCGACGTTGGCGATGCGGCCGTCCGGCTCGACCTTGTTCAGGGCCATCAGCGTGGCCGCCTCGCGCAGCATCCGCAGCTCGCCCGGGCCGATCTGTTCCAGGCCGCCGACCGGCAGCAGTTCGTCGCGGAAGAGGTAGGAGTACACCTCGAAGGCGATGGTCAGCACCTCGGCGGCGTCGGCGGTGGAGCGGCCATGGGTGCGGATGAACTCCAGCGCGGTCTGTTCAAGGGCGGCTTCGGCCGTCTCTGCCACATGCAGGAGCCGGTCGCGGACCAGTTGCCAGTCGCAGACCAGCCAGGAGGAGGAGTCGAAGCGGAAGAAGTACTCGGCCGGGTCGATGGTCAGGCGCTTGCCGTCCACGGTGAGTCCGGGCAGACGGGACCAGCGCGGGTCAAACGCCCGGCGCAGTTCGACGCTGATGGCGGGTGGGGCGGTGGCGGTCATGTGCGCAACCTCCTTGGTTTCGCGGATGGGTGACCGCGCTCCGCGCGGTGGTGCCTGCGGGGCACGGGTGGTGCACCGCCCGTCCGGCCGGGGTCGTTCTCTCCGGCCGTACGGGCGGCAGTCTTGCGGTTCCCAGGTTGATGGCCCGAGTCCGATCAACGGACTCATATACGTGCCGACCAGCGAAGCGTGATCCATAGAACGCGGCCTTCAGTTCGCGCAGTTCGCGCGCTGCCCCCTGTCAGGGGCGACGCGTCGACCGAAGAGACCATTCATGGGGGACATCTCCTTGCACTACCGGAGTACCCAGAATAGAAATCTGCAGGGGAAGGGTCTAGCCAGTTTCCTGTTCCCGCAAAAACTCGTCTCTGGTCTTTTCCAGCTTCGCCCGCATCTCGTCACCTCGAAGGGCCGCAGTGCCGAAACGTTCAAACTTCCGCATGTACACGGCTACGTCTCTCGGATCGGTGACGACGATCTTTGCGTGCACTGTCTCGACAGAGACGGTCCTGTCATCTCGGATAACGAACGCGTGACTGGCGATGTCGTTCTGTCTCGCGGCAGTTGGGACGACCCGAACGTCAACGTTAGGCAGCCGGGACAGAGAGATGATTCGATCGATCTGCTCAGCCATCCGATTATCCGAAACGATACGCCACCGCAGCACGTGCTCGGTGACAATAAAGCTCACATCTTTGGACTCGTCGCACAGAACCTGTTGTCGTTCCAGACGGGCTTGAGCGGTCCGTGTGAGGACTTCGGGAGTCAACCCATGCCGAGACATGACAGCTCGGGTATATTCGGGAGTCTGCAGGAGTCCGGGGATAAGCGCGGGCTGGAAAACCTTCATTATGGCCATCTGGGCTTCAATGGCCTTCAACTGCTCCTGCGCCTTATGCAGCCCCATACGCCGGAGTTCACGCCAAGCCGTAGCTTCTGTTACCTGGGCCCTCGCAATCCTCAGGTACTCGGCTTTGACTTCGTTCGACACACCTAGAGCTATGAGAATTTGGTCAACATCCGTGAGGGAGGGAGTAACCTTACCCGTTTCAATCTTGCTGAGCTTACTTACAGACATAGCAGAACTCCGGGCGACGGATTTCGCTTCCTTTTCGGCAGCCTGCCGAAGCGCCCGGAGCGCCGCACCCAGCTCTCCTCTGTTCACTCCCGGTACTTTTCCCACCATTCCTCAAACGGCACCGCACGACTCACAGCGATGTTGCGATACTCGACGAACTCAGGCACTCTCTCCGACGGGAGGGTTTCTGAACCGATGTACTTCCCGTCATCCTCATACTTCATGACCTCCACGGTGGATTCGTCGTACATCCAGAAGTCGCCCACCCCTTCCAGGGGATTCGGCTGGTCTGTGGTGTCGAGAATGAAGAACTCTTCTCCGGCAGCCATGTTCCGGTGGTAGCCCCAACCGAGTTCATAGCGGAGATAGTCGGTCAGCGGGCGCGAGAGGACATGCACACGATACATTCGCCTGTCGTTCTCCACAGCACGGCGGACGGTCGAGACCCATGGGGAGTTCATGAACTTTTCCGGCCGCGGTTCACCGTTCAAGAAGGCGTGGAAGTGCCCTTCCAGTCGAGAGACGCCGTAGTTGTCGAGAGTTTCCAGGCGAAATGCCTCGGTCCGAAACTCCTCAATCATGTTCCGCTTAGATGACACCATTCGAGATCGCCTTCCGGATCAACGATACGGGGATTTCAACGACTCCCTCACCCTCGGAAAGTTTGACTCCGTGGTCGGCCAGTAGATCACCCTGGACGGCCAGCGTGCCCCGCTCGGTCCGGTAGAGCGTCGGACACTCGTTCTCGTCACACTCGCCCACCAAGCGCGTCAGCTTCACATCTTCCTACCTTCGGGTCGCTGTCTGGACTGTTCTTGCTCCGAACTTCCCACAGGGACACAGGCGGACAACGGGCAAGTTTTTCCAACACAGGAAACCGGGCGCCCCAGGTTAACAAATGACCGATATTGACTGCTTTCGCCTAGCCGTGATGCTTTTATCGCTCCGGTTGGCGTCTGCTCGTGCAGTGGACCGGAGGCCGCACCGCCAGGCAGGCTGCGCCGCCCCGCGAATCGTCGGCGCGGGCCGCTTCCTTGGAGCCCGGACCGCACAACGGTCCGCCAGTGAGAGGCGGGCCGCTCGCTGTTGGCCCGGTTGCGCCGGGAGTACCGTTTGTGAGTGTCGAGTCAAGAACCGCACATCGGGAGCCAGCATGCCCGACCGCACCGGCGTCGGGGCACGCATCCAGGAGCTTCGCGCCATCAGGGGATACTCTCTTGCGCAGCTCAGTCAGCGGGCCCACGTCTCCGTATCACAACTGTCCAGGGTTGAAACCGGGAAGCGATACGCCTCACCCACCATCACCGCCGCCGTGGCCAGGGCGCTCGGCGTGGGTGTCTCCGTCCTGCGTGGCCAGCCCTACATCCACATGTTGCAGAAGGAACACTTGGACGCCCTTCTGAGCCCCATCAGTAGCGCACTGGACAGCTGGGATCTCCCCCCGGACGGGGAACCCGCGCCGCGCTCCCTGGACGTTCTGGAGGCCGAGCTGCGGCGCATCGTGGATCTGCGTGTAAGGACCGAGTTCGCCACGATCGCCGAGCGCCTGCCGGCACTGATTATCGAGGCAGCTCTCTCCGTGCAGCTTCACGGTCGCCCCGGCCACGACCGGGAACGTGCCTTCGGCATCCAGGCGGAGGTGGCCCGCTCGGCGGCGATCATCGCCTACCGGCTCGGCTACATGGACCTCTCACGCCTTGCGTTGACGAGGATGGCCATTGCTGCCCCGCAGAGCGGCGACCCTCGCCAGGTCGCCGTCGAACGCTACGAGCGGGCGCACATCACCCACGCGGAGAGCAGTCGGCCAGACAGGGGCGTCGCCCTGATGCGCCTCGCGCTCCGCGACCTGGACGACGACGGCGCCCCGGCGACCCGGGCGATCCGTGGCACTCTGCAGCTGCGCGCGGCAATCCTCGCTGCCACGCTGAACGACAGGAGCGGGGCGGATGACTGGATGGGGCAAGCCGCGGAACTCGCGGACGCCGTCGGAGAAACGACCGATTACGCAATGGCGTTCGGGCCGCTGAACGTGGCGCTCAACGAGATGGCGACACGAGCGTCCCGGGAAGACTATGACGGTGCACTCCGGGTGGCGTCGCGGGTCCGGCTGCCGGAGGATTACGCGCCCACCCGGGCGGCCGGATTCTGGGTGGAGAAGGCCAAGAGCGAGACCTGGACAGCCCGGCTCGATGACGCGATTGAGTCCCTGCACCAGGCGCAGTCTGTCGCACCGCAGCTGACCCGCTACCACCCAGGAGTTCACGAGACCGTGGGGACGCTGCTGCGCGCGCGGCCCCGACCGACTGCCCGCTTGAGGGAGTTCGCACAGTGGAGCGGCGTGTAACACGGCGACGACTCTCCGTCAACTGATTCACCCCCTTTCCCCTTGCCATCCGGGCAACGCGCGCGTGTTTTTGCCCGGGCAGGCTGTGACTGTCAGCGAAAAGACCGTCACGGGAGCCGATCATGGTGACATCCGACGTACTGCCCGAGTGGTTGCCCACGGAGGGGGTGGAGTCCTTGCCGTGTGGGCGGTGGTTCGACGGAGTGCAGTTGCCGACGTTTGTCGGGTTGCGGGTTGTCTCGCGGTTGCGGGAGCGGTCGGGGCCGGTCGTTCAGGATCAGGTCGCGGACGTGCTGACGTGGCTGGTGCGGCCGGGTGCGGCGGCGGGGTGGGAGGAACGGGCGCCGGGGGTGGACATCATGCGGGCGCCGCGGGTGCTGGCCGTGCCGCCCGCGTCGTGGTGTGAGGGGCCGTGGACCGGTGGCGCGGCCATCCGCTGGCTGATCGGCCCGACTCCGACGTGCCTGACCGATCCGCCGGTGCTGCTGGAAGCGCTGCGGCACGTGCTCCCACCGCGGGGAGGCCGCCGTGCCTGACGCGCCGCTGCCCGTCCTGCTGATGGGGCTTGATCTGGAACGGGACCTGTCGCCGCGGCAGGGGTCCGGGACCGCCTGTGTACTGTGCCGGGCCTGGCTCGGCCACCGCCCCGGCGAACGTTCCCGCGTCCTGGCCACCGTGAACGGCCGCCCGCTGCACGCCTGTTCCCCGGCCTGCGGGGGGCGGCCGTGAACGCCGGGGTACTCGTATCGGTCGAGGTGGACGCCGCCACCATCGCCCGCGGCGACCAGATCATGATCGGCGGCCAGACGTTCACCGTCACGGATATGACCGCGCTGCGCGGCGGTGCGAAACGGGTCGTGTTCACCGGTGGTGAATCACTGGTCATGACCCGCTTCACCGTGCTGTGGGCCGCCCGCCGCCACAACCCCCGCCGATACCGCCCTTGAGCAGCGCCGACGGCCGAAAGCCGCGGCGGGCTCCCCGTTCGACGGCCGCATTTGGCTCGTGGGGCACTCGGCGGGGGGGGCACCGCGGCACACCGATTCAGGCCGGCGGAGGTGGCCGAGGTTCAGGGCTCGGGGCGTGGGGGGCCTGGCTACACGGCCGGGGCACTGGCGACGCGTTCGCGGAAGTCCCGCACGGCCGGGATCTCCGTCCGCTCACGCATGCCGGCGGCCAGGTCGCGCAGTGAGCCGGCGGCGCGATGGGAGCCCAGAGCAGACCTCCAGCATGCCCGATGCGCGCCCCCGGCCTTTCCCCGGGGGCGCGCATCGGGTGTGCGCACCGGCTACCCGGGAGCGCGCCCCGTCCGGGCTCGGTCACCAGTCCTCGTCTTCGTCCCACGGATCGGGGTCGTCGCGATCGGCCGCGGCGATCCGGCCGGCCGCCTCGCAGTCCATCGGTGTCTCACGGGCCATGCACTCAGCATCCGCCCCGCCGGCCAGGACGGCGGGGCGCGCGTCATCCGCATGGGGGGCGGATTGGGCTGGCACCTCCCCCGGCCAGGTACCAATCAGGTACCTTGAGGGTATGCCTTCCCTGAACATCGCCTTCACCGACGAGGAAATGGAAGCTGTCCGGGCGGCCGCGGCCGCCGACGGCAAGTCCCTCAAGCAGTACGTCCACGACCTCCCGCTGCGCGAGCTGCACCGTCGGCAGTTCGTCCGCTACGCCGCCACCTTCGGCGAGCAGCACGCCACCGAGTTCGACGATGCCTTCCCCGACGAAGCACCTCCCGCCCAGCACCAGCGGGGAGCCGAAGCCGCCTGATGGCCCCCGTCTACATCGACGTACCCTGGCTCCTGGACGTCCAGGAGCAGGCCGTCCCCGAGGACGTCACCGTCGCCGACTACTCCGCCTTAGTCGCCGCCGTCGCCCGCCACAAGACCCGCATCCCCCACCCGACCACCGCCGACCCCGACCCGGCCTGGCGCGCCGCAGCCCTGCTGCACACCCTGGTCCGGCTGGAGCCGCTGCCCTACCGCAACAGCCTGTACGCCTGCCAGGTCGCCGCCGCCTACATGCACGTCAGCGGCGAAGGCATCGACCCGCCCTACGGCGCCCTGGTCGAGCTGGTGCGCGACATCCAAGCCTGCAAGGCCACCATCTACACCGCCGCCGACCGCATCCGCACCTGGCGCATTGCGTGACCGATCAGCCTCCCTCCGCGCTGCGGCACTTCCTCCAGGACGACGGCCCCCGCGCCTTCACGCTCATCGTGGACACCCCGAACGGTTCGTTCATACGCCGCATACCGCCGGCTTCCTGGCCCCGTTCCGCGCCCCCGTCGGGCGGGGGCGCGGAAGGGCGGCTAGTGGGGGGTGGCGGTCAGGGGGTCGGGGGTGCCGGACTCCCATAGTTCGGGGAAAAAGCGGCGGTGCATGCCCGCGCGGAGGTGGGGGGCGCCCGTGCTGCCGCCGCTGCCGGGGAGGGCGCCGATCTGGCGTTCCACCAGCAGGGTGTGGGCGGCGCGCCACTCCGCCCAGACTGTGTCGTGGTCCAGCAGGGTCTCGGCGAGCTGGGTGAGTTCCGGCAGGTCGTCGGGGTGCGCGGCAAGGTGGGCGAACGCCGTTCTGCGGCTTTCCCTGGTGGCCATGTCGAACCCGGCCTTGCCCAGCAGCGTCAGGAAGCCGTCCCACAGGCTCGGTTCGGCGTTGCGGCGCCGCAGCCGTTCCCCTTCCGCCGCGGCGAGGCCGGTGGGGAGGCGGTCGGAACGGGCCCAGGTGGCGCCCGACAGGGATTCGATCTCCCGGTACTGGGCGGACTGGGCGCCGCTCGCGGTGCCGAGGTGGCCTCGGAACGCGTGGAATTCGCGCGGCGGCATGGTGTGCAGCGGCCTGAGCCCGGCGATGAGGGCGCGGTCGATCTCCAGGCAGCGGGCGAGGCGGAGGCGGGCACGCCGCGGCTCGCCGTCGAGCATCAGGTCGCGGGCGTCGGCCAGTTCGGTGAGCAACTGGGCGAACCACAGCTCCTGCACCTGGTGGACGGTGATGAACAGCCGCTCGTCGTGGACGCGGGCGGCGGAGGGCGACTGGAGGGCGAGGAGTTCGGCTATGCGCAGGTAGCTGGAGTAGGTGGGGCCGGGCTCAGTCATCGTGGTCCTCCGGCTCGCGCAGCCCGTGGGCGGCGAACGCCTCGGCGACGCCAGGCAGTTCGAACGCTCCGGCCTGGGCCGCGAGTCGCACGGTGGCGCGGGAGACGGTCTGGATGCGGGCGGTGACGGCCGTCTCACCGTAGGCGTCGGCGAGCACGGCGCGGGCCTGGTCCTCGCCGAGCCCGGCGAGCCGCAGCGAGGTGTGCACCGGGCCCAGGTCCCAGTCGAGGGCGGCGCGGATCATCGCGGGCAGCGCGCGGCCCGCGGCGATGCGCCGCCGCTGGTCGAGCCGACCCCATAACTGGAGGAAGAAGGCGGAGAAGAAGCGGTGGTGGCGGCCCTCGTCCTTGGCGTGGTCGCGCATCAGCTCGCGCACGGTGCTGACGACGGTCGGGTCCTGCGGCACCTCGTTGAGGACGGCGGTGATCAGGGTTTCGAAGACGACCGCCTGCAACTGCCCGGCCAGCAGGGGGTCGTCGGGCAGCAGGGCGCGTCCGGCGGCCTGGAGGGCGGTGACGAAGCCGCCGTAGTCGACGTCGGGCACGGCGATGCCGGTCACGTTCGCGACCTGGTCGGCCAGGTCGAGGCTGTAGAGGGCGTGGTAGCCCTCGTCGCAGTACACCTTGAAGGCGTCCATGCGCAGCGCGGCGGAGAAGTCCATGCCGACGCGGCCGTTGGCGACCGGCTCGGCGGCCCCGTTGACGACGCGGGTCTCCAGGTGGGTGGTGGCGTGCAGGAACTGGTAGAGGTGGCGAACGGTCAGCTCGCGTATGCGCTCGGGCGGCAGGGCGCGGACCTCGGGGTGGTCCAGGTGCGGCACGAGGGCCTCGGGGAAGAAGACGCGGCCCTGTTCGGCTTCGGCGTGGAAGATGCGCCGGACGCCGCCGCGGACGCCCGCGGCCTCGTACCAGCGGTCGAGTGGGCCCGGAGACGTGGTCACGGGCGGTTTCCCTTCTCGTGGTCAAGCCCCGTGTCGTGCACGTGGGCGGCGATGCGCCGGATCGCCTCGGCGACCAGCGCGGCGTCGAGGGTGTGGCACAGCCGGAACCAGCCCGGCCGCGGGGAGTGGAAGGCGGCCCCGGGCAGGATGCTGACGTGGGCGGTCTCGAACAGGTCGCGCCACAGCCGTTCCTCGGCGGCGAAGCCGTCCGCGGCCGGCTGCTCGGGCCCCGGCAGCCACGCGCCGAGGTCGAGCCACACGGAGAAGCCGGCCTCCGCGGGGGCGTGCGGCAGGTCGTGGCGGCGCAGCAGGTCGGCGGCGTGCCGGTAGCTGGCGCCGAGCCGGCGGCGGCCTTCGGCGAGGAAGCCGGCGACCCAGGCGGGGTCGTCGAGGAGGCCGGTGAACACGTCCTGGGTGGCGGTGGATACGGGCGCGAAGTAGGCGAGCGCGCGGGCGGCGGCGAGCACGTCGGGGCGGCGGGTGTGCAGGACGCCGGTTTTCAGGCCGGGCAGCGCGAAGTCCTTGGCGAAGCCCCAGACGAGGTGCGTGCGTTCGGCCCAGTCGGGGTTGACCGCGGGGTCGAGCGCGCTGGTGAACGGGCGGTCGCCGAAGACCGCGTGCGCGTAGATCTCGTCCGTGACGAGGTCCACGTCGTGCTCGCGGACGACGTGCAGCAGGTCGGCGAGCACCCCGGGCGGGTGGACCTCGCCGATGGGGTTGGACGGGGAGGACAGGGCGACGGCCCGCACGACCGAGCCCGCGCGCCTGGCCTCGGTCAGGGCGCGGTCGACGGCCTTGGCGGTGAGGCGGAAGCCGTCGTCCGCGGACAGCAGGGCCGGGACGAGCGTGGCGCCGGAACGGCCGCCGAGGTCGGTGTCGAACGCGCCGTAGTAGGGGGCGGGCACCACGATGACCTCGCCGGGGTCGCACAGCACGGTGGCGATGGCGTCGAGGGCGCCGGTGGCGCCGCTGATGACGACGAGTTCGTCCGCGTCGATCGGGGCGCGGCACGTTTTGGTGAGGAGTGCGGCGATCCGCTCGCGCAGGGCGGGGGCGCCGTGCAGCGGGGCGTAGCGGGCGGTCTGCTCGGTGGGCGGGGGGAGTTCGGCGAGGCGGGCGCCGACGAGGTCCCACAGCAGCCGGTTCTCGGCGGTGCCGAGGTTGAGGTAGCCGCCGGGGCGCAGCCGGGGGTGGTAGGGCTCGGCCTCGGCGCGGAAGTGGGCGTCGGCGATGGCGGGGGTGTCGGCGACCAGGCGCGCGGACTGACGGGAGATCACGCGGCGCCTCCGGTAACGGGGTTGGCGGTGAGGAGGCCGGGGTGGACGCCCAGGCCCATGGAGGCGTCGATGACGGCGCCGTGCAGTGCGGCGGAGTGCTCCCCGGCGAGCCAGTAGGCGAGTTCGGCGATCTCCTCGGGGCGGATCAGCCGCCCGCCGGGCAGTCCGGCGGTGAACGCGGCGCGGCGTTCCGGGCCGAGCGGCCTGAGGGTGCTCGCCTCGAACATCTCCGTCTCGACGGCGCCGGGGCACAGCGCGAAGACGTGCACGGGGGTGTGCACGAGGTCGGCGGCGAGGTGCCGGGTGAGGTAGGCGAGTGCGGCCTTGCTCATGCCGTCCGCCGGGTGGAAGCCGGGGAACTGGCCGATGCCGCCGCCGACGCTGGCGACGTTCACGATCTTGCCGTGGCCGCGTTCCCGCATGCCCGGCAGCAGTTGCTCGATCAGCCACAGCGGGCCGACGGCGTTGATCTGGAAGAACGCGGACGCCTTGGTGTGCGCGGGGCCCTGGGCGTACTGCTCGACGGTCTGGGAGCCGACGGCGGCGTTGTTGATCAGGACGTCGACGGGGCCCGGGAGTGCGGCGAGCAGCCGCTGGTGGGACTCCCAGTCGCCCTGGTCGAGTTCGAAGGCGGCGGCGCCGCGTCCCTCGGCGGCCAGGCACGCCACCAGCTCCTCGGCGCGCGCCCGGCCGCTCCGGTAGGTGAACCAGACCGTGGCGTCGCCCTCGCGGGCGAATCGTTCCACGCAGGCCCGGCCGATGCCCGTGGACCCTCCGGTGATGAGCACGTTCCCAATCGGCATGTATGTTCCTCCGGCGTAACGGATGGGTCCGCAACGTAATCCCAAGGACTTGAGGCCCACAAGGCGCGCACGTCCCGGTACCCGCGGCCGGGGGGAGGTCCGGCCGCGGGCAGGGGCAGGGGCAGCAGGGTCAGGAAAGGTGCGGCACCACCTGCTCGGCGAGCAGCCGCATGGCGCGCATGGAGTCCTCCACCGGCATGTCCCCGCTGGAGACGAGGAAGCTGATGGTGAGGTCGTCGCCGTACAGGTCGCGGACCGCCGCCAGTTGCCCGCGGATGTGCTCGGGGGTGCCGACGAGGACCTTGTTGTCCCGGATGTGCTCGTCGAACGGGTCGCCGCCCTCGGGCGCCTGCGTCAGCTGCTCGTAGCCGCGGTAGGCGCTGCTGCGGGTGGTCTTCCAGTCGGCGACCGCGTGGGCCAGCTTGGCGCCGATCCTGGGGTCGTAGTGGCGGCCGCGGCGGTACGCCTCCTCGCCGTCCTCGTCGATGTAGACGTTGTAGCTCATGTGGACGTTCTCGCCGCCGGGTTCGTGGCCCGCGTCGGCCCACGCCTGCCGGTAGAGGGACAGCATGTGCTGGGTCTGCTCGGCGGAGTTGATGCCCGGCACCATCATGAGGCCGAAGCCCGCCTCGCCCGCGGCCACGCAGGACTCGGGGGTCCTGGCGGTGGCGACCAGCACCGGCGGGTGCGGCTGCTGGTAGGGGCGGGGCAGCAGCGTGACGGGGCCGAAGGAGTGGAAGGTGCCGTTCCAGACGACGTCTTCCTCGGCCCACAGCCGGCGGCACGCCTCGATGCCCTCGCGGAAGCGCTCGTGGCTCTCGTCGATGGGCACGTTGAACGCCTCGAACTCCGAGGGCAGGAACGCGCGTCCGAAGCCGACCGCAAGGCGCCCCTTGGAGATGTTGTCGAGCATCGCCAGCTTGCCGGCCAGCTGCACGGGGTGGCTGAACACGGGGAGGACCGCGCCGGTCACCAGCTTGATGCGTTCCGTGCGGGCGGCCACGGCCGAGAGGAAGGCCACGGGGTCGGGGCTGTAGCCGCCGTAGTAGGTGAAGTAGTGCTCCACGGTCCGCACGTGCCCGTAGCCGAGTTCCTCGGCGAGGACGGCGAGGCGCAGCGCCTCCTCGTAGTAGTCCACCGCGCTCTTCTCGTCCGGCGAGATGACGGGTGCGAGGTCGATACCGAACTTCACTGGTGCTCCCTTGGTGTGGGTAGGAGAGGGCTTGAGCCGGTCCCGCCGGGCTGGCGCGGGGTCAGTTCCCGGTGGCCGCGAGCTGCCGCGGGGGCCACGTGAAGTACTGCCGGCGGTGGTACATGAGGGGTGTGCGGTCGTAGACCGCGCCGTCGCGGACGAGGCCGACGACGATGGTGTGGTCGCCCGCGCGGATCGTGCTGTGTACCTCGCATTCGGCGTGGGCCACGATGTCGTCGGCGAGTACGGGGGCGCCCGCGGCCCGCGCGGCGGGCCGCTGCCGGAGGCCGGCGAACTTGTCATCGGCTTTTCCTGCGAACGTCTGCGATATGCCGCCGCCCGAATCGGCGAGGAAGTTCACGACGAAATGGCCGGCGTCGTGGACGGCGGGCAGCGTCGTCGATTCCTCGTCGAGGCAGACGAGCAGCATCGGCGGCTCGACCGACAGCGCGGTGACGGTGTTGGTCGTCAGCCCCCGGGGGTTCCCCTCGCCGTCGATGGCGGTGACGACGGCCACGGCCGTCGGGAGAGCCCCGAATATGCTGCGGAATCCATCGGTGTCAATCTGCATCTTCTCCTCTGCCTTCTCGTGTGCTGGCGATTCGCCAAATTCCCCTATCCATAGGGTCGCTCCGGCACGGCGCACGAGCAAGGCGCATTTAACGTAATGCGGAATTGACTTCCCGGACGGCCTTCCCCGGACGACCTCCTCCGGGCGGCCTTCCCGGACCGCGGCGAAGCACAAAAAACGGCGGCGCCGCAACGCGGATTTCGCGTTACGGCGCCGCCGGGGTGGCGGGGAAGCGGCTTTTCGTTACTCCCACTCGGCCTTGAAGACCTCGATGATGTTGCCCTCGGGGTCCTGGATGAAGAACGCGTTCGTCTGGATCGGCGGGTAGGGGGCCAGGTCCATGACGATCGGCAGGCCACGGGACACGGCGATCTCGTGGGCCTTTTCGACGTCATCGACGTGAATGCTCAGCTGACTCACGCCGAGTACCGCGTTGTGATTCGGCGGCAGCGGCCTGTCGACCTTGACGATGGTGTCGTTCTGCACCAGCTCGATCGACAGGTCGCCGTACCGCAGGAAGGTGGCGGTGACGCCGTAGTCCTCGAAGTTGTGCGTCAGCACGTGCTCGAACCCGAGCTGCTCGATATACCACGTGGCCATTGCCTCCACATCGGCCACGGAAAGGCCGACGGACAGGAAGCGCATCCGGCTGAGCAGGACTTCGGAGCTTCCGGAGGTGTGCTGGCTCATGACAGGGGTCCTCTCTCGATGGGCGTGGGTCGCACCGCTGACGCGTCAGCGGTGGGTCAGGAGGGGGTGGGTGAGGCGGCGGCCTCGGGCCGTGCCTCTGCCTCGGTGGCGGGCGCCGCGGCCTTCGGCGTGGAGGTGCGCAGGCCGAGCCAGGAGATCAGGATGCCGACGACGCCGAAGATCGTCGCGGTGAGGAAGCTGACCTGGAAGCCGTCCACCCGCGCGGCGTCGCTTGTGCCGTTGGTGGCCGCGGTGAGGACGCCGCTGATGGCGGCGGCGCCGATCCCGCTGCCGATCTGGAAGGAGGCGATGATCATGCCGGAGGCGATGCCCTGTTCCTCGTCCTTGACGCCGCTGACGCCGGCGATGTTCATGGTGGAGAACGTCAGGCCGTTGCCGATGCCGTGCAGGATGAGTCCCGGCATCAGGATCAGGGCGTAGCGGGCGTCCGCGCCGACGGCGATCCACAGGCCGATGCCCAGGGTCTGGGCGGTCATGCCGAGGACGGCGACGGACCTGATGCCGATGGCGGAGACCAGCCGGCCGGTGACGAAGTTGGCGACCACCACGACGGTGAGGCCGTAGGGCAGCAGCTCGATGCCGGTGCGCAGCGCGCTGTGCCCCAGAAACTCCTGGAGGTAGAGCGTGGCGGCGAAGGCCCAGCCGATGCTGGAGCTGGCGAACGCCAGGGCCAGCACGTTGGCCGAACTGCGCGTCCAGGAGCGGAAGAGGCGCAGGGGGACGGCCGGGTCCGGATGGCGGTTCTCGACGATGACGAAAAGGATCAGGAGCAGGACGGCGCCGCCGAGCGGGAGCAGCGTCGTCGCGCTGAACAGGCCGTCGTGCGGAATCTGGACGAGGCCGAAGACCAGGAGCAGGGCGCCGGCCGTGACCAGGATGGTGCCGCCCGCGTCGTAGGAGCGGCGCTCGCCGCTGGGCCGGTCCGCCTTCAGGGCGAACGGGGTGGCGATCATGACCGCCGCGGCGAGCACGGAGGGCACGAAGAACACCAGCCGCCAGTCCGCGGTGGTCAGCAGGCCGGACAGGACGAGGCCGAGGCTGTAGCCACTGGCCGCGGTCGCGCCGTAGATGGCGATGGCGCGGTTGCGTTCCGCGCCCTCGCGGTACGTCGTCGTGATGATCGACAGGGCGGCCGGCGCGGTGAACGCGGCGGCGAGGCCCTTGACGATGCGGGAGGCGACCAGCAGCGGGCCCTCGGAGACGAGGCTGCCGGCGAGGCTGGCGGCCGCGAACAGGCCCATCGCGATCAGGAACGTACGCCGCCGGCCCAGCAGGTCCGCGGCCCGGCCGCCGAAGAGGAGGAACCCGCCGAACGCGACGGTGTACGCCGACACCACCCACTGGAGGGAGGTGTTGGACAGGCCGAGGTCCTCCTGGATGCTCGGCAGCGCCACGCCGACGACCGAGGTGTCGAGGGCGTCGAGGAACATGGCGGCGCACAGGACCGCGAGGGCGAATCCCTTGCGCGAGTCTATCGCCCCGCCGGTGGCGGCCCGGTCATTCACCTGCGCCATAACGGGCCTCCCTGTCATTCCCATTACTGGACATCGTTTCCCTTTCGCGTGGTCGCATGTCAGGGGCGGTTCGGGCGCCGACCGGGCACGTTCTCCCGGGTTTCTTCCGGGCTTCTCCGGGTCTTCTTCCGGCTCTTCTTCCGGGTCTCCGGGTTTTCCTGGTCAGGTGGTCTGTGCGTCCTCGGGAAGGCCGGGAGGGCCTGCCGTCCAGGGCCCGACACCGCCGATTTTTTCGATCCTCACCCGCATGACATATCCGCCGAGGGTGCTCAACTGATCGGGCGGGAACTGTGCGTCCTGCCCCATGTAGGTGCGCGCGAGGCGCCGCAGCAGGCTGAAGGCGCCCCCCTCGGTGACCTCGGCGGTGCCGTAGACCACCAGATATTCACGCAGGCCGCTGCCGTGGAATCCGTCGCCCTCGATGGTGAGGGCGACCCGCTCGTCCTGCTGGAGGTTCTGCGTCTTGCGCCACGCGTACATCGACGCGAAGACGATGTCTCCCCCGTCCATGCCGACCCACACGCCGGTGACGTGCGGACTGCCGTCCGGATTGAGGGAGACGACGTGGGCAAGCGCAGGTGACTCGATCAGGCGCCGAGCCGATTCCGGCAGCGCGAAGGCCATGTCCTTCTCATCAGGGGAACCGCTCATGTTCCGTCCTCCCAGGCAATTTCCGACTACCGCCGAGATTGATGTGCTGAGACATCAACAGCTTGCCTTTCGACGGCGGTCTCTCCCAGAAATCGGAGCAATGCCCCGTGCACTACGTGCACTTGACGTTGCGGCGTTCCGTGCCCGCACGCGAAAGGTGCGCGCGAGCCTGCCGGATGAGGAACGCGTGGCCATGCAAGGAGCATGACGTTCCGGCCGCCGCCGTGCCTGCCCCTGTCAGGTGCAGGCACGGCGGCGGGGTCGCGGGGCATGCTTGAGGGCATGGAGCAGCGAACGGAACTCGGGAGATTCCTGCACTCGCGGCGGGCGCGGCTGAGCCCGGAGGCCGTGGGGCTCATCGACTACGGCGGCCTGCGGCGTGTGCCGGGGCTGCGGCGCGAGGAACTGGCGCAGCTGGCCGGCGTCAGCGTCGGCTACTACACCCGGCTGGAACAGGGCCAGAGCCCGAACGCCTCGGAGGCGGTGCTCGACGCGCTGGCCCGCGTGCTGCAACTCGACGCGACGGAGCGCGCCCACCTGCACAGCCTGGCGCGGCGCAAGCCCCGCACCCGGCGCCGCACCAAGCCGGAACAGGTGCGGCCGAGCGTTCAGTTGATGGTCGACGCGTTCGGCGGGCTGCCCGCGCTTGTCGTGGGCCGTTACGGCGACATCCTCACGTGGAACCTGACGGCGCACGCGCTGCTGGCCGACCACCTGGCGTTCGACGCCCCGGCGCGCGCGGCGGACCGGCCGAACGTGGCGCGGCTGGTCTTCCTCGACCCGCACGCGCGCGAGCTGTACGCGGACTGGAAGCAGAAGTCGCATGACACGGTCGCGGATCTGCGGCTGACCGTGGGCAAGTACCCCGACGATCAGAACCTGGAGAAGCTCGTCGGCGAACTCTCGTTGCGCAGCAAGGATTTCGCCTCGCTGTGGGCCGTGCATCCGGTGCGCTCCTGCGAGCGCAACACGCGGGACTTCCAGCACCCGCTCGTCGGCCCGATGACGCTCACCAACGAGCTGATGAGCCTGCCCAACGACGACGGACAGCGGCTTTCGGTGTTCACCGCGGAGACCGGCTCGCCGTCCGAGATCGCCCTGCGGCTGCTGGCCGACCTGGCGCAGGACAACGCGGGCGGGCGGCGCGAGGCGAAACGTCCCGCGGCGCGCCGCAAGGAGCGGGCCCGCGGCTGAAGAGGCAGGGAGAGCCATGGTGACAGGGCCGTCGGCCCGGCGCGGGCGTGCCCCCGCTCCGCCGCCGCCGCAGCCCGCAGGCGTCCGCGAACCCCCGGCGCGGGCCGCCCCGTCCGGTCCGGCGGCACACCCCCCGAGGTGTCGCCGGACCGGATGTTCCTCCCGGGGCGGCTACCAGTCCAGCGGGCGGCCGTCGCGGAAGAAGCCGCCGGTGGGCCCGTTGTCCGGCAGCTCGACCGCCCACATGACGCTGCGGGCGCCCTCGGCCACCGGCCGGCCGCCGGGGCCGCCCATGTCGGTGGCGACCCAGCCGGGGCAGACGGCGTTCACCAGGACGCCGTGGCCGCGCAGGTCGGCGGCGAGCATGCGGGTCGAGGCGTTGAGCGCGGCCTTCGACACGCAGTAGGCGGGGGCGCCGGCGCCCATGCCGGATATCGAGCCGCCGCCGCTCGATACGTTGACGATGCGGGGGTGCGGGCTGTCGCGCAGCAGCGGGACCAGCGCCAGGGCGGTGCGCCAGGCGCCGAGCAGATTGGTCTCCAGGGCCCGGCGGACGACGTCCAGGTCGGCGGTGGCCGGGCGCTGCCACGTGTCGTAGAGGATCGCCGCGTTGTTGACGAGGACATCGCAGCGCCCGTACTCGGCGGTCAGCCACCGCGCGAGCGCGGTGACGGTCTCGTCGTCGTCGACGTCGAGTGCGGCCGGCACCACGTCGAGGCCCGCCCGGATCAGCGGCTCGGCGGCGGCCTCGCCCTTGGCCGGGTCGCGGGAGCCGAGCACGGCCGTGTAGCCGGACTCGGCGAGCCGGCGCACGACTTCGAGGCCGATGCCGCGATTGGCACCGGTGACGACGGCTACGGGCGAATGTGCTGGCGACGCTGGCAATGCGGCCTCCCAGGGGGAATTGAAGCGGAACGGTGCCCGCGCCACGGCGGCGCGGGCACCGGCGAAACCATAAGAACGAGCGGGACTACCGGGCGCGAATGGCCCGGATGATCTGGGAAGGATCGGTGTAGGACTTCCAGCGGGTGATCTTTCCGTCCCTGATGGTGAGCCACTGAATGAACTCTATCTCGAACGGCAGACCCGTCTCCTTGACGGTGCCGGTTTCATGAATCACCCCCATGGCCTCCTCGCCGTCCACGACGAGCCGGACCAGGGACTCACTGCCCACGTTCACCACGCCCACAAACGTCTGGAAACTCTCCAGCACCTCGACGGGGCCGCGGCAGGTGCCGATCCATGCCATGTCGTCGTTGAAGCCGGGTACCGGCGAGTAATTGATCCATTCCACATCCTCGTCGAGATATCCCAGGGCCCGTTCGATGTCGCCGCCGGTCAGGGCATCGAACCAGCCGGACGCGACCTCGCGTGTTCCACTCACAACGCTTCCCCAATCTGGACTCACCGGACGTTTCATTCCTCGTTCGATCGTGACCCGCGGGTTCGGCGGAAGGCAACGAGAAGTGCACGAAGTAGCGCGACGCGCAGGGACACACAGGGAGGAGATGACGATGGGCCGTCCGCCCGCGCTGCCGGTCGAGGACAAGGTGTGGATCGTGCTCCAGGTGCTCGCCGGATCGATGTCCGCGGCGGAGGCGGCCCGCCGCAACTCCGTGTCCGGGCAGACCATCAGCACGTGGAAGCGGCAGTTCGTCGAGGGCGGCACGGCCGCTCTGGCCGGCGACCGCCACGACCCGCTGCGCCACGTGCAGCAGCTGACGCGCGAGGTGCGGCAGCTGAAAATCGCGCTCGGCGAGGCGCATGTCGAAATCAGAAAGCTGCGCCGCTCCCCCGCGCACCGCCGCACGGGGCGCGCGGCACGCACCGCCGCACGGCACGCGCGGCGCGGAAGTAATGCTTCGCGGTGACTGCGTCAACTTGCACATGCCTCCGCGGCGCGGCGCCGTGGTCTTGGCCCGCGGGGGCGGCCGCGAGTTAACTCATAGACGACCGAGACGAGAAGACCGCGGGAGAAGCGTATGGCCGGCACGGAAACCACACGAGCGCTTGTCGTGAAGCTCTTCGCCGACGTGGCGGACGGAAACGTGGACGGCGTTCTCGGCGCGATGTCGCCGGACGTCGTCCTCGAATTTCCGGGCAACGACCTGAACGCCCTCATACCGGGTTACGGAGTATGGGAGGGGCGCGCGGGATTCGCCGAACACCTGCGGCTGCGCAGCGCATTCGTCGACATCGTCGAGTTCAGGCGGCGCGGCATTGTCGTGGACGGCGACCACGCCGTCGTCGCGACCACCCAGTTGATCAGGCACCGGGCGGGCGGCACCCTGGCGCCGACCGATTTCACCACCTCGCTCACCTACGGGGAAGAAGGTCTCGTCACCCACTGCAAGGTGGTTTTCGATTCCTCGGCCGAGGTCGCCATGTACCAGGCCGAGACCAATGCGCTGCTGCTTCCCGCCATTCGAAGCGGAGACCTCGGCGAAGTGCGCCGCATTCTCGGTCACCGCGCCGACCCGAATCAGCGCGACGGGGAAACCGGCCTCACCGCCCTCCAGACCGCGGCCGGACTCGGCGCGGGCGGCGTCGTGCGGGCCCTGATCGAGGCGGGCGCCGACGTGCACTCGGGCGACAGCAGGGCCGGCGGCACGGCGCTGCACAAGGCGGTGCAGCGCGGCGACCTCGACACGATCAGGGCCCTGGTCGCGGCCGGCGCGTTCGTCGACGCGGTGGCGCCCACCACCGGGCACACGCCGCTGATGGACGCCCTCTGGTACAAGTGGCCGGACGTCGTGGCATACCTGCTTGAGCTGGACGCCGGGCTCGGCCTGCACACGCACTACGGCTTCTCGCTGCGCGAGCACTTCGAGTACGAGCTGAACGTCAACACCCTCGGCAAGGAGAAGCTGCTCGCCGCCGAGAAGCTGCTGGCCGACCGCACCCGCGGCGACGAGCGGGCCGCCGAGGAACAGCGGCTGATGGCGGCCGTGACCGCGGGCGACACCGCGGCGGTGCGCGCCCGGCTCGCGGAGGGGGCGCCCGTCGACGCCAGGTTCCCCGTGGTGAACGGCTTCAACGACGCGCACACGCCGCTGCTCGTCGCCTGCCGCGACGGACACACCGACATCGTGCGGGAGTTGCTGGCCGCGGGCGCGGACGTGAACGCGAGCGAGCCCACGTTCGGCGCGGTCCCGCTGCACAAGGCCGTCTACAACGGCCACGCCGACATCACCCGCCTGCTGGCCGAGGCGCCCGGCACCGACCTGGACTTCCAGGGCGCGACGAACGGCTACACGCCGCTGCACGACGCGCTGTGGCACGGGTACGAGGACTGCGCCCGGGTGCTGCTGGCCGCGGGCGCGCGCACCGACCTCGTCGGCCACGACGGCAAGACGCCGCGGGACATCGCCGCCGAGACCTTCGGCGCCGGCCACCCGCTGGTCGCCGAACTCGGCCGCTGACGCCGTTCCGCACGCATCGCCCTTCCCACCACGTCACCTCACCTCACCTCAACTCACCTCTTGCCGCAAGGAGTCGGAATGCTGTTCTACGTCCAGATGAAGTGGAATCACGAAGGCCGTATCACCCTCGACGAGCTGTGGGAGATCGAACGGGAGGAGGCCGAGCACGCGCAGGAGACGGTCGACTCGGGCTTCTGCGTGGGTATCTGGAAGGTGGCCGCGCAGAAGCGGGTCATCGCCATCATCGACTCCCCCGACGCCGAGGAGCTGGACCGCACGGCCCTCGGCCGGCTGCCCATGCGGGAGTACCTCGAATTCGAAGAGGTGTGGCCGCTGCGCGGCTACCTCGGATTTGCCGAGGACGTCAAGCTCCGCTACCAGGTCTGAGGGAGTGAGTGCCATGATTCATCAGTTGATTTTCGCGGCGCCCAAGCCCGGCATGTCCGTGCAGGAATTCCAGCGCTACTGGGTCGAGGAGCACGCGGTCCGCTACGCCGCCAAAATTCCGCAGATCAAGCGCTACGCGGTGGACACCACGATTCCGCAGCCGGGCGAGAACGCGCTGTGGAGTGGCGTCGCGGAGATCTGGCTGGAGAACGAGGAGGAGCAGCTGGCCTCGTTGCAGACGCCGGAATTCCTGGAGGGCGCCCGGCTCGACGAGCCGCGCTGGGCGGCGTTCTGGCAGTCGGTCGTCCTGGACACGGACACCGAGGTCCTGGTGCAGGGCGAGCCGGAGAGCGCGGTGCAGCCGGGTGTGAAGCTGATCGTGCTCGGCAAGCGCAGGGAGGGCATGACGCGGGAGGAATTCCGGCGTTACAGCCGCCGGATGCACGTCCCGATGATCACCGGGCTCCCCGGCGTGCGGCGCTTCTACCAGTCGTTCACCCGGGACGCCTGGTACAGCGTCAGCGAGCCGCCGTTCGACGTGGCGTACCACATCTGGTTCGACGACCTGGCGGCCGTCGCGGCGGCGCGGCAGGCGCCGGCCATGGCCGCGGTGCTGGACGACCGCAGGCACTTCCTCAACGAGCACTACGTGCACACGCTGCTGGTCCGTCAGCACTGGATCATCGGCCCCGAGGCGCGCTGAACCGGCCGGGTCGCACCGCGGGGAGGCCCATCTCCCCACGCCGGTGAGCGCGCGGTCCCCCGCCCCCCGCACCCGTCACGGGGCGCGGGGGACCCCGGCGTTCCCGCCCAGGACCGGCTCAGGCGGCGCCCTGCCAGGACTCCATGGCCGCCCGCCAGGTATCCAGGCGGCGCAGGGTGTCGTCCCTGGTCCACGGGTCGGCGAAGAAGAGGACGCGCTCCGGCCCGAGAGCCGCGGCCCGGTCAAGCTCCTCGCGGCTGCCCTCGGTCACGAAGAAGCTCACCGCGGGCGCCGGCACGCCCCGTTCGGCCGCGAGCCGCCGCAGCGCCGTGACCTCCGCCTCGACCCGGTCGAGGTCCCACAGGGGCGGCAGCATCCAGCCGTCGGCGAGGTCGAGGACGCGCCGCGCCATGTGCGGGCTCCAGCCGCCGAGCAGCACCGGCGGGCGGGGCCGCTGCACCGGCTTGGGCCAGGAGTGCAGCGGGCCGAAGTCGACGTACTCGCCGTGGAATTCGGAGACCTCGCCGGCCCAGATGCGGGTGATGGCGATGAGGCGTTCGCGGAGCACGGCGAAGCGGCGGGCCGGGTCGGTGCCGTGGTTGCGGACCTCCTCGGTGATCCACCCGGTGCCGACGCCGAACTCCAGCCGCCCCCCGGAGATCAGGTCCAGGCTCGCGGCGGCCTTGGCGGTGACGATCGGATCGCGGGTGCTGAGCAGGGTGACGCCGGTGCCCAGCCGTATCCGGGTGGTCGTCACCGCCATCGCGGTCAGCGCGACAAAGGGGTCGAGCATGTGGGAGAAGTAGCGCGGCATGTCCCCGCCGTCCGGGAGGGCTATCTTCTGGGCCGGGATATGGGTGTGTTCCGCGACGAAGACGGAATCGAATCCGCGCTCCTCGGCCGCGCGGCCCAGATCGACCGGCGGGATCGCCTTTCCCCCCGGCGTGTTCGTTTCCGCCGCGACGAACGCGGAGAGCCCGTACTTCATTGCGGAACTTCCTCTCGCACAGGGGGTCCGGGCGGCAGATTACCGGCCGCGCGAAGTCCGTTCCAGACCATGGCAAAAGCCGGAAAAACCGCATGCGAGTCCACTTTTTTGTACTGCCTTTACCGAGCCGGTCTACTCTTGACTGCTGCCGTCGCCGACTGGGGGATGAATCCATGGACGCACGAAGCGAACTGTCCGGCTTCCTGCGCTCGCGCCGGGACAGAATCCGGCCCGAGGAGCACGGGCTGCCCGCGGGGGAACGGCGGAGGTCGCCGGGACTGCGGCGCGCGGAAGTGGCGCAGCTGGCCGGTATCAGCGTCGATTACTACATCAGGCTGGAGCAGGGAAAAGCCGACCGCCCCTCCTCCGCGGTGCTCGACGCGCTGGCGCGGGCGCTGCGCCTGGCGGCCGACGAGCGCGACCACCTGTATCTGCTGGCGCGCGCCGGGAGCGCGCCGCCGCGGGCGGCGCCGGTGGAGCGTGTGCGGGACGGGGTGCACCGGCTGCTGAGCGTGCTCGCGCCCACGCCCGCGTACGTGCTGGGGCGGCGCATGGACGTCCTGGCGTGGAACGCGACGGCCGCGGCGCTGTTCGGGAACTTTCCCGCGGCGGCGGGGCGGCGGAATCTGGTGTGGCACGTCTTCCGCGATCCGGCGGCACGTTCGCTGTACGTCGACTGGGAGCAGGTCGCCCGGCAGGGCATCAGCCATCTGCGGCTGTCGGCCGGCCGCCACCCCGGCGATCCGGGCATCGCGGCCCTGGTGGCCGAACTGTCGTCGGCTGACGAGGAGTTCCGCGATCTGTGGGCGCGGCACGACGTGCGGGCCCGGGGCAGCGGCAGCAAGGCGTTCGACCATCCCGTGGTGGGCCGGCTGACGTTGGACTACGAGGCTCTGCAACTCCCCGACGGCCCGGACCAGCACCTCATCACCTACACCGCGCCGCCCGGCAGTTCCTCGCAGGCGGCGCTCGACCGGCTGGCGGAGACGGCCGTCAGTTCCCCGGCTGCTCGTCGAGGAGGGTGACGGACTCGGCGAGGCCGCCGTGGCGCAGCGTCTCGCGGAACGCGGGGGTGGCGCCGAGGACGAAGATCTGTGCGGTGGGCGGCAGGTGCTGCTGGGCGAACGCGATGCACCGCAGGCCGGCCGCGGTCAGGGCGGGCAGCCGGCGCACGTCGAGGACCAGGCGGCGGGGGGCGTCCTGGACGGCGTGTTCGACGTGGCCGCGGAATTCGGCGGCGGCGGCCTCGCCGGTGAGGTCGCCGGACAGGGTGATGACGGCCGAGCCGCCGGAGGTGCCGCTCGTTGCGTGGAAGGTCATGGCGTTGCGTCCTCCTGATGCGGGTGGGGGTGCGGGTGGGGCTGCGGGTGGGGTCTGGCGACGAGCGCGATGGCGCTGTGGGCGGCCAGGGTGAACAGCGGCCCGGGGCAGGCCGGTTCCTCGCCCGGCCGGTGCGCGTCGCGGCCGGGGGGCGCGGCGGTGTCCGCGAACAGGTGCCACCGGGTGCCGGGCGGGGCCGCGGGCGCGCGCACGGTGCGCGTTCCCCCGCCGTTGTGCGCGGCGACGAACACGGCGCCCGGCCGGTGCGGTTCGTCGTCGGTGAACAGAACGGTGAGCGGCGCGGCGCCGCCGTCCGCGCCGGGCGCCGCACGGACACCCGCGTGCTCCTGGCGGTGCAGCGCGGGCGTGGCGCGGCGGAACGCCAGGCAGCGGCGGACGAAGCGGAACAGGTCGCGGCCCCGGTCGGTGTGGGGCAGCGACCAGTCCAGCCAACTGGTCGGCGAATCCTGGCTGTAGGCGTTGTTGTTGCCGCCCTGGCTCCTGCCGAACTCGTCACCCGCGGGGAACATGGGGATGCCGCGGCTGGTCAGCAGCAGCAGGAACGCGGTGCGGGCCTGCCGGGCGCGCAGCGCGCGGATCTCCGGGTCGTCGGTGGGGCCTTCGTGGCCGCAGTTCCAACTGTCCTCGTCGGCGACGCCGTCCGTGCCGCCCTCCCCGTTGGCCTCGTTGCGGCGCCGCTCGTAGGTGGTGAGGTCGGCGAGCGTGAACCCGTCGTGGCAGGTGATGTAGTTGACGGAGACGCTGGTCGGGCGGCCCGGGTACAGGTCGGGCGACCCGGCCACGCGGGCCGCCAACTCAACGGCGCTGCCCGGCCGTCCGGCGAGGAAACGGCGGATGCCGTCCCGGTAGCGCATGTTCCACTCGCCGAAGCGGCCGTGGTGGGGGAACGTTCCCACCTGGTAGGCCCCGGCGGCGTCGGTGGCCTCGGCGATCAGCCTGCGGCCGGCCAGGACGGGGTCGCGGGCGATGTCGGCGAGCAGCGGCGGGTCGTCCATCGGCGCGCCGTCCGGGCCCCGGGTGAGGATGGCGGCCATGTCGAAGCGGAAACCGTCGACGTGGTACTCGGTGACCCAGTGCCGCAGGCAGTCGAGGATGAACGCGCGGGTCGCCGGATGGTTGGCGTTGACGGTGTTGCCGGTGGCGGTGAGGTTGCGGTAGGAGCCGTCGGGGCCGAGCAGGTAGTGGGCGGCCTCGTCCAGCGCGCGGAACGACAGCAGCGGCCCGCGGTGGTCGCCCTCCGCGGTGTGGTTGAAGACGACGTCGAGGATGATCTCGATGCCCGCCGCGTGCAGGGACTTCACCAGCTCCTTCAGCTCGGCTCCCGGCCCGCCGGGCCCGGTGTCGGCGGCGTAGGCGCTCTTGGGCGCGAAGAAGCCGACGGTGTTGTAGCCCCAGTAGTTGGGCAGCGGCGCGCCGGTCGCGGGTGAGGTGAACGTGTTGTCGGTCTCGTCGAACTCCTGTACCGGCAGCAGCTCGACGCAGGTGACGCCGAGCCGCCGCAGGTAGGGGATCTTCTCGCGGAGCCCGGCGTAGGTGCCGGGCTCCGCGACGCCGGAGCCGGGGTGGCGGGTGAAGCCGCGGACGTGCAGTTCGTAGATCACCAGCTCGCCGGGCGGGACGCGGGGCGGCCGGTCCTCGCCCCAGTCGAAGGAACGGTCGGGGACGGCCGAACGGTAGGCGGGCCGCGTTCCCCAGGGCCCGGCGCCGGCCAGCTCGGCCGCGTACGGGTCGAGGATCACCGGGGAGCGCCCGTCGCCGCCGGGCCAGGGCGCGACCCGGTAGCCGTAGTGGAACAGGGCCTGGTCGAGCCCGGGCACCGTCATGGCGAAGACGTCGCCGACGCGGAACGCGTCGGGGAAGCGGATCTCGCGCAGGACCGCGCCGTCCGCCGGCCGCATGAGCACCAGCCAGACGGCGCGTGCGGTGGCGGAGCGGACGGCGAAGCCGACGCCGTCCTCGCGGACGTGGGCGCCCAGCGGGTACGGGTCGCCGGGCCGGACGGCCGGGGCGGCGGCGGGCATCGCGCGCTCACCCGCCGCCCGGCCGCACCCGGGCCTGGACGGTGAGCCGTTCGGTGCTCGCGGGCAGCCGCACCGTCATCGCCTCGGGGTCGAAGTCGTCGTAGGGCGCGCCGTCGACGAGGACGCGGTCGAGCACGACGCGTCCCGGCGGGAACACGTCGGGCGAGACGCGCAGCAGCCGGCCGGGGAAGGCCGCGTCGGCGCGGGGCCTGAACCACAGGTCGAGCGGCTCGCGGTGGACCAGCAGCCGGGTGTACACCTCAGCGAGGAAGCAGAGTTCGGCCTTGTGGTACATGCTCATCGCGTGGCTGCCCTTGAGGCGTTCGTTGCCGAGCAGATAGGGGATGCCGGAGGCCAGGACGGTGAAGAACACGCCGCCCTCGTCGTGGTCGAGGAAGAAGGAGTTGTAGAACGCGGAGGATTCGCGGGCGTGGCGCAGGAAGTCGTCCGAGCCGGTGTTCCCGGCGAGGATCAGGTAGGCGAGGATGGCCTGTTCCTGCTGCCACCACGTCTTGTGGTCGTGCCAGACGAACGCGTGCCGCCCGCCCTCCTGTTCGCGTTCCAGCAGGTCGTACCAGCCGCCGCGGCGCACGTCGCGGCCCACGTCGGGCATGGCCCTGCCGATGCGCTCGGCCAGCTCGCGGTACTCGCGCTTGGGCAGGGCGCCCTGCATGCGCATGAGGTTCCAGGCGATCTTCAGGTTGTGGCCGACGACGGCGCGGTCCTGCTGCCAGCCCCAGGTGCGGTCGGGGGTCCAGTCGCCGTGGAAGCGTTCGTGGACGAACGGGCTGGGCCGCGCGGAGCGGTCCGGCAGGTGGGTGACGATCATGTCGAAGGTGTGCTCCAGCATCCGCAGATGCTGCGGGTCGCCGGTCGCCAGGTACAGGTTGAACAGGTAGGCCGGGGCGTGGTCGCCGACCGAATTCCAGTTCTTCCGGGCCCGGTTGGGCCCGAGGGAGTCGTGGAACGGGCTGAGGGTGACCGGGTCGATGTGCGACCAGTAGCCGCCGCGGTCCTGATCGCGGAAGTACCGTTCGAAGAGGCGGAGCGTGGCCTGGACATCGGCGAGGATCTCCGGCGCGCCGGTGACCCGGTAGGTCTGGACGAGGCCGACGAGCGCGTAGATCTGCTCGTAGGCGGGGATCGCCCGGTAGTCGTCGCCGAACTCGGAGGCGAACAGCTTGTGGTCGCGCGGCCCGGTGTTGTCCATGCCGTGGTACCAGTAGACGACGTCCTCGTCCGGGTCGGCGAGCCGCAGGTGGTCGTGCAGGTAGCGGGAGCCGCGTTCGGCGACGGTGAGGAAGTCCTCCTCGCCGCTCAGCAGGTAGGCGGCGGCCATGCCGTAGACCATGCGGGAGATGGTGTCGGCCTCCTGCCTCGGCCCCGCGCCCTTCTGCCCGTTGCCCAGGATCTCGGTGCGGTAGTCGCCGAAGTCCGGCTCCCCGTCGCCGAACTGGGAGCGCCGGTAGAACGCGGCGAGCTGCCGCAGCTGCCCGGTCCACCAGCCGGCGCGCTCGAACGGCCAGCCGCCGTCGGGCCCCGTGACGACGGTCAGCTGCGCCGCCTGGTGGTGCGGCCCGCCGTCCGCCGGGTAGATCGGGCCGTGGCAGAAGACGAAGCAGCCGGGCAGCAGCACGTCGTACAGGCTGCCGCTGACGTCCTCGTACGGCTCCCCCAGGTTGCGCAGCCGCCGGCCCGAGGTGGTGGCGGTGAGGTGGACCGTGACCGTTCCGCCGTCCAGGGTGCGCAGGTCCACGCGCCGGTCCTGCCGCCGGATGACGTACCCGGCGGTGGTGTCGGAGAACGTGAACGCCGCCTGCGGCTCCCCGCCGCCGCTCACGGCGCGGCCTCGGCGGCGGGCGGGTCGAGCCGGTCGATGAGGGTGCGGGCCAGCAGGTGGCACTCCTCGACGGTGCGGCTGGTGACCAGGTCGCCGTCGACGACGACGTCCAGGTCCGTGTAGTGCGCGCCCATGTTGCGGACGTCGCCCACCAGGTTGTTGTGGCAAGTGACCTCGCGCCCGCGCACCAGGTCGGGCGCCGCGGTGAGCAGCAGCAGCGCGTGGCAGGAGAACGCCTTGACCAGCTGCGGCATGCGGAACGCCCGGCGCATCAGCTCGACCGCGGGCGCGAGGCGGTCCACGTCCTCGCTGTACCGCAGCCGGTCGGCGACCTGTCCGGACGGCACGACGAGGGCGGAGAGCCCGGACAGCTCGGCGTAGTCCAGCCGTTCCAGGTCGCCGGCCACCACGACGGGCGCGCCGCGGTCGTGGCCGGTGAAGCGCAGCGAGGACTGGCCCCACAGCCGGGTCAGCAGGGCGACCTCGGCGCCCTCCTCGGCGAAGCGGCGCTGGTAGTAGGAGAGTTCCTCCTCCACGAAGTCGTTCTCCACCAGGATGCCTATGCGGCGGCCGGTCAGCCGGCCGCCCGGATGCGTGCTCATCGTTCCGTCCCTTGCACGTCGCGGGTGGGGTGGGGCGCGGTCCGCGGCTGGACCGCGATGGTCCTGATGCGGGGGACGCCGTCCTGGAGCACGACCCACCACTCGTGGCGGGCCGGCGGCACGTCGCCCGCGCCGGCCACGGCGACCGAGGCCAGCGCGTGCACGGGCGACTGCATGTGGACCTGGATACCGCCCGGTTCCGGCCGGGCGCCGGTCAGCGGGCGGCAGGCGCCCGTGCGGTACCACCGCTCGAACTCCTGCCGGCCGCGCAGGGTGGTGGTGGGCAGGTCGATGCGCAGGCCGTTGGCCAGGTGCGGCAGCAACTGCTCGGCGGGAACGCCGCGTCCGAGCGCCTCGTACCAGTCGCGCACCAGCGCCTCCACGGTGGCCGTGGGCGGCGTCGAGCGGGCAGCGGGCACGTTCACTTGGGTCTCCTCGTTGCCGTTCAGTCGATGACCAGGTCGATCAGGTACGGGCCCTCGTGCGCCCACATCTCCGCCAGCGCGGGCGCGATGTGGTCGTGGCGGTCGACCCGCCGGGCGGGCACGCCGAGCGCGGCGGCCAGGTCGGCGAAGGCGATGGCGGGCCTGGTCAGGTCGAAGGCGTCGGGCGCGTCGTGCGGCCGGATGCCCAACTCGGCCCAGTACTGCTCGATGTTGAGGTCGAGCAGGCGGTAGCGGCCGTTGTTGCAGATGACGAACTTGGCGTCGATGTGCTCCCGCGCCGCCGTCCACAGGGCCTGGAAGGTGTACATGCTGCCGCCGTCCCCGGTGAAGCCGACGACCGGCAGTTCGGGGCGCGCCAGCTTCACGCCGAGCGCGCCGGGGATGCCGACGCCCAGGGAGCCGCCGCGGGTCTGGAAGAACGTGCCGGCCACGCGCGGCGGCAGGTGCCGGGCCAGCGGCGCGCCCGCGGTCAGCGCCTCGTCGAACACGGCGAGGCCGGGCGGGGCGGTCTCGGCGAGGGTCCGCACGAACGCGTCGAGCAGCGGCTCCGCGCCGGCGGGCGCGGGCGCGGGCGCCGGGCGTGCGGGTTCGCGCGCCTGCGCGGTCGCCTGCCCGGTCGGCGGGCCGGTCAGCGGGCTGGCCGGCGGGCCGCCGGGGTGCTGGCCGAGTGCGTCGGCCAGGGCGGCGAGCGTGAGCCGCGGATCGGCGACGAGGCCGATGTCCACGGGGAAGTTCTTGGCGATCTCGTAGGCGTCCAGGTCGATGTGGACGATGCGGGCCTCGTCGCGGAACGGGCTGGTCAGCGAGGGGAACACCTCGGGAAAGACGTAGGTGCCGACGATCAGCACCGCGTCGGCGTCGCCGACGACGCGGGCGCTGCTGGCGCCGAACATGTGCCCCAGCTCCCCGCCGTACAGCGGGTGGGTGGTGTCGAAGTTGACCTCGGATGAGTTGGCGCCCCACACCTTCGCGCCCAGCCGTTCCGCCACCCGCGTCAGCTCCTGCTGCGCGCCGGAGACCGCCACGCCGTCGCCCATGACGATCAGCGGGCGCGCGGCGTCCGCGAGGACGCGGGCGGCGCGTTCCACCGCCTCCGGGGCGGGGCGGGAGCGGATGTCGGGGAGGCTGGTCGGCACGGCGGGCTCGCTGGTCATGCGGTCCAGCACGTCGGCCGGCAGGACCACCACGACCGGTCCGCGCGGCGGCGTCATCGCGATCTTCACGGCGCGCCGCAGGACGCGCAGCGTCGAGTCGGGGTCGACGACGCGGGTGGCGTACTTGGTCACCGGCTCGGCCATCGCGACCAGGTCGGCCGCCATCTGGCCGTCCATCGCGTCGTAGCGCACCCCGGCCTCGCCGACGAGCACCACGAGCGGTGAACCGCCGCGTTTGGCCTGGTACAGCATGCCGATGCCGTTGCCGAGGCCGACGCCGCTGTGCAGCTGGACCAGGCCCGGGCGCCGGGTGGCGCGGGCGTACCCGTCGGCCATCCCCACGGCCGCGCCCTCGTGGAGCGCGAGCACGTAGGAGAGGTCGAAGCGGCCTCCTTCGTCAAGGAAGCCCTGCTCGACGGTTCCTGGATTACCGAACATGTACGAGATGCCATCCGCCGCGAACTGCTCGAAGATGGCGGTCTTTCCGGGCCTGGCAGGCATGCTGGCCGTTCCTTCCGTCAGAGGTGGGTCGGTCGGGTCACCAGCCGTGGCGGCGCAGGCCGTTGTCCAGCACCTCGACCATCAGCGCGCCGGAGGGCGCCGAGTCGGGCGTCGAACGCGCCGTGACGAACGGGTAGTCGACGATGACGGAGGTCTCCTTGCCGACGTTGCCGTGGAAGCCGCCGTCCGGGCCCGTGGCGTCGCGCAGGATGTACTCCAGCGGGTACGGCGGCGGGCCCATGTTGAAGTCGACGCCGAGGAAGCCGGTGCCGTCCTTGTAGTCGTACTCCTTGGGGTGTCCGGTGACGTGCTTGCCCCACAGCAGGCTGGCGCGCGACTCCACGTCGCGGGCGAAGGCGAGCACGGCCACGCCGTAGCACTCGGCGAGGATCGGCTTGTCCGCGGAGACGAACGCGAGGACCAGTTCGTGCAGCCGCTCGTTGTTGGCCAGGTCGACGATGGGGCCGCTGCCGCCGACGATGACCAGGCCGTCGAAGCCGGTCACCAGGTCCAGCACGGCCGCGTCCCGCCTGGCGTGGTAGTCCTCCAGCTCCCGCAGGTGGTTCAGGGCGCTGTAGTAGGGGCGTTCCGGGATCAGGTCGGCGAGGCTCAGCGGGTTGTCGAGGCGGCTCGACTCGTCCAGCTCGCGCGCCCTGCGGGCCATGTCCCGGGTGGTGACGGACCGGCCGAGCGGCGGGTCGATGTACTCGGCGTCCAGGCTCGGCGGCAGCGCGTGCGCCCGCTCGCCGGTGGGCGTCGCGAAGGTGACGCGGTACCCGGCGGCGTCGAACGCCTCGACGGGTCCGACAAGTTCCTCACCCCAGTAGCCGTACTCGGAAAGCACGACGAGTATTTGCTTGGGCACGGGCCCTCCCACGTTTGGATTCCGGTGGCCTGAATTCCAGGACGTTTCCCAGTAGAGCCGCCGCCCGGCGGGCGCGGCAAGGAGCCGCGGTACGGGCGCGACCACTTGTTCAACTTGCCGGAAAGTCGCGGCGCGCGGCCCGCCGGGAAACAACCGGCCGCGGCGCGGGCCACTTGCACGAGTTGACGCAGTGAGCGGCTTTTGTGGTGCGTTATTGCCGTGCGTGCGGGAGTATTTCGCACTCTTGGACGGGACAACCCGCCAAGAAGGGGACCACGATATGAGCGGCAGACTGGCCGTATCGGAAATCTCACCCGTCGTCAGCGGCGGCTGCCACCCGGCGAAGGCCGTGGTGGGCGAGCACGTGCCGGTGACGGCGACCATCTGGCGCGAGGGACACGAAAGCCTGGCCGCCGCGGTCGTCTGGTCGGGTCCCGGCCCCGACGCGCGACCGGTGACGGTACCCATGACCCTGGCCGACGAGGGGCTCGACCGGTGGCGCGCCACGGTGGTGCCCGACCGGCCCGGCATGTGGTCCTACCGGGTCGACGCCTGGGGCGACCCCTGGGCGACCTGGCTGCACACCATCCGGGCCAAGACCGGCGCCGGGCTGCGCGCCGCGGCGCTGGCCAACGACCTCGCCACCGGGGCCGCGCTGCTCGACCGGCTCGCCGCGCAGGCCGCGGAGCCGGCCGCGGCCCGGGCGGCGGCGGCGCGGCTGCGGCGCGCCGACCTGCCGCTCGACCGGCGGCTCGCCCCCGCGCTCGGCGAGGACGTCGCCGCGCTGGCCGCGCGGCACCCGCTGCGCGAACTGCTGACCCGCGGCCCGGTGCACCGCGTCTTCGCCGACCGCACCCGGGCGCTGCACGGCGCCTGGTACGAGCTGTTCCCGCGTTCCACCGGCGGGCGGGACGACCGCGGCCGCCCGCGGCACGGCACGTTCGCCACGGCGGCGGCCGACCTGCCGCGCATCGCCGCGATGGGCTTCGACGTGGTGTACCTGCCGCCCGTCCACCCGATCGGCACCACCCACCGCAAGGGCCGCGACAACGCCCTGACCGCGGGCCCGGACGACGTCGGCTCCCCGTGGGCCGTGGGCTCGGCCGAGGGCGGGCACGACGCGGTGCACCCGGCGCTCGGCACGGCCGAGGACTTCCGCGGCTTCGTCGCGGCGGCCCGCGGCCTCGGGCTGGAGGTCGCGCTCGACCTCGCCTTCCAGTGCTCGCCCGACCACCCCTGGGTCAGGGAGCACCCGGAGTGGTTCACGGCGCGGCCGGACGGCACGATCGCCTACGCGGAAAACCCGCCCAAGCGCTACCAGGACATCTATCCGCTGAATTTCGACAACGACAGGGAAGGGCTGTACGCGGAACTGCTGCGCATCGTCCTGCACTGGGTGGACCAGGGGGTCCTGATCTTCCGGGTGGACAATCCGCACACGAAGCCGCTCGCGTTCTGGCAGTACCTGATATGGCGGGTCAAGGAAACGCATCCTGATGTGCTGTTCCTGGCCGAGGCATTCACCCGGCCCGCGGTGCTGAAGGATCTGGCCCGCGTCGGGTTCACGCAGTCCTACACGTATTTCACGTGGCGTACGGGCAAACAGGAACTCACCGACTACGCGCGGGAACTCGCCGCGGAGGCCGACTTCCTGCGGCCGAACTTCTTCGTGAACACACCCGACATCCTGCCCGCGGGGCTCCAGCACGGCGGCCCCGGCATGTTCGCGCTGCGCGCCGCGCTGGCCGCTACCCTCTCGCCCACCTGGGGCGTCTACTCCGGCTTCGAGCTGTACGAGCACCTGCCGGTGCGGCAGGGCACCGAGGAGTACCTGTCCTCGGAGAAGTACGAGCTGCGGCCCCGCGACCACGCGGCGGCCGAGGCCGCCGGGCGCAGCCTCGCCCCGTGGCTCACGCTGCTGAACCGCGTGCGCCGCGCGCACCCGGCGCTCAGGCAGCTGCGCCGCATCGACTTCCTCGACGTCGACAACGACGCGCTGCTCGCCTACGTCAAGACCGACCCGGCGACCGGCGACGCCGTGCTGTGCGTCGTCACCCTCAACCCGTTCGGCGCCGAGGAGGGAACGGTGCGCGGCGCGCCCGCCGCGTTCGGCGCCGCGGACCGGCCGCTGGTGCTGCGCGACGAGGCCACCGGCGAACTCGTGCCCTGGGACGGGGCCACGCGGGTCCGCATCGATCCGGCGCGGGCCGTGGCCCGGCTGCTGACGAAGGAGCTGCCGCGATGAGCAGGCGCATCGCCCCCGGGGTCATCGTCGAGCCCGCCTCCGAGGCGTTCGGCACGGCCCGCGCGCTGCCGGTTGAGCCCGATTGGTTCAAGCGGGCCGTCTTCTACGAGGTGCTGGTCCGCTCGTTCTACGACTCCGACGCCGACGGCACCGGCGACATGAAGGGCCTGGCGGAGAAGCTGGACTACCTGCGCTGGCTCGGCGTCGACTGCCTGTGGCTGCCGCCGTTCTACGCCTCGCCGCTGCGCGACGGCGGCTACGACATCAGCGACTACCGCGCGGTGCTGCCGGAGTTCGGCACCATCGACGACTTCGTCGGCCTGGTCGACGCCGCGCACGCCCGCGGCATCCGCGTCATCACCGACCTGGTGATGAACCACACCTCCGACGCGCACCCCTGGTTCCAGGAGTCCCGCCGGCACCCGGAAGGCCCGTACGGGGACTTCTACATGTGGGCCGACGACGACACCGGGTACCCGGACGCGCGCATCATCTTCGTCGACACCGAGACGTCGAACTGGACGTACGACCCGGTCCGCGGTCAGTACTACTGGCACCGGTTCTTCTCCCACCAGCCCGACCTGAACTACGAGAACCCGCGCGTGCAGGACGCGATGCTGGACGCGCTGCGCTTCTGGCTCGACCTCGGCATCGACGGCTTCCGCCTGGACGCGGTGCCCTACCTGTTCGCGCAGGAGGGCACCAACTGCGAGAACCTGCCGCGGACCCACGCGTTCCTCAAGGGCGTCCGGAAGATCGTGGACGCCGAGTACCCGGGGCGCGTTCTGCTGGCCGAGGCCAACCAGTGGCCGGCCGACGCCGTCGAGTACTTCGGCGACCCGGCGCAGGGCGGCGACGAGTGCCATATGGCGTTCCACTTCCCGCTGATGCCGCGGATCTTCATGGCGCTGCGGCAGGAGGACCGCACCCCGGTCTCGGAGATCGTCGCCCGCACCCCCGGCATCCCCGAGCACTGCCAGTGGGGCATCTTCCTGCGCAACCACGACGAGCTGACCCTCGAAATGGTCACCGACGAGGAACGCGCCTACATGTACGAGGAGTTCGCGCCCGAGCCGCGGATGCGGGCCAATATCGGCATCCGCCGGCGCCTCGCGCCGCTGCTCGACAACGACCGCAGGCAGCTGGAGCTGGTCACCTCGCTGCTGCTGTCGCTGCCGGGCTCGCCGATCCTCTACTACGGCGACGAGATCGGCATGGGCGACAACATATGGCTCGCCGACCGGGACGCGGTGCGCACCCCGATGCAGTGGACGCCGGACCGGAACGCGGGCTTCTCCGCGGCCGACCCCGGCCGGCTGGACCTGCCGGTGATCATGGACCCGGTCTTCGGGCACCCCGCGGTGAACGTCGAGGCGCAGCTGCGCTCCCCGGCCTCGCTGCTCCAGTGGACCCGGCGGATGCTGACCATCCGCAGGCGGCACCCGGCGTTCGGACTCGGGACCTTCCGTGAGGTGGAGACCTCCAACCCGGCCGTGCTCGCCTTCATCCGCCACTACCGGGGCCCCGACGGCTCCCACGACCAGGTGCTGTGCGTGAACAACTTCTCGCGCATGCCGCAGCCGGTCTCCCTCTCCCTGCCGGACGCGGCGGGCGCCGGGCTGGTCGAACTGACCGGCGCCGTGACGTTCCCCGCCCTCGGCTCCGCCCCCTACCAGCTGACGCTCCCGGGACACGGCGTCTACTGGTTCGGCGTCGAAAGGCCGGAACAGCCGTGACGCACGCCCCACTTGACCCGACCGACGTGCTGCGCTCGCCCGAGGTCCGCGCCGCCCTGGCCGCATGGCTGCCGCGGCAGCGCTGGTTCGCCGCGGCCGGCGGGCGCCTGCCGCGGCCCGCGGTCGTGCGCACCCACACGTTCCACCGCGCGGGCGGCACGGCCGGGGTGATCGCGCTGGTGCGCGACGAGGCGACGGCCGGCCGCGCGGGCGGCGACTACCAGGTGCCGCTCGGCGTCGGACCCGCGGACGCGGCGCCGCCCGGCGCCGCGGTGATCGCGCGGCCGGGCGGCACCGCCGTGTGGGACGCACTCGCGGACGCCTCGCTCGTCGGCGTGCTGATCGCGCACGTCGCCGCCGGGCACGAACGCGACGGGCTGCGCTTCCGCGCCGAACCCCCAGGGTTCCGCCCGCCGCGGCCCGCGGCGCCGGTGCGCCCGCCGGGCGCCGAGCAGACCAACACCTCGGTGGTGGTGGACGAGCGGTACATCCTGAAGGTCTTCCGGCGCGTACTGCCGGGCCCCAACCCGGACCTGGTGCTGCACCGCATGCTGCGGGACGCGGGCTCGCCGCACGTCACGCCGCTGCTCGGCGCCGTGGAGTCCGAAGGACCTGACGGGCCGGGCGGCGCGCCCGCCACCCTGGCCACGGTGCAGACCTACCTGCCGCGGGCCGCCGACGGCTGGGAGCTGGCGCTGGCCGGTGCGGGCGCGGGCGCCGGTGCGGGCGCCGGTGCGGGTGCGGGCGCGGGTGCAGGCGCGGGTGCGGGCGCCGGGGACTTCACCGCGGAGGCCCGCAGGCTCGGGGAAGCCGTCGCCGCGGTCCACCGCGACCTGGCCGCCGCCGGCGGGGTGACGCCGCTCGGCGCCGCGGACTACGCGGCGCTGGCCGCCTCGTTCCTCCGGCGGCTGGACGCGGCGCTTGCCGCGGCGCCGCGGCTGGCCCGGCACGCGCCGGGCCTGCGCGCGGCGTTCGCGGCAGTCGCGGACCTGGACCCGGCGGCCGGGCGGACCGCGCACCTCGTGCACGGCGACCTGCACCTGGGCCAGACGCTGCGCACGGCGGACGGCTGGCTGCTGATCGACTTCGAGGGCGAGCCGCTGGCCGCGTCCCACGGCGAGAGCGGCGCCGCCCACTCCCCGCTGCGGGACGTCGCCGGGATGCTGCGTTCCTTCGACTACGCCGCGCACCACGGCCTCACCGGCGCCGCGGCGGACACCCCCGCGGGTCCGCGGCGCCGCGCCGCGGCCCTGCGGTGGGCCGAACGCAGCGCGGACGCCTTCTGGCGCGGGTACGCGCGGGCCGCGGGCCGCGAACCGGCCGAGGACGCGGCGCTGTTGCGGGCCTACGAGCTGGACAAGGCGGTGTACGAGGTGCTGTACGAGACGCGGTACCGGCCGGCGTGGGCGTGGATTCCCCTCCAGTTCCTCAGGCGCGCGCTGCCCGCCCGCGTCAGCACAGCGCGTCGCCGCAACAGTGGCTCGCGGAGGTCCCGTTGACCATGGCGATGACATCGGCGCTGCCGTGGGGGCGCAGCCGCGGCAGGACGGACTCCTGGACCATGCCGGGGAGCGCGACCCGCCACCAGGTGGTGAGCCGCTCCACTAGATCGGCGCGGTCGCAGGCGACCGCCGACAGTAACTGCACCCCCGTGAAGGAGCCGATGATCATGTAGGCCAGGTCCTCGGGGCTGGCGCCGGGACGCAGCTCCCCGTGGTCCTTCGCCAGCATCAGCTGGCTGCGGCACAGTTCCGTCCACCAGTGGTACATCCCCGGGTCGGACTCGCCGAGCACGCCCTGCTCGACGGTCAGCCGCACGCCGGCCCGCAGCAGCGTGTTGGTGGCGAAGGACCGCGCCACCCCGTGCGTGATGTCGATGACCGTCTGCGCGTGGAGGCCCGTGTTGGTGAGCATGACCGAACGCCGCTGCTCCGCCATGACGCTGCGGGCCAGGGCCTCCTTGGAGTCGAAGTGGAAGTAGAGAGCGCCCTTGGTGACGCCCGCGGCTCGGAGAATGTCCGTGATGCTGGCCGACGCGTACCCGTGTTCGTCGAAGACGGCCGCGGCGGCTTCGATCACACGGCGCCTGGTGCGCAACGCCCGCTGCTGGGTGGCCAAACGAACCTCCTGGTGGTGAGCCGCAACACGCCGCGGCCCGCGAAAGCCGCGTGCTGGCCGGGGCCTTGCCGTGAGCGAGTCGGTCACGTCCAAAACAAACCGTTTGGTGCGTACTTTAACGGGGGCGTTTGGGTGCTCACGGTGATCTGTTACGGGACCGGAACCCGGGACGCGCCTTCTGGCCGGATGGTCAGGCTTGTCCCGCGCCACGGCGGCGCGGCGGCACGCGCCCCGCGCTCCGCCGGTGGGCGGAGCGCGGGAGCGGCGGGCGCGCGGCCGGGCGGTTACCCGGCCGAGGCGACGTCCGGCACGGCACCGGCGGCCGGCCGCGGGGAGACCGGTTGCGGCGGAACGGGCGGCCGCGGCAAACGAGGCGAGTCCGGCACACGGACCGACCCCGGCTCGCGAGCCGACTCCGGGTCACAAACCGGCTCCGTTGCACGGCTCGGCTCCGGCTCGCGGACCGACCCGGGGTCACGGGCCGAATCCGGCTCGCGGACCGACCCGGGGTCACGGACCGACCCCGGGTGGCGGGCCAGCTCCGGGTCACGGACCGACTCCGATGCACGGACCGAGTCCGGGTCGCGAGCCGACCCCGGCACACGGACCGACCCCGGGTCACGGGCCGAGTCCGGGGCGCGGGCCGAGTCCGGGTCACGGGCCGGCTCCGGGGCGCGGGCCGGCTTCTCGGTCGGTGCCGCGGTGAGGCGGTACGGCCGCGGGTCGGCGGCCAGGGTCGGCAGCAGCATGCGCCAGATCGAGGTGAGCCGGTCTTCGAGCCCCGGCCCCTCGGCCACCCGCTCGGCGAGCAGTTGGGCGCCGATGACCGCGGCGACGATGGCCTCCGCCGCGGCGTCGCAGTCCACTCCGGCCCGCAGCTCGCGATCGGCGAGCGCACGGGCGAGGTAGCCGCGCACCATGACGACGCAGGAACGCTCCGGCGCGCCCCACGGGCCGTCGAACACGCCCACCTCACGACGCAGGCGCACCCCCGCGTGGGCGGCGGTGCTGCCGTGCAGCAGCCGGGCCACCGCGTAGGAGAAGTCGATGAGCCCCTGGAGCCCCCGCGGCCCCAGCTCCTTGGCGCGTGCCGCAAGAGCGGCCCACGCCACCGCCTCCTCCTCCAGGACGACCTCGGCGACCTGCTGTTTCGACGTGAAGTGGAAGTACAGCGCCCCCTTGGTCACACCCGCGGCCCGAAGGATGTCCGTGAGGGCCGTTCCGTCGTACCCCTGCCGGCCGAACACCTCGGCCGCCGCGTCCAGGATCGCTCGTCGCGTCCTGCGGGCCCTCGTCTGCTGCACTCCCGCCCCTCCTCGGAAAGAAACCGCCGTGCTGTGCGCCCTCGCCCCTTGCATATCACGAAGCGGAGGGACTCAATCCGGCTCGCCCGGCAGGGAATTGGCGGCCGGACGGCATCCGCCGCGCCGCGCGTGCCCCGGACCGCCGGTGGGCGTGGCCGGTGCCTGCGCCTTCACTTCATGTTTGGCTGTATTCGAAAAGTGACGATGCGACGGAAGAACACAGGATGTCGCGAAGCCCGTCACCTTATTCACGCGAGGCACATCCATTCACTCCTGTCGCGGCCCGCGTCCCCTACGCGGTCCGCAGCGCACTCCGGAAGCAGGCGGTGTCCGCCGGCAGCGCGATCTCCCCAGATCGCGTCGGCGGGCACAGAAGGCGGAGGCGGAGGTGTCATGGCCGACACGTGCACTCCTGCTGTCAATTGCACGAACACAGTGCCGAATCATGGCCCCAGCCGATTTTGTCGAACGCGTATGCGGCGGAAACCATGGTCATGTGGTGGTGCCACCCGCGGAACGAGCGCCCCTCGAAGTCCCGCAGGCCGAACCTGTCCTCCAGCTTCTGCATGTCCTCCTTGCTCCGCAGCGACAGCCGGGCCAGGGACATCACCGAGTCAACACGGTGATCGGCCAGGTTGGTGATCCAGAAGCGGGCCGGGCGGCCCAGGGGGAAGATCTCGCTCAGCAGGCGCACCACCCGCGGCGGCGTATGGCGGCCACCTGCGTGGATGCGCACCAGCGAGGAGACGACGCGGCTGCGGCGGGCCTCCGCCTTGACGGGGGCGAGCACGCTGCTGCGCTGCGCGCCCGGGTACTGCACGTAGTCGCGGACGGCCACCACCTTTCCGGTCGCGCCCCGCAAAGCCGGGCGGCGGCTCGAAACGGCACTCAGGTGCGCACCGCCGAGCACCTTCATCGATCCGTCGACTTCGAGGGCGAACGTGAACCCGCGGTCCATCAGCGTCGTGATGAAGTCGTCCGCGTGCCTGAGGTGCCTGATATCGGCGATGACGGGCGCGCGGGCGAGCCCCCACTCCGTGTCCATCTCGCTCACCATGTCGATCGACTCCCGCCATTCCGGCTGCGCTCCCACTCCATCCGGGATATAGGCCGACTTCCTCAACTTCATGTTGTCTCCCCATCTTCGGGGAAGCAGAATCCGCCAATTCACCGGAATGCTTCCCGAACTGTTGGCGAGAAAGGCTCCCACGCCGATCTGGCAATTCAGCGTGCGCCCCGCCTCGGGCAGGAACTGACGTTCCACGCCCACCGATCTGTCTCCTCGCTTGGGTATGGCCGTACGCGCCAGCACCCAGGCCATCGGCCGCTCCGCGGCCTGGATGTGACGCGCCAGTAGGGCCCGGACGGGCTCCCACTCCCACGGACTCTGATTGATGAACTGTTGCAGGGACTGATGCGCCGGAATGGACAGTATGCTATCGGCGATCTTGCGGACGGTTTTCTTTCCCTCGACCAGAAGCAGCCCACGGAGGTACACCTCCGCCCACCGCCGCTGGTCTACCCGCGGCATGGGACTGAAGACTCCATCGGCGAATGACGCGACCGCGTCAGGGATGATTCTCGGGACGATGGTGCTCGCATACATGGACTCCAAACCTCCCGGCCAGCACGTCTCGTTTTGGCGACGGTCTCATGTTTCCTTATGGCATAGGGTGACGCGCAAGTTGAACCTGACGTAGTTGCGATACGACCACGGTTAATGCGGAAGATGCGGTTCACGAGGCAATCAATGACGCACTGGGCAGGGCGAATGACCGCACGCACCGTTGCGAAATAAAACCGCATGCGGGTCCAAAACTTTATTGGCCTTTACCGAGACCTTTACCTGCACCAAGGGGAGCCGGGCCGCTTCTCCCAGATTGGCTGGATACGGCCCTGGCGGGCCGCCTGGCGGCCTGCTCCCCGCACCCGGCCGCGGTCGGCGCCACCGACACAGGAAACGCGCACGACCGGCACGACCTGCACCTTCGGGAAACGCCACCGTGACCCCACGCGCACCACCGCCGCCCCACGGGCAGCGTCCGCGCCCGCGCGGCCGCCCGCGCCCCACGGGAAACCCCCACCGACCCGGCGCGCGAGGGCCGTTGACGCTCTCCTCGCCATATGCCCGTTGCGGCACGGGCCGCCAAAAAAACCGTCCGGTATGCACATTCCCGCCGCGCGGACCCCGATGGCTCACCGGCGGCACACCCCCGCCGCCGCCCGCCACGGAACCTGCATTACACCACCAACCAGGAGGCCACGGCAGTGGGCACCGCCCCGGCAACCCGCAGCCCCCGGCGAACGGGACACCCCCACCCACCGGTTCCCGTCGCCGCGGCTGTCAGCCGAGCCGTTTCGCCATGGACTGCTCCCCGGCCACCCCGGCGGCCCCGGCCACCCCGGCGGCCCCGGCCACCCCGGTCGCCCCGGTCGCCCCGGTCGGCAGCGGCCGGCCCGTCGGGAGGAAGCCGTTGTGTCGGTAGAAGGCGATGGCCCCCACGTTCCCGGGGAGTACGGACAGCCGCAGTGACGTGGCCCCCGACTCCAGGGCCCAGGTCTCGACCGCCGCCAGCAGCCGGCCCCCGACGCCCCGGCCCCGGGCCGCGCGTCCGACCCACACCGACCTCAGCTCGCACACGTCGTCCCTCAGCGGCACCCCCCTGATCATGCCGACGGCGCGGCCGTCCAGCACGGCAACGACGTTGCGCGACCCGGGCAGGGCCAGGCGGGCGCGCCACTGCTCCGCCCCGCCCCGCGGCCAGTCCGCGAGCCGCGCGGTGAACGCGTGCGGGGCATCGGCGAGCGCGGCAAGGCGCGCCTCCCGCCACAGCGGCCAGTCCGACTCGGTCACCACTCTCAAGAACACCATGCCGGGATCATGCCGGGATTCCGCGCCATGTGCCCGCCTTTCCCCGCACCCCCCGAGTGGTGCTCGTCACAGGGAAATCGGTGACCACGACCCAGCTTCGTAGACACGGTAATGACAAAGGTCCCGGGACCTTTGTCACCCGGCTCGGGAATTACGGTCCGACCGCGCGGGACCCCTGCGGGACGGACACCGCCGCCTCCCTCATAGGCGCAGGTCATGACGGGAGAACGCGGGGGGACGCGGGGACCTGCGGCCCCCGTCGCCCCCGGCCGCGCGGCACCGGAACAATGAACGCTATTCCGCCGGTCCCGCACTTTCCCCCGCTACGCCCCAGCTTCGTAAAAGGGCCTCTTGAACCCCTCCGAGCCGCCGTTTATCAATGAACGTGTCCGGCCGTTTCCGGCGGATATCCCAGACTTTGCGAGGTAGTTCTCCCATGCCGAACACCACCACGCTCCGCACCGTGAAGAACCTCCGTCCGCGCTCCAGGACCGGCGTCGCCATAGCCGCCGGACTGTGCGCCTCGGTGGCCGTGACCGGCGCCTCGGTGGCGGCAGGCGACGGCGGCGGCGAGCCCACCCAGGTCTTCGCCCCCGCGACCGCGACCCAGCTTGCCGACGCCACCGGCGCGCAGGCCGACACCCAGCAGGCCGCGGCCGAGAAGGCCGAGGAGCTGGAGAAGACCTGGACCTCGCCGATCGAGGGCGACTACACCCTGTCCGCGACCTACGGCAACAGCGGTGACCGCTGGGCGAGCGGCCACAGCGGCCAGGACTTCGCCGTCGACACCGGCACCCCGGTCCACGCGGCCCACAGCGGCACCGTCGTGAAGGCGGGCGGCAACGGCGCCGGCGACGGCCCCGCCTACGGCAACGCCGTCGTGATCAAGCACGACGACGACACCTTCACCCAGTACGCGCACCTCTCCGAGGTCGACGTGAAGGCGGGGCAGAAGGTCTCGACGAACGACGAGATCGGCCTGTCCGGCAACACCGGTAACAGCAGTGGCCCCCACCTGCACTTCGAGATCCGCACCACGGCCGACTACGGCTCCGCCGTCGACCCCGTGGCCTTCCTGGCGAAGCAGGACCTGAAGCTCTGACCCCCGGGCCGCGCCCCCGCGCCCCCGCGCCCCGGCCCACCCACGGCGCCCTCCCCGCACCGAGCGGGGAGGGCGCCTTCGTGCCCGGCCGGCCCCCGTACCCGGCCGCCCCCGTGACCGGCCGCCGCCCCCGTGCCGGCCGCCGGTCCCGCCGTCAGCGGCTCAGCGCGAGCCCGTGGTCCGCCGCGAAGATGCGGCGGCACGAACCGTCGCAGAAGACGTGCCGGACCCCCTCGTGCTCCAGCGTGAGCACCGTCTCCGCCGCGTCGACCACCATGCCGCACACCGGGTCGAGCGCCATGCCGGGCGGCAGCTCCTGCTCCGTTCCCTGCCGCCCGGTCCGGTAGTCGCGGGTGACGTGCTCCACCAGCTCCTGGCTGCCCAGGGACCGCCCGAAAAGCCCGATGCCGCCCTCCGAGACGCCCACCAGCTGGACGGTGACGTGCGGCTCTTCCCGCACTCGCCCCGGGTCGCGCCCCGCCGCCTCCTCCGTGGCGGCGATGGCGTCCGTCAGCGGGCCGACGACGTGCGGCGCCATGTCCTTGCGCCACGGAGCGGGAACGGTCAACCGCACCAGGTAGCGCGGCGCGTCTGCCGGATCGGCCGCCGGTCGGTCCCCCAGCACCCAGCCCGCGGGCTCGTGCACCAGCACCTGCGTCAGCCGCCGCTGCGCGTCGAGCACCGCCCGCGCGTGGCTGCCGTCCTCCACCATCAGCGCGTCGATCATGCGACGCCCCAGCTCCTGCTTCTCCCGGCCGTCCAGCACCCCCGGCGGAACGTACACGTCGATGAGCAACATCCGGTCCTCCTCGCCTCTCCTCGACTGCCGCCCCACCAGGCTGCCCCCGCGGCCGACCGCGGGCGTCCTGCGGAGGGCGGACTCCCCTCGGGCCCGTACTCCCCGGGCAGTACCCCGGGCCCGTACTCCCCGGGCAGTAACGGCCGCCGGTACCCTGGAGCCGGGCCGTGACTGGCGCCTTCAGGTGGAGCACCACCGGGAAGCGGCCCGGCGATTCCGCCACTGCCGTGCGCCTGGGCACCCCACGACGACCGTGCAGGAGTGGCCCATGTCCGCAGCCCCCACCGCCCGTCTCATGACCGGCACCCACATCGCCCGGGACCTGGTCGAGCGGAGCGCCGCCGCCGCGGCCGACTTCGCCCGCGGCACCGGCCGGGCTCCGTGCCTGGCCACGGTGCTGGTCGGCGAGGACCCCGCCTCGGTGACCTACGTCCGCATGAAGCGCAACCGGTGCGCGAAGGCCGGGATCGACTCCCGCCTCGTCGCGCTGCCCGCGGCCACCACGACCGCGGAGCTGGTGGACACCCTCACCGGCCTGTCCGAGGACCCCGGCGTCGACGGAATCCTGCTCCAGCACCCCGTCGGCCCGCACATCGACGAACGGGCCGCGTTCGAGGCGATCGCCCCGCACAAGGACGTGGACGGCGTCACGACGCGGTCCTTCGCCGCCATGGCCTTCGGCCTGCCCGGATTCCTGTCCGCGACCCCGGGCGGCATCATGCGGCTCAGGCCCTGTCCTGCCGATCTTGCCGGGCCCGCGACGCCGGCTACGGCACCTCGCTGCGTTGTCGCATCACGCAAGTACGGCCAAGTACGAGCTGTGATACTCCGCCTTGCGATGCACCGCATCTGGGGGCACCTCCCGGACGGAGTCTGGGGGAGCCGCGGGCTGATCCGACAAGATCGACAGGACAGGACCTGGACGCGTACGAGGTCGACCCGGCCGGGCGGCACGCCGTCGTCGTCGGCCGCAGCGCGATCCTCGGCAAGCCAGTCGGGATGCTACTGCTCCAGCGGAACGCCACCGTCACGTACTGTCACTCCCGCACCGAGGACCTGGCGGCGGCCGTGCGCCGGGCCGACATCCTGGTGGCCGCCGTCGGCCGGCCCCGTTTCATCCGCGGCGAGGACGTGAAGCCCGGCGCCGTCGTCATCGACGCCGGTTACAACCCGGGCAACGTCGGCGACGTCGACTTCGAGTCGGCGGCGGCGCGCGCCGGTCTCATCACCCCCGTGCCCGGCGGCGTCGGTCCCATGACCATCGCCGTTCTCCTCGCCCAGACCGTCGAGGCCGCCGCCCGCGGGGCCGCCGCGGGCGCGTTCGTTCCGGCCTGATTCCGGCGGTGCCCGCCGCCCCGCCCGGTGCCGCCGCCGCTCCGTCGAACGCGGCAGGCGGGCGGGCGCGGGCGGGCGTCCTGGCCGTTCACGGGCCTGCCGGGCACGCCCGGCAGGACCCGCGGCGCGGCCCGGGCACCGGACCGCGCCGCCCCCGGAATGGCCGACAGTGCACCCCGCGGCTTGGCAGGAACGCCGGTTGGGGGGAAGCTTCCGCGCGAGCAGCACAGAGGGGGAGCGGCCATGAGGCCAGAGCGCAGGAGGAACGACCCCGCGGGCCTCGCCACGCCCGAGGAGTTCATCGACGCGCTCCGGGCGCTGAAGAACGCGTCGGGCCTGACCTTCCGGGAGCTGACGGAACGCGCCGCGGCGGTCGGCCACAGCCTGCCGACCAGCACCCTCGCCGGCAGCCTGACCCGCACCTCGCTGCCCAGCGCCGCCGTCGTCACCGGGCTGGTCCGCGCCTGCGGCGGCACCGGCGAGGACGCGGAACGGTGGCTGGCGGCGCGCACCCGCATCGCCATCGGCGCCGCAGCCCCAGACGAAGCCGAAGACCCCGACGAAGCCGAAGCCGAGCCGGCCGAGCCGGCTGAGCCGGACGAGCCGCCGCGGCCCGCGGCGCCGACGGCCCGCCGCCACCGGCGGCGCCTGCTCACCGCCGCCGCGGCCGGCGGCCTGATCGTCGCAGGGCTGGGCGGCGTCCTCGCCGTCGGCTCCGACGACGAGTCGCGGGACCCCGTCGCCGAACCGACGCCCGAAAGCGCCGACCAGCACGTCCCGCCCCTCGGCGACGTCCTGCTGCGCCCCGCCCACACCGGCATGTGCCTGACCGAAGGACGCGAACGCAACGGGCGGACCGACCGGCCGCTGCTCGTCCAGCGCGAATGCGCCACCGCGACGGCCGCCCCGCCACGGCTCGTCCTGCAACAGGCGGCGGAAGGCACCTACCAGCTCCTGTTCGTCCACCCCGACCACGGACCCGGCTGCCTGACCGTCGACCAGGGCGGCCAGGAGGACGGCCGCCTGCTCGCGCCTCACGATTGCAACGACGGCCTGCCGCACCAGCGGTTCGTCATCGAGCCCATGGACGTACCCACCGCGGGCGGCTACCGCATCATGCCCGCCCACGGCGACAAGTGCCTCGGCTTCATCGGCCCGGTCGACGAGGAGGGCGCCGAGGTCGCGCAGATGACGTGCGTCGGCACGGCCGATCAGCAGTTCCTCATCGAAGCCGCCGACTGAGCCCCACAGGCCCCGACGTCCCGGCTCACGCCCCGCGCCTGGCGATCACCCGGTAGGCGTTCGACAGCCTGCCGCGCCTGGCCGCCACCGCCAGCAGCGCGTCAAGACCCTGCGCCACGGCCAGCGCGGGCAGCGCGGCGAGCACCCCGCCCTTGCGCACGAAACGCGCCGCCGCGCCCGGCCGGCGCGCGTCCCAGGGCACGTCGTCCCGCGGCAGCGCCCGGTTCAGCAGGAACCAGGACGCGGCGATCACGTCCCCGCGCACGTGCGCGGGGCGTGGGCGGACATCGAGCACCGTGAAGCCGAGCCCGGTCAGCTCCTTGCGCATGTTGGCCAGGGGCACGAGGTTCAGATGTTGCGGCTGCAACCACGGCATCCAGTACCGGCCGAACAGCCGCGCCGACAGCGACTCCGGGTCCGGCACCTCGATCACCAGCTGGCCGCCCGGCCGCAGCGCGGCGCGCGCGGCGGCCAGCTCGCGCCGCGGGTCCTGCGTGTGCTCCAGGTAGTGGAACATGCTCACCACGTCGTAGGCCCCGGCCAGCTCCGTGCTCGCCAGCTCCGTCAGGAAACCGCGGAACGCCCGCGCCACGCGGCCCGACCGTTCCGCCTCCAGCACGGCTTCGCCCATGTCGAGACCGTGGAACTCGGTGTCCGGCAGCATCCGCCGCGCCGCCGCGGGGAAGGCCCCGTTCGCCGTCCCCACGTCCAGCCAGGTGCCCGGCGTCACATGCGGCCTCACGGCCGCCACACTCGCGCGGAACCGCGGGCCTGCGCTCTCGAACAGCCGCCCGATGGTGTCGGCGCAGAAACCGTCGTAGAAGTCCCGGTAGTAGAACGCGAGACCCGCCTCGCTCAGCCGCGGATTCTGGAAGACGTGCCCGCACGCCCCGCACCGGTCCACCGTGAACTCCCCCGGTTTTCTCTGGAACCAGTCGCGGGTGCGCACCCGGCACGTCAGCCGTTCCGACCCGCACCACGGGCAGTCCGTCCTGCGCGGCAGCAGGAACGGCTCCAGCCCGCCGGCCAGCTCCTCGCGGTAGTCCGCGCGCGCCCGCGCGATCTGCTCCGTGTCCGGCGTCATCTCCTGGCTCTCCTCACCTCTCGGGAGCGGCGGCGCTCATGTGCCCGCCGCCAACCTTCTCCGCCCGTTCCGCCCGTTCCGCCCGTTCCGGCCGTTCCGCCCGTTCCACCTGCTCCACCCGTTCCGCCGCGGCCGCCGCACCGCCCGCGGCCCGGAAGGAAGCGCCGATACGGCGCGCCGACGCGGCGTACCCGGGCCCCGACAGCACCGCGTCCAGCGCGGCGCCGACCGTCTCCGGGCCGCTGCGCCCGAACCTGACCCGCACCCCGGCCCCCGCCGCCGTGACCTGCCCGGCGATCACCGGCTGGTCGTCCCGGATCGGCGCCACGACCAGCGGAACGCCGTGCCACAGCGCCTCGGCCACCGTGTTGTGCCCGGCGTGGCAGACCACGGCGGCGGCGCCGGCCAGCAGCGGCAGCTGCGGCACCACCGGCCGCACCAGCAGGCCGGGGGCGGCCGACGGCGGCCCGAGCACCCCGCCCGGATCGGCGACCACCGCCCGCAGTCGGTCCGCCCGTTCCCGTACGGCGGCCACGCACGCGCCGAGGAACCGGGCACCCGCCGCGCTGTTCGCCGTGCCCAGCGTCACCAGCACCAGCGGCAGCCCCCCGTCCTCCCCGACCCAGTCCCACGGGAACGCCGCGTCGCGCGGGCGCGCGCCGAGCGCGGGCCCGACGAACGCCAGCGGCCCCTTGTCCCGCGGTACGGGCCCGGCCAGCTCGGGCGTGGAGCACACGATCGTCAGCCAGGGCGAGAACCGCGGATCGTGCCCGGCCCCCGGGTCGCCGAACCGCGCCCGCAGCCCGGCCAGCAGCTCGCCGGTCCACGCGCCGACCTTCGGCAGCCCCACCGCACCGGTCAGCTCCCCCGAGGTGCTCGCCAGCGTCACGAACGGCAGCCCGGCGCGCTCGGCGGCCAGCGCGCCCGCCACCGTCTGCTGGTCGGCCACCACCAGATCAGGACGGAACCGCTCCACCGCCTCCGCCACGCCCGGCAGCATCGCCTCGGCCAGCGGCCCGAACCAGCGTTCCCACAGGAACTTCAGCGCCGCCACCCCGCGCAGCCCGTCCGGCCGCGCCGACCAGTCCGGTTGCACCGCGCAGGCGAACACCCGGCCCCCGTCCGGGAGCAGCCGCGCCAGCAGGCCCGGCTCGCCCGCCCACGCCACGGTGTGCCCGCGCGCCACCAGCTCGCCCGCGACCGCCACGGCCGGATTCACGTGCCCCACCAGCGGGGGCACCACGAAGAGGAAACGGCTCATCGGCCCGCTCCGCGCACCGCGCCGCCCGCACCGGTGTGCTCCCGCACCCAGTCGAGTGCGAGCCGGCCGACCGCGTCCGGTGCCTCCACCAGCACCGAGTGCTTCATCCCGGCGACCTCGGCGATCCGCGCCCGCGGCAGCACCGAGGCCAGCCACGCCGACTGCGGGCCGACGAGACCCCGGCTGCCGTTCACCAGCAGCACCGGGCAGTCGACGGCACGGATCTCCTCCTCCGTCACCGGCCGGCCCGCCGTGATGTCCTGCACGATGGTGGTCGAGCCGATCAGCCGCCCCGCGGACCGGCCGAGCCGCTCGATGCGCGCCTCCTGCCGCGGCCCGCTCCTGGTGGACGAGACCATCCCGTACAGCTCCACGAACCGCGAGAGCGACCCGGCGTCGAGCCCGCCCCCCGTGGTGTCGCGCAGCGCGGCGCGCATCGTCGCCGCCCACTGCTCGGTCGCCGGACCCGACTCGATGACCAGCACCGAGGCGGTGCTCCCCGGCCACCGCAGCGCGTGGTCGAGCGCCACGGTGCCGCCGAAGGAATTGCCCACCAGGTGAACGGGCCGGGTGACGCCGAGCCGCCTCAGCAGCGCCCGCAGGTCGGCGCCGAAGTCCTGCACGGTGTATCCGGAACGCGGCCGCTCGCTGCGCCCGTGCCCGCGCATGTCGTACATGACGGCCTCGCAGCCCCGCGCGGCGAACGCGGGGCCGAGCGTGAAGTAGAAGCTGGCCAGGCTGTCGATGAACGCGCCGTGCAGGAACACCACGACCGGCGCCGGCCGCTCCGCCGCGGCCTGCCGCGGGGGCAGCCGCACCACGTTCAGCGTCACGCCGTTGGCCTCGACCATCGGCACCGCTCAGCGCTCCCCGGCCGGCTCGATGCCGCCGAGCACGTGGTCGACGAGCCGGCCCACGGTCAGCTCGATCAGCTCGTCCAGCTCCATCCCCGCGATCAGCTCGGCGAGGTTGACCCGCTCCCCGTACCGGTCCGCCAGGCGCTCGGAGAGGGCGACCAGGTCGATGCTCTCCAGCATCAGGTCCTCGCCGAGGCTGGTGTCCATGCCGATCTCGAACCCCAGGTCCCCTGCCTCGCCCGAGTCGCCCGGCTCGCCCGCCCCCTCCGCATCGCCCGTCCCCTCCGCATCGCCCGTCCCCTCCGCATCGCCCGTCCCCTCCGCATCGCCCGTCTCGTCGTCGCCGAGGATCGAGATGATCATCCCGGCGATCGTGGCCAGCACGGCCTCCCTGGTCGCGACCGGCTGTACGACGCTCACTCGCTCTTCTCCTCGTGCTCGTTGGGTACGGTCCAGGCGACGGCGTAGGCCCTCGCCCCGTGCGTGACGCCGGTGCAGCGCACCCGGTGGCGGCCCGTGCCGGTGGCCACGACCAGCTCGTCCCGCGCCGCCTCGACGACGGCGAAGTCCCGCGGGCGGCCGCGGAATCCGGTGCCCTCGGCCTTGGCCGCGGCCTCCTTCGCGGCCCAGAACCGCGCGAACCACGCGTCGCCCGGCTCGGCGCCCCCGGCGGCGCACGCGTCCAGCAGCGCGCGTTCGTCCCGGCCGAGCGCCACCGCGACGGCGCGCTCGGTGTCCGGCGCGATCAGCTCCACGTCGATGCCAGCGCCCGCGCCCGCGGTGCGGACGAGCGCGACGGCCACGTCCTTGCGGTGCGCGAGCGACAGGTCGAGGGGCGGCAGCGCCCGGCCGTGCCTGCCGGTGGCGAACGGCCGACCGGTCGGCTCGTTCCCGATGCCGATTTCCGCGGGGAAGACGTCGCCCTCGCCGTGCCGCCACAGCCACCCGCGCACCGCGTCCTTCGCGGCGATCCTGCCGAGCAGCCACTCCCTGCGCCCGCGCGGGGGGCGCAGGGCGTAGGCGGCCCGTTCCTCGCTGCCGAGCTGGGTGCCCATCACCAGCTCCCGCGAGGCCAGATCGGGCCACTGGTCCGTCAGCAGCCACCAGCCGCCCGGCTGCTGCCGCGCCAGCGGGCGCCGCTCCGGGTAGCCGCCGGAGCGCAGCGAGAGCGGCCCGGCGAACCTGCGGTCGCGCCACCCGTCGATCTCCGCCCACACCCGGCCGCCCACGGTCAGCTGGACGTCGGCGGTCACGGACGTCTCGTCGAGGCCGGTGACGCGGACGGTGCACTCCACGTCGGTGCCGGGCGGGGGCTGCGGCCCGTGGAAGCGGATCGCGTCCATCTGCACCGGGAAGACGATGGCCCGGCCCGGCCTGGTCGCCATCAGCCAGTACCCGAGGAGCTGGCCGACGTTGTCCAGCAGCGCGCCCGGCGCGGCGGGCGCGGTGATGGTGCCGCGGATGTGCCGTTCCCCGGTGCCGGCGAGGCGGGTGACGCCCTGGAACGCGGGGCCGTGGAACATCCAGCGGTCCGCGTACAGGTCGGCGGGGCCGTGCGCACAGGGGTGTTCCGTGCCGGGGGCGGGCGCGGGCCAGGGGGCGGGCGGCGCGGGGTGGTGCGCCGCGACGGTGACACGGGCGCGCGCGTACGCGCCGAAGGCGACCGTGAACGCGCCGCCCGCGCCGGGCGTGACGGTGATGTCGGCGGTCGCTTCCGGCAGGGCGTCCGCCCACTGGTCGAACCGCACCCCGTGCAGCGCCGTCGCGCGGCGGCCGGGCGCCGCCCGTTCCGCGGCGTCCTGCATGTGCTGGACGATGGTGGTGGCGGGCACCACGGGCCGCCGGTCGGCGATGTCGGGCCAGCCGGGCGGCTGCGCGAAGAAGCAGTGGTCGAGCAGGTAGGGCATGGTGCGGGTGGAGATCCGCAGCGTGCTGCGCAGCGGCGCCGCGGGTGGCCGCGGCGCGCGGGCCGCGGTGATGACGCGGGTCGCGGCACCGGCGGTCTCGGCGAGCAGCGCGGCCAACTCCCTGGCGGCGGGGACCCGTTCGCCCAGGTCGCGCAGTCCGGCCAGCTCGGCCGACTCGGCCGACTCGGCCGACTCGGCCGTCTCGGCCGTCTCGGCCGGCCCCGGCCCCGCGGCCCCGGCCCGGGCCCGGGCCGCGCCGTCGGCCAGCGCGCACCGCAGCGCGGCGCCGAGGGCCGCGCGGTCCTCCGCGCGCAGCGAGACGAGCGGGCCGCCGAGCGGCAGCCGCGCCGGCGGCATGGCGGCGCGCGGCGCGGGAGCGCGCGCCGACTGTGCCGCGGGGCCCGGCTCGGCCTCCGCCGCGGCGGGCGAACCCTCCGTCCACAGCGCGAGCGCGACGCGGCGCAGCTGCGCGAGGCCGCCGCGGTGCGGGGAGTTGGCGGCCACGGTCAGGTGCGGGCGGCCGGTCAGCGTGTCGTCGATCAGCGAGGCCAGCTGCCCGGTGCCCGCCTGCACGAACACCCGGTAGCCCGCCGCGTGCATCGCCTCGATCATCGGCCGGAACCGCACCGGCTCAAGCAGGTGCCGCAGGAACAGCTCCCGCACGGCCGCCGGATCGGCCGGGAACGGCGCGGCGGTCGTGGCCGACCACACCGGCAGCGCCGCGGGCAGCACCTCCAGCCGTTCCGCGCTCGCGGCGAGCGGCGCCAGGAAGGGCGCGAGCATCGGCGTGTGGAAGGCGGACCTGAACGGCAGCACCCGCCCCAGGACCCGCCGCGCGCGGAACCACCGCACCAGCTCCGCCACGGCCGGCTCGGGACCGCAGACCATCGTCTGATGCGGCGAGTTGTCGTGGCTGAGCACGATGTCCGGCCGGCCGGCCAGCGCCTCGGTCACCCGGTCAGCCGCGGTGCCGAGCACCGCGAACACCAGACCGGGCACCACGAGGGAGTCCGGGTCGAACGCGGCGAGCAGCCGGTCGGACTGCTCGCGCCCGTACAGCCCGCCGGCGACCATCGCGGACCACTCGCCGACGCTGTGCCCGGCCACGCCGTCCGGCGCCACACCCATCCGCCGCAGCGCCGCCTCGATCAGCCCGCCGACCGACAGCACGCCGAGGCCCTGCCGCACGGTGTCACCGGTGTCCGCGGCGGCGCGCGCCGACAGCGCGAGACCGAACCGCTCGGCCACCTCCGCGAGCCCGCGCGGCTCGAACTCGGCCTCAAGACCGGGGAAGACGAACGCCAGCAGGCCGGGCCGCGGGCCGCCGAGCAGGGGCCGCGGGCTGAACCACACGTCGTCCCTGCCGCGCCAGGCCCGGCCGCGCGCGACCGCGCGGCGGGCGAGCGCGAGCCGCTTCGCGGTCGGCTCGACGAGACCGAGCCGGCTCTCGCCCTCGGCCGCGGGCGCGGCGGCGGGCGGCCGCGGCAGGGCGCGGACCGCGGCGTCGTCCGCGTCGAGCAGCTCCGCCAGCCCCCGCGGTCCCGCGGCGGCGAGCCGCAGCACCCGCTCCGGCTCGCGCACGGCCGCGGGCGCGGCGCCCGCGCCCGCGGCGGCCCGGCCGTCGGGGGCGTCCGGGTCCTGTTCCAGCACGAGGTGCGCGTTGATCCCGCCGAAGCCGAACGCGTTCACCGCGGCGCGGCGCGGGCCGCCCTCCCAGGGCGCCGCGCCCGCCAGCGGCCGGAACACGGTCCGCGCGAGCGCCGGATGCGGCTCGTCGCAGTGCAGCGTGGGCAGCAGCGTCGCGCGGTGCACGGCCAGCGCCGCCTTGATCAGGCCCGCCGCCCCGGCCGCGGGCATGAGGTGGCCGATCATCGACTTCACCGAGCCGATGACGGGCGCGTCACCCGCGCCCGGCGGGCCGAACACCTCGGCCAGCGTCGCCAGTTCCGCGGCGTCCCCGGCGGGCGTCGCGGTGCCGTGCGCCTCGATCAGCCCCAGCGCGCCCGGCGCGCGGGGGTCGAGGCCCGCGGCGCGCCAGGCCAGCCGCACGGCCCGGGCCTGGCCGCCCGGGTCCGGGCTGACCAGGCCCCCGGCCCGGCCGTCGCCCGCGACCCCGGAGCCGCGGATGACGGCGTACACCCGGTCGCCGTCGCGCCGGGCGTCGGCCAGCCGCTTGAGCACCACGACGCCGGTGCCCTCGCCGATGAGCAGGCCGTCGGCCCCGGCGTGGAACGGGCGGATGCGCTGGCTCGGCGAGAGCGCCTTCAGCTGGGCGAACACGCTCCACAGGGTGATGTCGTGACAGTGGTGCACGCCCCCGGCGAGCATGACGTCGCACGCGCCGGAGGCCAGCGCGGCGATCGCCTGGTCCACCGCGATCAGCGCGGACGCGCAGGCCGCGTCCACCGTGTAGGCCGGGCCGCGCAGGTCGAGGCGGCCCGCGAGCCGCGAGGCCGCGAGGTTGGGAACGAGGCCGATCGCGTGCTCGGGGCGGTGCGGCCCGAGCCGTTCCTCGAAGGCGGCACGCACCCGGCTCAGCTGCTCGTCGCCCAGCTCGGGCAGCAGCTCGCGCAGGGTGCGGGTGAGCTGGTGCGCGGTGCGCAGCCGCTGGTCGAGGCGGGCCAGGCCGGGCGAGAGGTAGCCGCCGCGCCCCAGGATCACGCCCACGCGGTCGCGGTCGGGCAGCCGCTCGGGGCCGCCCGCGTCCGCGAGGGCGTCGGCGGCGACCGAGAGCGCGATCAGCTGATCGGGCTCGGTGCCGGACACCGCGCCCGGCATGATGCCGAACCGGGTGACCTCCACCTCGGCGAACTCGTCGACGAAGCCGCCGCGCCGGCAGTACACCGGGTCCGGGTAGTAGGCCGGGTCCCAGCGCTCGCCCGGCACTTCGGTGATGGCGTCGGTGCCCGCGACCAGATTCCGCCAGTAGGTCTCCAGATCGGGCGCGCCGGGCAGCATCGCCGCCATGCCGACGACGGCGACCGGGGGGACCGTGGGGACCGTGGGGACCGCCCCCCGCGCCGCCGTCACGCGCCCCACCCGTCCGCCGCGCTGTACACGACGGTGGCCTGCGCCGGATCGCCCCAGGCCAGCTCGTCGAGCAGGGCCCGCGCGCCTTCGTCCGGCTCGATGAGGCCGACACCGCGCCGCGCGTAGTCCCGCCCCAGCTCGGGAGAGACCATCCCCGGATGCGCCGCGGACGGCGCCCACGGCCCCCAGTGAACGGTCAGCGCGCGCGCCCCGGTGCGGGCCGCCCAGGCGGCGGCGACGCCTTCGAGCGCGTCGTTGGCCGCGGCGTAGTCGGCCTGCCCCCGGTTTCCCAGCACGGCGGAGACGCTGCCGAACAGGACGGCGAACCGCGGCACTTGGGGCAGCTGGGCCACCGCGTCGAGCAGCGTTCGCGCGCCGTCCACCTTGGTGGCGAAGACCCGGGCGAAGGATTCGGGGGTCTTCTGGTCGATCAGCCGGTCCTCGATGACCCCGGCCGCGCACACCACGCCGTCCAGCCGCCCGTGGCGCGTGTGCACCGCCTTGACGGCCTGCCGCACCGACTCCGGGTCCAGCAGGTCGGCGGACTGGTAACGGGCCTCGGCGCCCCGCGCGTTCAGCTCGGCGAGGGTCGCGGCGATCTCCCGCTGGGCCAGGATCAGCGCGGCCTCGCGCTCGATCGCGGCCGGGTCGTGGCCGCCGCGGGCCGCGAGTGCGGCGCGCAGCGCCGTGCGGTCCGCGGCCCGCGCCGTGTCCGCCGCCTCGGGGCCCGCGGCCTGCGGGGTGCGGCCCAGCAGCTCGATCCGGCAGCCGGTGGCCGCGGCGAGCGCGGTGGCGACGTGCGCGGTGATGCCGCGGGCGCCGCCCGCGAGCAGCACCACCGCGTCGCGGCCGAGGCCGAGCGCCGCGCCGTCGGCCGCGGCCGAACGCCCCGGGGGCGGCGTCAGCGCGGACGGCACGGTCGCGCAGCCCTGCCGCCCCGCGGGCGTGTGCAGGACGACGGGGGCGCGGTCCGCGTCGGCCAGCTCGCCGAGCAGCAGCGCGGCGGTCGCCTCCGCGGGCGCGGCCGGATCGATGCCGACCACGCGCGCCAGGGTCCCGGGGTATTCGCGGGCCACGGTGCGCAGCAGCCCGTCGAGGCCGGTGGCCCGGCTCTCGGCCGGGCGCACGCACAGCAGCCGCGCGGGGCCGAGCCGCAGGGCCGCCCTGATCACGGGGAACGCGGCGGGCAGCGGCGGGCGCTCGGCCCCGTCCGCGAGCGGCCCGAGCAACAGCACGCCGTCCAGCGGGCCTTCGCGCTCGGACAGCAGGTGTCCCGCCGCCCGCGGCAGGGGCTGGGCGCCGCGGGCGGCGAGTGCGGCGGCGAGGGCTTCCGCGTGCGGCCCCTCGCCGAGCAGGGCGAAGCGCCGCCCCGCGAGGTCCCCCGGCTCCGGCTGCGCGGCGAGCGGCACGCGGTGCGGAACGAGCCGCTTCGGCGCGGTGCCGCGCGGCACATCCGGCCGCGGCTCGGCCGAGCGCTGCGCGGGCACGGGTGCGGCGGTGCGCCCGGCCAGCCAGTCGGCGATGGCCGCCGCGGTGCGGGCGCCGGAGAGCCGGTCGACCTCTGCGTCCGTCAGCGGCGCCGCGCCAGGGCCGCTGAGCCGCGCGGCCAACTCGCCCGCGATCTCAGTGCGTTTGATGGAGTCGATGCTGAGGTCGGCCTCCAGGTCGAGTGCCGGGTCCAGCATGTCCACGGGGTAGCCGGTGCGTTCGCTGATGACGTCGAGCACGGTGTCCAGCGTGCTGGCGGCCGGTCGCGCGGCGGCCTCCGACGCGGGGGCCGCGGGCGCCGCGCCCGCCGGGGCGGCGGGCGTCACGGGAACGGGCGCGTCGGCGCTCAGGGCGGGCAGCGCGGACGGCGCGGACGGCGCGGGGCCCGACTCGGGGAGCGCGCCTGGCGGCGCGGCACCGCCGAAGTAGGACAGGAGCACATCGCGCTGGGCCGCGACCAACTCCCTGGTGGTGGTGAGGAACTGCGTGACCAGCGCGTCCCGTGCGGCCGGCTCGCCGGTCCCGGGCGCGGCGGCGGGAACACGCCGGGCCGGACGCAGCCCGCCGGCCAGCGGCTCGCCGTCCGCCGTGCGCACCAGGTGCCCGTCCACCAGCCAGCCGGGTACCCGCTCGGGCGCGGGCGCGCCGCCCCTGCCGTGGAACAGCCAGCCGGTGCGCACGTCAAGACCGGCGACGGCCAGCTCGGCGAGCGCGCTCAGCAGGCCGCGCAGCCCGGCGTCGGGCCGCGGCTCGACGGCGACGGCGTGGTGCGGGCGGCCGGCGAGGATCTTGCGCACCAGGCCGGTGAGGACGGCGCCCGGCCCCGCCTCGACGAACACCCGGGCCCCGGCGGCGTACATGGCCTCGACCTGCGCCACGAACCGCACGGGCGCGCTGAGTTGGGCGGCCAGCTCGGCGCGGATGGCCTCGCCCGCCGCCGGGTAGGCGGCGGCCGTGCGGTTGGCCCACACGGGGAACTCCGGGGTGCGGAAGCGGTATCCGGCCAGCGCGCGGGCGAACTCCGGTCCCGCGTCCGCCATCAGCGGGCTGTGGAAGGCGCAGGCCACGGGCAGCGGCCTGGGCTTGAGGCCCGCGGCGCGCAGCCCCGCCACGGCCTCGGCGACCGCGGCGGTCCCGCCGGAGATGACGCACTGGTCCGGCGCGTTGTCGCCTGCGAGGACGACGTGCCCGTCCCGCGCCGCGGCCCCGTCGGCGAGGAGCCGTTCGACCTCGGCGGCGGACGCCGGCACGGCGGCCATGGCGCCCGGGTCCCCGGCGGCCGAGGCGAGGAGCGCCCCGGCCCGCAGGCCGCTGAGCCGCAGCAGGTCGGCGGGGCTCAGCGCGCCGGCCGCGCACAGCGCCACCAGCTCGCCGTAGGAGTGGCCGCCCGCCAGGTCGGGCCGGATACCGGCGCGGCCGAGCAGGTCGAACGCGGCGAGGCCGACGGCGCCGAGGGCCGGCTGGGCGACGCGGGTGTCGGTGACGGCGGCCCGCTGCCGTTCCGCCGTGTCCTCGTCGAACGCGGCGGGCGGGTACAGGATGTCGGCGAGCCCCGGCAGCAGGCCGAGGTGGCGCTGCGTTTCGGGGAACGCGAGGAACAGCTCGGCGAACATGCCGGGCCGCTGGCTGCCCTGGCCGGGGAAGAGGAACGCGACCCGGCCCGGCGGCTCGGGCGTCTCCGGCGTCTCCGGCGTCTCGGGCCGCTCGGGCGCAAGGTGGATGCCGAGGGCCGGGTCGTGGCCGCCGGCCAGCGCCTTGCGCAGGGCCGCGGCCAGCTCGCCGGTGCTGCCCGCGACCACGGCGATGTGCACCGTGCCGCCCGCGGCGTCGGAACGGCGGGCGGTGTCCCGCGCGAGGCGCGCCAGCGGGGCGTGGCCCGTCTCCAGGGCGGCGAGCAGCCGTTCGGCCTCGCGCGCGGCCGAGGCGCGGTCGTGGCCGCGGAAGGTGAACAGCTCGGCGGGCCACACCTCGCAGCCGTGCGGGGGCGGCGGCGCGCCGTGGCCGCCGAGCACCACGTGGAAGTTGGTCCCGCCGAAGCCGAACGCGCTGACGCCCGCCAGCCGTTCGGCCGCGGGCAGCGGCCACGGGCGCGGCGCGGTGTGGAAGACGAACGGGCTGCGTTCGCGCTCCCAGGCCGGGTTGGGCCGCGTCAGGTTGCCCGTCGGGGGCAGGGCGCCGGTGTGCAGGGCGAGCGCGGTCTTGATGAGCCCGGCCAGACCGGCCGCGCACTTGGTGTGCCCGATCTGCGACTTGACCGAACCGAGCGCACAGCTGCCGGGCCGGGCCCCGGCCTCGGCGAACTCCTCGGTGAGCACGGTCAGCTCGGTGCGGTCGCCGACCACGGTGCCGGTGCCGTGCGCCTCCACCAGGCCGACGTCGGCGGGCGAGACGCCCGCGGCGCGGTAGGCGCGGCGCAGCGCGGCGCGCTGCCCCTCGGGCCGCGGCGCGGTCAGTCCGCGGGCGCGGCCGTCGCTCGACGCGCCGACGCCCTTGATCACGGCGTAGACGCGGTCGCCGTCGCGCTCGGCGTCGGCGAGGCGTTTGAGTACGACGCAGGCGACGCCTTCCCCGAGCGCGATGCCGTCGGCCCCGGCGTCGAACGTGCGGGAGCGGCCGGTGGGCGAAAGGGCGCCCACCGAGGCGAACATGAGGTAGTCGTTGATCCCGTTGTGCAGGTCGGCGCCGCCGCACAGCACCGCGTCGCTCGATCCGGCGGCCAGCTCCTTGCAGGCGGCGTCGACGGCGGCGAGCGAGGAGGCGCAGGCCGCGTCCACGGTGTAGTTGGCGCCGCCGAGGTCGAGGCGGTTGGCGATGCGGCCCGCGATGACGTTGGCCAGCATGCCGGGGAAGGAGTCCTCGGTGAGCGGCGGCAGTTGCTCGGCGAGCCCCGGGGGCAGCTCCGCCAGGTAGGACGGCAGGACGGTGCGCAGCGCCGCCGCCTGGGACAGGTCGCTGCCGGACTCGGCGCCGAAGATCACCGAGGTGCGGGAGCGGTCGAACGGGCGCGCGTCGTACCCCGCGTCGTCCAGGGCGCGGCGTGCCGCCTCCAGGGCGAGCAGCTGGACCGGCTCGATGCTGCCGAGCGCGGCCGGCGGGATGCCGTAGGCCAGCGGGTCGAAGGGTATACGCGGCAGGAACCCGCCCCACTTGGAAGGACTCGTCGGGTGGGTCCCGTCCCCGCTCCCGTCTCCGTCCCCGCTCCCGTCTCCGTCCCCGGCCCCGTCCGCCCGGTAGTAGACGCGCGGGTCCCAGCGTTCGCCGGGCACTTCGGTCACCGCGTCGTGGCCGCCGAGCACGTTGGCCCAGAAGGTGCCGAGGTCGGCGGCGTCGGGGAACATGCAGGACATGCCGACGACGGCGATGTCCAGTGGGGCGGGCGGCTCGGCGGCGCCCTGGGCCGGGTCGGCCGAGGCGCGCAGCGCGGCGGCCCGCGCCGCGAAGTGCTCGGCGGCGCCCGGGCCTACGGCCCGGTGCAGCTCGCCGACGGTGGTGGTCCGCGCGCGCAGCACGGCGACCTCGCCGGCCATGAACATCCCGGCGGCCAGCTGCCGTTCCTCCGAGGCGGGGACCAGCTCGGCGCCGACGCGCTCGACGCCCCTGCTGGCGATGCGGAGCCGCCCGAGGTTCAGCTTCTCCAGCTCGGGCCAGGCTTCGCGCTCGGGCACGCCCGCCGCGCGCAGCGCCTGCCGCGCGGCGTCGAACTCGCCGGTGAACGGGCTGGTCACGCACCGCGTGGCGTGCCCGGGCGCGGTGGTGAGGAGCGCGGTGGAACCGGCGGTGAGGACCTGCCGCTGGAAGACCGGGCCGATCGCGCCGCGGGCGACCGCCTGCTCGGTGAAGAGGTAGGCGGTGCCCATGAGAACGCCGACCGCAACGCCGCGTGCGGTGAGCGGCGCGGCGAGTGCGGCGACCATGGCGGCGGAGCGCTGGTCGTGGATGCCGCCCGCGAACAGCACCTCGATGCCACCGCCGTCCTCCGGCGCGCGGCCCGGCTCGTCGAGGAAGCCGGTCAGGACGGCGAGCTGCGCCTCCCACAGGGCGAAGCTGGTCAGCGGGCCGACGTGGCCTCCGCACTCCGAGCCCTCGAAGACGAACCTGCGGCTGCCCGCGGCCAGATACTGCCGCAGCAGCCCGGGGGTGGGCACGTGCAGGAACGTACGGACGCCCGCGGCTTCGAGGTCGGCGGCCTGCGCGGGCCGCCCGCCCGCGATGACGGCGTGGCTGGGGCGCACCTCGCGGACGACGGCGAGCTGCGCGGCGCGGATCTCCTCGTCGGCGAAGCCGAGCAGCCCCACGCCCCAGGGCCGGTCGCCGAGGGCGGCGCGGGTGGCGGTCAGGATGTCGCGGGTCTGCTCGCCGGTGGCGAGGGCGAGGGCGAGGAACGGCAGGCCGCCCTCGGCCGCCACGTCGGCGGCGAATCCAGGACGGTCGCTGACACGCGTCATCGGCCCTTGCGCGATGGGCAGTTCGGTGCCGAGGGCGCGGCTCATGGGGGAGCCGGGGCGCAGCGCGCGGGCCGGGGCGTCGTCGCGGAAGGTGGCGGTGACGGCCGAGGAGACGGCGGCGACGGCGCGGGCCGCGGTGCCCCACCGGTCCGCGAACCGGGCGGCGAGGTAACCGTCCTGGCCGACGGGCAGCGGCGGCCCGGCGGGCCCGCCGGGCCCGGGGCGGTGCAGCACCCGGTGGCCGTCCGCGGTCACCGTGGTCTCGGTGCCGTCGAGGCGGCGGACGACGGCGGCGAGGTGCTCGGGCAGCTCGGACTCGGCGAGCAGCGCCAGTTGGGTGTCCAGCACGACTCCGGCGGCGCCCCCGGCCACCGCCGCGGCGGCCGTGTGCGGGCCGATCCCGCCGCAGGCCCAGACCGGGACGCCGGGGGCCTCGCGGACGAGCAGTTGCTGGAGCAGCGTGAAGGTGCTCAACGAGCCGCCGCGGCCGCCGCTTTCGCTGCCGCGCGCGATCAGTCCGTGTGCGCCGGCGTTGACGGCGGACGCGGCCTCGGCCGCGCTGGTCACCTCGGCGAGCACGCGCCATCCGGCGGGCAGGTCCGCCGGGTGCCAGGGCGCGCCGTGGCCGAGTACGGCGGTGAGGCCGGGGAGGTCGCCCATGTCCTCGGGGGCGAGCGCGCAATCCGCGCCGACGCGGACGCCGAACGGGCCGCCCGCCCAGGAACGGAGTCTGGAAAGCGCCTCGGCCGCGTGCCGGTCACCCAGTCCCAGATCCAGCACACCGAGCCCGCCGGCCCGGCAGACGGCGGCGGTGAGCCGGGCATCAGGCTCCCCGAAGGGACTGACACCGATGACAAGTGGATAATTTGCTGAGACGGGCGCCATGGCACTCCAAGTGCAGGACGTGTGGGGTTTCGAACGCGCGCATCCGCTTTTTCGCCTGGCTTCTGGGCAGCCTTATTGCCGTCATTATTACCGGCGCCCCAGTGACGTGCAACGTGGTCTTCTCCGCTGCTGGGCGGGCTGACACAGGGGTGACACATCCGGCCCGTTTCCGGCGAATTCCGCCGCAAAGGCGGTGGTGTGACGCCCTGTCCTGGCGGCAGATCCCCGAGGCGTACGAACATGTGGACCGTTCCGCGCCGCATTCACCCCAGCAATGTATTATTTTCTTATCGAATTCGTCAGCACGCATCGCCGATATCCACGGTCGAGGTAATTCCATACGCGCAAAGTTGACGACATCGCTCGTTGGGATGGTGCGGGTGGTGCGGCGCCATTCACCCGCTCCGGCGCCGCCGTTCTCCCCCCGCCGCGCCACCACGCGCCGGGCGCTCGGGGTGTGCGCGTGCGGCGGCGCGGGGCACGAAGCAGGCAGCCGACCCGACCCCGGGAGGACAGCCGCGTGCGCGAACCCGCCGCCGACGGACCCGTGTTGTACTGCCCGATCGCCCCGGCCGTGCATCCGCAGGCCGAGCGGATCGAGGCCGAGTGCCGCGCCTGGCTCGGCTCCTGGGGCCTGTTCGCGGACGAAGCCGGCCGGGCCAGGCTGGCCGGGGCGCGCGCGGGCGAGCTGTCGGCGCGCGTGCTGCCGCGCGGCTCCGCCGAGGGCGTTCGGCTGTCGGCCGACTTCCAGATGTGGCTGTTCGCCTTCGACGACGCCCTCGACGACGCACTGGGGAAGGAGGGCGAGGCGGCGGCGCCCGCGGTCTGCGCCCCGCTCCTGCGGGTGCTTGACACGCCGTGCGCGGGCCCCGGCGGCGACCGGTGGGCGCGGGCGCTGCGGGAGATCAGACTGCGGGTGCAGGCGCTGGCCACCCCGGTGCAGCTGGACCGCTGGGTCGCGGCGACCGGGCACTTCCTGACCGGCAGGGCGCGGGAGAGCGCGCGCGGGCGCGCGGCCCCGCCGCCCTCGCTGAACGACTACGCGTCCCACCGGCTGCGCTCCGGCGCCGTGACGGCCTGCGTGACGCTGATGGACGTCGTGGAGGGCTACGAGCTGCCGCCCGCGGACGCCGGGCGGGCGGAGGTCAGGGCCCTGACCGAGATGTGCGCCGTGCTGGTGTGCTGGGACAACGACATCGTCGCCGCGCGGCACGAGGAGCGGCACCGCGCCGCCCCCCGGCCCAATCTGGTGGACGTCACGGGACACGAGTACGGCTGCCCGCCCGCCGAGGCGCTGGCGCGTGCGGTGGCCGCGCGGGACCGGGTGATGCAGCGGTTCCAGGCGGTGCGCACCCGGGCCGAGCCGGTGGCAGCGGACCCGGTGCGGCGCTACCTCGGGGGCCTGGGCACCTGGGTGCGCGGCAACCTCGACTGGTCGGTGCGCTCCGCGCGCCACCGGCCGGCCGGCGCGCCGGCCGCGGGCCGGGTGCGCCTGACCGGCACCCCGCCGGGCCGGGACGAGGGCCCTCTGCCGCTGCCTGCCGTGGCCTGGTGGTGGCAGCTGCCTTCGGACGCGCGGGAGCCGGGCCCCGGGCCCGGGTGAACGCCGGGCACCGCGCGCCTCACCCGGACGCGGGGCCGCGGCGGGCGGCGGCGCGCACGGCCCGCGGGGAGGCACCCAGCTCGCGACGGCAGATCTTGTTGAACGCCTGGAGGTCGCCGATGCCGACGGACGCGGCCACCGACGCGATGGGCAGCGTCGTGTCCCGCAGCAGGTGACCCGCGCGCTCCATGCGGCGGCGCCTGAGGTAGGCGACCACCGTGTCGCCGGTCTCGGCGCGGAAGAGGCGCGTCAGGTGGTTGTGCGAGACGTCCGCGGCCCGGGCCAGTCCCGGCACGGTGAGCGGCTCGGCGAGGTGCGCCTCGATATGGGCGACGGCCGCGGCGACCGCCGGGTGGCCGCCGTCCGCGCCGTCCGCGCCGTACTGGGCGGGCAGGTCCGCGATGCCCCACAGCGCGGACCACACCTCGGCGACGGTGCGCGCCGGGGTGCGCGGGCGGGCCGCGATGGCCCGCAGGAGCTGGTCGGAGAGCGCGGTGGTCCGCGTCCCCGCGTCCTGCACCGCGGGCAGCGTGTGCCGCTCGCCGGTGCGGGCCGTCCGCAGGTGCGCGTAGAGGTGCTCGGACCGCCCGCGGTAGTGGTAGCGCACGAGGGTGCCGGGCGGGACGAGGCTGACCCAGCCGGGCCTGACGGTGTACACGGTGTCGTCGACGGTGAGGCGGGCCGTGTACCGGTACAGGTGCAGCTGCCACAGATCCGGCAGCCGGAAGGTGTCGTGCAGGCTCGCCGTGCCGTGCACGCCGACACCGATCCCCTCCACGCGCGGCGGCTCGCCAAGCCGGATCTGGAAGCGTTGCATGGTGAAAAGTTACCAGTAGTGGTGAGCAGTACCCATGTGCACGCTGGGCCTTCGCTTCTACCGTTGGTCAGCAGCAACCACTTGGAGGGAAAGATGAGCAACCGTCCCGCACCCGAGCACCTGCTGACCTCCGTCCAGATGGCCCGCTTCGTGGCCCACGGCTTCGTGCGGCTCGACGCCGTGGTGCCCGAGGAGCTGAACGCCGACGCGGTGGACGTGCTGTCCGCCGGCATCCCAGCCGTCCCCTACGGCACCCCGGTGGCGGAGGCGTTCCCGCCCGGCTCCCTGCCCGCGCGGCTGATCGGGGTGCCCGCGGTGGCCGGCGCGCTGCACAGCCTGGTCGGCCCGGCGCCGCACGTGGACCACCACGCGGTGCACGTGCGCGAGCCCGGCGAGGGCTCGGCCCAGCCGCTGCACGGCGACGCGATCATCGACGTGCGGCCCGACGCGTTCGACGTGCAGCTCATGTACTACCCGCGGGAGGTCACGCTCCGGGCGGGCGGCACGCTGATCGTGCCGGGCAGCCATCTGCGGCGCACGAACGAGACCGACACCGGCCGCTACCAGAACCTGCGCGGCCAGCACCGGCTGACCTGCCCGGCGGGCACGGTGCTGATCCTGCACCACGGCCTGTGGCACGGCGGGCGGCGGAACGAGGGCACGGAGCGGCGCTACATGTTCAAGATCCGCTTCAACCCGGTGGTGCGGCAGCGGCTGCTGTGGAACACCGCCGACCTCGACGACCCGGCGGTGGCCGAGGAGTTGCGCGCGCAGTTCCCCTGGTACGAGCAGGCGACCGGGCGGCTCGAATTCCACAACCGGGTCCGGCTGTGGCGTGCCCTGACCGGCGAGGACGACTTCGACCTCGACCACTGGGTGACCCGGGTCAGCAACCGGCCGGAACGCCAGCCGGCCGACGCCTGACCCCGCACGTTCCGCATGTTCCGCACGTTCCGCACGTTCCGGGAAATCACCGTTCAGGAAGGACCGTCTCCCATGACCACCGCGGAAACCCCCGCAGCCACCGGCACGCTGCGGCAGCAGGTGCTCGTCCTGTACCTCTCCACCTCGGCGCTCGACAGCGGCACCGTCGGCTGGGCCCGCTACGACGGAACGGGCACCACCACGCCGACGACGGGCGACGGCGACGAACCGCCCTACCCGGACGGGGTCGCGGCCCTGCGGGACGGCTGGCGGCTGATCCAGGCCGCGCAGCTGATCCCGCCCTATCCGGGGCACGAGTACGACGTCTCGTTCCTCAAGCACGAGTTCCTGTTCGAAAAGCTCGTGCGGGTCTGAGCGCGGCGGCCCGTTTCGGGTGCGGGGCGGGCGGGCACCCGTGGCGTCCTTGTCGTTTCCGCAAGCCGTCCACGGGAGAGCGCCCCGATGGTCACACCGCAGCCGCCCGATCCGGTACCGCCGACGCCCACCCCGCCGCCCGATCCGGGCGGGCCGGGGCCCGGCCCTTCGCCGGGCCCCGTGCCCGGGCCGCCGCCCGCACCGCCGCCAGGGCCCCCGCCCGAGCCGATGCCGCCGCCGGAGCCCGATCCGGTGCCGCCGACGCCGCCGGGCCCCGATCACCCGGAGCCGCGCCCGCAGCCCGCTCCCCCGCCGGCCCCGCCGCCGACCTGAGGCCGCCGACCTGAGGCCGCGGGCCGGCGGCGCGGGCCGCGTCAGGCCGTTCCGGCCAGTACCGCGGAGAGCGCGGGGAACCAGCGGTCGGCGATCTTCCTGGTGCCCGCGTCGTTCGGGTGGACGCCGTCCCCCGTGTCCGTCGCGGTCGAGAAACCGGTCCACTGGTCGACCACGACGACGGGTGACCGCGCCGTGCTCAACTCCGCCGCCCAGCCCGGGATCGCCGCGTTCAGGTCGATCACCCGCTGTCCGCACGCGCCGCACGAGCTGGGCGCCATCGGCAGGATCTGCGCCGCGAGGACGGTCACCTGCGGATTCTCGGCGCGCATCTGCCCGACGAGCGTGGTGTAGGCCGCGAGGATCGCGTCCGTCGAACGGTTGCTCCACACGTCGTTGGTGCCCAGGTGCATCAGCACCACGTCCGGCGAGGTCTGCGCCAGCCAGCCGGGCAGCTGGTTCTGATCGGCCATGTTGGTGGCCAGGATGCCGCCGTGGCCCTCGTGTTCGCCGTCGTAGGCGAACCCGCAGCCCTGCGGGGCCTGGGTGCCGACGAAGTCGATCCCGGTGTGTCCCGCCGCGGTCAGGTCCTGCCACAGCAGGGCGCGCCAGCAGCCGGGCGAGCCGGTGATCGAGTCGCCGAGCGGCATGATCCGCACCGGCTCGGCGGACTGGGCGGGCCTGGCCGCCAGGGTCAGGAAGACGGCGAGGAGAACGGACAGGACCAGGCCGGATCTCCGCGGCATGCGGATGAGCGCGGACATGAAGGTGGGCATGGGGATGGACATGGGGCTGCTCCAGGGCAGGTGGAAGTCCCGCCGGATGCGCGGGCCGTTCGGACAGCCCGTGCTCAGCCCCCTCTCCGGTGGCGAGGAATTTCTTCCCGCCGCGTCCTCGCGGTACTCCTCCCGATGTCACATCCGGCGCCCCCCGCTCCGTCCTGGCTTGCGGCGGACACACACCGCGATGCGAGGGAGATGGAACGATGCTGGCGAACCTCACCGGGCTCCTGCTGCGACGGCGCAGAGTGGTGCTCCTGGTCGCCGTCCTGCTCGCCCTGGTCGGCGGCGCCCTGAGCGCCACGCTGTTCGACAAGATGAAGGCGGGCGGGTTCGACGACCCCGGCGCCGAGTCGGGCCGGGCCGCCGACGTGCTCGCCGAGGACTTCGGCCGCGAGGACATGAACCTGGCCCTGCTGGTCAGGGCGCGGGGCAGTGTGGACGATCCCGCCACCGCCGCCGCGGGCGAGGAGCTGAGCCGCCGGCTGGCCGAGGAGGACGGCGTCGCCGAGGTCTTCTCCTACTGGCTGGCCGACCGCGCCCCGCAACTGCGCGCCGAGAACGGCGACAAGGCGCTGATCCTGGCCGCCGTCGAGGGCGACGACACCGAGGCGGGCGAGCGGCTCACCGAGCTGGAGCCCCACTTCGAGGGCGAGCAGGCCGGGGGCCTGCACGTGGAGATCGGCGGCACCGCCATGATCAACCGGGAGCTGGGCGAGCTGAGCGAACGGGACGCCGTGCGCGGCGAGATGCTCGCGTTCCCGATCCTGCTGGTGATCCTGGTGCTGATCTTCGGCAGCCTGGTCGCCGCCGCGCTGCCGCTCATCGTCGGCGCCCTCACCATCATGCTGTCGATGGGCATGATGTGGGCCCTGGCCGGCGTCACCGACCTGTCGGTCTTCGCCGTCAACGTCGTGACCCTGCTCGGCCTCGGCCTGGCCGTCGACTACAGCCTGCTGATGGTCAACCGCTACCGCGAGGAGCTGGCCGCCGGGCGCGAACCGGCCGCGGCCATCCGCGTCATGATGCTCTCCGCGGGCCGCACCGTCGTCTTCTCCGCCGTCACCGTCGCGGTGACCCTCGCCGGCCTCGCCTGGTTCCCGCTGCTGGCCCTGCGGTCCATGGCGTACGCGGGCATCGCCGTCGCCGTGCTGACCGCCGTCGTCACGCTGACCGTGCTGCCCGCGCTGCTGGCGCTGCTCGGGCCGCGCGTCGAGGCGGGCCGCCTCTTCCGGCGCCGCGGCGCGGCGGCGGCCGCCCCGGGCGCGGCCGGGGACGTGGCGAACGGCTTCTGGCACCGGCTGGCCTCGTTCGTCATGCGCCGCCCGGTCCCGGTGGCCACCCTCGGCGTCCTCGTCCTGCTGCTGCTCGGCAGCCCGTTCCTCGGCATCAAGATGGGCACCGCCGACGAGCGCGGCCTGCCGGAGTCCTCCGCCGGGCGGCAGGTCGCCGAGACGCTGCGCGCCGAGTTCGACTCCGGCGAGAGCCAGGCGCTGAACGTGGTGCTCCCCGGCACGCCCGCGGACTCCGGCGAGGTGCCCGCCTACGCCGCGGACATCTCCGCCCTGGCCGGCGTGGCCCGCGTCGACACCGTCACCGGCTCCTACGCGCAGGGCGCCGAGGCCGCGCCCCCAGGCGCGCGGCACGAGGACTTCGCCGCGCGGGACGGCGGGGGCGTTCACCTGTCCGTGGTGCCCGAGCCGAACGGCACCGCGGCCGGCGAGGAGCTGGTCCGCGAGATCAGGGACCTGCCCGCCCCCGGCGAGGCGCTGGTCGGCGGGCAGACGGCCGTCAACATGGACGGCATCGACAGCATCCTCGACCGCCTGCCGGTCGCCGGTCTTACCCTCGCCGTGACCATGGTGGTCCTGCTGTTCCTGCTCACCGGCAGCGTGCTGCTGCCCTTCCTCGCGATGCTGCTCAGCGGCCTCGGCCTGACCGCCACGTTCGGCGCCCTGGTGTGGGGATTCCAGGACGGGCACCTGTCGGGGCTGCTCGGGTTCACCACCACGGGCGATGTCGTCGGCACGGTGCCGGTGCTGCTGTTCGCCGTCGCGTTCGCGCTCGGCATGGACTACCAGGTGTTCATGCTGTCCCGCATCCGGGAGGAGTACGAGCACACCGGCGACCCGACGGCCGCGGTCGCCGTGGGGCTCGAACGCATCGGGCGCATCGTCACCGCCGCGGCGGCGGCGCTGTCCGTGGTGTTCCTCGCGTTCCTCATCTCCGACATCTCGTTCATGATGGCGATGGGCGTCGGGCTGCCGCTGGCGGTGCTGATGGACGCGACGCTCATCCGCGGCGTGCTGCTGCCCGCCACGATGCGGCTCGGCGGGCGCGCGATCTGGTGGCTGCCGCCGGGACTTCGGCGCGTGCACCGGCGGTTCGGGCTGCACGAGCACGTGCCGCCGCCCGCCACGGACGCCGGGGACGCCGGGGAACGGGTCCGCGCCGACCGGTGAACGCGCGCCGCGCCACGCCGCTCCGGCGTGGCGTGGCGCGGCGTGGCGCGGCGCGGCGCGGCGCGGCGCGGCGCGGCGCGGCGCGGCGCGGCGCGGCGCGGCGCGGCGCGGCGCGGCGCGGCGCGGCGTGGCTCAGCCGGCGACCCGTTCGCGGACCAGGTGGACCGGCAGGATCTCGGGGCCGTGGGAGATGAAGGACTCGATGGGCGGCGGCGTGGGTTCGGCCAGCTCCATCGAGGGAAAACGGTCGAACAGGGCGGGCAGCGCGGCCCGCGCCTCCATCCGGGCGAGCGGCGCGCCCAGGCAGTAGTGGACGCCGTGGCCGAAGGCCAGGTGGTCGCGGGTGGGGCGGGTGATGTCGAACGTGGCCGCGTCGGGCCCGTGCTGCGCGGGGTCGGTGCCCGCGGCGGCGAACACGGCGAGTATCGCCTCACCGGTGCCGATGGTGACGTCGTCGTCCAGCTCTATCGGCTCGGTCGCGTACCGCAGCGGGAGGCTTGCGACCGAGGGGGCCCACCGCAGCGTCTCCTCGATCACCGCGTCCCAGCTCGCGCGGCCCGAGCGGACCAGCTCCAGCTGGTCGGGGTGGGCCAGCAGGCCCCTGACGGCGTTGGCCAGCAGATTGACCGTGGTCTCGTGTCCGGCGGACAGGACAAGCAGCAGCGTGTCGAGCAGCTCCTGCTCGGAGAGCCGGTCGTTCCCGTCCCTGGCCTCGATCAGCGCGGTCGCCAGATCGTCGTCCGGCTCGGCGCGCTTGAGGGCGGCCAGTTCGCTGAGTATCTCGTACAGCTGCCGGTAGTTGGCGGCGGCCTCCTCGGGCGGCACCGAGGTCCTGAATATGCTGTCCATCGTCCGCAGCATCCCGGGCTGGAGGTGGGCGGGCACCCCGTACAGCTCGCATATCACGCGTATCGGCAGCGGCTGGGCGAACGCGGCCCGCAGATCGAGCGGCTGCCCCGCGGGCGCGGCGGCCATGGTGTCGAGCAGGTCGCGGGTGAGGGAGTCGATGCGCGGGGCGAGGGCGCGGGTGCGGCGGGCGGTGAAGGCCGGTGCGACCAGCTTGCGCAGCCGCGTGTGGTCCATCCCGTAGGCGGTGAACATGTTCTGCACGGCGACCCAGGTGTACAGCGGCCAGGTCTCCGGTATCCGGCCGGCTATGAACTCGGGCCAGTGCTTGCGCGCGTCCTTCGAGACCCGCGGGTCGGTCAGCAACCGCTTGATCAGGGCGTGGCTGGTGATGGCCCACGCTTCGACGTCGCCGGGGAGTAAGACACGGACGGCCGGTCCTGCCTCCCGGAGACGGGCTGCTTCGCCGGGGACGTCTCTTCCGGTGGGGTCGAGGACGAACGGCTGACGGTCCATGGACTGGTTCCCTTCTGATCGGGCGCGATCGGTGTGAAGACGGCGGGAAGCTCGGTGAGCGCCCGGTGGAAAGGACCGGGGCGCCAGGTGAGCTGGTCAAAGGGAACGGTGAGCCGGATGTCGCACAGCCACGACGTGAGCCGGTCGATCGCGGTGGTGGCGATCAGCACGGCCGGCTGCTGCGCCGGGCAGGCGTGCGGCCCCGCGGCGAAGGCCAGGTGGGCGCCGGAGTCGGAACGCGGCCCCGGCGGCAGGTCGGCGGGCGCGGTGTTGGCCGCGGCGTAGGAGACGAGCACCGGCGTACCGGCCGGAATCCAGGTGCCGTGCAGGTCGACGTCGCGCCGCGGGTAGTGCGCCGAATAGTTCGCCACCGGCGGGTCGTTCCACAGCACGTCGGTGATGGCGTCGGTGACGGTCAGCGCGCCGCTGGAGACCGTGCGGTAGTAGCGGGGGTCGGACAGCATCCGGGCCAGGGCGTTGCCCATCAGGTTGGTGAGCGGGTCGTAGCCGGCGGCAAGGGTCGTCACCAGCTGGCCGATCACCTCCTCCTCGCTCAGCTCCACCGGGTGGTCGATCAGCCAGGAGGTGAAGTCCGGGCCGGGCTTCTCCCGCTTGGCCGCGACGAGTTCGGCCAGCAGGTGGCCGAACTCGTCGTTCGCCTGGTGCGCCTCCTCCGGCGAGTGCGCGTCGAACATGCCGTGCGCCGCGGCCACCAGACGCGGGCTCGCGGCCTCGGAGACGCCGAACACGCCGCTGAAGATGAGCAGCGGCAGCACGCGGACGTACTCGCTGATCAGGTCCACCTCGCCGCGGTCGGCGAAGCCGCTGATCAGCGAGTCGGCGGACCGGTGCACCAGGTCGCGCAGCTCGTGCGGCTCGATCAGCGCCAGGCTGTCGGTCGTGGCGCGGCGGTAACGGGCGTGCACCTCGCCGTCGTTGAACAGCGCGTTGGCGCGCCACATCAGCATCGGCAGCAACTGGCTGTCCGCCGGGAGGGTGTGCTGCCACACCCGCGGGTCCTTGGAGTAGGTGTCGGTGTCGTGCAGCACCTCAAGTGCCGCCCGGTAGCTGGTCACCAGCGTCGCGCGGACTCCGGGCGCGAGTTCGACGGGCGCGCAGGCGCCGTACGCGCGCAGCTTCGCGTAGACGGTGTGCGGATCGCCTGCGAACTCGGGTCCGTACATCGGCACCGGCTGCATGGGGTCGGTGGTCACGACTGCTCCAGGGCGGGGAGTTTCATCACATGCTCGGCGAGCGCGAGCAGCGCGTTCAGCGACGTGCCGCGGTCGCGGGCGTCGCAGCTGACCAGCGGGGTCTCGGGGGCCAGGTCGAGGGCCTGCCGCAGGTCCTCGTCGGGGTAGTCGGGCGAGTCGGGAAAGTCGTTCAGGGCCACCGCGTACGGAATGCCCTGCTCCTCGATCATGCCCATCACTTCGAAGGAATCCCCTATGCGGCGGGTATCCGCGAGGATCAGCGCGCCGAGCGCGCCGTGCGTCAGGTCCTCCCACAGCGCGTGGAAGCGCTTCTGACCCGGGGTGCCGAACAGGCACAGCGCGAGGTCGTCGCCGAGCGAGATGCGGCCGTAGTCGAGACCGACGGTGGTGGTGGTCTTGTCCCTGACTCCGTGCAGGTGGTCGACGACGGCCCCGGTGGCCGTCATGACCTCCTCGGTCTTCAGCGGCGGGATCTCCGACAGGGTGCGGATGATGGTGGTCTTGCCGACGCCGAACGGGCCGCTCACGATGACCTTGACCAACTGCTGGTCAGGGTTGCGCAGATAAATACCTCTACTGGAGGGCGCGGAGTCCACGGATCACCCTTTCAAGGAGTTGCTTGTCCGGCTGCTCACCGGCGGGGACCGCGGTGGGCGCCCGCACGATCAACAGCCCCTGGTCGAAGAGGTCACTGGCGAGGACTTTGACGAAGCTCACGGGCAGGGACAGGTGGGCGGCCACTTCCGCCAGCGGGAGGGCACCCGCCTGAAGAATCTCCATCACCCGCTGCCCGGCCGGCGTCACGTCGCCCGGGATCTCCTCGATGGCGCACCGCAGCACGGTCAGCCGGTCCAGAACGTTCCGGCTCGGACGCGTTCTGCCGCCGGTCCACACATAGGGCGGAATCAGCCGCCGGTTCATCGAAACTCCCTTGCGTGAAGGCACACGCAGCGGTCAACGAGCTGCCCGGCGGAGGGCGTCGCCCCTGGGGCGCCGTCCGGTCCGCCGGACCGGTCAGCCGTCGCTGCCGGCCGGAGCCCTGCCGACGTCGCCCCTGGGAGGGCTGACCATCGCCTTGCCCAGGGTCTGCACCTGCTTCTGCATCTCGTACGAAACGTTGTCCATCGCCACCCCGGGGCCCGTGAACACCGCGAGGTAGGTGCCCTCGCCCGCCGGGATCACGAACACGTACCCGTCGTACGTCTCGACCATCACCTGCCGCAGCAGCGAATCGCCGCCGTAGTACGTGTGGCTGGTGCCGCGCCCCGAGGCCAGCAGGGACGCCAGGACCGCGGACAGCTTCTCGGCGGTCTCCGTGTCGAGACCCGAGTGGGCCTCGTAGAAACCGTCCGCGGTGATCACCATGGCGTGCTGGACATCCGGCACCTCAAGGATGGGCGTAAGGACGAAGGAGAGGTCCACTTTGGGCTTGGTGACGGGGACTCGGGCGTTCATCGGCTATCCCTTTCAGAGTCGTGCTCGGGGGCGCTGCCTGGCTCCGCGGCCCGTCCCCTGGCGGTCCCACGCTGGAGCGCGCCCATGCGTGCCGCGGCCTCGTCCGGATCGCGGAACGCGCGGTTCGCCGGGCCGCCCACGCCGCCGGAGGCGGCGGGAGCCGGGTCGGACGCGCGGCGGTTGCGCCGCTGCGGCAGGGCCGGCGGGTCGTCCGCTGCCGCCGCCGGGGCGGGGGCCACGGCCGGGCCCGCGGGCGCGGGGCGCGACACGGGCGCGGGGATCGGCGGCTCCTCGGTCACCGGGGTCAGCAGCTCGCTGGGGATGAACACCACGGCCTTGACTCCGGCGTAGTGCGAGGGCTCCACGGACACCGCGACGCCGTACTGCCGGCACATCTCGCCGATCGCCGCGAACCCCGAGCGCGGCGGGTCGCCCAGCTCCGCCAGGTGGATGTCCTCCTTGCCCGACAGCAGGCGGCGGGCCCGCCCGAACTCGTCGGCGTTCATGCCGATGCCCGCGTCGTTGATGACGACCACGGCACCGTTGTGCGCCTGGTGGAGCGACACCTCCACCGGCAGCGAGCCGTGCGAGTGGTGCACCGCGTTCGCCATCAGTTCGGCGATGACGATCGCCACCGGCTCGGCCGCGCGGTCCGCGACGGCCACCGGCTCCGGCAGGTGGTCGACGATCTGCACCCGTTCGTAGCTCGGGATGCGGGAACTGGCGCCCATGACCAGCGCGCGCAGCGGCGAGGCGGTGCGCACCAGGCCCGCGCCCGCGCCGCAGACGACGCGGGTGACCTGGAGGCGGCGCAGGATCTGCTCGTTCAGGTAGTCGAGCCCCGCCAGCTTCTCCGCCAGCTCGGGATCGTCGTACTTGTGCAGCATGTCGTCGACGGTCGTCTGGAGTTGGTAGCACATGGTCTGGAGTTTGGTCGTCGCCCCGCGCATGGCCGCCTGCGCCGCGCCGTCCACGCGCCGCCGCTCCCCCAGAACGGCCGATGACACCCCTGCGAGTACCAACTCGAACGCCTTGCCGCCCGGCCCGTCGAGCAGCTCGGGGTAACGGGCCGCCGGCACCCTGACGTGCGGGTGCCGCAACGCCTTGGCCATCGCGGGCAGCCGGTTCTCCGCCAGGTGCGCCGCCTCCTCGGCGATCAGCCGCTCGCGGCGCGCGGCCTCGGCCAGCCGGTCGCGCAGGGCGGCCACTTCGGCGTCGGCATCCGCCGTCCTGCGCCGCATCTCCACGTCCAGCCGTCGCTGGCTTCGTTGCTGCCGCAACCACAGTGCGGCAAACAGCACGGCCGACGTAGTGCCGGCCACCAGACAGACGGCCAACGCCGCCGGTATCTCCATCGCACCCACCCAAAAGGTGTCGGCTACCCACAAATTGAACATATCCGCGGCGGGGAAAGGCACATCAGGGCACGGCGACCTGCCCGCACCGTGCCCGACCATGCACAGCAACCGGCAGCCAACCTGTGCCAGTTGCAAGCACCGCTCCAGCGGCAGGCCAGAGTCAAGCAGGCGGAACGTCACTCCGCAAGCCGCACTGGTGACCAAGCGTGGGTAGGGTGAACGCGTGTCCACCCCTCCCGCTTCCGCCCCGCCCTGGCGTGTCCTCCTGGCCTACGTCCGACCGCACCGCAAGGCGCTGGTGGCGGGCGCCCTGCTCTCCCTGGCCACCGGCGCCACCGGCCTCGCCCTGCCGCTCGTCGCCCAGGAGCTGATCGGCGACCTGTCGGCGGACCGTTCCATCTCCGGCGCGCTCATGCTGCTCAGCCTGCTCGTCGTCGCGAACGCGGGCATCGGCGCGCTCGGCGGCTACGTGCTCCAGCGCACCGCCGAATCGGTGGTGCTGACCGCCCGCCACTCCCTCACCTCCGCCCTGCTGCGGCTGCGGATCTCCGCCGTGGACGCCGTCGAGCCCGGCGACCTGCTGGCGCGCGCCACCTCCGACACCACGCTGCTGCGCGCGATGACCACCAACTCGCTGATCGGCTTCGGCACCGGAGGCCTCACCCTGGTCGGCACCCTGCTGATGATGGGCCTGGTCGACCCGGTGCTGCTCGCGGTGACCGTCGGCGTCATAGCCGTCGCCTCCCTGGTGATCGGCGGCATCGTCCCGCTGATCAACCGGGCGGGCAAGCGCGCACAGGAGTCCGTGGGGCGCATGGGAGCAGCTCTGGAGCGCGCACTCGGCGCCCTGCGCACCGTAAAGGCGTCGGGTGCCGAGCGGCGCGAACGGGACGCGGTGCACCGCGCGGCCGAGGAGTCCTGGCGGGAGAGCGTGCGCGCCGCCAAATGGCAGGCGCTCGCCGGGAACACGGCCGGTCTTTCCACACAGGTCGCGTTCATCACCGTGCTCGCCGTCGGCGGCGCCCGGGTGTCGACCGGCGCGATCGACGTCGGCGCGCTTGTCGCGTTCCTCCTGTACGTCTTCTATCTGATGTCGCCGATCCAGCAGCTCGTCACGGCCGTCGCGCAGTACCAGCTCGGCTCCGCGGCGATCAGCCGCATCCAGGAAGTGCAGGCCCTGCCGGGCGAGCCCGACCGGCCCCCGGCCCCCCTGCCCACGCCCGGCGCCGAGCCCGCGGCCGTCACCTTCGAGAACGTGCGCTTCCGCTACTCCCCCGAACTGCCGTACATCCACCACGGGGTGACGTTCGCCGTGCCGCCGCGCGGCATGACCGCGTTCGTCGGCCCGTCAGGCGCGGGCAAGACGACGGTCTTCTCCCTCATCGAGCGGTTCTACGACCCCGTCGAGGGCCGGGTCCTGCTCGACGGCCTGGACATCGCCGAGTGGGACGTCGCCGCGCTGCGCGCCGCGATCGGCTACGTCGAGCAGGACGCCCCCGTGCTCTCCGGCACGCTGCGCGACAACCTGCTCTTCGGCGCGCCCGACGCGGACGAGGCGGCGGTCACCGCCGTCCTCGCCACCACCCGCCTCGAAACGCTGGTGACACGGCTGCCAGAAGGGCTCGACACCGTCGTCGGCCACCGCGGCACCAAACTGTCCGGCGGCGAGCGGCAGCGCGTCGCCATCGCACGGGCCCTGCTGCGCCGCCCGCGGCTGCTGCTGCTCGACGAGGCGACGTCCCAGCTGGACGCGGTGAACGAGGCGGCGCTTCGCGACACGGTCGCGGCCGTCGCGCGCGAAACCACCGTGCTGGTCGTGGCACACCGGCTGTCGACGGTCACCACCGCCGACCGCATCGTGGTGATGGACAACGGCCGGGTGCTCGCCGTCGGCACGCACACCGAACTGGTCAACGGCAGCCCGCTGTACGCCGAACTGGCCGCCACCCAGTTCCTCGCCACCGTCGAATGAGCACCCTTCCGGGCGACGGGCGGGATCGCTCGCCCACGCGGCCGGGGTGACCACGAAGACGGTCAGGTTCTACAAACGGAAGGGACTCCTGCCCGAGCCGCCCCGCACCCCGTCGGGCTACCGCGACTACCCGCCGGAGAGCGCGGACCGCCTCGTGTTCATACGCGGCGCCCAGGCCGCGGGGCTGCGCCTCGCCGCGGCCGTTGTGCCCCCGCCGCCTTGAGGCGCGGTCAGTCGCTCTCGGCGGGGAACGGCCGCAGGCTGTTCATGATCTGGCCGATCGTCTCCTCGTCCAGCGCCTCGGGAACGCCGACGTCCGCGACGAGCACCCAGGTCGCGAGGTCGTTGTCGGGGTCGAGGTACGAGACCGTCGTCACCCGGCCGGCCGGCGGACCGCACGGGCTGTCCTCGCCCTGCGGCAGCCCGGTGACCGTCGCCGTCACGGTGTGCCCCACCAGGCCGTGTTCGCTCTCGAACGGCTCCGGCTCGCCCACCTCCACCTCGGCCTCGTGCGTACCCGCCCAGGCCGCGAGCGCGAAGCGCTCCGCGTCCGCCGCCGCGGCCTCCTCGGTACCGGTGTAGCCCTGCCCGCCCCGCGTCCCGGCCATCGCCCGATCGCTGAGGTACTCGGCCTCCGCGCAGTAGGCGTTCAGGTAGACGGCCGGTGCCATGACCCCGATCGTCATCTCGCCCGTCGGCTCCTCGCCCGGCACCTCCTGCTCGTAGCCGCGCGCGGTGCTCGCGCTCTCGATCTCCCAGTCCTCTGGGGGCACGTCGAACGCGTTGTTGCGGTCCTCGTTCGTCTGCACCTGCCAGTCGGGCGCGACGACGGGATCGGGCTGCTCGACGACCCCCTGCCGTGGATCGTCCGGCGCCGCGGGCCGCTCGGTCTCCTCCGCGGACGGGCTCTGCTCGCCTCCGGCCTCCGGCTCCCCATCGTCCCCGGCGACGACGAAGACCCTGCCGAGGACCCCCGCCACCACCAGGACCACCACGGCCGCCACGGCGATCACCGTCCGCCGCCGACCGCCACCCCCGCCCGGCGGCGGCACGGGCGGCGGCGTATCACCCGCCGCCTGCCACGGCCCACCGGGCTGCTCGGCGCGGTACGGGTTGTTCTGCTGATATCCCGGCTGCTGATAGGGGTTCGACCAAGACTCGCCCCCCGGCTGCTGCTCTCCTGGCCTCATGCCGCGACCCTAAAACCTCACCCCCACCCCACGCCATGCGGCCCACCCCCGCGGTACGAAGGTGTGACGTTCAGCGCCCGATACCTCGCACGAACACCCGCCACGCCCCGGCCGGAACGACGACAACAGGCCCCGGATTCTTGCTGTCCCGCACAGGAACCACCCCGGCGACCCCATCAGCCACCTCGACGCAGTCCCCGCCATCCATGTTGCTGTAACTCGACTTCCGCCACCTGACACCACTCAGATCAACTCGCATGACAGACACCGTTCCGCTCGAAGACTTACGGATTCAATCCGACACCCTGGACGAACGCCCGCCAGGCCCCCGCCGACACAACGACAACCGGCCCCGGACGCTTACTGTCCCGCACAGGAACCACCCCGGCGACCCCATCGGCCACCTCGACGCAGTTCCCGCCGTCCATGTTGCTGTAACTCGACTTCCGCCACCTGACAACGCTCACGACGGCTTGTACTCCTCCATGATGCGCCGGATCAACTGAGCCGACTCCTTCGGTGACAGCGCGTACGCCCTGAGCGCATCGTAAAGCCGCCTGCGTCGCTCGACCAGTTCCGCATCCTCGTGCAGATAACCGGAGTTGCGCCCCTCCTCCCAGGCGACCGCCCTGCCGTCGCGCATCCGGAGGAGAGTGAGCGGCCCTTCCATCAGGGCGTGACCGCCGTGCGCAAAGGGCAGGACCTGAAGCGCCGAGGCCGAGTCGTCCCCGAGCAGCAGCAGACGCGCAAGCTGGCCCCGCATGATGCGCGGGCCGCCGACCGGGCGGCGCAGGACCGCCTCATCCAGAATCGCCCACACACGAAGAGATCCCGCCCCTTCAAGCCGCTCCTGCCGGAGCATGCGAGCCGCCAACCGTTCCTCGAGCACCTCCGGGGCGACATCCGGCGCGTATCCGAAGAAAGCCCGTGCGTACTCCTTCGTCTGAAGCAGGCCGGGCACCGCCTGCGTGGCGTAGTACTCGATGACTTGGGCGTTCTCCTCATAGCCCATGAAGCGCCGGTACTGGTCCGGATGCAACTCCCGGCGGACCAGGGCATGAAGTCGCACGAAGTGCCCGTTGGTGCCGAAGAGCCGGTCGAACTCCTCCGACAGGCCCGGCAGGGCCATGGACTCGGCCGTCTCGATCCTCGCCAGCTGGCTCTTGCTGCACGGCACTTCCCCGGCCAGCTTCGCCAGCGACAGATCCGCGTGCTCGCGGTGCCGCCGCAAGTCGAAACCGTACAGGTGCCGCACGGACCGCTCAGGACTCAACTCGCCCGCTTCGAATGTCATATGCCTCCCCGTCCCTGCCGCCGCCCGGGACGGACGACCCCTGCCCCGAACCGATACCGGAGCGCGACGATAGGACTACAGCAGGCAATCGGGAAGGCGCAAGAGGATGCCCGGCAACTGCAAAGCGGGCCTCACACGAAGACTCCCGGTGGGTTCCAACTATCAGGAGACACCGTGTTCGGAATGCGCCCGGCCACAGCCGATGACATTCCCGCCGTTGAAGAAATGATCCTCGTCCGCTCCAACTGGCTGGAGGAACGCGGGCTTCCGAGCTGGCGGGAGAACGCGGCCGAGATACAACGAGACCCAGGGCTTCAAGCTCCTGCACGAAGTACAGCGCACGCACACCAAGGTCTACCTGATGAGCCGCCGAGCCGAGCGCATCGATGACATGGAAGAGAGGTTCCGAGCGCTGTAGTCCCGACGAACCCTGGTCGAAGGCGGTCCTCAATGCCGCTGTGCACTGGGCAGAGCATCGTGGCCTGTCCTCTACCTGACGCGGCCGGGGCCGGCGGGGGGAAAGCGGCCGCCTTCGGGGAGAAGAAACCGTTGACACGCAGGCTCGCCGGCCTCGGGCTGAGCACGGACGTCACCGAATCCCGAGAGCGGGAGTCGTTCGCGGAGGCCGTTCAGCGACACGCTCACCACGATCGCGCGCCCCTTGCTCGCCGAGGGGGCGTACCGCGAGGACGGAGACCTGCTCGAAGTCCTGGACCTCCACTTCGCCACTCGGTCTTGTCTGTAGGCACGAATACCGTGGGCGAGTCGACGGTGATGCGGCCGCGGGTGTCGAGAGCGTGCCGGCGTCTCCGTCCCAGGGACATGGCGGCCGCGCGCGGCCGCACGACAGCAGAGGACGACGACTCATGGACCCCGAGCAGATCGCACAGGAGCTGGCCGACGCCCACGAGCTGTTGAGCCAGGCGTCAATGGCGCGGCTGGCATACAACGGACTCGACGGGCGGCCACGCGTCATCCCGATCGGTATCTTCTGGACCGGTGACGAGATCGTCATGTCCACCGCGGCCACGGCGCCCAAGGTAGAAGCGCTGTCCGCCCGCCCCGAGGTTGCCCTGACCATCGACGCCGGCGACAGCCCTGGCTCGGCCAAGACACTGTCGGTGCGCGGCGTCGTACACCTCACCATCGTCGACGGGGTGGTTCCGGAGTACCTCGCGGCCGCGCGGAAGAACTTCGACGCCGAGTACGCGGCCGAGTTCGAGCGGAACTGCCGGGCTATGTACGACCAGATGGCGCGTATCGCGGTCGAGCCGCAGTGGGCACGGTTCTACGACTTCGGTGCCGGCCGACTGCCGCATTTCCTCGCCGAACTCGCCAAGAAGTCGAGCTGACCGCGTCGCCACCGCTCCTGCCAGCCGTCGCCGGAGGGGCCAGCGGATGCTGGAGAACCTGAACGTCGTGGACGGGGGCCGGGGTGGCGTGGGGGAAAATCAGGTGCCGGGGGTTCGGGCTCGTGTTAAGGTCGTGCCATGTAGCGTCTGCCATCCTCACCGGCGTCTTCCGGACCACTTCTCATCAGGATGGAGAACTCTCCATGGCCAAGCGCCAGAACAACCTTCTCGGCGTAGGCGGGCAGCGCAAGAGGCTGTCCCGTGCCGACCGGCAGGGCTCTGCCCATGCGGGTACCGCGGACCGTGAGTCGGCCGCCGATCGGAAGCAGGAGCTGCTGCGCAAGATGCGCGAACGCTCCGAGGCGGCTCGGACGACTCCGGCGGTTGAGGCCGCCGAGCCCGCCGAGGACAACACTTAAAGCTGATCGTTTCACCGGGCGGCCGGGCCGGCGCAGCATGACTGCGCCGCCCCGGCCGCTTTGCCGTTCCGCTGCGCCTACTCGGCGTCCGGGCCGACGTCGGATGCGTTGAGGGGGGTTCGGGTGATGGTTGACGAGGAGTGTTCGTCCGCTCCGATGTCGGCGGTGCCGGTGCGGGGCTGGCCGTCGATGTCGTCGGTGACGAACGCGTGGTCGCCGGTGCCGGCGTCGATCGCCGGGCTGTCGGCGCCGATGTGCTGCACGGGGCCTTCGCCGCTGAGCAGCGGGTCGGCCGTCATGATGGCGGAGTCCGGTTCGCTGACGCCGACGGTCGCCGATCCGGTCGGCCAGGCGATGTTGCCGGCGTAGGTCATGTTCTCCGGCGTCATGAGTTCGTTGAACAGCTTGCCCTCGCTGCCGACGACCAGGTTGTCGGCGATGACCGTGTCGACGGGGGCGAGGTCGTAGTTGGCGCCGATCTCGATGTTCGAGGTGTTGTTGACGAAGGTGTTGTTCACCACGGTCGCCCGGTAGACACGGAAGTGTTCACTGAGCGCGCCGGAGGTGTCCACGTTGCCGCCGTCGATCTGGAGCGCCGCGTCGTAGCCGCTGCCGGTCAGGCCCTCGAAGTGGTTGTTGTAGATCGTGTGGTCCTGGCCGTAGATCCGGATGCCGCCGGTGCCCTCCTTCCCTTCGCCGAGGAAGAAGTTGCCGTAGAACTGGCCTTCGTTGCCGTGCCGTTGGGTCACGGTGCCCTGGGAGGCACGGAAGGTGTTGTAGCGGACGGTGTTGTTGTTGCTCTTCACGGAGATGATCTCCGGGTCACCGTCGCACTCCTCGAAGAGGTTGTGCTCGATGAGGGTGTGTCCGTCCGACTCGGAGATCGCGCTCTGACCGACCCGGATGGCCTCCATCTCGTTCTCCGCGCGGGGGCCGATGTTGCGGAAGTGGTTGTGGTCGATGCGATCGTGCTGGGACTGCTCGGTCTCCGATCCGTCGATGGTGATGAAGTTCCCCAGCTCGTGCTTCTCCTCGAACAGGTTGTGGTCGATCCGGTTGTGGTGGCTGTCCGCCCCGCCGATGAGGACCCACTTCAGGGACTCCTCCTCGGTGAGCCGGAAGTGGTTGCGGGTCAGGCGCACGTTGTTTGAGCTGGTGATCTTCAACGTGTCGCTGTTGGTCCACGTCAGGCCCTCGAACGTCACGTACGAGGAGTCCTCGATCTCCAGCTGCCCGTCGTTGATCTCCGCCTCGCCGCGGTTTGCCGCGACGACGGTGATGGGCTCGTCCTCCGTCCCGTGCTTGCCGCTCATACCGCTGATCTCGTACGCGCCGTCCGCGAGCACGATCCGGTCACCGGCCTGCGCGGCGTCGAACGCGTCCGCCAGCTCGTCCGAGTCCGAGACGTCGACAGTGCTGCCGGGGTTCGGGTCGGGGTTCTGCTCATCGTCGTCCCCGCCCCCGTCCTCGTCGCCGTCGCCGTGCGTGACGTTGAGGTCGTAGATCTCGACCTCGCCGTAGTTGTCGCCGCTGCACGGGGAGGAACGGTCGCAGTTGGCCTGCGTGTAGGCGCCGGCCTTGAAGTAGTTGCCGTCGCCGGAGTTCTC
>NZ_JAVREV010000020.1:0-150532 GCF_031845565.1 Streptomyces johnsoniae | reverse complement strand
GATCCGGTGCCTTGCGATGCACCGCATCTGGGGGCACCTCCCTGGGGGCACCTCCCAGACGAAGTCTGGGGGAGGAGTCTGGGGGAGCCGCGGGCTGATCCGACAAGATCGACAGGACAGGACCTAGGCGAACACCTTGCGTACCCACAGCGCCAGGCCCTCGACGAACAGCACCACCGCGAGAACCATCAGCACGATGACGGTGACGACGTCGAACTGCTGCACGCGGGCGGCGTTGAGCAGGTCGTAGCCGATGCCGCCCGCGCCCACGATGCCGAGCAGCGTCGCGGAGCGGATGTTGACGTCGAGCGTGTACAGCAGGTGGGCCAGCACCGTGGGCCAGGCGCGCGGCAGGACGGCGGTGAAGAAGACCTGGCCGCGGCCGGCACCCGTGGCCAGCACCGCCCGTGCCGGGCCGGGATCGACCTCCTCCAGCGAGTCGGCGACGAGCTTGCCCAGCAGGCCGACGGAGCCGATACCGAGCGCAAACGCCCCGGCCACCGGCCCGAGCCCGGTGACGACGACGAAGACGATCGCGAGGACCAGCTCGGGCAGCCCCCGCACGAGCAGGATCAGGGAACGGAAGAACTGGGCGACGGCCGGCGAGGGAACCACGTTGCGCGCGGCCAGCGCGCCGAGCGGCAGGGCGAGCACCACACCGATGAGGGTGCCGGCGAGTGCGATCTGCACCGTGATCCACAGGTTCTCCAGCAGCATGTCCCCGATGCCGCCGGTCGACGGGGGCAGGAAGTCGCCGATGGTCGGCAGCAGGGACTCGGCGCCGCGGGCCAGCGCATCGGGGGAGATACCGGCGCGCACGCCGGAGGCCACCACGAGGGCGCAGGTGAGGGCCGTCACCACCGCGCGCCGCACCCGTCCGGCATCCCAGGGCGGACTCGCCCTCCGGCGGATGCCCGCCCCCCGCGGCCCGGCCGGGACGGGCTCGTGCCGCCGAGCGCCGGTGCGCGCCGCGAGACGCCGACCGAGGACGCGCCCGCCGACGACGCGCTTCAGCACGCCCGCCCGCGGCGCCTCCGCGACCTCGCGCAGCAGGGAGCGGCGGATCTTGCCCGAGACCGCCTCGGCCGCGAAGCACAGCAGCAGGACCACGAGCGCGATGCCCATGGCCTCCTGGTAGTCGAGCCGGGCGATGGCGTTGGACAGGGCGTAGCCGAGGCCGTTGACGCCGACGAAGCCGAGGACCACGGACACCCGCAGGTTGATGTCCAGCCGGTGCAGTGCGGTCGCCACCAGCGACGGCAGCGCCTGCGGCAGCACGGCACCCGCGATCTGCTGGAGCCGTCCGGCGCCCGCGGCGCGCAGTGCGTCGCGCGGCCCCTCGTCGATCTCCTCGAAGGCGTCGGCGTAGAGCTTGCCGACCATGCCGACGGAGTGCAGGCCCATGGCGACGACGCCGGTCATGGCGCCGAGGCCGAAGACGCGGAAGGCGGCGATGGCGAAGACCACGTCGGGGATGGCGCGGGCCAGCACGATCAGGGCCCGGGAAGCGGACCTCACCGACCCGCCGGGAGTCGTGTTGCGGGCCGCGAGCAGGCCGAGCGGCACGCTCAGCAGCACGGAGAGCGCCGTGGCGGCGATCACGATGGCGAGGGTCTGCCAGGTCAGATCGAGGAGTTCGCCGACCGGCGGGAACCGCAACGGCAGCATCCGTTCCAGGAAGTCCCTGACGTTACCCGCGCTGTCCACGACGGTGGCGACGTTCAGCTGCAGTTCCGCGAAGGCCCACACTCCGCCGCCGACGCACAGCAGCAGGGCGAACGTCGCGCCGAGCCCGGCGGGCGTGGGGCGGGCGACGGTGCGCCGCCGCTCCTCGCGCGCGGGAGCCCCGGCGGGGGGCCGCCGGTCGGGGCGCGTCTGGACACTCACCCCGCTCCCCCGCCATGATGCGGCAGCGCGCCGGGCGCCTCGGGGTCCGCACCGACTTCCCGGTACAGGCGCATGACCTCCTCGCGGCCGATACCTGCCGTGGACACGTCCATGACGACCCTGCCGCGGCGCAGGCCCACGATCCGGTCGGCGAACGACAGGGCGACGTCGACCTGATGCAGACTGCACAGCACGGTGAGGCGGCTCTGCGTCGCGACGTCCCGCAGCAGCCGCATCACCTGCCCGGAGGACTCCGGGTCGAGAGAGGCGACCGGTTCGTCGGCGAGCAGAATCCGCGGCTCCTGCATCAGGGCGCGGGCCACCGCCACCCGCTGCTGCTGGCCGCCGGAGAGGGTGTCCGCGCGCTGGAACGCCCAGTCCGCGAGGCCCACCCGGTCGAGACGGTCCAAGGCGGCCTCCCGCACCGGCCTGGGGTAGGTGAACAGGCCGAGCCGCGGCCCGCGCAGCGAGCCCAGGGCCCCGGTGCAGACGTTCTCCAGCACGGTGAGTCTGTCCACCAGGTGGAACTGCTGGAACACGAAGCCGATCCGGCGGCGCAGTGCCCGCAGTTCCGCGGCTTTCGCCGTGGCCAGGTCGGTGCCCAGGACGGTGCCGCCGCCCGAGGTGGGGGCCTGGAGACCGTTCACGTGCTTGAGCAGCGTGGACTTCCCCGAGCCGGAGAGGCCGAGGAGGGCCACGATCTCGCCGGCCCCGATACGGAACGACACCTCGTCCAGGGCGGTGAGCGCGGCGGCGCCGCTGCCGAAGCGCTTGGTCAGTGCGTCGATCCGGACGGCGACCCGGTCCTCGTCGGTGCGTTCCCTTCCGGGGACCAGGGCGGCCGCCGTCATGAACCGGCCTCGCACTGCTCGTTCCGCGTCGTCGCGCAGACGTCACGCACGCTCGCGTAGTCGGCGTCCGAGACCGGGACGTAGCCCCAGTTGCCCTCGATCAGGCAGTCCTCGCCGCCCGCACAATAGCCCTGGGCTTCCAGGTGGTCGGCGTTCGTCTTGTTCTGAAGGGCGTCGGTGAGCGTCTGCCGGAGCTCGTCGGTCAGATCGTCGCTGATGGCGACGGGCGAGCCGGGGATCATGGCGGACTCCCAGAAGACCGTGAGGTCGTCCGCGCCGATCTGGCCGCTCTCGACGAGCTGGCGGGTGGCCATGTCCTCCGTCGCGAAACCCGCGTCGCACTGCCCGTCGGCCACGGACAGGACCGAGGCGTCGTGGCCCCCCGCCGTGATCCGCGCGTAGTCGCCCTCGCCCAGACCGGCCGCGATGAGGCCGGCGGCGGGGTAGAGGTAGCCGGAGGTCGAGTTCTCGTCGACGAAGCAGACCTCGCCCCCCGCGAGGTCGTCCATGCTGTCGATGCCGGAGCCGGCCCGGGAGACGCCCACCGAACGGTAGCCGGGCTCGTCCCCCTGCTCCGCCACCGGCGCGGCAACGATCTCAAGACCGACGCCGCTGTCCTTGGCGACGATGTAGGAAAGCGGGCCGTAGAAGGCGATGTCGGCCTTGCCCGCGCGCTGGGCCTCGATGACGGCCGCGTAGTTGGTGGCCTGCTGCAACTCGACGTTCTTGCCCGTTTCCTCCTCCAGCATTTGGATGATCGGTTCGTAGCGCTGCGCGAGAGCGGTGGACTCCTCCGAGGGAATGGCGGCCAGGACCAGGGTGTCCGGGTCGCGACCGTCCGCGGAGCTGTCCTCCGCGGCGCTCGAACCGCAGGCGGCCAGGACCAGAGGGAGCAGGGCGAGGACCGCTGCCCGGGGCAGGCGGGGGGTGCTGGGCATGGGTTAGTCCTTCCGCGCCGGAGCGCGCTGAGCATCGGTGTGGCTGCCAGCGTCAGGACGTCAGGTGTGTGCGGAGGCGCGGCAAGGTTAAGCAACGCTGAACGGCGCGGGAGACAATGCGTGACTTGACAGGACAACCTGCGCCGGCGGGCGTCCGTCGTGGTCCGCACCGGGAAGCTCGTGCGTCAACGATTCGAGCACCCGGGGCCGGGGGCGTCATGCGCCGGCGTTCCGCCCGGTGCGGACGTTGTTGTGCGTCGGCGTGCCGTTCGCGCCCCAGCCTTCCCGCCCTCTCGGCGCGGCCGTCGCGATCAGGCCGTCACCGGCAGGGCGCGCAGGCCGCGGATCACGAACTCGCCGCGCCGTTCCGGCTCGTCGGCCAGCCGCCCGGGGAGGCGGGTGGCGAGTGCGGCGAGCGCCGCGGCGATCTCCACCCGCGCGAGCGGGGCGCCCACGCAGTAGTGGATGCCCGCGCCGAAGCCCAGGTGCGGGTTGGGCGAGCGGCCGATGTCGAGGGTGTCAGGCCGGGCGAAGATGGCAGGGTCGCGGGCGGCGGCGCCCAGCAGCACCGCGACCTTCTCGCCCGGCGCGACGGCGTAGCCGGCCACCGAGGTCGGCTCGGTGGCCGTGCGCTCGAACAACTGGAGGGGCGCGTCGAATCTGATCAGCTCCTCCACGGCGGTCGGCAGCAGCGCCGGGGAGGCCACCAGCCGATCCCACTGGTCGCGGTGGCGCAGCAGCGCCAGCACCCCGTTGCCGATCACGTTCACCGTGGCCTCGTGGCCGGCCATCAGCAGCAGCACCGCGGTGCCGACCAGTTCGTCGCCGGTGAGCCGATCGGTGCCGTCGCGCACCGCGACCAGGTCGCTGATCAGATCCTCGCCGGGTTCGCGGGCGCGGGTGGCGGCCAGCGCGCGCAGGTAGTCGACGAACTCGGCGGCCGCGCCCTCGGCCGCCGCCGCGGCCTGGGGCGGCAGTCCGTACTCGTACATCTTCACGATCGCGTTCGACCATGGCTGCAAGCGCGGCCGGTCCTCCGGCGGCACGCCCAGCAGTTCCGCGATGACCTCGATGGGCAGCGGCGCCGCCAGGTGGGCGAGCAGATCGGCCGAGCCGTCCGCCGCGATGGCCGCCGCGAGCCGGGCGACCATGCCGTCCGCGACCGAACGCACCCGGGGTTCGAGACGGGCCACGTGGCCGCGTCCGAACGCCGCCGCGATCAGGCGGCGCAGCCGGGTGTGCCGCGGCGGTTCGTTCTCCAGCAGGGAGTTGCGGTGCAGCAGGTTGAACGCGGGGAACGCGGCCGCGGGCGTCTTGTCCGTCCAGATGCGACCGGCCGAACGGCTGCGCAGCACCTCGGAGCAGGCGGCGTGCGACACCGCCACCGCAAGCCCCATGCCCGCGTGCCAGTGCACCGGCGCGCGCTCCCGCAACGCGGCGAAGACCGGGTACGGATCGGACAGCAGGACCGGGTCGCTCGGGTCGAACACCACACCGGGACGGTACCGCGCGACGCGGCCCCGCGACACCGTGTCCGCCGGACGCACCGGTGGCCGGGGCCCGGGTTCGCGCGGGCGTCACGATCGCACGGCGACGCCTTCCAGCACGGTGTCGGCGAGGGCGGTGGCGAACTCGTCCAGCGGCTGGGGCGGTTCCTTGTCCCAGAAGCACCGCAGGAACGCCCGCTGGAAGCAGGCGCCGAGCAGGAGGGCCGCGGCGGCCCTGGGGTCGGCGCCGGGCGCGATGCGGCCGGCGCCGCGCTCGGCCCGCAGATACGTCGCCAGTGAGGTCAGCAAAGTATCGGGGCCGGTCTCCAGGGCGCGCAGCGCCTCGCGGTGGCGCTGGAGGAGGGCGGGCTCAGCGAAGAGCGAAGCGGCGATGGGGGTGGTGGACTCGTAGAAGTGGACGGCGTGGCGGGCGATATCGGTGAGGCAGTCCCGCACGACACGGCCGCCCGGGTCGTCGGTGAGGTCGGCGAGGAGGGGAACGATCCGGGGCAGCCGGTCCTCGAGCACCCGGACGAAGATTTCCTCTTTGTTCTTGAAGTGCTTGTACAGGGCGGCCTCGGAGCACCCGGCGGCCCTGGCGATCTCCTTGGTCGTGGTGCGGGCGAGGCCGAGCGAACGCATGAGCCGTTCGGCGGCCTCCACGATGCGGACCTGGGTGGGCTGCGGGGACGAGGACACGGGGCGGAGTCCTTCCGGCTTGACGGCGAGGCGGGGAACCCCCACCCTAGCGGTGAGTGAACACTTACCCACCAGGAGGACCAGGGATGAAACTCGCCGTCTTCGGGGCCACCGGCGGCACCGGTCAGGAGATCGTCCGGCAGGCGCTCGCCGACGGGCACGACGTCGTCGCGGCGGTGCGCGCCCCGGGCAGGCTCGCCGTCTCCCATCCCCGTCTCGACATCGCCCCGGTGCCGGACGTCACGGATGTCGCGCGGGTGCGCGAGGTGGTCGACGGCCGGGACGCGGTGCTCTCCGCCCTCGGCACCACCAACAAGAGCGCCGGCATCGTCGCACCGGCCGCCCGCGCGGTGGCCGAGGCGATGAGCACGGCCGGCGTGCGCCGCCTGCTCATCGTGAGCGCCGTACCGGTCGGGCCGATGGCGGCGGGGGAATCCCTGGCCTACCGGGCCGTGCTGCACCCGATCGTCAGCCGGGCGTTCCGGGCGGTGTACCGGGACCTGGCGGAGATGGAACGCGTCATCACCGCCAGCGGCCTGGACTGGACGGTGGTCCGGCCCCCGCGCCTGCTGGACAAGCCGCTGAACCACCGCTACGAGCGCGTCATCGGCGCGAACGTGCCCGGCGGGCGGTCACTCGCCCGCGCCGACCTGGCACACGCGATGCTGGCGATGCTGGACGACGAGGAGACCGTGCGCCGCCCGGTGGGCGTGGCGGCGGCCTCCTAGATGGCACCGGGCGCGGGCGCGGCCGGGCGAGGGCCTTCGTCGCGGTCGGCGTTACGGTGGGCCGGGAGCTGGGATCATAGCCCGGACGCGGGAAGCCCACACATCTGGTAAGAGGAAGACACCATGGCAGATCTGTACGACATCGAACTGCGCACGCTCGACGGCGAGGACATCTCGCTCGACGCGTTCCGGGACAAGGCGCTCCTGGTGGTCAACGTGGCGTCGCGCTGCGGGCTGACGCCGCAGTACGCGGACCTCGAACGGCTGCACAAGCAGTACGAGCAGCGCGGCTTCACCGTCCTCGGCTTCCCGTGCAACCAGTTCGCCGGGCAGGAGCCCGGTTCGTCCGAGGAGATCCGCACCTTCTGCTCCGCGAACTACGGGGTGACTTTCCCGATGTTCGAGCGGATCGAGGTCAACGGACCGGGCAGGCACCCGCTGTACACGCGGCTGACGCGCGCGGCGGACGCCTCGGGAGAATCGGGCGACATCCAGTGGAACTTCGAGAAGTTCCTGGTGTCCCCGCGGGGCGAGGTCGTGGGCCGCTACCGGCCGCGGACCGAGCCGGAGGCCGAGGACCTCGTGACAGCCGTCGAAGCACAGCTGCCGCGCTGACCCGGCCCTCGGAGACGCGTTCACTCCCGGCCGGCTTCGCGTGAGGCTTCGCGTGAGGCCGACGGTCTGCGGCTGACCCGGGGGGCGGGGCGCAGTTCCTTGAGGTGGTACACGAGGGTCCAATGCCACTCGGGGCGGGTTTCGCGGCCGGTTTCCCGGTAGCCCAGGCTCTGGTAGAAGGCCATCGCCTCGGGCTGATTCGTCGCGGTGTCCAGCCACGCTTCCCGGTAGCCGAGGGCGCATGCCTCGGCTTCGAGAGCAGCCATCAACGCCCGGCCGATACCTCGTCGGCGCAGAGCCGGGTGCACTCGGACGCGAAGAACGCCGACCCGGCCGGGGTGGTCGGGCCGCGGCCGGAATCCGCCCATGGCAGCCACATGTCCGTCTGCCTCCGCGACCAGGAAGCATCCGCCGGCTCCCACGAAATGCCGCTCGGGGTCGGCGACATCGGCGAACTGCTCGGGTGCCTCGGACGCGGCGGGAAGTGGCAGGGGCACGGAAGGGTCGGCTGTCGCTCCGACGTTGGGAAGTGTGGCCATGGTCCACAGCACCGGCAGATCGTCCCGCCGGGCAGCTCGCACCGTCATCATGACCCCACAGCCTGGCACCGGAGGGCCGCCGGCGTCACTCGTTCGCGGTGACGGGGCCGCCTGCCTGCCGGGCGGCGCTCGTCCCGGTGTCCCCGCCCAGCGCGTGTGCGTCGGCCGTCATGTCCTGCGTGCCGATGACGGACAGCATTTCCAGCCGTGCGGCGCCCCGGGTGCCGGGCGGTGCCGTGAACCACAGCAGGCGCTGGCGGCCGTCCTCGCTGAACAGGTTGTGGCAGTCGAGCTCGATCACGCCCAGGACGGGGTGGACGATGCGTTTGCGGTCGGTCCGGCGCAGAGCCACGTCGTGGGTGTCCCAGAGGGCGGCGAACTCCTCGCTGTGGCGCCGCAGCGCGGCCACCATCCGGGACACCGCGGGGTCGCGGCCGCGGCGGGCCGCGACGGCCTGGAGGTCGGCGACGAAGACCCGCGAGTGGTGGGCGTGGTCCTCGGGCGGGTAGAGGCGGCGGGCGGCGGGGTCGGTGAACCAGCGGTGCACGAAGCTCGCCGCCGGGCCGCTCACCGCCGGGGGACGGCCGACGAGCGCGGCGGCCAGGGGGTTCTGGACGAGGACTTCGTGCAGGTCGGTGATGACCTGGGCCGGGGTGGTGGTGAGCCGGTCGAGCAGGCCGAGCAGGGCCGGCTGGACGTGGGCGGTGGTGCCGTGGGCCGCCGGGGGCGTGGGGCGGTCGGCGAGGAGGAAGAGGTGATCACGTTCGTCACCGTTCAGGCGCAGGGCCCGGGCGAGGGCGGCCAGGGTCTGGGCGGAGGGCTGGGCGCCGCGGCCGCGCTCCAGCTCGGTGTAGTAGTCGGCCGACAGACCGGCCAGTTGGGCGACCTCCTCCCGGCGCAGGCCGGGCACCCGGCGGCGCGGGCCGGTGGGCAGGCCGACGTCGGCCGGCCGGACGCGGTCGCGGCGGGACTTGAGGAAGACGGCGAGCGCGGGAAGGTTCACCCGTCCATCGTCGCCCCTCGGCGGTGGCCGAGCCAGGGGATGGCAACCCCCGGGTGGGCGCAGCCCTGGCTGCGAACGGAACGACGGCGGAACGTGAGTGGCGTCGGGTCGCGGCGTCGCCGCCACGGCCCGGCAGTCCGCGATCCATGACCCAGGAGTCACCGTGCCCCTTCAGAGCCCAGAAGAGAACCCCGACCGTTTCCGCGTGGCCCTGGTCACCGGCGGCTCCCGCGGTATCGGCCGCCAGGTCGTGAGCCGGCTGGCCACCGACGGGTATGCCGTGGTCGTCGGGTATGCCGGCCGCCAGGACCTGGCCGGGGCTGCCGTCGAGGAGGTCGTCTCCGGCGGCGGCCACGCCGTCGCCGTGCGGGCCGACGTCGCCGACGAGCAGGCCGTGGCCGCGCTGTTCGCCAGGGCCGAGGTGGAGTACGGCGGCCTGGACGTCGTCGTCCACGCCGCCGGGCAGATGCGCCTGGCGCCGATCGCCGACCTGGACCTGGCCGAGCTGGACGCGCTGCACCGCACCAACATCCGCGGCACCTTCGTCGTCGCCCGGCAGGCCGCGCGGGCGGTGCGCCCTGGCGGGGCGATCGTCACGTTCTCCACCTCCCAGGTGGGCCTGGCCTTTCCCGGCTACGGCGCCTACATCGCGAGCAAGGGCGCGGTGGAGGCGGTCACCATGGTCCTCGCCCGCGAACTGCGCGGCCGGGACGTCACGGTCAACGCCGTTGCCCCCGGCGCCACCGCCACCGACCTGTTCCTGGACGGCAAGGACGAGGAGACCGTGGCCCGCCTGGCCGCCATGGCTCCGCTGGAACGGCTGGGCACGCCCACCGACATCGCCGACGTCGTCGCCTTCCTCGCCTCACCGGCCGGCCACTGGGTCAACGGTCAGGTGCTCCGCGCCAACGGCGGAGTCATCTGACCCGCCCCGGTCGGCCGCATCGCCTCCGCGTCCCGGAACCTGGGTATCACCGCGAACACGGCCGAACTGGCAGGGGCGTGTGTCCGGGTGTTCAGGCAGGTGCCATCGCAGGGCCATGGTCGGTCCGCAGACTGCCGCCGACATGTGCGACGAGTGCAGGGAGAGTTGTGGTGGCACACACGCCTGACGGACACGGGATGGGAAGACGGCGGCTGTTGCAGGCCGCGGTGGGGGTGCCCGCGGCCGGGGCCGCGGTCGCGGCGACGGGCGCGGGGCAGGCGCAGGCGCAGGCCGCGCCGGGTTCGTGGGAACCGGTCGGCCGAGCCGGGCGGTTCGACGCGGAGAGCCCTCGTTTCGCCCTCGCCGTACTGCCCGACACGCAGTACCTCTTCGACGCCGACAGCTCCGACCCGGCGCCGCTGCGGGCGACGTTCCGCTACCTCGTCGAGAGCCGGGCCGAGGCCAACGTCGCCTTCATGACGCACCTGGGCGACGTGACGGAGCACGGCACGGAGGAGGAGATCGAGCTGGCGGCCGGCACCTTCCGGGCCCTGCGCGGCAAGGTGCCCTACAGCGTGCTGGCCGGCAACCACGACATTCCGGGCGACACCGACGACCAGCGCGGCGACTCCGCCTACCTGGCGGCGTTCGGCCCGGAGCGCTACGCGTCCATGGAGAGCTTCGGCGGTGCCTCGCCCGACGGCTACAACAGCTATCACGTGCTGCGCGCGGGTGGCCGCGAGTGGCTGGTCCTGGCGCTGGACTGGCGGCTGTCCGACGCCGGGGTCCGCTGGACCCAGGGCGTGCTCGACGCGCACCCGCGCCTGCCCGCCATCCTCACCACGCACGACCTGGCGTGGGCCGACGAGGAGGGCCGGGCCCGGCTGTCCGACAACGGCACGCGGCTGTGGGAGGAGCTGATCCGGGGCAACGACCAGATCTTCCTCGCCCTGGGCGGGCACTACTGGCCGCCGGGGCGCACCGTGCTGACCAACGACGCGGGCCACGACGTCCACGTGCACATCACGAACTACCAGGACCGGTACTACGGTGGCGCCGGGATGATCCGGCTGTACTCCTTCGACCTGGCGCGCAAGGCGGTCGACGTCGAGACGTTCGCCCCCTGGTTCCTGGCCCGCGACCCTCAGGAGCGCGCCCCGCTGGCGGCCGAGACCGTGGAACTGACCGGTGACGTGGACCGGTTCAGCCTCGGCATCGACTTCGCCGAACGGTTCGCGGGGTTCGCGGCCGTCCCGCCTGCCGCGCCGCGCCCGCCGCGCGAGGTCATGCCGCGCGGCACCGTCGCCTACTGGCGCTTCGACGCCGACGGGCTCGGCGGCGGCGCGGCGGACGGGCCCCTGCCCGACGGGACCGTGATACGCGACCTCACCGGCCGGGGCAACGATCTGACCGCGCGGCGGCTGCACGACGGCGGCCAGGAGCTGCTGCTCAGGTCGGTCGAGCACCACGACGGCCAGCCCGCGCACGCCAGTCTGCGGTTCGACGGCGGCCAGGCCCCCGACCGCGGCGCGATCCTCGCCACGGCGGCGGACGCACCGCTCAACAGCTGGAAGTTCACCCGGGGTTACACCATCGAAACGTTCATCAAGCTGCCCCGGCCCTTCGAGGGCGAGCACGCCTGGATGGGCATTCTGAGCTGGCAGGGCCGCAACGGCGACGCGGGCAAGACGACCGGCTGGTCCCCGGACGAGCCGACGTGCAGCCTGAACGTCACCGGCGAGCGCTTCCTCCAGTTCGTGGTCTATCCGCATGTGCAGGACGCCGACCCGACCTCCTGGAGCCACGCCCTGGAGACCGGGCGCTGGCACCACATCGCCATCGTCAACGACGGCCGCCGGACGGTCCTGTACGTCGAGGGGTCGAAGATCGCCCGCAACCCCACGCAGGCGTCCACGGGCATCGCCACGTTGGGCAAGCCGTTCACGATCGGCGGCACCCAGTCGAACGAACGGTTCGGCCAGGGCTTCTACGGCTGGATCGGCGATACGCGGATCGTCAGCCGGAAGCTGGGCCCCGAGGAGTTCCTCACGCCGTACGCGTGAGGAACTCCCCCGGCCCTGCCGCCCGCGGGTGTCAGGGCCGGCCGGCGGCGCCCGGAGCGGCCGGTGCGTTCATCGGCTGGGGCGCCGGCGGCGCCACAGGATCAGAACGGCGCCCGCCGTGGCGGTGGCCGCCGCGATGCCGAGGAGCCGCAGCGCCTGCGTGCCGGTGCCGGCCAGCGCGCCGCCGCCGTCCGTCCCCAGCTGCGTCCCCGGCCCGGTGCCTCCCGACGCGGAGCCCGGGCCCCAGTCGTCACCGGAGCCCCCGGAACCAGCGGAGCCCCCGGAGCCAGCGCTGCCCGAACCGCCCGAGCCGCCGGAGCTGCCCGCGCCGCCACCGGCGGTGCCGCCCGGGACGCCGGGGCCGCCGGAGTCCCCGGCACCGCCCGGACCACCGGCACCGCCCGAGTCACCCGGGTCGCCCGGGTCGCCCGGGTCTCCGGGGTCGCCCGGGTCTCCGGGGTCGCCCGACTCGTCGGCCGGAACCTCGACGCCCGCCTCCGTGACCCACTTGGTGCCGTCGTCGTACTCGGTGATGGTGAACGTGTCCAGCGTGTCGCCGATCTCCCCGGGTGCCGCCCGGTCGTCGCCCTTGTGCGCGATGACCGACCGGTAGTTCAGGGTGTCACCGTCCACGGTGATCGCCTGATAGGTCGAGGTCTGCTGCGCGCGGGCGTCCTGCGCGGCGCCGTTCCGCGTCCACACGTTGTCGTCCTCGGGCTGGATGTCGTAGAACTTCGACCCCGCGTTCGCCACCACGAAGACGGGCCCCGTGGTGAGTCCCGGCGTATCGGTCTCGTCCGCCACCAGGTGCCCGCGGCCGTAGGTGTGATCGTGACCGGCCAGCACCAGATCGACGTCGTGCTCCCGGTAGAGCGGCAGCCACGCCTCGCGGATGTCGGGCTCGTCGCGGCCGACCGCGGTCGACAGGACCGGCTGGTGTTCGGTCACCACGCTCCACCGGTGCGGGTTCTCCGCGAGCACCCGGTCCAGCCAGGCCGCCTGCATCCGCACCCACACCCCGCGGGCCTCGCCGCAGTCGAAGTCCGCCAGGCCCTCCGGCCGGACCAGCTCGCAGATGTCGTCGCGGTTGGCGTTCAGCACGACGAACCGGACGCCCTGGTAGTCGCTGTAGTAGACGCTCTCGCGCATCGCCTCGGCGAGGTGCTCGCCGTACCGGTCGGCGTCCTCGCCCGCGTCGGCGGGCACCGGGCCGTTGGCCGGGAAGGCGAAGGAGGCGCGGCTGGTCTGGAGCAGCCCGTTCCCCGCGTTGAACTCGTGGTTGCCGACCGCGACGATCGACTGCCGGCCGGCCAGGGCCACCGGATCGGCGGCGAACCAGTCGGACCACTGCGCCTCGTTGGCCGTGTCTACCAGGTCACCCACATACACGGCGGCCCTGGCGTCGGGGTACGCCTCGTTCGCCTGGGCGGCGATGCGCGGCCATACGTCCGTCAGCCCCTGCTGGTTGTCGCCGTAGTAGAGGAACGTGAACGGGTCGGCCCCGGCCGCCGCCGTCGTGAACGTGTGCCACTCGCTCCAGGCGTCCGCGTCGCCGACCCGGTACTGGTGCTCCGTGCCGGGGTCGAGACCGGTGAGCCCGGCGGTCCAGCTGGTCGCCGTGTTGCCGCCGACCTCCGTCTCCCACTCGGCCGTGGCCTCGACGGTGCGGATCTCCCCGTCCTGCCCCGCCCTGACCTGCGCGGCGCCCTCGGTCGCCAGGGAACGCCAGGTGACGCTCTGCTCGGTCGCCGGGTCCCCGGCCGGGGTCAGCACGACCCGTTCCGGCGTCTCGTCGGGCGCGGGCGGCTCGTGGTCGCTCAGCGCGACATCGAAGATGTGCATGACGCCCCGGTCGCTGCCCTCGGGCAGCACCACCGCGTCGACCGTCTTCGACGGATCGAGCGCGGCGGGGGCCGTGGCCAGGACGACGGCTTCGGTGTTGTCACGCGTGCCGTCGGCCACGTTGCGGCCGGGCACGGTCAGCACGGGCGTGTTGCCGAAGGAGTAGGAGCCGCCGGGCGTCCAGTCGGTGAACTGGACCGGGACCTCCTGGCTGCCGCCGTCGGTGTACTCGACGGTCGCCGTGCCCTGGGACGGGCCGTTGGTGGCGAGGCCGAGGAACGACACGGAGGCGGCGCTCGCGTCGTCGAGGTCGACGCGCTGGCCGTGCGGCACCCAGTTGTCGGGCTCGCCAGGACCGGTGTCCGGCCAGGTGAACTCCGTCCCGATGGCTTCCGCACGCAGCGTGCCGCCCGGGGTCGCGCCGGCCTCGGCCAGGCTCTCGCGGGGCAGCGTGTGGGCGGAGGCGTCGAGGGAACCGGTGTTGCCCGCCCCCTCCGGCGTGGTGCCGATGTTGTTGTAGGCGTCGGTGCCCTCCGGGTAGGACGGCGGGGCGTCGCCGGCCCCGGTGCCCCAGTCCCCGGGCGCGTTGCCCAGGGTGTACGCGACGGTGCCGCCCTCGCGCGCGAAGGACTCCGGCAGCCAGGTCGCCGTGGTGGCCGTTCCGTCGACGGACATCGACTGGATGTAACGCTGCTGCTCGGCGCCCGGCGCGTCGAGCACGATGGACCGGTCGCTGCCCGCGCTGTCGATCTCGACGCGGCTGAACATCGGTGTGGACACGGCCAGTTCTGCCGTGCCGTAGACGGCCGGGTACAGACCGATGCCGGCGAACACGTACCAGGAGGACAACGACCCGAGGTCGTCGTTGCCGGGCAGTCCGGTCGGCGAGGTGTCGAACATCTCGGTGACGGCGCGGTCCAGGACCTCGGTGGTCTGCCAGGGCCGGCCCAGCCAGTTGTATATCCACGGCGTCTGCATGGTGGGCTGGTTGCTCAGGTACGCGTACGGGGTGTCGTACACGCCGGCGTCCAGCTCGGTGAAGAAGGTGTCGAGCTGCTCGGCCACCGCGTCGGTACCGCCGCGCGCCTCGATGAGCGAGGCCATGTTGTGCGGCACCAGCCAGCCGTACTGGTGGCCGGTGGCCTGCTCGAACTGCGCGCCTCGCTCCCCCAGGTCGAACGACCGGTCGAAGCCGTTGCGGTCCCTCGGCCGGATCTCGCCGCTCTCGGGGTCGAGGAGATTGCGCCAGTTCTGCGCCCGGGCCATGAACGCCGCCCGCGCCTCGGTGTCACCGAGCCGGTCGGCGAGCCGGGCGATGGAGAAGTCGTTGATCGCGTACTCGAGCGTCTGGGAGGTCGCCGAGCTGTTGTTGCGGCTCTCCACCCAGCCGAGTCCTGCGTACTGGTAGAGGAACTGCCGGTTGCTGCGGTCCGCGGGCAGCGACTGGGTGTCGGCCATCGAACGCAGCGCGGCCTGCCGGTCGTAGTCGGTGCTTCCGAACGCGTCGGTGGCGGACAGGACCGTCTGGAGTCCGTCGCCGCTCATCTTCTGCTGTGATACCCCGTTGTGCGGCCAGTTCGGCCAGCGCCCGGTCTGGGTGACGAGGTCGGTGATGGACTGGTTGATGTCCGAGCCGACCTCGGGGAACAGCAGCGCGATCAGCTGGGCGTGGCCCCGGTAGCCGTCCCAGCTGGCGTAGGTGGCGTACTGGTGACGGCCCTGCGCCACCTGACGGACCGTTCCGTCGTAGCCCAGGTACTGGCCGTTGACGTCGTCGTAGGTGTTGGGGTGCAGCAGCGCGTGGTAGAGCGCGGTGTAGAAGCTGGTGCGCCGTTCCGCGCTGCCGCCGGTCACCTCCAGGGTGCCGAGCGCGTCGCGCCAGGTGTCCGCCGCGGCCTGCCGGATGGCGGCGGCGGAGCGGCCCGCGGTCTCGGTCGCGGCATTCTCCGCCGCGTTCTCGACGCTGACGTAGGAGATGCCGACCCGGGCCGTCACGTCCGCGCCCCGCGGGAAGCTGACGAACGCGCCGGACCCGTGGGCGGTGGTCGAGGTGGCCTCGGCGGCGCCCGCGGTGACGTCGGAGCCGCTCCAGGTGCCCGAGGAGTCGAACTCCGTGTCGAACTCGGCGGAGAAGTGGATGCGGTAGGTGCCGCCGCGGCAGACCGTGCTGGTCTCGGTCCAGCCGGAGACCGTGTTCCCCGACACGGTCACCGAGCTGCCCGTGGAGCCGTTGTTGGAGCCGGCGACATCGAAGATCAGGGTCGAGGAGGCGCGGTCCTGGGGGAAGTCGAAGGTCGCGACGCCGGTGCGGGTGGTCGCGGTCAGGTCCACGCCGACGCCGTTGTCCAGGCCGACGGAGTAGTAGCCGGGCTCGGCGGTCTCGTTGTCGTGCGAGAAGTCGAGGTAGTAGTCGCCGATGGCGTCGGCGGGCGAGGTGGGCAGCGCCCGGTTGCTGGTCAGTTCGCCGGTGTAGGGCAGGATCGGCACGTCGAACGCGCCGTTGCTGCCCGCGCAGCCCGTGCCGGACAGCCGCGTCAGGCCGAAGCCGCGCAGCTGGTCGGCGCCGTACTCGTAGCCGCCCCAGTTGTCCCCGCCGGACGTCTGGTGCGTGGTGGGGGTGAACTGCACCATGCCGAACGGAACGGTCGCGCCCGGCCAGGTGTTGCCGTAGGCGCTGTTGCCCTTGTTCTGCGTGGTGTCGTGCTGCGTGCCGATGAACTGGTCCACGGCGTCGAACGGGCTCAGGTCCGACGGGGCCCCCTGGGCGCTCGTGGCGGTGACGGCGGCCACGCCCGTGCCCGCCAGCAGGCTCGCCGTGACGGCGAGGGCGGCGGACCTGCCCTTCCCCCGCCGACGGGTGGCCCTCCGCGGGGCCACCGGACCTTGCGCGCCGCTGCTTCCGCGGGCGTCCCGGAACCGGATGGGTCTCCGGCGTATGCGTATGTGGAGCATGGTGCCTCTTCGTTGCCGTGTGTTCCGCGGGCCGGTGACCGTTACGTGCACCGGAGCCGTGGGTTCTGGGTGACGGTTTCTGGCGCGGGGGAACGCCTCCCGACCCGCCCGTGAACATCAGATGAGAGTTGGGGGCGGCAACGTTCGGCGGCCGGCGGTCCGTTCACCGGCCGTCGCGGCTCACGCCGTGAGCCCGGCGTCACGGGCGAGCAGCGCGGCCTGCACCCGGTTGGTGACGTCGAGCGCGGCGAGGATGCGGCTGACGTGTGCCTTGACCGTGCTTTCCCGCATGCCGAGCCCGGCGGCGATGTCGGCGTTGGTCGCCCCGCGGGCGAGGAGGGTCAGTACGTCGCGTTCGCGCGGGGTGAGCTTGTCGAGGCAGGCGCGGGCGGCGGCTTCCTTGGGGTGGTTGGCGTGGTGGTAGCGGTCGATGAGGCGGCGTGCCGCGGCGGGGTGCAGCATGGCGGAGCCCGCGGCGACGAGGTGGACGGCACGCAGGATCTCGGCGGGGTCGGTGTCCTTGAGGAGGAAGCCGTCGGCTCCGGCGGCCAGGGCGTTGTAGACGTACTCGTCGAGGTCGAAGGTCGTGAGGGTGATCACCTTCGGGGGGTGGGGCAGCGCGCGGAGGCGGGCCGTCGCGGTGATGCCGTCCATGCGGGGCATGCGGACGTCGACGAGGGCGACGTCGACCCGGCGGGCGGTGGCCTGTTCGAGGGCGTGCAGGCCGTCGGAAGCCTGGGCCACGACCTCGATGTCCTCGTCGTCGCCGAGGAGATCGGCGAGGCCGAGGCGGACGAGCGCGTCGTCGTCGACGATCATGGCGCGGATCATGGGCGGGTGCCGTTCTGCTCGGTGGGGACGGGGTGCGGGATGCGTGCGGCCAGCCGCCAGCGGCCGGCACCGCCGGGCCCGGCGGTCAGGTGCCCGCCGAGTGCGGTGACGCGCTCGCGCAGCCCCACCATTCCGTACCCCGAGGGCACGGCCTCCTCGGCCGCGGCGCCGGGTGTGTTGGTGACCTCGACGAGCGTGGCGGGCGGGCCGTAGTCGACGCGGATGTCCACCGGCGCGCCGGCCGCGTGTTTGCGCGCGTTCGTCAGCGCCTCCTGCACCAGGCGGAAGACGGCCAGGCGGTGGGCGGCGGGGGCGTGTTCCTGGCGGCCCTCGACGGTCATCCCGACGTGCTGCCCCGCGGTGCGCGCCTGGTCGGCGAGCTCCTGGACGTCGCGCAGGACCGGGGCCGGCGTCGCGGCACAAGCCGGGTCAGGACCGCCGCGCAGGGCACCGAGGACGTCCCGCAGGTCGGCCAGTGCCTCGGTGGAGGCGGCGCGCAGCAGGGTGAGACGTTCGGCGACGGGGGCGGGCAGGTCGCTGTGCGTGGTGCCGAGCACGCCGGTGTGCAGGGCGATGAGGCTGAGGCGGTGGGCCAGGACGTCGTGCATTTCGGCGGCGATCGCGGAGCGTTCGGCATCCCGTGCGGCCCGTTCGCGCAGGGCTCGTTCGATGCGCAGGTGCTCCACCCGGGCGTTCAGCGCCTCGACGAGGCGGCGCCGGTTGCCCATCCACAGCCCGCCCACGAGGGCGAGCAGCAGGAACAGGCTGGAGCCGTACTGCTGCGGGCGCCACAGGGGCACGTCCGGCTGGCACACCGCGTTGCCCGCCAGCGCGACGGTGGCACAGGCGAAGGCGACGCCGGTGCGCCGGTGCGCCGCGAGGTCGAACAGCACGACGAGCAGCAGCGGCAGCATGGCCCACCCCCACAGCCCGGTCGCCGCGGTGACGAGGACCGGCGCCGTCAGCCAGTGCCCGCGGCGGAGCAGCAGCGCCGCGCCGCACAGCACCGCCACGCCGCTGCGCGGCGCGAGGTACTGTCCTTCGGCGGTCGAGGCACCGTTCTGGACGGCGGCGAGCGTCAGCAGCACCACCAGGGCGTAACGCCCGTATGTGACCCATTTCTGGCTTTCTTTCCGGCCCACCCGCAAATCCTAAGCACGGCGCCCCGTGCGCTCCTCCGTCCTTCTGCCGCTCCGGCCCCCTACTTTCGTCGGGGGACGCCGCCGCAGAAGGACGGATTCGCGGGCGCCGAACGCTTCTTAGCGTCGAGACGTGGACGACTGGACTACCTCGCACGACCCCGCCCCCGCGCCGCGCAAGGCCGAGGGACTGACGTTCCTGATCGAAGCGGCCCGCGATCTGCGCACCACCGGGGCGATCGCGCCCAGCGGCGACGCGCTGGCGCGGCTGCTGACCGAACCGGTGCGCGCCAGGCCGGGCGGCCCGCTGAACGTTCTCGAAGCCGGCGCCGGTACCGGAGCCGTGACGCGCACCCTCATACCGCAGCTTCCGGCGGGCAGCAGCCTGGACGTCGTGGAGGCCAACCCGCGGTTCGCCGAACGGCTGCGTCACCTGGCGCGCACGCGTCCGCGCCCGGCGGGCGGAGCCGGAGGGCACGCGCGGGTCCGCGTGCACGCCACGCGGGTGGAACACCTGGTGCCCGCCCGCCGGTACGACGTGATCGTGTCCGGTCTGCCGTTCGCGAACTTCCGCCCCGATGTCGTCGGAACGATCATGGACCGGTACCTGGAACTGCTGCGCCCCGGCGGCACCCTGACCTACTTCGCCTACTGCGGCACCCGCCCGGCCCGCGGCCTGCTGGCCTCGCGCGCCGAGGCGCGCCGGCACCGCGCCGCGGAGGAGGTGCTGGCCGCGTACCAGCGCCGGTACGCCACCGGCTGCTGGACGGTGTGGGCCAACCTGCCCCCGGCGAAGGTCTGGCACTTGCGGCGCCCGACGGGGCGGCAGCCGGGCCGGACGGCGGAGCGGAGGCGGCCCGCCACGGCCGGGGCCGTGCGGTGACCGTTCCGTTCGACGCCCTCGGCCAGGTACCGCCCGCCGCCGCCTACGGGCTGCTCGCGGCGGTGGTCCTGGCCGAGTCGGTGCTGCTGGTCGGCGCCTTCGTCCCCACGCTGACGCTGCTGCTGACGGCGGGCGCGCTGGCGCGGTCCGGGCAGCTGAACCTGTTTCTGGTCGTCGCCTTCGCCGCCTGCGCCGTGGTGGCGGGCGACCTCATCGGACACCGCACGGGGCGGCTGCTCGGCGCCCGGCTGCGCACCGGGCGCCTGGGCCGACGCGTTCCCGACGCGGCGTGGCGGCGTGCCGAGGCGCTGATGGCCCGGCGCGGCGGGCAGGCTGTGTTCCTCTCCCGTTTCGTGCCGGTGGTGCGCACCGTCACCCCGCACCTGGCCGGTGCGACGCGCCTGCCCCGCCGCCGCATGGCCCCGTACAGCGCGTCGGCCGCGCTGCTGTGGGCCGGGGCGGAGGCGGGCGCCGGTTATGCGGCGGCCCCCGCGCTCGAACGCGCCCTGGCCGTCGGCGGTCCCCTGCTCGCCGCGACCGCCGTCGTGGTCACGGTGGTTGTTCTCATCCGGCTGAGGCTGCGACGGCGCGACCGGACGTCGCCCCGCGCCTGCCGCGGCCGGCGTCCTGGACCACCGGCGCCGGCCCTTCTCCGTTCAGTCCTCGGGGCGGAGCAGCCCGCGCTGGTAGGCGCGGACCAGGGGGCGCGGCACCCGGTGGGTGCGGCCGTCGATGGTGATGGGCACCAGTTGCGGCGGTGTCGCCTTCCACTGGGCCCGCCGGTGACGGGTGTTGCTGCGTGACATCTTGCGCTTGGGCACGGCCATGGTTCGTCCGATCAATCGTGGGAGGGGTGGGGAAGGGTGGCCGACCGGTTCAGTTGACGGGGTCGAGCCAGGTGTCGAAGACGGCGGGGAGCCGCTTCCAGAACGCGGGCCCGGCCGCGAACTCGGACGGGGTGAGCAGGCAGGAGTCCAGCAGACCGACGAGGTGATCGCGGTCGAGTCCTGGGCCGGTGAAGACCAGGTGCTGGCCCCGGTCGCCGTGCTGCGGATGCCAGTCCAGGGCCGCCGCGACCCGGCGTTCGGGCGGGGCCATGTCCCAGGCGCCCTCGGGGAGCGAGGCCAGCCACGGCCCGTGGCTCTCCACCCCCAGGGCGCCGCCCGCCGCGTCCCACGACAGCAGGACGTCGGGGCGGTCGGCGAGCCAGAAGCGGCCGCGGCTGCGCACCACGGCGCAGGCGATGTCCTCCAGGGCCAGGTACAGCCGCTCCGGGTGGAACGGGCGGCGCCGCCGCCACACGAGGGTGGTCACGCCCGACGCGGACGCCTCCTGGGGCAGCCGGGCGCAGGCGGGGTGGAGGGCGGCGGCGGCCGCCCCGGCGTCGAAGCCGCCGCGGGTGAGCCCGGGCAGAGCGGCGGAGCCGACGCCGATCCGGCGCGCGGTGGGATGCAGTTGGTGCAGCAGTGCCCGGCCCTCCGCGTCGGCTTCCGCGGAGTCGGCCACGGCGAGCACGGGCGGGTACTCCAGCTGCCGGGCGAAGGTGTCGGCGACCACCCGGTGGTCGTCGGAGGCCACCGCCAGGCCGGCGTCCGACAGGTCGTCGCCGTTGCTCAGGCAGGGCAGTACCAGTCCGGGGTCGACGGCCGTGAGCACGCCGGTCAGACGCACCGCTCCCCCGCCCTCCCGCGCGTAGGCGTCGATCAGGTCGGCGATGCCACGGGGCTCGACGGCGTCCCACAACTCGACGACCGCCGCGCTGTGCGTGCCCCCGGCCGCCAGCGCGGCCAGCAGCGGCGGCAGGTCCTCGCGCAGGGTGCAGCAGCCGCAGCCGCCGGTGGCGGGAAGCCCGGCGGAGTCCAGCTCACCCACCGCGTCGTAGGTGAGGCGGCGGACCGGCCCGCCGTCCGCCGCGGAGGACAGGTCGTGGTGCACGGCGACGCTGCCGGGCACGGCGCGCAGCAGGTGGGCGACGGTGGTGGCGCGGGCCTCCGCATGGAGGCCCGCGACCAGCACGACGGGCATCGGCCGCCGACCGGTCATCGCCTGCCGCCCTCGGCGCCGCGGCCGGGCCTGCGCGTCCCGCCGAAGTCGACCGGGCCGTTCTGGGGTTGCACACCGGGCTTCATGGACGGGCCCTCCTTCTGCTGGGCTTCCTGCGGGAACGGACGTGGCGGCGCGGCACCGGCCACAGGCGCTAGCATACGACAACGATTTTCGTTTTCGATAGCTACCCACGGAGGCGCCGTTCCCATGTCCGCCCACTGCCAGCTCACCGGAGTACAGCCAAGCTTCGGCAACCGCATCTCACACTCCCACCGCCGCACCCGACGCCGGTTCGACCCCAACATCCAGCACAAGCGCTACTGGTTGCCCAGCGAGGGCCGCCGGGTCCGGCTCACCCTCAGCGCCAGGGCCGTCAAGACCGTCGACGCCATCGGCATCGAAGCCGCCGTCGCCCGCATCCGCGCCAGGGGGGAGAAGGTCTGATGGCCAAGAAGAGCAAGATCGCCAAGAACGAGGAGCGCAAGCGGATCGCGGCCCGCTACGCGGCCCGCAGGGCGGAGCTGAAGGAGACCATCCGCAGCCCGCGCAGCACCGATGCCGAACGTGTCGCCGCGCAGCGGGAATTGCGCCGCCAGCCACGCGACGCGAGCCCCACCCGCGTCCGCAACCGCGACAGCATCGACGGCCGCCCCCGCGGCCACCTGCGCACCTTCGGCATCTCCCGCATCAACCTGCGCCGCATGGCGCACGCCGGGGAACTGCCCGGGGTCACCAAGTCCAGTTGGTGACCGCCGACCGCGCCCGGCGCCCCTTCCCGCGCGGACGGGAAGGGGCGCCGCGGCCCGACCGCGAGCAGTTGCACATGAGTTGCAGTTATCCTCGGCACGCAGACACGTAGGACGCGCCGGAAGGGACCGCAGCACAGATGACCGCCTCCACCCACTCCTCCGGCATCGGGCTCGTCCCGGCCCGGGTCGGTGCCGCCGAGGCGGACCGGGCCGGGTCGCTGCTCGCCCGCGACGGGGCGGTCGTGCTCACCGGACTCGAGGCGACCGCCGACGCGCCGGTCGTCGCGGCCGCGCTGCTGCTGGGCAGCCGCCTGCGGGAGATCTTCCCGCCGCGCCTGCGGCGCTCGCGCGACGGCGGGCCGGTGCCTCTGCACGCGGACGGTTTCGACGTGGTCGTCGACATCGGCGGCGTGCCGACCAGGCGGCGCGACCCGGACGAGGATCACGTCCTCATCCAGGGCGTCGAACCGGCCCTTTCGGGCGGGCAGTCCTTCGTGGCCGACGCCTACCGTTTCGTGGAGCGGTGCGCCGCGGCCGATCCGCGACTGCACGCGTTCCTCACCACGGTGGACGTGGACCTCTACGGTGCGTGGGCCGGGCTGCGGGGGCTGCCCGCGACCCCGCGGGTCGGCAGGCACGTCGAGTTCACCCGCACGGGCCGCCGGATCGTCCGGCGCACGGAGGGAGCCGCGCCCCTGCACCGCGACCCCGACGCCGACCACGTCCGGGCGATGCTGGCACGCCTGGCGGAGAGCGCGCAGGCACTGGAACGAACGCTCCCCCGGTTCGAGATCGCCGCCGGCGACGTCCTCGCGCTCGACAACTACCGCTGCTGGCACGGCAGGGACGCGCACCGCGGCGAGCGCACCGTCCGCATCCTGACGCTGCGCACCTGCGACGCCCGCTGAGCCACGCGGCCCGTGGCCCGCGCCGCGGCAGGGCACCTCTTGCGCCTCCCAGTTGAAAATGATTATCGTTTGATTGCTGGCACGTTCTACCCGTTCTTCACCAAGTGAGGTATCCACTGTGCGAGTTCCGAGACGTGCTCTGACCGTCACCGGCGGAATAGCCGCCGCCCTCTCGTGTGCCTCCCTGGCCACCGCGGCCGCCGCCGCTCCCACCGTGATCTCCCGCGGACACGTCGACGTGGTCGGCGTCGAGGTCGAGGACGGCGCCTTCCAGGTGCACGTCCACGACGAGGCGGGCGGCGCGGAGCACGCGCCGGCCGACGTCGTGCTCGAAGCGCTCCCCGGCGCCGCCTACACCGTGCCGGGCGGCTCCTGCCACGCTTTCCTCGGCAGCGCGGGCGACACCGTGCACCGGCTCCCGCAGGTCCAGGACGCGGACCTGCTGTGGGCCGGCCTTTCCGCCCACATCGACGCGGGCGTACTGGAGAACGACACGTTCACCCTCAGCCTCGACGGCGTTTCGGGACCGGGTGACTTCAGCGTCTACCAGGACGGCCTGTGCGCCGCCGACACGCGCCTGTTCGACTCCGGTGACGGCATCGACGCGTCCGACACCACCGAACTCGACGCCCACAGCCACCTGCACGCCAACTGGGCCTTCACCGAGCCCGGCACGTACACCGTCTCCTTCACCGTCAGCGGCTCGCTGGCCGACGGCACCCCGCTGACCTCCGTCACCGAGGACTACACCTTCTCCGTCCTCCCGTAGTCCTCCCATAGTCCCTCCGGACCGTCACCGCACCGCCCCCGCGCACGGGTCGGCCCGCACCGCTTCCCAGGGGCCGCCCCCCGGGCCGGGGGACGTCGCAGCAGCGGTGACACGCCCCCGGGCCCGTGCCGCACGGACCCGGGGGCCTTCCCCTGCGTCCGGCCCGCGCCGGGCGGACGGGGAACGCGGGCCGGACCCGCCAGATGGAAAGCATTATCATTTCATCGGTGCAGGGTCCGCGTGTCCCGCACGCCATCCGGCAGCACAAAGGAGTCCCGTCCCGTGGCCGCACCCTCGGCGCCGCCCATCGTTCCGCCGCCCGCCGAGCAGCCGTCCCTGCTCCGTGACACCGCCTTCCTCAGGCTGTGGTGCGGGACGACGGCCTCCGGACTCGCGACCTGGGCGCTGCCCTTCGTGCTCGGCCTCGCCGTCCTGGACCGCTCGCTCGGCGCCACGGGCCTGGGCGTCCTGCTGGCCGCGCGAACGGCCGGGTTCCTCGCCGCCGTTCCCGTCGGCGGCGTCCTGGCCGACCGCCACTCCCGCCGTGCGGTCGTCTTCTGGTCCGGCGCGGCCGCCGCGGCCGCCACGCCCCTGATCGCCACGGGACAGGGGCGTTCCATGCTGCTGATGGCGGCCGCGGCGGCCGTGGTCGGCGCCGGGCAGGGCGCCTGCCGCCCCGCCTACCAGGCACTCACCGCCGAAGTCGTCGATGCCGCACGCCGCAGGCAGGCCAACGCCGCGACCTCGCTGTCCGTCCGCGTCACCACGCTGCTCGCCCCCGGCCTCACGGCCGCCCTCGCCACGGTCCTGTCCACGCGAACGCTGCTCCTGCTCACCGCGCTGCTGTGGCTCGTCTCCGCCACCGTCCCGCCCCGGGGACGCCACCGCACACCGCCCGCCCCGGAACGCGAGTCGGTCCTCGCGGAGTTCGCACAGGGCGTCCGCGAGGCACGCAGACACCCCTGGTTCCTGGCCGGTCTTGCGGCGCTGACCACCGTCATCGCCACCGGCTACTCCGCGACCGGCGTCCTGCTGCCGCTCATCAGCCGCGACCGGTACGACACCGAGGCCGTCCTCACCGCGGCCATGACGGCCTACACGGCGGGCGCCCTGGCCGGGGCCGCCCTGCTCGCCCGCCGCTCCCCGCGCAACCAGGGCTGGGCCGCCCTGGCGGGCCTCGCCTGCTACGGCCTCGCCCCGCTGAGTCTGCTCCTCCCCGTCCCCGCCCTGGTGGTGGCGGGCGCCTACGCGCTGGCGGGCCTTGGCATCGAACTGTTCAACGTGCCCTGGTTCACGGCAATACAGCGCGAGGTCGACCCGCGCCTGCTCGCGCGCGTCTCCTCCCTCGACTTCCTGCTGTCCTACGGGCTCGCGCCGCTGGGCCTCGCCCTCATCGCCCCTGCTCTGGACGGTTTCGGACCGACGGGGGTGCTCGGCGCCTGCGCGGTGCTCTGCTTCCTCGCCCCCGCCGCCGCGGCCCTCGCCCCGACCGCGCGCCACTTCTCGCGCGAGGCACCGCGCCCGCCCGCGAACGGGGGCGGGCCCCGCCCCGGTTGAGCGGTGCGGTTCGGGTGATATGGTCCGTTCGCGTGTTCGGGCGGGCGTGCGGCCTTTCGTCCGCCCGCCGAGGAAAGGTCAGCCGCGTGTACGACGACCAGCAGCAGGCCCCCGAGGGCGGCCTGCCGGCCGGTGACCCGCTGGCCGGGGCCGTGCGGATCACCTCCGACGCCGAGATCACGGAGCTGCTGGGCACACCCCACCCCGTGGTGATCGACAAGGTGCGCCCGGATATCGGGGAGTTCGAACGGCTGTGGCTGGCGCACTCGCCGTTCTGCATGATCGCCACCTCGGCGGCGGACGGCAGCTGCGACGTCTCGCCCAGGGGCGATCCGCCCGGTTTCGCGCAGGTCCTCGACCCCACCACCGTCGTCATCCCCGACCGGCCGGGGAACCGGCGCGCGGACGGCTGGCGGAACGTGCTGGCCAACCCCCGGGTGGGCACCGTCTTCATGGTGCCCGGGCTCGGCGAGGTCCTGCGGATCAACGGCACGGCCGAGCTGGTCAGGGACGCCCCGTTCTTCGAGCGGCTCGCCCTGGACGGGGTGCTCCCGCGACTCGCCCTGGTGATCCGCACCCAAGAGGTCTACTTCCACTGCTCCCGCGCGCTGACCAGGGGCGGGGTCTGGCGCCCGGAGAGCTGGGCGCCGGAGGCGCTGCCGCCCCGCCCGCCCACGAGGCCCCGGGGCGAGGAGCGGCAGGCGGCCCCGGCACGGCCCACGGGGCAGGATAGGTTAGCCTCAGCTAAGTAACGACGTGCGACAAGGGCCGGGAACGACATGTCTGATGGGTGTGCGGCCGCCGTTCCCGGGACCCCTCCGTGGTGACCGCGGACGCCGGCCGGGCCGTCGCCGCGCCGCCCGCGGCCCGTTCGGTCCGCAGCCGTCCCGCACTGGCCGCCGGGCTGCTGGCCACCTGCCTCCTGCTGCTCCTGGCCTGTGCGGCGAGTCTGGCGCTCGGCGCCGAGAGCCTGCCGTCCGGCACGGTGCTCACCGCCCTGCTGGACTACGACGCCACCGACCGTGACCAGTTGATCGTGCGGCACCTGCGCGTGCCCCGCACGTTCGCCGGACTGCTCGTGGGCGTCGCCCTGGGCCTGGCGGGTGCGGTGATGCAGGGCATCGCCCGCAATCCGCTGGCCGACCCCGGCATCCTGGGGATCAACGCGGGCGCCGGTCTCTTCGTGGTGCTGGGCATCGGCTGGTTCGGCCTCACCTCCTTCTCCGGCTACGTGTGGTGCGGCTTCGTCGGAGCCCTGCTCGCCGCCGTGCTGGTGTACGGCATCAGCGCGCTGGGCCGCGAGGGCGCCACGCCGGTCAAGCTGGCGCTGGCCGGGGCCACGACGACGGCCGCGCTCGGCTCGATGACCAGCGCGCTGGTGCTGAGCGATACCGACACCTTCGACCAGTACCGCTTCTGGCAGGTCGGCACCCTCTCCCGCAGCGCCGAGACCGTGGAGCAGGCCGCACCGTTCATCGTGCTCGGCCTGCTGGCCGCGCTGGGCTGTGGCCGGTACCTCAATGCCCTGGCGCTGGGCGAGGACGTGGCCCGGGCGCTGGGCCAGCGGGTCGGCCTGGTGCGCGCGGCGTGCGCGCTCGTGGTGGTGCTGCTGTGCGGCGCGGCCACGGCGCTGTGCGGGCCGATCGTCTTCGTCGGGCTGGTCGTGCCGCACATCGTGCGGGCCTTCACCGGCTCCGACTACCGCTGGATACTGCCCTATTCCGCGGTACTCGCCCCCTGTCTGCTGCTCGTGGCCGACGTGATCGGCCGCCTGCTCGCCCCGCCCTCCGAGGTGCAGGTCGGCATCGTGACCGCGGTGCTCGGCGCCATCCCGTTCGTCCTGCTGGTCCGCGGCCGGAAGCAGGCAGAGCTGTGAGCGGAGTTGTGAACGGTCCCGGAACCGCCGCCGTGCCGCGCCCCGCCGGGCGGGCGCGCCCCGCCCCGGCCACCGCCCGGGAGGCCGTGCGCGCCGCGCGACGCGCGGGCCGGGGGCGCGAAGTCCTCGTCTGCGCGCTGCTGTCGGTCGTCCTGGTCGCCGTCTTCGCGGGAACCGTCTGCTTCAGCGGCCGTTCGGTCGCCCCCGGCGAGGTGCTCCAGGCGATCGGCGGCGGCGGCAACCGGGCGACGTACTACCTGGTCGTCGAGCTGCGGCTGCCGCGCGCGCTCACCGGCGTCCTGATCGGGCTCTCTTTCGGCCTCGCGGGCGCGGTCTTCCAGACCCTGCTCCGCAACCCGCTGGCCAGCCCGGACGTCATCGGCATCAGCGCGGGGGCCAGCGCGGCGGCGGTCGTCGCGAGTGTGACCCTCGGCGTCGGCGGCGCCGCCATGTCGCTGTCCGCGCTGGGCGGCGCGCTGCTCGCGGCCACGCTCATCTATCTGCTGGCCTGGCGCCGTGGCGTCACCGGGCAGCGCCTGGTGCTCATCGGCGTCGGGGTCGCCGCCGCGCTGACCAGCGTCGTGTCCCACACCATGACGCGTTCGTCCGCCGTGGTCGCCCAGGAGGCGCGGGTCTGGCTCACCGGCAGCCTCAACGGGCGCACTTGGGAGCAGGTGGGGCCGCTGCTGATCGCGGTCGCGGTGCTGTTCCCACTGACGGCCCTGGCGGCGCGCCCGCTGGGAGCGCTCCAGCTCGGCGACGACGCGGCCAGCGGTCTGGGGACGCGGGTGGAACGTTCCCGGCTGGCGCTGATCGGCTGCGCGGTCGCGCTGACCGGCACGGCGACCGCGGCGGCGGGCCCGGTGGGCTTCGTGGCGTTCGTCTCCGGCCCGATCGCCCGCCAGCTGCTGGGCCGCAGCACGCCCGCGCTGGTGCCGTCCGCGCTGGTCGGCGCGGTGATCGTGCTGGTCGCCGACCTGGTCGCGCAGCACGGTCTCGGACCGAACCAGTTCCCGGTCGGCCTGGTCACCAGCATGATCGGCGCGCCCTATCTGCTGTGGCTGCTGGCCCGCGCCAACCGCGGGGGGCGCGGCGGATGACGCGCACGCCCCACCGACGACGCATGCCCCACCGACGACGCACGCCCCTCCGCCGACACACGGACCACGACGAAGTACGGACCACGCCGCACACGACACGGGAACGACGGGCATGACGGACGGACACTCGCTGCGGACCGACCGGCTGCGGCTCGCCTACGACAGCCACGAAGTGGTCAAGGGGCTTTCCTTCGAGGTGCCGCCCGGCCGCTTCACGGCGATCGTCGGGCCCAACGCCTGCGGCAAGTCGACCTTGCTGCGCGGCATGGCCCGCCTGCTGGCGCCGGCATCGGGCGCCGTGCTGCTCGACGGCCGGAGCATCCACACCCTGCCGACCCGCGAAGTGGCGGCGACGCTGGGCATGTTGCCGCAGAGCCCGGTCGCCCCCGAGGGCATCACCGTCACCGACCTGGTCAGCCGGGGCCGTTACCCGCACCAGGGCTGGTTCCGGCGGTGGACGGGCGACGACGAGGCGGCGGTCGCCGAGGCGCTGCTCGCGACGGACGTGCTGGAGCTGGCGGAACGGCCGGTGGACGAGTTGTCCGGCGGTCAGCGGCAGCGCGTGTGGATCGCGATGGCGCTGGCCCAGCGCACCGAGCTGCTGCTGCTCGACGAGCCCACCACCTATCTGGACCTCCCGCACCAGGTGGAGGTGCTCGACCTGCTGACCGACCTCAACCGCACGGAGGGCACCACGGTCGTCACCGTGCTGCACGACCTCAACCTCGCCTGCCGGTACGCCGATCACCTGGTCGCCCTGCGCGCCGGCGAGATCGTCGCGCAGGGGCCGCCCGCGGAGGTGGTCACCGAGCAGGTGGTGGAGGACGTGTTCGGCATGCGCTGCGCGCTGGTGCCCGACCCGCTGTCGGGCACGCCGATGGTCGTTCCGGTGGGCCGTCACCACTGCGCCCGGCCGGCAGGAGCCGCCCCGCCCGCACCCTCGGAGTAAGGTGAGGCTAACCTAATCACATGGTTGCACGACTTTTCGGCCGCACCGGCCGCTCCCGCGCGGCAGTGTCCCTGGTGGCGCTCCCGTTCCTGCTGCTTCCCACCGGCTGTGCCTGGTCGGGGGACGAGGAGACGGACGACGCGCCCTCCGCCGAGGGCGGCGGCACGTTCCCCGTCGAGGTGCCCACCAAGTTCGGCACCGTCACCGTGCCGGAGGAGCCCCGCCGCGTCGTCGCCCTGGGCTGGGGCGACGCGGAGACCGCCCTCGCGCTGGACGTCCAGCCGGTCGGCGCGAGCGACTGGCTCGCCTTCGGCGGCGACGGCGTCGGCCCCTGGGCCGAAGGGCTCTACGAGGAGTCGCCGGAGATCATCGGCACCCTGGAACCCGAGTACGACCGCATCAGCGAGCTGAACCCGGATCTCATCCTGGACACCAAGTCCAGCGGCAGCCAGGAGCGTTACGACCAGCTCTCCCGGATCGCCCCGACCATCGGCGTGCCGGACGAAGAGGCCGACGAGTACAAGACCTCCTGGCAGGAGCAGGTGCGGCTGGTCGCCACGGCACTGGGCCGGGCCACGCAGGGCGAGGAGCTGACCGCGGAGCTGGAGGGCCAGTTCGCCGCCGCGGCCGAGGAGCACCCCGAGTTCGCCGGCCGGACCGTCACCGTCGGCAGCCTCTACAGCGGCGGCTGGGGCGCCTACGTGCGCGGCGGCGGCCGGATCGAATTCCTGGAGGCGCTGGGCTTCGAGAACAACCCGGCCATCCAGGAGCAGGCGACAGAGGCGTTCTCCGTGTCGGTCTCCAACGAGCGGCTCGATCTGCTCGACGCCGATGTGATCCTGATGACGGCGATCGGCGTCGAGGCGTCCGCCATCGAGGACGACCCCCTCTACCAGGCGGTCCCGGCGGTCGCGGACGGCCGGGCCCGGGTGATGGCCCCGGAGGTCGGCGAGCCGTTCGCCGCGAACACGCCGCTGTCCATCCCCCACGCCCTCGACATGATGCTGCCGGTCCTCCAGGAACTGACCGCGGACTCCTGAACCGTTCGCCACGGGGGCGTCCCGGCCGTGTCCCAGCCCTGTCACGGAAGCCCACCGCCCGTTTGTCCCCCGGGGACCGCCGGGGATGGGCCGGGCAGGGAACGTTCGCGGAAACGGGGGAACGTGCGATGGAAACCCTGATGGGACTGGGCATCCTCATGCTCGTCTTCAGCGCGCTGATCGCGATGGCGTACGGGCTCCGCAGGCTCGGTTCGGGTGGCGGTACGCGGGAGCACCACACTTCCGGCGGCGTCTTCGGCGGCTGGAGCGACAGCGGCGGAAGCGGCGGCTGGGACGGCGGTTCGGGCGGGGGCGGAGGCGGCGACGGTGGAGGAGGCGGCGGGGGGAGCTGCTGAGGAGCCGGGTCAGCGGGGAGACGTCGGCGTCTCCCCCCTGACCCGGCCGTCACGGCCCGCGACCGGGCAACGTCACTCCCGGTCCCCGACCCGGACGACGGCCGAGGCCCTGACCTCGGTGCCCTCGACCACGCCCGCCACCGTGAACGACCCGGGCCGCGCGTACTGGTCCGGGGAGATCTCCGCCCAGTCGACCGCCGTGGCGCTGTCCCGCGAGCCGTCGTTGTACACGGCGACGACGTGCTCGGGCAGGACGGGAGCCACGCCAGGATCGGTCCGCACGGTCTCCGCCACGAGCGCGGTGATGTGGACCGCGTCCGTGAGGCGCACCCAGATGGTCGCCTCGACGGCCATGGGCGGCGACCGGGTCAGCCCGGGCACCCGCACGCCGGTGCCGCCCTCGGACAGATCGTCCTCGGAGACGGCGGACCAGTCCACCGGGGTCGACGTGGTCGAGCCGTCCGCGTAGACGAGGGTGGCCTCCGCGGGCAGCTCCGGCACGACTCCCGTCCGCGTGGGCACATGCGTCTCGCGCACGGACTCGGGCGGTTCCGCGTAGACCTTCCACTCCTGGATGCCCACGGCCAGGTTCGGCTGCCCGTTCAGCGTCGCCCTCAGGACCGTCGTGGTGACCGGGGTGAACGCCGTGCTGTTGTAGGTGTCCTCGGCGACGCCGTACTCGCTCGGATCTGCCAGGTCCCGCCAGGTCCCGCCGTCCCGCCACTGGATGGACCAGGAGGCGGGCACGCCCACGCCGTCGGCGTCCCCGGCCGCCGCGTCGCGGAAGAAGTACATGTCCGAGCCCTCGACACGCACCGGCTCGTCCCAGGTGTACTCGACCCACTGCGTTCCCTTCTCCGGCCACGTGCCCCAGCGCGGGGAGCCGGCGGAGGACTCGGGCTCCGCCCCGTCGTTGATCGCCTCGACCGACTCCCAGGCCGACGTGTGGGAGGCCGTGGGCGTGGCGGTCGCCGCGATGTTGACGCGGCCGATGTCCCCGCTTTCGACCGTGACCTCCCGCGAGCTGCGCTCGCTTCCGTCGTCGGCCGTGAGGCGCAGGACGTACGTGCCCGCCTCGGTGAAGCGCACCGTCGTGGTGGGAGCCGTTTCCTCGTCGAAGAACACGGCACCGCCCTCGGGTGCCGACACCGTCTCCCAGCGGATGTCGAGCCGGCCCTGCGGATTCCCGTCGTCCTTGACGACTCCGGCGAGCTGGTACTGGCCGGTGACCGGCGAGTGCTCCTGCCAGGCGATGACCTGCGGCGCCAGGTTGGGTGACTCGCCGCCGCCCCGGCCCGTGTCGAACACCTGGATCTCCTTCAGGCCGCCGGCCGTTCCCGGCTGGTGTCTCAGCACGGCTCTGACCGCGGTGGTGGTCACCTCCTCGAAGCGGACCTCGTTGTGGTTCGCCCGGGGCATCGCGGGGCTGCGGACCGCGGAGCCGACGTCCCGCCACCGCGACCCGTCGAGGTACTGAACGGTGTAGGAGGCGGGCTCCGCGTAGCCGCCCCGTTGTTTGTCACTCGCGAAGTACAGGTTGACGCTGTCGACGCTCACCGGCCGGCCGAAGTCGAGTCGCAGCCAGTCCTGTGCGTTCCCCGAACCGTCCGTCCCCCAGTACGGCTCGTTGATGGTGAACCCGTCCACGGCCGCGGACACGTCGCGGCCCTCGGCCTCGTACGAGGCGCTGGCGACCGCGCCGGCGGCGAGGTTCTCCCGCTCCTCGCCGAGCGTGATGTCGCGGCCCGCCTGTGCGAACACCTCGGTCAGCCGGTCGTCCTCGCCGTAGGTGATGTCGTGCGCGGCCGGGAGGTCCGCCCGCTGCGAGGCGACCACCTCGGCTCCGCCCTCGGGGAAGGTGATGCCGCCCGTCGCCGGGTCGTAGACGAGGTGCGCCAGGTCGTCGACCGTGAACGCGTGCCGGCCGTCGAGGTACACCGAGTAGCCCTCCGGCACGTCCTGGCCGTACGGGCGCTCGCCGTCGCCCGGCTCGTCCCAGACGACGGCCAGGTCGGTGCCGTGGTAGTTGATGTCGCTCACCGCGAAATGCGGCCAGTCGATGTCGATGGGCCACAGCTCGATCTTGTCGTCGGCGCGTGGCTGGAAGCCCATCGCGTCCTCGATGACGGTCCAGTTGGTGGTGCCGAGAATGGTGTGGTGAATCCACGAACGGTAGCCGATGTCCTGCGGATCGGCGCTGCCGTCGGCCCAGAATTCGTTCTGATCGGGCCAGTTGTTGTCGCCGTCGATGTAGTGGGCCCACGCGTTCCACGACAGCAGTTTGGCGTAGTACTCGTTGTCGATGTACTCGCTCGGATAGTGGCGCAGGACGGAGGCGAGGAAGCGGAAGGTCACCGTGGAGTTGATGACGGAGAAGTTGTTGCTGCCGGGGAACCCCTGTTCCGCGGCTTCCGCCTTGTCGGCCTGGTTGGCGGTGTAGAAGGGGAAGACGGGGTACTCTTCGGCGTCCGCCCACAGCCGCAGGGCCTGAAGGTACTGCGGGTCCTCCTCGGGCGTGGGCATCAGTCCGACGCTGAACGGATAGTAGTTGTTGATCTCCTTCCACGGGACCAGCTCGCCGCTCTCGACGTGCCGGTGCTTGAGGAGCCGGTCCTCCGGGTCCCAGAGGTGGTCGAGCACCGCGGTGCGGACCGTGTCGGCGACGTCCCGCATGCCGGCCGCCCGCTCCTCCTCGCCGAGCGCGTCGTAAGCGTTCGCGGCGGCCAGCGCGTTGCTGTAGACGTAGGCCGATTCCGTGCGGTCCAGATTTCCGTCGCGCCAGTGGAACGACACGGCGTCCGCGTCATTTCCCGTCATGTGCCCGGCGTCGTACTCGATCAGGCCGTTGCCGTCCTCGTCGTACGTTTCGAGCTGCCCGCGGACATCCTGTTCCGCGTAATGGGCGAGGTTCCGCAGCACACCGTCGGGGCCGCCGTGGACCGTGTAGGAGGCATGCCGCCTCGGACAGGTACTGGGTGTAGCTGTTCGACCAGTTCTCCGGATCGCCGGGATTGTCGGTGTACCTGGAATTGCGCGAGACCTCGCCGGCCGAGACCCAGGGTCCGTAGGAATAGGCCGGTTCGCGCAGGTATTTGAGGTCCTCCACGAACATGCCGGTGGTCAGGACGATGGAGTTGTTGTAGCCGAGCACTCCCTCCATCGATGTCGGGAACTGGTAGTCGCTCCCGGGGATATTGGCGTCGAGGTAGTTGTAACGCAGCAGCCACCAGCGGTAGTACAGCGTCTTCTCGATATTGTCGTCGGGGACGTCCAGATAGGGGAGGTTGTCGGCCCACCACCGGTTGTACTCCCGGACGTGGTCGGTGTAGGCGCTCGCCGGGGTCGCCCCGCGGATCGCGTCGTACGCCGGGCGGGAGTCGGCGAGTTCCTGCGTGACGAAGCCCATCTGCACCTTCGTCCCGGCCGATCCCCCAGCCGGAACGGCGACCGCGCCTTCGAGCACCCCGTCCGCCGGCGCCATCCCGTCGCCGGACAGCCGCGGGTGCAGCAGGGTGAGGTCGTTCCTGGCCGGAACGGTCCCGGTCAGCTCTCCGTCCGCCGCCTCGGTCGCGTACGGCGAGCGGGCGCGGACGGTGACCTGCCGGTCGGCATCGCCGGTGTTGACCAGGTCGAGGCTGGTGACGGCGACGTTGTCGTCGGTGATGAACTTGGTCTGCACGACTCGCAGTCCGCCGTCGGCCGTGTACTCGCTGTGCCAGTGGCTCGGTGTCTGGAGCCGGGCGCCGGTGTCCTCCCGAAGGGCGACCTCCCTGCCGTCCACGAGCAGTTCGACGGTGTACGCGGACCGGTCGTCGATGCTCTCCCAGTAGGCCACGCTGCCGGCGAAGCCGAGCTGCGCGGGATCGTGCGTCTTCATGAACAGCGCACGCCCGCGCGTGAACAGCCAGTCCCCGGCCGGATCGGCGCCCCGCCGGGCCAGCATCCGGTCCATCCAGAAGTCGGTGCCGTCCCCGTCGGCCAGATCGGCCTCGTACTGCTGCCGCAGCGTGCCGGCGACGGCGAAGCCCTCCGCCAGGTCGGGCACCGGGTTCTCGGCCCCGGAGAACACCGGGTACCCGATCGCGTCGTTGTCGGCGGCGGCCGGCGAGGCCGCCGCGAACGTGACGGGCAGCACCGTGATGATGGTCGCGGCCAGCGCCGCCGTGCGGCGTCTGCGCCGCTGCTGGGAACGCACAGCTCTACCTCCTTGGAGTGCGGCGGTACGCTTCGTCGCGGCCGGTGAGCGGCACGGCGAAGCCGAACGGGACGCGCTGCCCCGTCACGTGCGGGGGTCTGCGGAGCACTCGTTCACCGCCTGCGCGGCGGCGGCATGAGGGGAGGACCGCGGCGGTTGCCATGGCTGACTCCGCCCCATCCGGGAAAATAAGGAAACTGTATTCCCGAACGGGGATGCTAGGAGTCGCCGAGGAAGAGCGTCAAGGGGTGCGCACGGCCCCGACTGCCCGCGGAATGACTATGATTGAGGGCGAACGGCGGTGGCCCGGCCGCCCGTCCCGGCAGGGCCTGCGCCGGGCGGCAGAGAGGAAATGGTTTTCGCATGACGGTGACGCCTCGGGAGGGGGCACGGGCGCGGGTGGTCACGATCCACGATGTCGCCGCACGCGCCGGGGTGTCCCCCGGGACCGTGTCCAAGGCCATCAACGGACGCGGCAGGCTCCGCCCCGAGACGCGCGAGCGCGTGGTCGCCGTCGCCCGCGAGCTGGGCTTCCAGCCCAACGCGGCGGCCCGGAGCCTGCATTCGGGGCGCACCTACACCGTGGGGCTGATCACGACCGACGACATCGGCAGGTTCAGCCTGCCCGTGCTCCTGGGCGCGGAGGACGCGCTGGGGGCGGGTCAGATATCGGTCTTCCTGTGCGACACCCGCGGCGACAAGATCCGCGAGCAGCACTACGTTCGCAGTCTACTGGAGCGCCGCATCGACGGGCTGATCGTCACCGGTCGCCGCACCGACCCGCGTCCCCCGCTGAAGCTGCCGACGCCGGTGCCGGTGGTGTACGCCCTGGGGCCTTCCACCGATCCGCAGGACATCTCGCTGGTGCCAGACGACGCCGAGGGGGCCCGGCTCGTCGTCGAGCACCTGCTGGCCACGGGCCGGCGGCGGATCGCCCACCTCACCGGTCCCGCACACCACCTGGCGGCGACGGTCCGCGCGGAGCACACCGTGCGCGCCCTGGCGGAGGCCGGTGCACAGCTGTCCGGCGGCCGGCCGCACTACGGCTCCTGGACCGAGGCGTGGGGGCGTCAGGCCGCGCTCATCGCGCTGCACGCCGATCCGGCGGTGGACGCGATGTTCTGCGGCAACGACCAGATCGCCCGCGGCGCGGCGGACGCGCTGCGCGAGTCGGGCCGCCTGGTGCCGCAGGAGGTGGCCCTCGTCGGCTACGACAACTGGGACGTGATGGCCGAGGCGTCCCGCCCCACGCTGACCACCGTCGACATGGGCCTGACCGAGCTGGGCCGCGCCGCGGCGCTGACGCTGATGGAGGCGATCGACGGCGAACCCTCGCAGGGCGTCAGGACGGTGCCGTGCCGGCTCGTCGTCCGCGACTCCACGGGCGTCCCGGCCGCCGCCCCGCTCCGCTCCCCCGCCCCCTGACGGTCCTGACGGTCCCTGACCGGTCCCGGCCCCAACGGTCGGGGACTGCACGGCGGTTGACCCTCCCGGCAGGCGGCTCCAGGCTCGACGAAAAGGTTTTCCCATCTTTTTCGCAGGTCTGCGCCGGAAGAGAGGAACACCGCCGTGCATGAGAAATTCTCCCGCCGTGGCGTGCTCGGCCTGGCGGCCGCTGCCGCCGTCGCCCCCTCGGTCTCCGCGCTCGCCGCCGCGCCGGCGTCCGCGGCCACCGCCGCCACCGGCGTCTCGCCGCTCGCCGCTCGCCGCCCCCACCACCGCGGCCACCGGCGTGCCGGTGCCGCCGACCTGGGCCGCGAAGCCCTTCCCTCTGCACCAAGTCCGGCTCGGCGACGGGGTGTTCGCCGCGCAGCGGGACCTCATGCTGGAGTACCTGACGGCCCATCCGGCCGATCGCATCCTGTCCGTCTTCCGGACGAACGCCGGCCTCGACACCCGCGGGGCGCACCCGCCCGGTGGCCGGGAGACCGCCGACGGCAATCTCCGCGGGCACTACGCGGGCCACTTCCTGACCGCGGTCGCCCAGGCGTTCGCCGAGACCGGCGCTTCCGGCGCTTCCGGCGCTTCCGGCGCTTCCGGCGCTTCCGGCGCTTCCGGCGCTTCCGGCGCTTCCGGCGCCATTGTGTCGGCAGATGTCGTGTCCCCCGCAGGTCATGTCGCTTTACGCGAGGGGTGAGAGTCCCCGTTGTGTCGCGTTGCAGCGAGGCATGTTGTCCCTTTGACCTGCACGACCGCATGACCTAGATCACGTCCGGCCGTGCCTGCTTCCTCGCCGACGCGGGTATCGGCGATGGCTTCCTCGAACCGCTGCAGCTGCGCGCGGGTGGCCACGTCCAGGACGGCCTGACTACCGCCTCGAACGCCTCGGTCCCGGCACCTGGCGCTTCCACCACGCGCCCGGCGGTTCGATCGCCTTCTACGACTTCCGGCTGCGCGACATCGCCGACTTCACCGCGCGCTCGCACGAGCTGTCCACCGTGACCGATTCGACGTACGTGACCTCGCTGATCGCTGCCCGGCCCGTCGACGGGCGCATCTTTATGCTCGCGTTGCGTACCCTGCGCGAACTCGGCGCCGGTAGCGCGGCGCCCGAGCCGATCCGAGACATCGAGAGGTTCGCCGACGTCCTCGCGAACCGATTCCTCGTACCGCTGGACGACCTCACTCCTGACGGGGGCGCGCGGCTGTGGCGCCGGGCCGGAGAGGCAGCACGATCTGTGGCGGGCGCGGAGCGCCTGAGCGGCGCATATCGTCGGCGTATCGAAAAGCGGATACGTGCCGGCAACACAGGGCCGACTTGACTGGCGTCATGTCCTACCGTGAACCAGCCCCCCTGTCCCTCCCTGTGACGCTGACCGTCGCGCCGATCAGCGACGCCGAGCACCTGGCCTTCGTGCGGGCGCGGCGGTCGGTGAACTTCGTGCAGACCCCGGCGTGGGGGCGGGTGAAGACGGAGTGGCGCAGTGAGTCGCTCGGATGGTTCGACGGCGGGCGGCTTGTGGGGGCGGGGCTTGTCCTTCACCGGCCGGTGCCGGGGCTGTCACGGTTCACGCTTGCGTATGTGCCGTGGGGTCCTGACATCGACTGGTCCGGGGACATCGGTGCGTGGCTCGACCCGCTGGCGGCATATCTCAAGGCCCGCGGCGCGTTCGCGATCCGGCTGTGCCCGCCGGTGCGGACGCACACCTGGGATGCGGCGCAGGTCAAGGACGGCGTGGCCGATCCGGGGGTGCGGCGGCTCACCAGACTCCCCGACGGGCACGTCGATCCGATCGGTGCCGAGGTGAGCCGACGGCTCCGGGCGGCCGGCTGGCTGCCGCAGAGCCCTGAGGACGGGTTCGGGGCCGGGCAGCCGCAGTTCACGTACGAGGTGCCGTTGGCGGGAAGGTCCGAGGACGACGTCCTGAAGGCCATGAACCAGCAGTGGCGCCGCAACATCAAGAAGGCCGCGAAGGCGGGGGTCGAGGTCACGGTCGGTGCCGCGTCGGACCTCGCGGCGTTCCACGAGCTCTACGTGCACACCGCCGCGCGCGACGGATTCACGCCGCGGCCGCTGGCGTACTTCAAGACGATGTTCGCGGAGTTGAGCGCCGAGGATCCCGGGCGGATCGCGCTCTATCTGGCACGCCACGAGGGCGAGTTGGTGGCTGCCACGATCCTGGTGCGGGTCGGCGCGCACGCCTGGTACGCGTACGGCGCCTCCTCGACGGCCAAACGTGAGGTGCGGGGTTCCAACGCGTGCCAGTGGGCGATGATCCGTGACGCCCTGGCGGCGGGCTGCGACGTGTACGACCTGCGGGGCATCACGCCGACGCTCGATGCCGCTGATCCGCATGTGGGCCTGATCCGGTTCAAGGTCGGCACCGGGGGGCGGGCGGTGCGGTACGTCGGGGAGTGGGATCTGCCGCTGCGACCGCTGGTCTACCGCGCCTTCGACCTGTACATGCGGCGGCGCGGGCGCTGAGCCCGCGCCGCACGGTTACCCGAGTGCGGCGGCCACCTCGTCGAGGCGGGCGCCGCGCGACGCCTTGACGAGGACGACGTCGCCGCCGGTGAGGATCTCGCGCAGCCAGGCGGCGGCTGCTTGGTTGTCGGTGAACGCGACCGCCCGCTCCCCCGCGGCGTCGGCGACGGGACGGGCGGTTTCGCCGACGACGGCCACCAGGTCGGCGCGCGCGGCCGCGTACTCGCCCACTGCTCGGTGTTCGGCCTCGCTGTCGGCGCCGAGTTCGAGCATCGCGCCGAGTACGGCGATACGGCGCCGGCCCGCGATCGCGGCGAGCGTGTCCAGGGCGGCTCGGGTGGAGTCGGGGTTGGCGTTGTAGGAATCGTTGAGCAGGGTCGCGCCGCAGGCCAGGGTGCGGCGCTCCATGCGCCACCTGGACAGTGAGGCGGTGCTGAGGGCCACCGCCGAGGTGACCAGGGGGATGCCGGCCGCGAGTCCCGCCGCGGCGGCGGCCGCCGCGTTGAGTGCCTGGTGGGCGCCCACGAGCGGCAGCGCGACACGGGCCGAGGCGCCGGAGGTGCGCAGCGTGAAGGTCGCCCGGCCCAGGCGGTCGAGGACCAGGTCCTGGACACGCACGTCGGCGTGTTCGGCGCGGCCGAAGGTCAGGACCGGCCCGTCGGTCAGCGCGCGCATCGCGACGACGCGGGGGTCGTCGGCGTTGAGGACGGCGGTGCCGCCGGGTACGAGGCCGCGCACGAGTTCGCCCTTGGTCCGTGCGATGGCCGCGCGCGAGCCGAACTCCCCGATGTGCGCCTGGCCGACGTTGAGCACGACCGCGATGTCGGGTGCGACCAGGCCGGTGAGGTGGGCTATGTCGCCGAGGTGGCGGGCTCCCATTTCGACGGCGAGGAAGCGGGTGTGCGCGTTGGCGCGCAGCATGGTCAGGGGCACGCCGAGTTCGTTGTTGTACGAACCGTGTGTGGCGACGGTCGGCCCGGCGCCCGAAAGGACCACGGACAACAGGTCCTTGGTGCTGGTCTTGCCCTGCGAGCCCGTCACCGCGACGACGGTCAGCCGCTCGCGCAGCCGGGCCACGGCGTGGGCGGCAAGTGTCTGCAGTGCGGCCGGTACGTCGTCGACGACGACTGTGGGGAGCGGTGTCGGCCGTGAGCCGAGCACGGCGGTCGCACGGGTGTGGACGGCGTAGTCGTGGCCGTCGACGCGCTCACCGACCATGGCGACGAAGAGACCGCCCGGTTCGCCGTACCGGCTGTCGAGTACGGCCGGCGCACTCACTGTGACGGTCGCGTCACCCGTGACCCAGCCGCCGACGAGCGCGGCGATCTCGGCGAGGGAGAGGGGGTGCGGGGCGAGGGACGGCTGGCTCCGAGTCATGGCTCCAGTGAAGGCGGCGGGGTGTTGCCGGCGCGTATGCGGTTCTCGATACGCCGACGATAGGTGGTGTCTGGTGAGGGTGCTCGCTTTCGCCGTTTGGCGTCCGGGGACGCCGAGGCTCCGGCCGGACCGCCGGAGCCTCGCCGTATTCATCCCAGACTCACCTGTGTGATGGGAAAATCGAAATAAGTGTCCGGGTAGGGCTCGTCCTTGAGCGTGTAATGCCACCATTCGCATGCGTAGGAGCTGAATCCGCAGGTCTCCATGATGGAGAGAAGACGCCTGCGGTTGTCCGCCGCGGCGCGCGGGATTCCTTCCACTCCGTGGTGCGAGATCGAGTCCATCAGGTCGTGGTCGCCGCCCATGGCGGCGAGGTCGCCGCTTTCCAGGTGGTACAGCGTCAGGTCGACGGTACTTCCGCGGCTGTGGCCCGACTTGGCGGCCACGTATCCGTTCTCGAACATCCCGGACCGGTCGATATTGGGGTAGTGGCGATGCTTGGTGCGGCCGTCCTCCGGCTGCTCCGACCAGCGCAGAAAAGAATCCACGGCACGTTGCGGGCGGTAGCCGTCCCAGAGAAGGAGGCCGAATCCGTGCGAGGCCGCCTCTTCTCGCGCGCTCTGCAATGCCGCACACAGGGCCCTGGTGCCGACGATGCGATTGGCCAGGTATCCGTTAACCGGTTTTCCAGTGAAGTTGTCCCAGGTGGCGTACTTGGCGTCCCAGCGGACCCCGGGCATGTACTCGTCTATGAAGACGAAGTCGTTACGCATCGGCCTGCCCCGTCGGACTCAGAGGCCGGGCGAGCGTCCCGGTCACCAGGCGGTCGATCACTTCGGACAGCAGAACCCCGGCAGCGGCCATCATCCTCGGATATCGGCTGTACGAGGTCATGCCGGGGAATGTGTTGACCTCGTTGAGGACGACCTGTCCGTCGTCCTTGAGGAACAGGTCCACGCGGGCGAGTCCGCTGCAGCCCAGGGCCCGGTAGACGGCCTTCGCCACTTCCTGGACGCGTGCCCGGGATTCAGCCGGAATGTCGGCGGGGACGATCGGCGTCGAATTGTCGGAGCCGGTCTCGGGTTCGTCCTCCTGGTGAATCCGGAAGAATCCGTGGGACAGGGCGATGCGGTCGACTTCTCCCGTGGTCAGGTCCATTCCGCCGCCCAGGATGGCGCATCCAACCTCGCTGCCGACAACCGCCTCCTCGACCAGGACTTTCGTGTCGTACCGCCGGGCGACGTCCAGCGCGGCCGGCAGTTCTTCCGCGTTCGCCACCTTGCTGACCCCGAAGGACGATCCCGAGCGGGCCGGCTTCACGAAGACGGGATAGGTGAACCGGTCGGCGTCGATTTCCTCGCCCGCCGCGACCGTCCAGAAGTCCGGCGTGGCGATTCCGGCGCCGGCGGCGACGACATAGGCGAGGGACTTGTCCATGCCCAGCGCGGAACTCTGGACGTCGCAGCCCACGTACGGGATTCCGGACAGCTCGAGCAGGCCCTGGATCGCGCCGTCTTCCCCGAACTTGCCGTGCAGGACGGGCACCACGACATCCAGGCCGATCGTCTCGTACTTCCCCTGATCGAGGACGAGCAGTCCGCGTACGCCGCGGTCCGGGGACAGCACGACGGGCTGGTATGCGCCGCTCTCCCAGTCCGCGGCGGGGCCCTCGCAGAGTTTCCAGGCGCCGTTGCGCGTGATCCCGATGAAGTACGGCTCGTACTTGTCCGGGTCGAGGTTCCGCGCGATCTCCTGCGCGGACTTGATGGAGATGGGGTGTTCCTCCGAGCAGCCTCCGAAGACGATTCCGACCTGAAGCTTGGCCTTAGACATGCTGATTCCTGCTTTCGAATTCCAGGCAGTTGGTGATCGAGTTCTCGACCATGTCGCTCAGGGCACGGTCCGTGTAATACGCGGTGTGCGGACTGATGAACGCGTTCGGCATTTCCTGCAGCCGCAGCAGTGGCTTGCTGTCGATGGGAGCGTTCCGTCGGTCGGCGTAGAACACGCCCTCCTCGCCCTCGACGACGTCGAGGGCGACACCACCCAGGCACCCGTCCTCCAGCGCCGCGACCAGCGCGGTCGTGTCAACGAGGGCACCGCGCCCGGTGTTGACCACGAACGCGCCGGGTTTCATCCGCTGGATGCGTTCACGGTCCAGAAGGTGGTGCGTCTCGGCGTTGAGCGGCACATGGAGCGTGACGACGTCGCTCGACCTCAGCAATTCATCGAGCGACACCTCGTCGCCGGGGTCGCCAAATTCACCGGCACGATTTCCGTACGCCAATATCCGGCATCCGAAGGCGCGGAGCCTTTCCATGACGGCCGTGCCGATGCGCCCCGTTCCGACCACGCCGACGGTCAGGTCGCGCAGCTCTTTCCCCCGTACGTCGTGCAGCCGGTAGTCGTGCACATCCGCACGGCGGACAGTGGACTTGGCGTGGCGCACCGCCATCAGCAGCATCATCACCGTGTAGTCGGCGACACTGTCGGGGGAATAGAAGACGTTCCCGACGGAAATGCCGACGCGGCCCGCATAATCCACGTCGATGTGGTCGTACCCGATGCTTCTTGTGGAGATGTAGGAGACGCCGACTCGGCTCAGCGCACGAATTGTCGCCGGGGTGATCCGGGTCTTGTGTCCGACGCTGATGCACCGGTTTCCGGATGCCAGGTGGACGTTGCCCTCCGACACCGCGGATTCTGTGATCTTCGGCGTCACCCCGAATCGGGGCGCCAGCTCCCGGAACCGTGCGGCTTCGTCCCGCCCGCATCCGAAAGCGGTGATTCCCACTGGTTCGCTGTAGGTCATGCCTCCATTCAAGGAAACGGGGTGTTGCCGGCGCGTATGCAGTTTTCGATACGCTGCCGATACGTTGTCGGCCCGCTTTGCCGGCCCGCGCGGTGTTCGCCGAGCAGGCCACCAGCTGGTCGCGGTGGCTGTTCGCGGTGGACGGCGCCACCCCGGCAAGCCGGGCCAGGTCGGCGGCCGTCCAGGCGCGGCCGTCGAGCAGGGCTAGGCACATGGCGGCGCTGGTGCGATCCGTCGGCAGGGCACCCAAGGAGACTAGGCCGGGCTCTTCGTGAAGGTGTCGGTGCTGGTCACCCGGCCATAGTCGGCGGGCGACGCTTCGACGCCGGCCGAGGGGCCCTGACCTCAGCGTCCTGGCCTATGACGGACGAACCCACCGTGCGATTCGGCCGTGAGCATCCTGTACTTCGGCATGCCCGTGGTCCTGTTGACCACCGAGAACGACGACGAAACCGCCAACATCGCCCCGATCTCCTGCGCTTGGGTCCTGGGCCAGAACGTGGTCCTTGGCCTCGGCGATGCGAGCCGGACGCCGCGCAACCTCGCCGTACGCCCCGAGCTGGTGCTCAACGTCGCCGTGCCGGGCCTCTGGGAACAGGTGGAGCGCCGCGCTCCGCTCACCGGGGTCGACCCGGTGCCGGAGAGTAGGCGCGCGGTGTACCGGCACGAACCCGACAAGTTCGCGCCGCAGGCTTCACCCCCGCCGACGTCGATCTCGTGACCCCGCCACGCGTCGCTGAGTGCGTCCTACAGCTGGAGGCGCGCGCCTGCGCGCTCACGCCGGGTGGGGAGGGCGGATTCTTAAGTGTCGAGTGTGAGACGCTGCGCGTCCATGCCGCCCCGGGGTCTGGAACCCGCTGATTTACAACTTCCGCCACTACCTCGGCCTCTCCGCCGAGCTCGGACACGGCTTCCTGTCGGAGACCGCCGCTCGGACCGCGTGAGGTCGCCGGGGCGCCGACCAGCGGCTGCGGTTTCGACTGGTCGCTGACGCCGGACGACGCCATGGACCAGGTCGAGGGACTGCCCGCGCGGTAGGCGGCACTGCTCGAGGGACGCCGGGGCGACGAGCGGCATCCGGAACTCGGCTGGAACATTGCGGCGTACGTCAGCCACGGCACGGACAGCCTGCGCAACTGGCCGAGCGGCTGGCCGGAGCACGCCTCTCGGGATCGCGCTCGTTGCCCGGCTTCGACCAGGATCTGCTGGGCCGGGCCCGCTACAACGACGTGGCCCTGGCCGGCGCCCTGTGGTCGCTGGAGCGGGCGGCCGACGCCTGGGTGGACTCGGTGTCCGCCGCCCTTGAGGCCCACGTGGTGCTCGAGCACACCGAACGCGGCATCCAGCGCGCCGAGGACGTGGCGCACAAGAATGCTCACGATGCCGCGCAGCACGCGTGGGACATCCGGCAGATCCTGGCGTACGTCGACACGGCCGCACCACCCGCGTAGTCGGCGGGGCGCGTATCACGACCGCGGGGACGTGCGCGCGGGCAGTTCCACCGTGATGCGCAGGCCGCCGGTGTCGCGCGGGGTGAGGGTGAGGGTGCCGTCGTGTGCGCGAGTGATGGTTGTGACGATGGCCAAGCCGAGGCCGACGCCCGTCTGGTTGGCGTGGATGCGCTCGGTGCCCCTCTGGAATGGTTCGGTGAGCGTCGAGACCAGGTGTGGAGGCAGTTTCTCGCCGGTGTTTTCGACCGTGAGCATCACGGTGCCGGGGTGGGCGCCGGTAGTGACCCACACCCTGCCCTGTTCGGCCAGATTGTGGACGATCGCGTTGTGCACGAGGTTCATGGTCAGTTGCAGCAGGAGCGCCGGCGATCCGCTCGCGGGGGTGATGTCGCCGTGGGTCTCGATGGTGACGCCGTTCTTTTCTGCGAGGGGGAGCAGTGTTTCGGTGGCTTCTTCCGCCATGAGGGAGAGGTCGACCTGTTCTCGGGTGAAGGATCGCTGGTTGGCTCGGCTGAGCAAGAGCAACGCTTCAGTGAGGTCGATCGCTCGGGTATTGACAGCTTGGAGGCGGTCGAGGACTTCGCCGGTGTCGTGTGATGGATCGGTGCGGGCCACGTCGAGAAGTGATTTCGAGATGGCCAGCGGGGTGCGTAGTTCGTGCGAGGCGTTTGCCGCGAATCTCTGCTGCTCGGCGACGTGTGCTTCAAGCCGTGCGAGCATCGCGTCGAAGGCGTCGGCAAGTTCGCGGAACTCGTCCTGGCGGCCCGGCATCTGGATACGGTGCGAGAGCGATCCCGTAGCGGCCGTGCGGGTGGCGTTGGTGATGCGAGCCAGGGGGGCGAGCATACGACCGGCCAGGACCCATCCTCCCAGGAGGCCGAACATGAGGAGGAACACCATTACTGCGGCTGCCGTTGGCGCGAAACCCTGCACGAAGTCGATGACCGGGTTTCTTTTCCATGCCCCCTCTTCGTTGGTTTGCAACCACCCCTGTCGCAGGAGGAACACTCCTGCGGCGGCGAGCGCCAAGGCACCGGCGAGCATGAGGAATCCGGCGTAGCTGAGGGTGAGCTTGAGGCGGACACTCAATCCAGGCGCTCTATCCATGGTTCTCTCCCCCGTCTCCGGCCCGCGGCTGTGCATCGATTCGGTAGCCGACGCCGGAGACCGTGGCGATGATCCACGGCTCACCGAGACGCTTGCGCAGTGCTGAGACGGTGATGCGCACAGCATTGGTGAACGGATCGGCGTTCTCATCCCACGCGCGCTCCAGAAGTTCCTCGGCGCTGACGACACCGCCCTCGGCGGCGATGAGGACCTCGAGTACGGCGAACTGCTTGCGCGTCAGCGCGACGTAGCGGCCGTCCCGGTAGACCTCGCGTCGGAACGGATCCAGCCGCAGCCCTGCGATCTCACGGACCGGGGGCCGGCTGTGGGCACGCCTGCGGTCGAGCGCCCGGAGCCTGAGGACGAGTTCCTGCAGTTCGAACGGTTTCGTGAGGTAGTCGTCGGCGCCGAGTCCGAAACCGGAGGCCTTGTCGTCGAGGCGGTCGGCCGCGGTCAGCATGAGGATCGGCATGCCGCTGCCCGAGGCGACGATGCGTTTGGCGATCTCGTCACCAGAAGGGCCGGGGATATCGCGGTCGAGGACGGCGATGTCGTAGCTGTTGATGCTCAGCATTTCCAGGGCGATGTCGCCGTCGCCCGCGAGGTCGGCCGCGATCGCTTCCAGGCGCAGGCCATCGCGGATGGCTTCCGCCATATAGGGTTCGTCCTCGACGATCAACACACGCATACTCTCGATGCTACGAGCGGACACATATCGTCCGCGTAACAAAAACCGCATACGCGCCGACAACACCGTGCCACCGTCTATCAGCGCATCGCGACCGCTTTCAACGAGCATCCCGGGACGGCATTCGGGGCCGTGACCTGTATGAACACCACGATCTGCCCATCGACGAGCCTTCGATCAACGTCGCCCTTGAGGGGGCCATTGGTGCGGACGGCGAGGGAACACGGCAGGCTACACCGACGGGCTCCCTCGCCGTGTCCGGACCCGTCCTAGACATGGCTCAGCTGCACGATCCGTACGGGGCCGTTCCGGGGCGGGCGGCGGGCAGGCGGCGGACGTTGCTGAGGGCTGCGGCCTGTTCCCGTGGACGTACGATCTCGTCGTGCTGTGCGGCCAAGCGCGAGACGGCGAGCTCCTCGAACGTCGTGAGCTCGGCAACGGTCTCGTCTCGCTGAGCTAGGCCCTGTCCTGCCGATCTTGCCGGGCCCACGACTCCCCCAGACTCCGTCCGGGAGGTGCCCCCAGCTACGGCACTCCCCCAGCCTGGCGGCTGGGAGGTGCCCCCACGCTGCGTTACCGAATCGCGCGAATACGGCCAAGTATGAGCTGCGATCCGGTGCCTTGCGATGCACCGCATCTGGGGGCACCTCCCTGGGGGCACCTCCCAGACGAAGTCTGGGGGAGGAGTCTGGGGGAGCCGCGGGCTGATCCGACAAGATCGACAGGACAGGACTAGGCGTTCCTTGAGCTCGGAGACCTTGGTCTTGAGTCGTTCGATCTGCTCGATCCGCGGGTCGACGACCTCTCCGGCCTCCTGCAGAGTACGGAGGCGCCGCTCGAACTCTTCGCCGAGGTGCTGGTAAGGGCCGGGGCGGGTGGTGCCGTCACGGTTCTTCTTCGGGTAGAACGCGGTACGGGTTACACCGGCTTCGGTGGCCAGTGTCTTCAGGTCGCAGCTGCCGCCGGGCGGGAGGTCGCCCTTGAGGAGCCAGTCCATCGCGGCTCGGACGGCCTTCTCGTTGCGGGCGCGGGTCTCTGCGCTGATTCGAGCCATGAGGTGGGGTTTCTCCTTACGCGGCGGCGGCGGCGTCGATCGAGGCGAGGACCTTCACGTCCCGATCCACGTCAGCCTGCAGCCGGGCCTTTTCGGTCTTGTGGTTGCGGCCGATCGATCCGATGAAGACCTGCTTGGTCCGCACACTCTCGGCCCACACCGGACGGTGGCGGGGATGGTGGGTGGCCTGCGGGCAGCGGGCGGAATCGCACATGCCCGCCGGGGGCTTCGTCGCGTTCGGGGTACCGGCCAGCTTCAGGCACAACGCCTTGGAGGGATCGATGAACCAGCAGTAGTTCGCCACCCCCAGGTGCAAGACGCCGGCGACCTCGGCGAGGAGGGCTCTCACCTCCTGGTCGCTGCCGACGACCGTGGGATCCTCCGCGGCCGCCCGGGCCAGCTTCCCGTCGACGCTGGCGAAGAAGCTGATCAGATCGCGGGCGCCGGGACCTGACGGCATCTCGCCCTGCTGATAGCGCCGGTACTCGGCCAGCACGAGATCCTTGTTGCGCTCCGCCTCCTCAGCGTTGACCTCCGCAAGGAACTTGGCCTGTGCCCCGCCCGGACGGGCTGATGGTGGAGTCGGGTATTGGAACTCTCGGAATGCCTCGTGGACTGCGCCCATCGGCGGGGTCGGTCAGCTGTGTTCGGTGGCCGCGTGGCGCTTGGTGTCGTTGGTGAAGGTCGCGGTGGCTCGGTGGATCTGTTCGAGGAACTGGGTCAGGGTTGGGGCTGTCGGCTCGAAGTCGTCGAACCATGACGCTGTGGTGGATCGGTGAACCTGCCCGCTCTGATCGAGTGCGAAGAGGATGCCTCCGCCATCGCTGCCGAACGCGATGCCGGTGTGGTGGTCGGTCAGGCGGACTGGTCCGTATTCGGTGAGGTGGTCGAGCACCAGGTCGGGCGGGTGGTTGAAGTATCCGTGGTCGATGTGGGGCAGCTACAGCTCGGCGATCGAGGAGTAGAAGGTGAGCAGGTCGGCGGGGACGGTGGCGTCTTCCAGCCGTGCGGCCGTGGCTCGGCTTTGGTCGTCGGCGACGAGAACGTCGTTGTCGCCTGGTGGGTAGCCGTAGGCGGTCTCGAAGCGGGCGAGGGTCTGCTGAAGCATGGCGGTGATCTCGTGTTGCCAGGTGGTGAGCCAGTCGGCTGAGAGGTCCGGGGTGGTCATCGGGTGCCCTGTTCGGTGTCGTGAGCGGGGGTGTGGGTGAGCGGGGCTGAGCGGCGGCTGATCTCGGCGGCGTAGGCGCCCCAGTCGCCGGCGGCGGCTCGCTGCCATTTGACGGCGACGCTGATGTGGATGCCGAGGGTGCGGGCGAGGATCGCGGCGGGCAGTTCGGTGGCGAGTTGGAACAGCGCGGTGGAGCGGGTCTCGGCGAGCCGGATGCCGAGCTTGCGGAGTCGTTCGCCCATGGCCCAGGCGCTGATTGGTCGGCCGGGCTGGCCGCCGGGGAAGAGCCAGGGGGAGTCGGTCTGGGCGATGGCCGCGTGGCTGCGGCGGGCGGCGACCTGCTTCAGGGCCAGCTCGGCGATGGGTCCGGGCAAAGTGACCGCGACGTCGCCGAGGCGATGCGGACCGTCTGGTCGGTCTCCTCGAGGTGGTCGGTGGTCAGCCGGGATATCGCCGCTGGCCACTGGGCATAGAGGAGCAACAGCAGGCCGGCCAGGCGGTCTTCGGTCCGGATGGTGTCGTCGTGCAGCAGGCGGCGGGCGATGGCCCAGCGGGCGTCGTCGTCCATGGCCTGGGACGGGCCGTTCCACTTCACGGCCGGGAAGCTGAGGTCTCGGGCGATCTTCTGGGTGAGAGCCCAGCGCACGAAGTGCCCTGCCTCTCTTCGGAGTCGGGTCTCGTCGCGGGTCATCCAGCGTTCGAGGTCGCTCTGTCGGCAGCTGGCCAGGGTCAGGTCCTGGTCCGTGAGCCAGTCCAGGAGATAGACGGCGGCCCGCAGGTGCTGGCGTACGACGTTGAGCTGGGTGTGCGTGATGTCGTTGCCGCGGCTTCGGCGGCGAAGCCGGCGGATCAGGTGCCAGGTCGCGTAGCGGTGCAGGATCTGCCGCCCCTCGGGGGTGGAGTGGGAGGCGACGAGGTCCTTCACGTGCCGTTCGAGGCGGACCATCTGCTCGTCTCGGGGCGGCAGTGCGCCGGCTGCCACGAGGACGCCGCGGATGTGCTCGACGACCTTACTGTCGGGGAGTTCGTCCAGGGCCTCGTGGGTCGGGGAACGTCGGCCGGAGGCCAGGTCGGACAGAACGGTGGAGACGATGCCCTTCGAGAGCCAGTTCATGGCCGTCGCCGTCCGCTGGGTGCCAGATAGCGCGTCGTGGAGGGCCTGCAGCTTCGGCGGGACGGCGCCGGTGTCGTCGGCGAGGAGGCCGTTGAGTCGCTGCTTGAGCGTGCGGCGACGGCAGGGGCCGGGCGCGGTCAGCCGTTCGGCCTCGCCGCAGGTCGGGCAGGGGCGCCAGAGTTCGGCGTCCGGCTTTGTGCAGGGCCCGCATGGAGCGGTAGCGAACGCCGGGGCGGCGCCCGTCAGCTGCCCGGGGCGCGTTCTTCACGCGCCTCCGGCCGGCCGGGGCCCGGCAGCCTCGGCGCGACGCGGCCGAAGTCCTCGGCGGCCTGGGCCAGGAGATCGAGCATGGCGGCCTGCGCCCGCGGGGCGTCCCGGTCGCGGACGGCGTCGAGAACGGCGCGGTGGCTGGGGACGGGGTCGGCGACCAGGTGGGCGTGGACCAGGCGGTCGCGTTCGCGCAACCCCGGCTCCAGGAGCAGGTCGAGGCGGCCGAGCAGCTCGTTGCCCGTCGAGTTGAGCAGGGCCCGGTGGAAGGCGGCGTCCGCGTCGGCGGCTTCCGCGGAGTCGCCGCGGGCGTCCGCCATGCGGCTCAGCGCGGTGTCCAGCGCGGCCAGGTCGGCCTCGGTGCGGCGCAGGGCGGCCCGGTGGGCGGCGGCGGGCTCGACGATGGAACGGACGTCGGCCAGGTCGTGCATGAGCTGTTCGGAATCGCCGCCCTCGGTGCGCCAGCGGATGACGTCGGGGTCCAGCAGGTTCCAGGCGGACCGGGCCCGGACGAAGGTGCCGCGCTTCTGGCGGGCGTCGATGAGCCCCTTGCCCGCCAGCACCTTCAGCGCCTCCCGCATCGCGGTGAGGCTGACGTCGAGCTGCGCACCGACGGCCCGGATGTCCAGTATGTCGCCCTCGGTGAACTCGCCGCCCACGATGCGGAGTCCGAGGTGCTGAACGACCTGGCCGTGGACCCCTCGGCCCGAGTACGACGCCATGGCGCTGCCCTCCCCGGTGCGGGACTGCGGATGGAAACTCCCCTACCCTACAGTGAGCATTATTTATGAATACTTCTTGACACCGCCGGGGGCGGATTGGACGATGAGGCCACCCGCCGACCGCTCACCGCTGGAGTCCCGCATGCTCTCCCCGCGTGCCCAGGAGGCGCGCCGGAACCGCGCGTGCCTCGTGCGCGGCGCACCCCGAACCACCGACCGAGAGGCCCCGCACCGTGCCCACCCCGCTGCCCGCCCACCTGCCAGGAAAGCTGACGATCTCCCTGTGGGACTTCACCTGGTACACCCGCACCGGACCGGGTGAGCCGTTCGCCGATCTCGACCGGGCGTTCGCCGAGGCCGCCGACCGCGGCTACAACACCATCCGCATCTGCGCGATGCCGTTCCTGCTGTTCGGCTCCGGCATCGACACCACGCGGCTGCGGCTCGGGCCGCTGGGCGGCGACTACGGCCGGCGGGTGCGCTGGTACGACGTCCGCGGCACCACCGAGATCGACGGCCGTGCCCATCTGCTGGCGCTCTTCGAGGCCGCCCGCCGCCACGGTTTCTTCGTCATCCTCTCCAGTTGGGAATACCAGCAGAGCGCGTCCTTCGCCGAGGACCGGCGCTGGCACGACGCCCTCACGGCCGTCGATCCCGAGCGGCGCGCCGAGGTGCTGGCCGACGCCCTGGGCGACCTGATCGACTTCCTCGCCGCGCACGGCGGTCTCGACGACCGCGTCGCCTTCACCGAGTTGCACAACGAGGTCCAGGCCGGTCACCTGACCGACGGGCTCGCCGGTGACGACCCCGTCGTCGCGCTCGAGCCCCGGCTGGCACGCGGAATCGCGCGATTCAAGCAGCGCCACCCGGACCTGCCCGTCACCGTCAACTACGCCTCGGTACCCGTCGGTTCCCTGCGCGGCATCCCGCGCGACGTGGACGTCGCCGTCTTCCACCCTTACGTCTACGGCGTACTGGACGAGCTGATCGACACCTTCGCGCTGCGCGACGGAGGGCGCCCCTTCCCGCAGGAGGCGGCCCGCCGCGCGCTGCTGCGGGACGGAGCCCCCGAGCTGGCCGACTGGGCCCCGCCCGCCGACCGGCGGTGGCGCCTGGAGGCGACGATCGTCGGCACCCGCGAGGTGTACGTGCACGACTGGTGCGACCCGCAGAAGTGGGACGCCTGGCTGTACGACCGGTACGCGACCCACCGGAAGGCGATGGAACAGCGGCTGGTCACGTGGATCGAGGCCGCCGCCGACTGGTCCGCGGCGGCCGGCGTGCCGCTCGTCTTCGGCGAGGGCTGGGTGGGCTACACGCCACCGCACGGCACGTTCGAGGAGGGCCCGGTCGGCGCGGCGATCTGCCGCCGCGCGGTCGCCGAGAGCGCACGCGTCGGCGCGCTGGGCACGGTCGTGTGCTCCAACGCCGCGCCGCACCACACCATGTGGGCGGACGTCACCCTCCAGCGCCAGTGCAACGACGCCTTCCGCGGCTGACCGGCGACACCGTTCAGGAGCTGGTCTTCAGCACGCTCCAGCCGCCGTCGACGACGAGCGAGGCCCCGGTGACGAACGAGGCGTCCTCCGTCAGCAGGAAGGCGATCGCCGACGCGACCTCCTCGGGCCTGCCGAGGCGGCGGGCAGCGGTCTGCCCGGCCGACTTCTCCCGGTCGGCGGCGCCGACGCCGTCCCAGGCCGGGGTGAGCACCGGTCCGGGAAGAATGGCGTTCACCCGCACGTCGGGGCCGTACTCCACGGCCAACTGCCGGGTCAGGCCGGTCAGTCCAGCCTTGCCCGCCGCATAGGCGGGCCGTCCGGGCAGCCCCACCAGGGCGTGCACGGAGGACACCAGGACGGCGCTGCCCCGCGTCTCCTTCAGGCCGGGCAGGCAGGCCCGGAAGCCGAGGAACGAACCGGTGAGGCCGACCGCCAGCTGCCGGTTCCACTCGGCGGGGGCCATGCCGTCGGCGGGAGCGAGGCGGACCGTCGTCGCGTTGCTGACGAGCCCGTGCACCGGGCCGAAGTGCTCGGTTGCCGCCGCGACGGCAGCGGCCCAGGCGTTCTCGTCGGCCACGTCGCAGTGCTGGAAGACGGCCCGTCCGCCGTCCGCACGGATGCCGGCCGCCACGGCCTGGCCTGCGTCGCGCTGCACGTCGGCGACGAGTACGCCCGCCCCCTCGGCGGCCGCCCGCCGAGCGGTGGCCGCCCCGATGCCCGAGGCGGCGCCCGTCACGACGACACACCGGCCGGCGAGCCGGCCTTCGCGGGGAGATGGGGAGAGCACGGCGTCCTCCGGACACAGGCGGGTCAGGCGGTCACGAGTCGAGACACACCGCGCACAACTAAATAAGAAATAATCAATGGCGCCAAGATGGTACGCGCCCGACACACTCGACACACGACAAGCGACACTCGACAGGCCGGGCGGCCGAAGGAACGGAAGACGATGGGACGCGTGCCTCGGGGCAGGGACGGGATTCGGGCGGCGCTGCGCGCCGGCCGGCGGGAAGCGGTCCTCGACGGATACGCCGACCCCGAGCTGTGGGAACGCGCCAGGCGCACCCCGCCGGCCGACGGCTACCTGCGCGCGATCGACGCCCGCGCCGCCGAGTGGGAACGCACGGAGATCACCGTGCTGCCCCATTCCCGGTACCGGATGTTCGCCGACGACGGATCGCGCCGGGCGTTCGAGAACGACTACTTCGGCCGCAGGCGCCGACTGGCCGACCTGGCCCTGCACGCCCTGGCCCACCCGGACGGCGGCGTGTCCGCCCTGGAGGACACCATCTGGGCGATCTGCGACGAGTACGCCTGGGCCCTGCCCGCGCACCTGACGGGGCTGCTGGCGACCGACCCCGGGGTACCGCACGCCCGGCAGATCGACCTCTTCGCCGCCGAAACGGCGTTCGCCCTGGCGGAGATCCCCCGGCTGCTGCCCGCCCGGCTGGCTCCGCTGGTGGCCGCGCGCGCCGCCCGGGAGACCAGGCACCGGGTGATCGAGCCGTTCCTCGACCTGCCGCCCAACTGGTGGGAGCACGACCACACCAACTGGTCGGCGGTGTGCGCGTGCGGAGTCGGCATGGCCGCCCTGCACCTGCTCGGGGACGACGAGGAGGAGCAACTCGTCGAGATCACCGTGCGGGTGGTCGCGGCCATGGAGCGGTTCCTCGCGGGCTACGGGGACGACGGGGCCTGCCTGGAAGGGCTCGACTACTGGGCCTACGGCTTCGGCTTCTTCGTCAACTACGCGGAGGCGCTGCGCCGCCGCACCGGCGGGGCGATCGACCTGCTCGCCGACGGCGGCGGGAAGGTGGAGCGGATCGCGCTCTTCCCGCAGCGCGTCTTCCTCTCCGGCGCGGTCGTCGCCGCCTTCTCCGACGCCCGCCCGAAGGGCGCACGGGAACCGGGACTCGCCGCGCTGCTCAACCACCGCTTTCCCGCGGTGACGCACGCGCCCGAACACCTGGCGGCGCCGGACGTGGTGGACCACTGCGGGCGCTGGGGCCCGGCGCTGCGCGCACTGGTGTGGGCGACGCGGCACCCGCGCCCGGCACGGGACCCGGCCCCCGACGAGGGCGGGTACCTGGCCGACGCGCAGTGGATGATCGGCCGGCACCGGGACGGCGGGCGGGAGTTGGCCTTCGCCGCCAAGGGCGGCCACAACCAGGAGCCGCACAACCACAACGACCTGGGGTCGTTCGTCGTCGCCCTGGACGGCGAGCCGCTGCTCGCCGAACTGGGCTCCGGTCTGTACACCCGCGACTACTTCGGCCCGGCGCGCTACGACATCCTGTGCACCGGCTCCCACGGGCACAGCGTTCCGCTCGTGAACGGAACGGCCCAGGAAAGCTCGGCAACGGCACGCGCCGAGGTACTGCTGGCCAAACACGGCGGCGGGCGCGCCAGGTTCCGCCTGGACCTCAGCCACGGCTACCCGGTCGCCCCGCTCCGCTCGCTGGTGCGGGACTTCGAGTTCGCCGCCGGAACGCTCACCGTCCGGGACGAGATCGCGGGCAGCACGCCGCTCGACGTCACCGAACGGTTCATGTCGTTCTTCCCCATCACTCTGCCGGGGCCCGGCCGTGCCCTGGTGACGGGACCTTCCGGGGCCCTGCTGCTCGAGTACGACGCCAGCCGCTGGCGGGCCGCCGTCCGCGACCACCGCCACGACGGACACGACGGCACCACGGCAACGGTGCACAGCCTGGACCTGACGGCGGAGGTGGCCGACGGGACGTTCGCACTGCGGATCACGCATGCCGGTGGTTGACCCCGCGGAGTAATACCGCGTCAGCCTCCCTCCCCCAAGTGGAAGGGAGACACGTATGCGCGGAATCCGGGCCCACCGTGTGGTCGTCCGCCACGGCGCCGAGGCGGGAGCCAGCAGCGGCTCCCGGGGAGCGCCTGCGGCGAAAGAGGTGCAGTTCAGTCCCCGGAGCCGACGATGGCGGTGACGCGGATTTCCACGCGCATCGCGGCGATGCCGAGGACCGTGACGCCCGTCTCGGTCCAGATCGGCGCACGGCCGCCGAGGCGACGGCGGAACTGCTCGGCCATGACCGTGTTGTGGTCGTCGCCGATGGCGTCATCTCCCGGTGCGACCTTGTGGTAGGAGTTGACGTGGATGACGTCCTTCCATGTCGCGCCGACCGTGGCGAGCGTGCGTTCCACGTTGTCGAAAGCCTGGACGATCTCGTCTTCCAGCGAGTCGGGGATGACGAGGTCGTCATTCACCCCCGCCTGGCCGGAGATCTCGACCCGGTCGCCGACGCGGACGGCCCCGCTGTAGCCGAGGGCCTCGTGCAGTTTCTCGCCGTATCCAGGAGTGATGCCGAACGTGACGGTGCTCATGATGCTTCCTCTTCCCGTCCATAGGGGCGCGTTTCCTCTCTCATGAGTTCACGCGTAAAGTGATAGTAGCAAGCGATGACTTCAAGTGCAAAGTGACGGCGGACTTCGCCGGAGGGGCGGTAAGAGCCATGAGCAGCACGGAAGGGCCCATGAGCGGCACGGGCGGACACGCGGACGGCGAGGACGACGAGGAGCTGCGATGGCTCGACGAGCAGGAGAAGACGGCGTGGACGGGGCTGATCTCCCTTGTCCTGCTGCTGCCCGGCAAGCTGGAGTCGCCACTGCGGCAGGAACACGGCCTCACCCTGTTCGAGTACCTCGTGCTCAGCCACCTCTCCGAGGCTCCGCAGCGCAAGCTGCGGATGGGAGAGCTCGCCTTCCTCGCCAGCGGGTCGCTCTCCCGCCTGTCCAACGTCATCAAACGCTGTGAACAGCGCGGCTGGGTCGTACGGATGCCCGACCCGGCCGACGGCCGTTATACCCTCGCCGAACTCACCGACGCCGGCTTCGACATCGTGCGCCTGGCAGCACCCACACACCTGCGCGCCGTACGCCGTATCGTCCTCGACTCGCTCAACACGACCGACCAGAAGGCCCTCGCCCGCATCGCGCAGAAACTTCGCATCGTTCCCGACGACTTCGGCTGACAGCCGTCCCGGATGAGAGTCACCATGCCGGCAGTACGGCGTGGACCGCGGGGTGCGGCCACTCCCTGCCCTACCGATGCCGCGCCGCCCCGCGCGCACGGGGAGGGCGGCGGCCTGGACCGGGTCAGGCGGATCGGCTCCGTTGCCTTCGGCGCCGTCGACGAGGAGCGGGACCGCAACGAACAGTTCATGCGGCGTCGGTGCCGCTTCCCGCCTTCCGGCAGACGGGGCTCGGCCGTGCTGGAGGCAGCAGCGCGGCGGCCCGTTCAGTCCTCCACGACGGTGGCACGTGCGTGGTTCGAAGTCTTCACGACGCGGACGACGTCCGAGTCACGTGCCGGACACAGCCGCCAGGACCCTCGCACCTCACTGTGTCAGCCGTTCTCGAAGATCGAGCCGGCGGCTCCCGGCGCGGCCCGATGGCCGGTACCGCAGAAGGACGTTGCCGGAACGGAATACGGTCACCGCCCCGGCCGTCAGGTCGACGCGGTCCTCCAGGCCGGCGAACAGGCTCCGGCCACGGCCCAGCAGCACCGGATGCAGCAAGATCCGCAGCTCGTCCACCAGTCCCTGCTCCAGCAGGGTCACGACCAGTCCCGAACTCCCGAAGACCGCGACGTCACCGGCGGATTCGGCCCGGAGCCGCGCGACCTCGGCCTCCAGGCCGCTGCCGTCGGTGATGCGGGTGCCCTTCCAGGGGGTGACCGGGGCACCGCTCGTCACCACCGTCTTGGGCACGCCGTTCATGAAGGCCGTGACCTCGGGCAGCCGCTCCGCGGTTGCGGCCGAGGTGTAGACATCGGCGAAGTGCTCGTAGGTGCGCCGCCCCAGCAGGAGGGCACCCACTTCGCGGGTCTGGCGCAGGTTCCAGTCGAAGAACTCCTCGTCGTAGAGCCCCCAGCCCAGTTCCCGCCGGGCCCCTCGTGATACCCGTCGAGCGAACAGAACAGGAACGCGAACACCTGCTGTTGCCGGCCGCGAGGCGTCGAGTCGTGGCTCATCTCGTCTCCCTCCAGTCATCGCTACACCCGGCAGACCCGCCCCGAGCAACCGACTCATCGGTGCGCCGCCGGCTCCGCCTGTGATCCACCTCACCCGCCCCGCGGTCAGGAGCCCGCCTCGGCCACACCGCACTCCGGCCCGACCGCGGGGCATGACCGCACGGGCTCCGCGCCCGCCGTGAGTGCGCACTTCTGAAGCAAGCTGATACCCGCGACGCCCCCGGAGTCCTGCCCGGCCGCGCCTCGCACGCGGGTACGGTGCGTAGCGCTCGGGCCCACCGCAATTGAGCAGCTTCGGCGGTGTTGCTTTAGGATGCTCAAAATCTGTTCACAGGAGGCGCCCATGGCCGACATGCTCGTCGCGCAACGACACGAGCTGCTGGTCAGAGAGCTCGAAGCATCCGGCGTCCTGAAAATCACCGAACTCGCCACCCGGCTCGGTGTCTCACGCGCCACCATCCGGCGCGACCTGGTCGACCTGGAGACCGAAGGGCGCGTCACCCGCGTCCGCGGCGGTGCCCTCCTCGCCGCACCCACAACGCCCCAGGCCCCCGCCCACCCCGCGGCCCCGCCCGCCCCCGTTCCCCAGGACAGCGGCCACACCCTCGGCCTCCTCGTCCCCTCGGCCACCTACTACTACCCCCGGGTCATCGCCGGAGTCCGCGCCGCCGCGGCCGAACGCGGGGCCCGTGTGATCATCGGTCTCACCGACTACGCACAGCCCCGCGACCACGAGCAGATCGCGGAACTCACCGCCGCCGGCGCCACCGGCCTCCTCATCGTCTCCACCGGGGGCCACCACCTGCCCCCCACCACCCTCGACCACCTCACCACCGCGGGACTTCCCTACGTCCTGCTCGAACGCCAGCCCCAAAACCCCTACGTGGCTTGCGAGTACGTCATTTCCGACCACCAGCAGGGCGCCTACAACGCCGTCCGCCACCTCGCGGAGCTGGGCCACCAGCGCATCGCCCTGTTCACCAATGGGAGCCCCACCGCTCCGCTCGTCACCCAGGGGCACGCCCAAGCCGTACACCACCTCGGCCTCGACCCCGCCGCCCCCACCACCGACAGCGGGCGCCCCACCCTCGGCAGCACCGAGGCCACCACCCATTACGACCACTTCATCAACGCCTGCCGCACCACGCACACCCGCGCCGCCCTCATCCACTCCGACCACGACGCCATCGAGATCATGCGCCGCGCACGCGCCCACCGCCTCCGCATCCCCGACGACCTGGCCCTCATCGCCTACGACGACGAGATCGCCTCCCTCGCCGAAGTCCCGCTGACCGCGGTCGCCCCCCACAAACACGAGCTGGGAGTCCACGCCGCCCACCTCCTGCTCGACCGCCTCACCCACCCCCACCCCGACAGCCTCCCGATCCGGCAGCTCACGCTCCAGCCCCGCCTCATCGTCCGCACCTCCAGCGGCTCCCCGGCCCCCGCCTGACGCACCGCGCCACGTGCGCGGGAACCGTGGAACGTGTGCGCCGCGGCCCGAGCCAACGCCCCGCGCGACCGGGCCGGCGGAAGGGGACGTCGTGCGCCGGGGTCGTGTGCAACTCTCGCCCGTCGCTGCCGAATTCATTGACGGCCGCGGTCCCGCGTTGCCATACTCCCGGGCCACGGGCGCTGAGTAAGCGCTTGCGGCACGCACCTGTGCCAATCTTCGAATCCCCCACATGCGGGCTGCGGACACCCCGCGAATGAATCGATTCACCCCCGGGAGCCCCATCCGGCCCGCCACATCCCCCACACACAGGAGCAACAATGGGAAGCAGAGCCGCATCCCCCCGCAGGAAGCGCAGGTTCACCCTCCTGGCCGCCGGTCTGCTGGCCGTGGTGAGTTCGGGCGTCGGCCTGACCGCGACGGCCGGTGCCGCCGAGGACACGGCCGACGCGCCGGAGACGCTGGCCTGTGGCGACGGCAGCTACGACGCGGAGGTGGTCCTGGACGGGAGCACCTGGACCGCGCCGGGCTACAGCGGTGACTCGATGCTGGAGGCCATGCGCGCCGGCGTCGCCAGCCTCACCGAGGGCCGCACGAACATGGAGTCGGTCGTGGTGCGCGGCTCCGGGGACGTACCCGCCGACGCCTCGCTCGACCTGCCGAGCCACACCTCGCTCGAGGTGTGCGGAACGCTGAACGTCACCGGTGGCATGGCCGCCGACCAGGCCCCGATCCGGGTGCGGAACGCGGAGAACGTGGCCATCCCGTTCCTGGAGAACATGCACGGGGCCCCGTACTTCGGCATCTTCGTCCAGAACGCCCACGACGTGGCGATGGGCGATATCAGGATGGAACTCTCCGGCGGCCTCGGCATCCGCATCGACAACCACGACAACACCGGCGAGCGCACCACCGGCATCAGCATCGACTCGGCGACCATCAGCGGGGCGGGCGCCCACGCGGTGGAGACCTACGGCGTCGACGGCTTCACGGCCGGAACCATCACGGCCACCGACGTCGGCGAGTCGGGGCTGCTGCTCAACGACACGGTCAATGCCGACATCGGCACCGTCAACGCCACGAACGCGGGCGCCGGGACCGGTTACGCGGCCTTCCGCATGGCCAACAACAACGGCGCCCTGAACGACTACAGCACCAACATCCACGTCGGCGAGGTCATCGCCCGCGGCGGCGGGCGCGGCATCTTCTGCGTCTCGGAGAGCGGCGGCGCGGTGATCGACCGGGTGGATATCGCGGACACCGGCAACAACGCGGTGCTCATCGAGAACTGCTACAACGTCACGATCGCGAGCGAGGGCGGCACCATCTCGGGCGGCGGAGAGGTTCGGCTCGCCGCACGTGCCGAGTTCGCGAACAACCGGGACATCACCCTGTCCAACTTCACACTGATCGACTCCGCCCTCACGGAGAACCCGTGCGGCGACAACACCACGATCAGCAACGTCACGTTCGAGAACAGCGCCGACAACAGCTGCTGAGCAGCCGCATCCGCGCATTCACCGGCGGCAGGCCCCCCGGGCCTGCCGCCCCCGGCGTTGCGGTAGCCGACGGCACGTGAAACGGTTTCTGGCAGCCGTTTCGAACAGGGGGCCGTATGCGTCTCGGCAGGACGGCCTCGCCGGCTTACGGCGCGGCGCACATCACCGGGCTCGGCGCCCGTCTGGTCCTGGTGCCGCTCAGCAGACCGTGGGGCCCCGACGTGCCGCGCGTCCACGTGATCGCGACCACGGTGTCGCTCTCCGACGGCACCGAGGGGCACGGCTTCTCCTGGACGCCGACCATCGGCGCCGAGGCGGTGCTCGCCCTCCTGAAGCACGACATCGCCGGGGCCGCGCTCGGCAGGACCGCCGATCCCGAGGCGGTCTGGCAGCCCCTGTGGGAGTACCTGCACGAAGCCGGTGGCGGCGGGCTGACGACGATCGCCCTCGCCGGCCTCGACCTGGCCCTGTGGGACGCCGCCGCGCGCCGCGCGGGGCTGCCGCTCACCGGGCTGCTGGGCCTGACGCGGGAGAGCGTCGAGGTGTACGGCAGCGGAGTCAACCTGCACTATTCCCTCGACGAGTTGCGTGCCCAGGCCGAACGGTGGGTGGCCGCGGGTTTTGACGCGGTGAAGGTCAAGGTCGGCAAGCCCGACCTCGGCGAGGACGTCGAACGCGTCGCCGCGGTCCGGGATGTCCTCGGGCCGACGCGCCGGCTGATGATCGACGCCAACCAGCGCTGGGACCTCGACCGCGCCACCCGGGCCGTCACCGCGCTGTCGGCGTTCGCACCGGCCTGGGTCGAGGAGCCCCTGCGCGCCGACGACCTCGCGGCGCATGCCGAGCTGGCCCGGCGGGTCGCGGTTCCCGTCGCGGTGGGCGAGAACCTGCACACGGAGTACCGATTCGCCGACTTCCTGCGTGCCGGGGCGGCCCGCGTCGTGCAGCCCAACATCGTGCGCGTCGGCGGGATCACGCCGTTCCTGCGCATCGTCCGGCTCGCGCGGGAACACGGCGCGGCCCTGCACCCGCACCTCCTGCCGGAGCTGTCGGGTCAGCTCGCGCTCACCCTCGGAGCGGACGTCATGGTCGAGGAGGTGGAGGACGCCGGCTTCGGCGCCCTCGGCGTGCTCCGGGACCCCTCACCCGTGCACGTGGCGGGCGGCCGCCTGACCGAAACCGACCACGCGGGCCTCGGACTCCGCTTCGCCGACCCCGGCGAGGACACCCCGGCGACCGCTCCTCAAGCCCTCGCCCCGTGACCGGCCCGGGTGGGCACTTATGGTTACTCGCTCACCGCGGGGAAGTAAGCTGTGTCCAGGCAGAACGCGCCTACCGGTGAGAGGGGTGCCCGTCGTGACCGAGCGGAGCAAGCGTCATCCCGACGACGCGGACGTGACGCGCGCCGATTCGCTGGCCCGCGAGATCTTCGTCGGCGTGGCCAATAAGTGGGCGTTGCTGATCATCAATGTCCTGGGCGAGCGGACGCTGCGCTTCACCGAGCTGAGGACCGCGGTCGACGGCATCAGCCACAAGATGCTCACCCAGACCCTGCGCGGGCTCGAACGTGACGGAGTCGTGCACCGGACGGTGCACGCGACCGTGCCGCCGCGTGTCGAGTACCGCCTGACCGAAGCGGGCGAGGCGCTGCGCGAGACGGTCAACGGCATGTGCGCGTGGACCCACCGCTACCTCGACGAGATCGAGTCCGCCCGCAGCCGCTTCGACACGCGCGGCATCCCAAGCGAGTCCGCGCCCGCCCGCCGGTGAGTGCCGGTCTTCGAACCAAGGCCTCCTCCTGCCACCTGGCAAGATCAGCTCGTGGGTCGGGGTGCGATGCCCTTGCACAGGATCGAGCTCACCGACTGGCGTGATGTGCGTTCCTGGGCGGGCCTGCCTGCCTGAAGCCTGTCGCTTCCAGCCGTGAGGGCCGAATACCGAGGAACAGACGTGCGCCTTCGTGGCCTCCGCGGTCAAAGCGTGGACTCGCACGCCTCAGAGCCGGAACCGGTTCTCGTGGAACAGAGCCAAGCGGGGAACCTCGCGTGCCCGGCCGAACGTTCCGCAGTGGGGGGTGAGTTGGTTGGTGATGTGGCGACGTGTCGTGCCTGTCCTGGCGGTGATCGTGCTGGCCGGTGGCGGCGTCGGGAGTGGGTCGGCCCCCGGGTCGGACGGAGGGATGTCCCGTGAGGCCGACGCCTACCTGACGACCGTTCTCGACCTGATGGAGGAGAACGCGTTGCTCAGCCGGCGGGTCGACTGGCCGGCGGTGCGCGCAGAGGCGCGCGGACCGGCTGCCGGGGCGCGGACACCGGGTGACACGCATGCGGCGATCGAGGTCGCGCTCCGGTCATTGGGTGACCGGCACAGTTACCTGGTCCGCCCGGACGCGGCCGCGGAGGTGCTCCACGGGCCTCTGGTCGAGGGCGCCGGGCCCCAGGGGCGGTCACTGCCCGGCGGGTTCGCCCATCTCACCCTGCCCGGGGCCCCTGCCTCCGAGGAGGGGGAGGCCGCCTACGTGCGGGAGGGGCGGGACGCCGTGCGGGAGGCCGTCGGGGGCGGGGCATGTGGCTGGGTGGTCGATCTCCGGGAGAACACGGGCGGCAACATGTGGGCGCAGTTGGCCGTCGTCGCGGGGCTCCTCGGCGACGGCGAGGTGGGGGCCTTCGTGCACGCGGACGGGCGGCGCGGCCCCTGGGTGATCGAGGAGGGCGCCGTGCTCGTCGAGGGCGGTGTACTCGGTCCGGCGCAGCCGGTCCTCCCCGCCATGCCGCCCGTCGCCGTCCTCACCGGTTCCGCGACCGCGAGCGCCGGCGAAGCCGTCGCCATCGCCTTCCGCGGGCGACCCGACACCAGGTCGTTCGGCCGCCCCACCTTCGGCGTGCCCACGGGGAACGCCCTTCACGAACTTCCCGACGGCGCGGTGCTGCTCCTGACCGAGGTCCGCGAGGCTGATCGTACCGGCCGGGTCTACCCGCACGATCAGCCGCTGCGGCCCGACGAGGAGACCAGAGGGGAACGGGCCACCCTGCGGGCCGCCACCGACTGGCTCGCCTCCCACCCCCGCTGCCGGGGAACCGCCTCCGGCTGACCGCCCGACCGATGGTGGGCTCACATGACGTTCTGGTCCCGCAGGGTCACCAGCGCCGCGAAGTGGAAGCCCCAGTCCTCGGCGGCGAGATCGGACACGGTGGGCATCAGCACGTCGATGAACACCGCGGTGGCGCCGTGGGACAGGTCCGGGTCGTGGCTCCGGCCGGAGAGGATGTTGCTCACCGACCTATGATGCGATCCCGGCCTTCCACCTGCTTGGAGAAGACGCATGACGGATGCGGGCACCGGCAAAGTGGTCGTGAACAGGGTGATGTCCCTCGACGGGTTCATCGCCGGTCCCGGCCACACGATGGACTGGATATTCGAGCACATGACGTCGGCGACGTTCCCGGAGGTCATGGCGGCCACGGGCGCCATGCTCATCGGCCGGGGCACGTACGAGGTCGGCAAGCGAATGTCCGATGAGAACACCGGCTACGACGGCGGGGCGCAGTTCGTCCTCACCCACCGCCCGCCTGACGAGCCGGACCCCAACGTCACCTTCCTGACCTGCGACATCGAGGAAGCCGTGGCCACGGCACGCCGCGCCGCCGGCGAGGAGAACCTGGAGATCCTCGGCGCCGACGTGGCCGCCCAGTGCCTGCAGCGCGGCCTCGTCGACGAGATCCTGGTGTACGTGCTGCCGGTGCTGCTCGGCGACGGCGTCCGCTTCGCGCCACCGGGCCTCGACCGGATCGACCTGGAACCGTTCAGCAACGTCCAGTCGGGCGGGGTCACCATGCTGCGCTTCCACGTGCGCAAGTAGGCACGGTCGCGACTACTGGCCTGCTGTCATGGCCCCCGTCCCGTGGGGCACGTTCCCCGCTCTCGCTGAACATCACGGGCAGAACACCGAGCCCGGCCGAGCCCTCGCTCCGGACAACACCGGCCGCGCGGACGCCCGCTCCGCGCGGACGCCCCCTCACGCCGGGGCGGCGGACCGTCCAGAAGCGACAGTTCAAAGAGACCTTCTCACGGTCGGCACGCGGCCGAGCGGGCACAGGCCCGCGGAGGCCCGGTTCCGCCCCGTGGGCGGGGCGGAACCGGGCCGGGAGGGCGCCTGTTCCTCAGCGGTCGAGGCGGGTGACGTTCCAGCGTTGGTTGTCGCCGGAGTTGGGTGGCCAGGCGCCTGCGGGGGCGCCGTCGTGGGTGGCCTGGCCCGGGACTTCGAGAAGTTCGCCGGTGGCGGCGTTGACGAAGGTCCAGGTGCCGTCGCCCGTGGTGGACATGATCCACTGGGCCGCGGCGTCGGCACGCCCGCGGTCGCGTTCCAGGACGAGCGCGCCGTCGCGCAGCGCCAGGCGCTGGTCGTCCGCGCTGTTGCTCAGCACATAGCGCTGCGCGTTGTCCGTGCCGCGCGTCACCTTCCGCACCTCCCACCGCTGGGCCTCGTCGGCCGGGTCGGCGGTGCGGATGACCGCGGCGCCGCCGTCGTCGTCTGAGACGGACAGCGAACGGCCGCTCTGCACGCCGGTGAGGGCGTAGGAGGCGTCGCGCTGGATCAGCGCGGCGTCCCTGGCGACGCCGGAGGCGCCGTCCACCACGAAGGTGGTCACCGACTCGGCGGGCACGGTCAGGGTGGCGCGGTCGTCGGTCACGCGCACGGGCGAGCCGGTCACCAGCGCGCCGTCCGCGTCGGTCACCACGGGCGTGACGGTCGCGCCGCGCGCGAGCCTGGCGAACTTCGACAGGTCGAGGGTCACCTCGCGGTCCGCGGCGGAGTCGTTGACGTGGACCACGGTGGCCCCGTCCGCGCCGTCGACGGCCGCGACGCTGGCCGGCTCGTCGGTGCGGATCAGCCGGTCACCGGGGCGGATGAAGTGGGTGAAGTTCCGCGCCGTGTCGAACTTGGTGTTGGTGTGGATCGGGCAGCTCTCCAGCGTGTCCTCGTCCGTGCAGCTGAACGGCAGCTGGATGCTGCCCCAGTTGCCGCCCTCCTCGGACTCGCCGCCCGGCGCCATGTTGTCGAAGTCCTCCACGGGCTGCCAGAACACCCATGCGGAGGGCTCCAGTTGGCGCAGGTCGTCGACGATGTGGCGGGCCAGGCCGAGGCCGGGGACCATGGACTCGAAGTCCTGCCCGATGTTGCCCCAGTCGCCGCCGACCTCGCTCATCCACAGCGGCTTGTCCTCCGCCTTGGCCAGGTCCCTGACGGTCGTGCGGCCGCCGGTGCCGTAGGTGTGGACGTTCATCTGGTCGACGAGCTCGCGCACTTGAGGAGGGTAGGACTGCCAGTTGGTCGCGAACGTCGTCGGGTTGGTCTCGTCCATCGCGGAGATGACGGCGTCGGTGCCGGCCGCGCCGAGTTCCCCGGCGAGGGCGCTGATGACCTCCTGCTGGAGTTCGGGGCCCATGTGGGCGCCCTCCTGCCGGCCGCCGACGGGCTCGCCGTCCGGACCGAGCGTGGTGCTCCAGTAGTTGGTGTTGGGCTCGTTGAACGGGTCGAGGGTGTCCACCTCGATGCCGTGCGCGTCCTCGATCCGCTCGACGGCGCCGACGAGGTAGGCGGCGAAGTCCTCGACCGAGTCGCGGCGCAGCTGGTCGGCGCTTGCGTCGAAGCCGCCGGAGACGTAGCCGCTCTCTGTCATGAACCACGGCGGGGAGTTGCTGAACGCCTCCCAGTGGTCGATCTCCTCGGCGATGCGGTCGATCCACCAGCGCTGGGTGGCGTCGGCGTCCGCGTTCCAGTGGGCCGGGTCGTCCGCGTTCCACCAGTCCGTGTCCTCGCGGGTGGTGCCCTCGGGCGCCTGCCACCAGCCTTCGACGGCCCCGCCGGCCCGCAGGTAGTCGGTGACGTCGGGGGCGTTGCCGCCGCCGACGTTGTAGCGGGCGATGTTGAGGGCCAGTCCTTCGTCGCCGAAGACCAGCTCGGCCAGTTCCTCGCGGATCTCGTCCGGGTAGTCGCCGGTGGCGTTGGCGAACCACACCAGGCTGGTCCCCCAGCCCTCGAACTCCTGGCCCTGATAGGACGGATCGGGTGTGATGGTGACCGCGGTGGCGGCCCCGGCGGTCGTCCCCGCGGCGCCCGCGGCGGGCAGCGGGCCGGCGGCGAGCGTTCCGCCGGCGGCGGCCAGCACGGTGCACGCGGCCAGGGCCCTGCGCCCCGTCCTGGCGCGGGGTGTGGTGCGGATTCTTCGGCTCATGGGTTCTCCCTCGTGCCTGTCGCTTCCTTGCGAGGTACTGCGGAGATCGTGCGGCGGCCGGGGTCAGGTGCCGGCCGGGCGCCGCACGACGATCACGCCCCGTGGGGGCAGTACGGGCCCGCTGTCCGCGCCGGCGGCGGTCCCGGCGACGACCTCGCCGGTGACGCCGTCGAGGGACACGGGCTCGTCGGTGCGGTTCACCAGGAACCAGTAGTCCGCGTCGGGTCCGGTCCGCACGGTCAGCTCGGCGCGGCCCCGGACGGCCCGCGGCAGTTCGCCGCTCACCCCGGCGGCGTCGAGCAGGCGGGTCAGCGTTCCGGCCAGCTGCCCGGGGCCGAGGCGGGTCGAGACGTAGGCGGCGGAGCCAGGCCCCGCGGCGCGGCGGGTGATGGCGGGGCGGCCCGCGGCGTGGCCGGAGGCGTAGCGGGTCAGGACCTCGGTGGCCGGGTCGGTGACGGTGACGAGGTCGGTCCACAGCGTGCCGGTGGTGCCATCGTCGAGCGTGACGCGCTCGTCGTCCTGGAGCGGGGCGAACTCCTCGATGCGGATGCCGAGGAGGTCGCGCAGCGGTCCCGGGTAGCCGCCGAGCCAGACGTGGTCGTGCTCGTCGACGACGCCGGAGAAGTAGGTGGTGACCAGGTGGCCGCCGCCGTCGACGTACCGGGTCAGCTCCTTGGCGAGGGATTCGGGAACGACGTGCAGGACGGGCGCGACGACCAGGCCGTAGCCGTCCAGCGGGGTGCCGGTGGGCACCACGTCGGTGCGCACGCCCAGGGCGAGGAGCGCCGAGTACCAGTCCAGCGCCTCCTGCCGGTAGCGCAGCCGCGAGGAGGGGTGGGAGTCCTGCTCGCTGGCCCACCACGACTCCCAGTCGAAGAGGATCGCGGCAGGTGCGCGCAGCCGTTCCGTTCCGGCGGCCGGGGCGAGGTCGCGCAGGGTGGCGCCGAGGGCGGCGACCGAGCGGAACAGTTCGCTGTCGGGGCCGGCGTGGGGCACCATCGCGGAGTGGTACTTCTCGGCGCCGGCCGCGGACTGGCGCCACTGGAAGAAGCAGACGGCGTCCGCGCCGTGCGCGACGTGCAGCAGGGAGTCCCGGGCCAGTTCACCGGGCTCCTTGGCCCGGTTGACGGGCTGCCAGTTGACGGCGCTGGTGGAGTGTTCCATCAGGAACCAGGGCTTGCCGCCCGCGAGGTTGCCGGTGAGGTTGGCGGAGAACGACAGTTCGTCCAGGCCCTGCGGGCCGGGGTGGACGTAGTGGTCGTTGGAGACGAAGTCGACCTCGGCGGCCCAGTCGGCGTAGTTCATGCCCTTGGTCTCGCCCATCACCATGAAGTTGGTGGTGACCGGCACGCCGGGGGTGATCCGCGTCAGCACCTCGCGCTCGGCGCGCAGGTAGTCCTTCAGCGCGTCGGAGGAGAAGCGCTTGAAGTCGAGCTGCTGCGTGGGGTTGGGGTGCGAGGCGGCGAGCCGGGGCGGCAGGACCTGCTCGAAGTCGGTGTAGCGCTGGGACCAGAACGCCGTGCCCCAGGCGTCGTTGAGGGCGTCGATGCCGCCGTAGCGCGAGCGCAGCCAGGTGCGGAAGGCGTGGGCCGCGTCGTCGGAGTAGTCGTAGATGTTGTGGCAGCCCAGCTCGTTGTTGACGTGCCAGGCGACCAGGGCGGGGTGGTCGCCGTAGCGTTCCGCCATGGTGGTGACCAGGCGCAGGGCGTGGGAGCGGAAGACCGGGGAGGTGGGCCGCCAGTGCTGGCGGGCGCCGGGCCATACCGTCTCGCCCGTGGCGGTGACGGGCAGGATCTCGGGGTGCGCCGTGGTCAGCCAGGGCGGCGGGGAGGCGGTCGCGGTGGCCAGGTCGACGCCGATGCCGCCGTCGTGGAGCAGGCCCATCACCTCGTCCAGCCAGGCGAAGTCCCAGGTGTCCCGCGCCGGCTGGATGCGGGCCCAGGAGAAGATCGCGAGGGAGACGAGGGTGACTCCGGCCTCGCGCATCAGCCGGATGTCCTCGCGCCACACCTCCTTCGGCCACTGTTCCGGGTTGTAGTCGGCGCCGTATTCGAAGCGGCGGGCGGTGCCGTCCGTGGCGGCGGGCCGGAGCGGCCAGCGGTGTGTCGAGGCGCGGGGCATGTGCTTCTCCTTGACTGTGCGCGTGCGGGTGCCGGCACACCGGCCGGGGCGGGGCCCGGGCGGTGGCGCCGGTGCACGGAGGGGTCGTTCCGGGGCGGGCCGGGGCAGCCGTGGCGGGCCGCGGGCCGGGGGCGCGGCCCGCCGCGGCGGTCACTCCTGGACGGTGAAGCCCTGCTCCGTGCCGTAGTCGGCGGACATCTGCTGCCAGTCGGCGAGCCCCTCGGTGAGCGTGGTTCCGGAGATGTACGCCTGGCCGACGGTGTCGTTGAAGACCGAGTTGGCGTAGACCTGGTAGGGGAGGTACGACCAGCCTTCGCCGACGTTCGCGGCGGACGCCGCGAAAATCTCGTTCGCCGTCTGACCGCCGAAGTACTCGAACTCGGTGCTCAGGAACTCCTCCGACTCCAGCTCGGCGGTGGTGGCGGGGAACGCCCCGTCCGCGACGCGGACGCCGACGCCTTCGCCGACGTTGGCGTACTCCAGGAAGGCGTAGGCCAGTTCCTTGTTGCCGGCGGCCGAGGGTATGGCGAGGGAGCTACCGCCGTTCTCCGCGCTGGCGTTCGCCCCCTCCTCCCACTGGGGCAGCGGCGCGACGCGCCACGAGCCGGCCGCGTCCGGCGCGCCGGACACCAGGTTGCCCGGCATCCACGCGCCGGTGGCGAGGGTGGCGATGGTGCCGTCGTTCAGGCCCTGGTACCACTCGTCGCTCCAGGCGGTGATGGGCGCGAGCAGGTCCTCGTCGAGGAGCTGCTGCCAGGTCTCGGCGAACGCCGCGGAGCCCTCGTCGGTGAAGTCGATCGCCACCTCGGTGCCGTCCACGGTGTAGGGGCGGCCCCCGGCCTGCCAGATCATGCTGGTGGCGAAGCCGGCGTCGCCTGCGTCGGCGCCGATGTAGACGTCGGGGTCGGCCGCGTGGAGATCGCGGGCGGCCTGGACGTACTCGTCCCAGGTGGTCGGCACCTCGATGCCGTGCTCGTCGAAGACGTCCTGGTTGTAGAACAGCGCCATCGGGCCGGAGTCCGTGGGCAGTCCGTAGATGCCGTCCCCCACCTGCACGGTGCTCCACGGGCCGGGCGAGAAGGTGCCGTCCAGATCGTCGGCGCCGAAGGAGGACAGGTCAGTGAGGGATTCGGAGATGGTGAACTGGCTGATGGCGTAGTACTCGATCTGCGCGACGTCGGGCACGCCGGAGCCGGCGGACATGGCGTTCTGGAGCGCGGTGTACTGGTCGGTGTTGGTGCCCGCGTTGACCAGGTCGACCTCCACGTTCGGGTGGGCGGCCTCGAAGTCGGCGACGACCTGTTCCAGGGTGGGGTCCCAGCCCCACACCGTGATCTCGCCGCCCTCCTCCAGGGCGGCCTGCACCGCGTCGGGCGATGACTCCTCACCGGCGTCGTCGTCGGAGGAGCCGCAGGCCGTGAGCCCGAGGGCCAGGGCGCAGGCCGCGGCCGCGCCGCGGACCAGGGGGCGTCTGAAGGTGGTCATGGTCGTCATCTCACTTCGTCGTCAGAGAACAGGGTGCGGACGGGAGTTGAGGGGGCGCGGGCGGCTCATCCCTTCACGCTTCCGGCGGCCAGGCCGGACTGCCAGTAGCGCTGGAGGAGGAGGAACGCGGCGATCAGCGGGACGATGGTGAGCAGCGAGCCGGTGATCACCAGGTTGAAGATGGCCTCGCCGCCTGCCGTGGACGCCTGCGCGTTCCACGCGTTGAGCCCCAGGGTCAGCGGGTACCAGTCGGGGTCCTTGATCATGATGAGCGGCAGGAAGTAGTTGTTCCAGGTGGCGACGATGGTGAACAGGGAGACCGTGACGATGCCGGGCGCCAGCATGGGCAGCGCGACCCGGAAGAACGTGCCGATCTCGCCGGAGCCGTCGATCCTGGCGGCTTCGAGCAGTTCGGTGGGGATCGCCTCGCTGGCGAACACCCACATCAGGTAGAGCCCGAACGGCGAGATCAGGGACGGAATGATCACCGCCCAGGGGGTGTTGGTCAGCCCCATCTCGCTGAACATCAGGAACGTGGGGACCGCGAGCGCCGTTCCCGGCACCGCGACGGCCCCGATGACCACGGCGAACACCCCGCGCTTGCCGGGGAAGTCGTACTTGGCCAGCGCGTAGCCACCCAGCACGGCCAGGAACGTGGCACCGCCGGCGCCGAGGACCACGTACATGAGGGTGTTCAGCAGCCAGCGGCCGAAGACGCCGTCGTCGTAGGTGAAGGTGTCGGCGATGTTGCTGAAGAGGGCGAAGTCGCCGCTGAACCACAGGCCGAAGGAGTCGAGCAGGCTGGACTGCGTCTTGGTGGCGTTGACGAACAGCCACGCCAGCGGCACCAGCGTGTAGAGCAGGACCAGTCCGGTGACCAGGGTCAGCGGGACGCTGCGGCGATTGCGGCCCGGGCGGCCCGCGGCGCCGCCGGCACGTCGGGCGGGGCGCAGCCGCGGCGCGCGGCTCCTGGTGCTGTGCGGCGCGTTGACGGTCGGGGCGGGAGCGCTCATCGCCGCTCACGACTCCTTTCGCATGCCGCGCAGCTGCACGACGTAGGCGACGATCATGGTCAGCAGGCCCATGACGATGGCGACCGTGGCCGCGTAGTTGTGCTGCTGGCCGGCGAAGGACAGCGAGTAGGTCATGAGGTTGGGCGTGTAGTCGCTGGTGATCGCGTTCGGGGCCAGGCTCTGGAGGATGCTCGGCTCGTTGAACAGCTGGAAGGTGCCGATGATCGAGAAGATCGTCGCGATGACCAGCGCACCGCGGATCGCGGGCAGTTTGATGGCGGTGATCACGCGCCACTGCCCGGCTCCGTCGATCTCGGCCGCCTCGTAGAGCGAGTGCGGGATGACGCGGAGCGCGGAGTAGAAGATCAGCATGTTGTAGCCGACGAATTCCCAGGTCACGATGTTGCCGATGGCCGCGAGTATCAGATCGGGCGAGAGCGGGTCGGGCAGGTCGGTGCCCAGGGCGTCGTTGATGTTGCCGACCAGGCCGAAGCGGGTGCCGTACATGAAGCCCCACATCAGGGTGGCGACGACGGCGGGCACGGCGTAGGGGAGGAAGATCGTGATGCGGAAGAAGTCCCTGCCGTACAGCCGGCCGCTGTCCAGTGCCAGGGCCACCAGCAGCGCGATGCAGAGCATGATCGGCACCTGGACGGCCAGGAATGTCGCCACCCGGCCCAGCGCTTCCCAGAACTGCGGGTCTTCCAGGGCGCGCTGGTAGTTGTCCAGGCCGACGAACGAGTTCCCGCCGACCAGCTGATCCTGGTAGAGGCTGAGGTAGAGGGAATACCCGATGGGGGCCAGGAAGACGAGCGCGAAGACCGCCATGAACGGTCCGACGAACGCCCAGCCCGTCCAGCGGCGCCTGCGGCGTGGCCCGGGCGGGGACAGCGCGTTGCGTCCCGCTCGCGCGGGCGGGGACAGCGTCGTCATGCGGTACCTCGCTCGTCGTGATGTACGGCTCGTCTTGCTCGGTTCGTCTTGCTCGGCTCGTGCTGCTCGGCTCGTGCTGCCGGGAAAGATCCACGTTCGCGCAAACATCCGCCCCGGGGGCGGCGACGGCGTTACGCGATGTTTACGCAAACATCAGTGTCGCGAGATGTTTACACTTCTCCCTGGAACGCGTCAAGACTTCGGGAGGCGGACGAACATGGCGGAGCCCGTGGACAGCGAGGACAGTCCCTCTCCCCCGGCCGCGGCCCCGGCGGCCCGGCGGGTGCGCCGGGTCTCCATGGCGGACGTCGCACGGCTGGCCGGCGTCTCCTCGCAAACTGTCTCCCGCGTCTCCAACGGCCACCCGACCGTCGTCGAGGCGACCCGTCTGCAGGTGCTGGCCGCCATGAAGGAGCTCGGCTACCGGCCCAACAGCGCGGCCCGCGCCCTGAAGAGCGGCGAGTTCCGCACGCTGGGCGTCATCCTGTTCACGCTCTCCACCACCGGGAACGTCCGCACGCTCGAAGCCATCGCCTCCTCCGCCGCGCACGAGGGCTACGCCGTCACGCTGCTGCCGGTGGCCGCGCCGACGCAGGACGAGGTGCGCGGCGCGTTCACGCGGCTCGGCGAGCTGGCCGTGGACGCCTTCATCGTGATCATGGAGGTGCACCTGCTGGACACGGCCACGGTCTCGCTGCCGCCCGGCGTGCAGGTCGTGGTCGCCGACTCCGACGCGGGCGACCGTTACAGCGTCGTCGACACCGACCAGGCCGGCGGCACCCGCGAGGCGGTGCGCCACCTGCTGGACCTCGGCCACCGCACGGTCTGGCACCTGGCGGGCCCCGAGGAGTCCTTCGCCGCGCAGCGGCGGGCCGACGCCTGGCGGGCCACCCTGACGGAGGCCGGCCGGGAGTCGCCGCCGCCGGTGCGGGGCGACTGGTCGGCCGAGTCCGGCTACCGCGCCGGGCTGCGCCTGGCCGACGAGCCCGGCTGCACGGCGGTGTTCACGGCCAACGACCAGATGGCGCTCGGGCTGCTGCACGCGCTGCACGAGAAGGGCCGGGCCGTGCCCGGGGACATCAGCGTGGTCGGGTTCGACGACATTCCGGAGGCGGCCTCGTTCATCCCGCCGCTGACCACCATCCACCAGGACTTCGCGCAGGTCGGCCGCCTGCTCGTGGAGGGCGTACTGCGCCAGCTCCGCACCGACGCACCCGAACGCGGCACCACGCTCGTACCCACCCGCCTCGTCGTCCGCTCCACCACCGCCCCACCCCGCCCGGGGAGTTGACGGCCCGCACCCCCCTGTCCTCTCCCGGGCGGGCAGGCGCACGCGGCAGAGATTTCGGACCGGGCCGCGGACATCGCCGAGTGCACTCGGAGCAGGCGCTGGACCTGGTCAACGAGGCTGCGGCTGAACGGTTTCAGGTGCGCGATAAGATGTTGACAACGTCAGAAGGGGATTCCGGCTCGTTTGGCCAACGTCATGAGCCTGGGGTTGCTCCTGCGATGAATGGAAGTCAAGACGCGCAGAAGCTCTTGGCTGTGCGGGTGAACCCGGGCCATTTGGGGAGCAGCATCCCAAGCATCAGAGAGCGAGTCGAGCGCACCCTCACGATCGCCAAGTGCGAGCCGCGCCCGAGAAAAATTCATGCGGAGCGGCCCGATTCGCGTTGCCGGCAGGGAAAGCGGATTGTGACTGATGTTCTCCATGGCAGACAATGCGTCGCCGTATTCCTCCAGGTCTACGGACGTGGCCACGACATGAGTCAGCGTGTTCTCCGGGCCGAAATGAATACCGTGATCCCCAGCATCACGGGGGAACTCATCAGCCATTCGCCACGCCTGTTCTCGGTGCCGCGCCGCCTCGACTTTATCTTTGAGTCGCCCGGCCAGAGTCATTCCTCGGAGATGCAAAATCCCCAGCCCAAAAAGGCGTTCGTGCGCTGTGAGGATGGTTTCTGCCTGAACCACGGCGCGATCAACTACTGCTAGCCCTCCCGCGAAGTCGCCAAAGTTCAGGAATGTGCCCGCCTCGTCCCGCGCTGCGATTACTGCCGCCAGCGGATCAGCGCGCTCAGCCGCCATCCTCTGCTTGGTGACCGCCAGATCAGCAAGATCCATCCAGCGGTGACGGGCAGCCAACCAGTAAACAGTGCTGTAAACGTCAGCCACCATTGACCAGGCGCCAGGACGTCCAACGACATGGGCATGGTTTGTCGCGTCGGCCAACAGCCCTGGCAAGCGGCTCAGTACCCCCGCGAGATCAGCATTACCCCGCAACCGGATGATCTCTCCAAGGGCGCCGACAAGTTCGCTCGAGTTCTGGTGCGGTTCACCCGGAAGATCGAAGCGTCGAATTGCCCCCCTAAGCTCTTTGATTTTCCCCTCATTGGCTGGTTCGACTGGGGTCTTACCCAGCACCTCATCGAGCGTATAACCGAGAGAGCTTGCGATGGATGCAGCCACTCCCTGACTCAGTGTCCGGTCACCGATCTCAATCTTACTGAGCAGCGATACGGAAATGCCCGCCCTGCGCGCCAGCGCCGCCTGTCCCATCCCACGGGCCTTGCGGAGAACCGCGACGTTCTGGCCGGGCCCGGGCATCTTCGTTGTTCCGGTCATGGTCTGAAGCCTCCCGTCGGTCGTCTCGGGACTTCAATGCTGCCAGCCATGGAGGAGTGCCGCACGCCGCTGTGCATGAAGTGTGCAAGCCCGCACGTCAGCGCACGTGTTGACTGAGTGTCAGGAGGCCTCCGCAACCGATGCGCGTCGGCTCGGGGGCATGAGCCAGCTGAAAGGAGCAGTCAACCATGCCTGAGTTCACGTACAGCGTCGGCGGTCGCACGGATGTTGCCGTGGCACGAAGGAGAAGGGCGCCCGGCCTGCTCTCGCCGGGCAACAAGGCCGGGACGCTTGCCCGTCTCGCTGACTCGTCGGCGGGCGCCCAGCTCCACGACGCGGCCATAGCGCTTGAACACTCGTCGGCCGTGCCGGCGAACGGTGGCGCGACTGAGCACGAGTTGCGGTTCCTCGCCGAACGGCTGCCCGAGTACCTGCATCACGGGCTGAACGTGGCCGAGTTTCGCGATATGAGGCTGCACCACGGCCACAACGGGGCGGGTGAGTGATGGGCACGCGCCGCCGCTTCCGGAACTGTATATTGACGCCGAATCACGATTCGGACGCTGCCCCCGTCAAGGTGGCATGCGAGTGCGCTGACTTCGGCGAGAAGGGACCGATCGAAGAAGAGACCGAGACAGCACAGAAATGGACCTTCGCCCATTAAGGGAGAACGTCAGGCACGTCAATTACCGTCAGCATTCCTAACTTCCGCGCACCATGATTCCAGGAGACTTCCAGTGACCAGAATCGCAGGGCACCGGCGCGAAGTGATCGGCACAATCCGCGCGGGAAGCGCCATGTCGACTTCGGCAGCCGTGGTGCCGCCGCCTCACCGCAATTCGCCCTCGGATGGCCGGCAAGCTTCCGGTTCGACCGCCGGGGGCAGGCACCCCATCTGCTACGAGCATCCCGGCCCCCGCACCAACGCGAGGCCGGGAGCCCCGCCCGGAGGGCAGAAGAACAACACCGCCAGGCGGGGGGCAAAGCCTGGGCGTGACCCGAACCCCGTGGCACAGGTTGAGTCAGGTACCGCAAGCGCACCAGGCGCTTGCCCTATGGAAGTGTGCGTATGAAGCGAATTATTGCCCGAATCTGGAAACTCATCCGTGGCCCTCTGCAATGGCGTGTCCTGTGGTTCGCCCACGCCAAGTTCATGATCGGCGTCACGGGTGTGGTGCGGAACGAACAAGGTCAAGTCCTACTGCTCAAACACCGCATGTGGCCTGCCGACCGGCCATGGGGGCTCCCGACCGGGTACGCAATCAAGAACGAGGAATTTCCCGAGACCATCGTCCGAGAGGTCCGGGAAGAAACCGGCCTTGACGTCGCTCCGGGGCGACTGGTTCAAGTAACCAGCGGCTACAAGCTCCGCGTGGAGATCGCGTACGCAGCTCTTCATGTGGGCGGAACTCTCAAGATTGACGGCTTCGAAATTCTGGAGGCGAAATGGTGCTACCCGGATGCGCTCCCGGAAGGGACGCAGGAGTCTCATGTTCAGCTCATCAAGGCAGGCACAGTGAGTTGACGGAACTCGCCCCGAACGAGTCCGTTATCGGCGCTAAGGAAATAGCAGTACTCGCAGCGATGCGCGCCGATGCGTCCCTGCTCACGGGAAAGCACCCCGCCCACGTGTTCCGGCCCCTCTCGGAAAGGCTCAGCACGTGGGAAGCGGACGGCATCGACACCACGCCTTTCCGTGATGGCGTTGAAGCCGCCAAACGCCGGTACGCCGGGTACGGGATGGTGCAGATGTTGCCGCTTGAGCGTGTGTTGGTCGGCTGCGAGTCCTCGCGTGCTGGTGCCTTCGGTGGATTTCACCACCCGGACCAGGGGTATCGGCACTTTCAAATGGTGGCCGTCATCACCATGTACGGGCCTCTGGAACGGCGGAACCCCGAGTGCCCGGCGCTGGCCCTTCTCGATCTCCTGCGCGCGTATACGCACGACTGCCTTCACTACGGATCGCGTCGGCGGTATGTCGAAGTAGCAGGTGTGCCCGTCCGCACTCAGTACGGAATCAACTACCGCCGCACAAGCGGACAGTCCTACTCGGCTGCCGACCAGCGCCGAAGCCACCACACCAGAAACCTAGGAATCGTCATGGAGGGGGCGTGCGACAGAGATGCGCGCGCCATCACCCGGCAGACGGCAGAGCATTTCGGCGTGACGGAACCCTCAGACATCCTCGGCGCACTCGCGTTCCGGGACGTGACGGGAACGCTGAGAGAGGAGGACACCGAGCACGTGCTGGACATGACGGGAAGCGAAGAGCAGACGCGATACGCGGCGGCCCTCAGCGGCTACGAGAAAGGCGTCAATCGTCGGTATTCGCACTTCCTTGAGGAGTTCGCCACTGGAGAAGAGAGCGAGTGCCACACGCGCCTCCTATCAGCCATCATCAGCGGCGATGTGGGCGCACTCGGGGCGTGGCTGGATGAGCGGCACGGCCCCGGGACCTTCGCGGGCCTCTTCCGTACGCCGGGGTACTTCGAACCCGGCCTGACCGCCTGAGCGGTTTTCCTCCTCATATCCCTGACCTCGTGTATCGTCCAGAAACGCTAATCAGGAACGTTTGGATCGGTGAGGACCCGCCACTTTTCTCTGCCGGCTGGTGATCAGGCTGGCCCGCGCCCAGTTCTAGCAGCCGGGCGGCAGTTCAAGGGCCACCGACGGACGAGGGCTCCCCTCCCGGCACGGGCGGGCGGCCGGTGCCGGGCGGGGGGGTGGGCTACTTCAGGCTGCCGAGGGTGACGCCGGTGCGCCAGTAGCGCTGCATGGCGATCATGAAGAGGGCCAGCGGGATGATGGACAGCAGCGCCCCGGTGAGCACGAGCGCGGTGAGGTCGGTCCCGGCCTCGTCGCGCTTGGCGTTCCAGTAGTAGAGCCCCAGGCTGAGCGTCCACTTGTCCTCGCCGCGCAGCATGGTCAGTGGCAGGAAGAACTGGTTCCAGTTGCTGACGAAGGACAGCAGGAAGACCGTCGCGCTGCCGGTGGTCATCATCCTGGCGACGATCTGGAAGAAGATCCGCACCTCGCCCGCGCCGTCGATCCGTGCGGCCTCGATGATCTCCTCGGGGATGGCGCCGTCCACGTAGACCTTGGCGAGGTAGACGGAGAACGGACTGATGAACGTCGGGATGAGGACCGCCCAGACGGAGTCGACGAGGCCGACCTCGGCGAAGAGGAGATAGAGCGGCAGGGTCAGCATGGCGCCGGGAATGAGGAACGAGCCGATGACCGCGGCCATCGCGGCCTGCCGCCCGGGCCAGCTGAAGCGGGACAGTGAGTATCCGGCGGCGACCGAGATCAGGGTGCACACAGCGGCGCCGACTCCGGCGTAGAGCAGGGAATTTCCCATCCAGCGCACGAAGATGCCGTCGTTGTAGGTGAATACCTGATCAAGGTTGTCCAAGAAGTTGAACTCGGCGAACCACAGGCCGTTGGAGTACAGCAGGTCCCGTTGATCCTTGGTGACCGACACGATCAGCCACCACACGGGGGCGACGGAGTACAGCGTCAGCAGGGCGAGGGCCACCAGGACCAGCACGCGGGACGAGGCCGGGCGGCGGCCGCCCGGCGGGCGTTCGTCCCGGTCCTCCGCGGCGCGGCGCTGCGCCCGCCGGCGCCTGCGGTCACGGAACACGGTGGTGGTCGCGTCCTGTTCGGTGAGGGTCATGGCTGCGGCCTGTTCGTGAGCTTGTAGAAGGCGAAGGAGACGGCGCCGACGAGCATCGCGAGGATGATCGACAGGGCGGCGGCATAGCCGTAGTCGTTGCTGTCGAACGCCTGGAAGTAGATGAACATGATCGGCGTGTAGCTCTTTGTCACCGTTTCCGGTGCCACCTGACGGAACAGCAGCGGCTCATTGAAGATCTGAAGCATTCCGATGATCGACAGCATGCTGGTCAGCACCAGTGCGCCCCGCACGTACGGCACCTTGATCGACATGGCGATCCTGAACTCCGAGGCGCCGTCGACCCGGGCCGCGTCGAAGATCTCCCGCGGCACCGCCCGCAGGGCCCCGTAGATGATCAGCATGTTGAAGCCGACGCCGTTCCAGGTGAGCAGATTGCCCATCGACACCCACAGCATCTCCGAGGCGAAGAAGTTGCTGCTGATGCCGAGCCCGTCGAGGATGTCCGTGATCGGTCCCAGCCGTGGGCTGTAGAGGTACATCCACATGAGCGTGCCGACGATGCCCGGGATCATGTAGGGCACCAGGAACGCCAGCCGGTACCGGTGGGCGGTGCGCGTGGCGACGGTGTCGAGCAGCAGCGCCATCGTCAGGGCGAGCAGCAGCATGACCGGGATCTGGATGCTCGCGAACGTCAGGACCCGGCCGATGGACAGCCAGAAGGCGCCGTCCTCGAAGCCGCGGGAGAAGTTGTCGAAGCCGACGAACACCCGTTCCCGGCCGCCGATTCCGAGGCCGGAACTCCGTTCGGAGAACAGACTCTCGTACAGGGCGTACCCCACCGGGACGACGAACACGAACAGGAAACCGAGGAGGAAGGGGGCGGCGAAGCCCGCGCCCTTGACCGCGCGCAGTGTCCGCCAGCGTGGCGATCGGCGATGAGCGGATGCGTCCGGTCTGGTACCAGCCGACGCCGACTTGGTGACGGTAATCGTCATGGGAGGTGCCTCACCTTGTTCGGGAACCGGGTCACTCGACGACGTTGAGGCCCTGCTGTTCCAGATCGCGCACGGTCCACTCCTGCATGTGCGTCAGGACCGACTCGACGGTGATCTCGCCGTTCATCGCCTTCCCCCACTGATCGGCGAGTTCCTCGTACATGGCGGCGGAGTTCGGCCCGTAGACCCAGCCTTCGGCGAATTCGGCCGCCGCCTCTTCGATGACCGGCACGGCCTGCCCGGCGTGCTCGCCGAACAGATCGCGCGGTACGACGGCGTCGAGGTAGGGCCGGGAATCGGTCACGGCCGGGTACCAGCCGGAGCCGTCGACGGGGTCGGCCATCGCGGTGACCGGCTCCTCCTGGGTGGCCAGCCACACGGCCGCCTCGACCGCCGCCTCCTGGTTCTCGCACAGCGAGGGAACCATGTAACCCGCGGTGTCCGCCGCCGAGACCGGTGCGCTCGCGCCGGGGTCCATGAGGTTGGGCGCCGGCTCCCACTGGCCGAGTGACGCGTCCATGTTGCGCTGGTGGCCGGCGAGCTGCCAGGTGGAGACCTGCCGCATGGCGATCCTCCCCTGGTCGTACTGCTGCATCATCGCCGCGTACTCGGCGTAGGAGATGCGCTCGACCAGGTCCTCGTCCAGCAGCGTCTGCATGACGTCCGCGGCCCACAGCGACGCGTCGTTGACGAAGTCGATCTTCCAGGCGTCGCCCTCCACCTGGTACCAGCGCGCCCCGGCCTGCCAGGCGAGGCCCATGAACGTGGAGGGGTCTTCACCGGCCAGGTTGAAGATGTGGATGCCGTCCTCCTTCAGTTCCCGCCCGGCCTCGATCGCCTCCTCCCACGTCGTCGGGTAGTCGAGGCCGCGTTCCTCGAAGGCCGGTGCGTAGAACACCGAGAACAGCGGCTGGCGCTGGATGGGGACCCCGTAGACGGTGTCGGCGATCGTCAGGGCGTCCACGGCGCCTTCGGAGAACGCGTCCGTGTGCGGCTCGACCTGCTCGCCGATGTCGGCGATCACTCCCTGCGCCAGCAGCATGGCGCCGTTGCGGTTGTCGGTCTGCGCCAGACAGGCGGTGCCGGAGGAGTCACCGGCCTCGTGGGCGTTGTTGAGGTTGTTCGGCAGGTCGGCGTTCGGGACGTTGACCCATTCGATCGTGACGTCCTCGTGCGCCGCGTTGAAGGCGGCGACCGCCGTCTCGGTGCCGGCGCGGTCACTCCACAGCTCGATCGTCACCGGACCGGAGCCCGATCCGGAGTCGTCGTCGCCGCCCCCGCCGCACGCCGTGACGCCGACGACGAGACCGAGGGTCACGCCGCCGGTCAGGCAACGCCTCATCGCGCTCTTCATGCTCCTGCTCCCTGAGGTTTCCGATCCGTGGTGCGGGCCGTCGCACGCCGGTCCCCGGCGCCGACGTGACCGTCCGTGGTGCACTTTGAAAGTAAACGTTTTCTCAAGCTGGGTGCCGACCCGCCGTCATCCATCGACGGGGACGGCACATCCCCCGGCGCAGAGAAATCCTTTTCTGCCGTCACGCACCGGGCCCTTGCCCCCGGATCGCGCCGTACCGGCACGCTAGACGCCCCTTTCACAGCGCGTCAATGCTCGTGCCCGAACTTCTCGGGCCAGGGTGGCTGGACGCGCAACACACGCTTACACTCGGCAAGATGGAGATGAACCTTTTCTATTCATCCGGCCGGTGAGCCCGAGCGAAGGCCCCAAGACACTGCGGAACGTGGCCGAACGAGCCGGGGTGTCCGTCGCCACCGTCTCCCGGGTCCTGTCGGGGTCCTACCCGGTGACGCGGCACACGCGTCAGCGCGTGCTGCGCGCGGTCGAGGAGCTGGACTACGTGGCCAACTCGCACGCCCGCGCCCTGCGAGGGCAGGCGACCGAGTCGGTCGCGTTCGTCGTCAACGACGTGCGCGGCCCGTCCTTCGCGCTGGTCGCCCACGGGGTCGAGGAGGAGGCCGCCCGGCGCGGGCGGCTCTGCCTCATCTGCACGACCCAGGGGCACGCGGAACGCGAACTCGCCGTGGTGCGCACCATGCGCGCGCAGCGGGCGGGCGCGGTGATCCTGGTCGGCGGCGTCATGGACGACGAGCGGTACCGGCGGCGGCTCGCGGAGGTCGCCCGCTCCCTGGAGGCGTCCGGTTCGCGGCTCGTGCTGTGCGGCCGGCCGCCGATCGGCGACGGGGTGCCCGCGACGGTCATCGAGTACGACAACGAGGCCGGGGCGCATGCGGCCGTCAGCCACCTCCTGGCCCGCGGGCACCGCAGGATCGCCTTCGTCGGCGCGGACCCGCTCGGCACGACGACGGCGACGGCGCGGCTGGCCGGATACCGCAGGGCGCTGCGCGAGCACGGCGGCGATGAGGACGAACGGCTGGTGATCGAATCGGACTTCGAGCGGGACACGGCCCATGACCGGATCGTCGGGAGCATCCGCGGCGGCCTGGCGTTCACGGCCGTCTTCGCCGTCACCGACAGCGCCGCGGCCGGTGCGCTGACCGCCCTGAACGACTGCGGCCTGCGCGTGCCCGAGGACGTGTCCCTGGTCGGCTACGACGATGTCGCGCCGGCCACCGATCTCCGCCCACGCCTGACGACGGTGCACGTGCCGTACGAGGAGCTGGGCCGCGCGGCCGTGCGGCTGTCGCTGGGGCTTCGGGAGGGCACGATCTCCGCGGCGGACCAGCACCTCGTGCTCGGCACCCACCTGGTGATCCGCGAATCCACCGCGCCCCCGCCGCCCCCCGCGCGCTCCTGAACGGCGGGCGGCAGGGGGCGACGGAGGGCGGGGGGCGGGGCGGGCGTCAGGCGGCGCGTTCCGCCAGTCCGGTCAGGGCCGCCAGTCCGGTCAGGGCCGCCAGCAGGCCGTCGGCGGCGGTGTCGACGGTTTCCTGGCCGCCGTCCGCCGCATCGACCGCCTCCTGCGTGCGGGCGACGGCGGCGTCGAGAGCGGCCAGCGTGTCCTCGGTGTACCGGCCGCGGTCGACCGCGGCGGCGCGGTCGAGGAGCAGCGCGGCCAGGGTGAGGTCGCGTGTCCAGGACCGGAGTTCGACCTCGGCGAGGTTGGCCCGGCCGTCGTGGTCGTCGAAGATCCGGAAGAGCCGGCTGCTCACCCGCTCCGTCAACGCCACGTCGTACCAGCGCGGTTCGCCCACGCCCTGGACGGTGTGGAACGTCTCCCACGTCAGGCCGCCGTCGTTCGAGCTCTGGAGCCGGGTGCCGTTCGCCCGTGTCACCTGACCGGTGCGGGGGTGGAGGCGCACGGCGTCGACGCCGACCGGCCCGCCGTCGCCGAAGTCGACCGTGATCCAGCTGGTGGCCGCCGTGGTGTCGGTGAAGGTGGCGGTGTCGCCGTCGAAGGCGCGCCAGGCGTTGTCCTGCGGGGTGCCCCCGCCGCCCCAGGGCGGCGTGGAGGCGAGCACCATGTCCCTCGTCACCGGCACCGGGCGGAGCAGGGTGTCGCGAAGGACGAGCAGCCCGTAGGCGGCGTAGACGCGGTCGACCAGCGCGGGAACGTCGGCGTCCGGCCGGCTCGCCGCGGCCTCGACCGCGGCCAGCTCCTCGGTGAAGAGGAAGTGGCTGCCTCGGGTGTGGGCGCCCGGATCGACGTCCCCGGCCCGGGCGATGACCTGTTCCAGCGGTTCTGCCTCGGCTGCGACGGGCCGGCGCGAGGTGCGGTGGCCGCCGTCGGCGAGCCGGGCGACGACCTTGTAGTACGCCTGACCGGTGCGCAGGTGGTCGGTGACGGAGGTGGCGGGGCCTTCGGCGACGCGTTCCCAGCCGTGCGGGCGGCGGGCGGGGTCCTGCCGGGCGGTGCGCGCGTCGTCGGTGCGGTAGACCTCGAAGGACACGGCGTCCTTGGGCTTGTTCCACGTGAGGGTGACGCGGTCGGCGTCCCGACGGGCGTGGGGCAGGACCTCGTCCGGGGCGGTGCGGTCCACGTCGACGGCGGTGAACGTGCCGCTCCGGGCCGCGGTGACCCCCGCGTGGACGCTCTGCGCGAAGGGGGTGAACAGCTCTCCGGCGTACTCCCAGGTCAGGCCGTCCGCCGAGGCGAACGCGGTGACCAGGCCGGTTCCGGCGTCGCGTTGCAGGCGCAGCCAGGGGTGGGAGTCGGCGTCCATGCCCTCGGCCAGCAGGCTGAGGGGGCTGCGGACCTCGTCCTGCCAGTCGTGGCGGCTGTCGCGGGAACGGTTGGCCAGCACGAGGTTGCCGTCCTGGTCGGCGCCGAAGTAGACGTAGCGGTCGTGCCGGGTGTCCTGGTCGGCCGAGTCGCGCAGCATGACGCCGGTCGCCGGCCCCGCGTGCCCGTCGAGCCGCGCGGTGACGGTCCCCGAGCCGGTCAGCGGGCGGCTGACGTAGTGCAGCGAGTCGTCGATGTCGCGCGTGTGGAGCATGTAGTCGTCGCCCGCGCCCAGTCCCGAGCCGTTCCCGCCGGTGATGGTGATGCCGTCGCGGGAGACGCGGGCCCGGCCGGCGGTGAGGGAGCCGAGCCGGTCGTCGCGCCAGCCGGTGCCCGCGAGCCGCGGGGAGACCGGGTCGGTCGGGTCCGCCTCGACGGGGTGCGACGCGGCGCCGCGGCCGTGCCGGTTGACCGGGGTCACGGAATAGGAGGAGGAACGGCCGTCCCGCGCGTGCTCGTCCACGAAATCGGTGCCGGTGACGCGGCGGGCGACGGTCTCGAACTCGCCGTCGCCGCGGCTCGCGCGCCGGACGATGTAGTGCTCCGCCCCCGCGGAGGGGTTCCAGCTGAGCGCGGTTCCGCCGTCGCCCGGGACCGCGTGGACGAAGTCGACGTTCGACGGCCGCCGCTCGGTGGCCGGGTCGTCGAGCCTCAGCACGATCGCGGAGCGGGGCGGCACGGCGACGGCGCCGTCGCGCACGCGCAGTTCGGTGCCGGAGACGAGGTCGAGCACGCGCCCGCGGGTGCCCGCGGGCAGCCGCACCTCGTGGCTGGTCTCGTTGCCGTACTCGGGGCGCGTGGTGTTGAACGCGAAGAAGTACTCGCCGTACTGGGCGGTCAGCAGGTCGGGGTAGCCGGAGTAGGCGTGGTCCGCCTCGAAGTTTTCCCGCCGCACCTCGCCGACGCCGGGCTGGCGGACGATCGGCGCGATTTCGCCGGCCAGGGCCTGCGGGGCGTCGGCGCCGCCGGTCTGCTGGTCCTCCATGAAGTCGACATCGATGTTGTCCATCCTGCCGTAGTAGTCCTCGTACGCGAACACGCCCTCGGTCTCGACCTGCACGATCGCGTGGTGATCGCCGTTCAGCACATGCAGCCGGCCGTTCCCCGCGTAGCCGCGCTGGCGTTCGTTGAGCGCGCCGAAGACGCGGGTGTCGCCGTCGCGGAGCGAGACGAACGCGTTGTCGACGTCCACCCAGGCGAACCGCTCGTAGTCGGCCGGGTCCACGCCGAGCGCGGCGAGCTGGTCCTCGGTGTAACGGTCGAAATCCGTCTGCGGCAGCACCACTCGGGCGCGCGTCTCGCCGTCGAACCGCTCGTACGCGGCGCGCCCGCCGGTGACGTACGCGTAGGTCTCGGCCAGCCGCAGATCCTCGCGCCACTTGGCGCCGGTGTTGGTCGCGAAGTTGTTGAAGTACTGGTTGTCGGCGAGCTGTTGCTGCATGAAGCCGACGGCCTCCGCCGCGTACCGCCAGCTGTCCGCCCACTCCTCGCCCGCGTAGTGCCCGGCGTGGTCGGCCATGTGCTGTTCCAGGGAGGCGAAGTGCATCGGGCGGTCCACGCTGGTGTAGGCGAGCTTGCCGGGGAAGCCGGTGTTGCGCTCGTCGACGACCTGGTTCATCCGCATGACGCGGTTGCCGTCCGCGTCGGTGTCGCTGTAGCGGGTGTAGCCGCGGGCGTGGACGTTGCGCAGGGTGATCTCCAGGATCTCGTCGTTCAGCTCCTCGTCGCCCGCGTGCCCCCAGGTGCGGTGGAACCACTCGGGGAAGTAGTTGGTGGACTCGCCGTAGTTGCCGACGTAGCCGTTCTCCCGGGTGAGACCGGCCGCGGTGATCGTGGGGTAGTGCTCGCCGAGCGGGAGGCGGCGCCGGACGCCGCCGTCCTCGTCGAGCGCGCTGCGCGCCAGGCCCTTCATGACGATCTGCCGGTAGTCGTCGGTGTAGCGGGCGGTGCGGTCGTGCCAGAAGAGCGAGTGGAAGAGGTCGAGTTCCTCGCCCTCGGGGCCGACGAGCACCTCCTCGCCGAGGAACGGCGCGATGCCGAGCGACTCCCGCACGATGGCGTGGCTGCGTTCCTTGCCCTCGTAGAACTCGCTGCCGATGACCCGCAGGCCCTCGTGGGCCTCCCAGGCCCCCTCGTAGGTGTACATGACCTGGTTGAAGATGTAGGAGAGCCGCGAGCGGGCGAAGTCGAAGTTGGCCTTGAGGGTGCGCTCCCACGCCTCGCGGCGGGTCAGTTCGCCGCCGTCCCAGTCCTCGGCGGCCAGCGAGGTCTCGCCGGCCTCGGTGCCGGTGTCGAAGGGCTGGTCGAGGAAGGCGTCGAACCGTTCGCGGCCGTAGACCTCCTCGTCCGCGATGAGGTTCTCGACGATGTACAGCGCCTCGCCGAGCGCGCCGTAGTAGCCGCCCCAGTCGGACTGGTGGCCGCCGTTGCCGAGGAGCATGGTGTTGCCGTAGTAGTCGATGACGTGGTTGTCGATGGTCCGGAAGATCCGTTCGAGCGCCGCCGCCTTGTCCTCCGGTGTTTCGGCCGGTGACCAGTCCTGAGTGAGCGCGGTGGCGTAGAACCGCAGATCGTCCTTGTAGCGTTCGATGCTCAACCGGGCGGTGCCCGAGGCGTCGACCGTCTCCGACATGGTGTGGAAGTTGTCGAGCTGGGTCTGCGTGTACCCGTCGATCAGAGCCTGCCGCTCCGCCGCCGGCAGCGCGTCCGCCACCTGCGTGGGCAGGTTCCCGGCCGGCAGTTCCTCGGCCGAGAGGTCCACCCGGGCGTCGGTGTGCGTGTACGCGCGGTAGAAGCCGCGCGAGGGGGCGGTCAGCGGGGTGGAGAAGTCGTTCGCGAAGGACGCGAGGGTGATCCGCACCTCCTCCTCGCCCTGGGTCATGGCCAGCGGCAGCATCACCGTCGCGTGGACGAAACGGTCCGGCACCGGGCGGGCGTGCCCGGGGTTGAGCGCTTCGTAGTCACCCGACCTGCGGTAGCCGAGCTGCTCGCCGTTGACGTACACGATCGACTTCTCCGTGCTGGTGTCCCCGCCCCAGAACTTGACCGTCAGGTAGTTCTGGTCGCGCGGGTCGACCGCCATGGTGAACGTCAGGTCCGCCGCCCGCGGGCCGGGCGGGTCCGGCGGCCGCGCCACCCGTGCCGTCTCCCCCGCCGCCCCCGTCTCCACCGTGGTGCCGGGCGCCACCAGGCCGTGGGCCGCCTCGGACGCCTCGTCGCCGAAGGTCAGGACGTCGACGTTGCCCCCGCCGGAACGCTCGTCGGCCCCCGCGGGGACCGCGGTCAGCAGCCCCGCCACCAGGACCAGCAGCGTCATCACGCCGAGCACCGGCCGGGAGGGCGGGTGCTGCGGTCTCGGGGCGCCTCTTCGCGGCACGTGCATGTCGCTCCTCCGAGCTGATGGATGGCAAACGTTTTCTAGAGGAGGAAGGTACCGGCACGTGCCGACGAGGAAAACCACTTGGACACAGCCAATATGCGACCCGCGTGGGCGGGGAGAGAACGTTGATCGGCGCCTTCCGCTCACGGCCGCGTCCGGCCGGTCGCCCGACCGATCAGGACCGCGCCTCCCCGCTCGCCTCCTCCGCCGGCGGCGGGGCGTCCTGCCGGTCCAGGTGCTCCCGCAGCAGGGACACGCCGTCCGGTACGCAGCGCTCGCAGATCCTGAGGTGGTTGGCGCGGTTGCGGGCCTGGGCGGCGCGCAGCCGGGCGCCGGCCGCCCTGACCTCCGCGGTGCCTTCGCCCGTGGCCGGGACCCGCTTCAGGGCGCGGCGCACCGCTCCGAGGAGGCGCGTCATCTCCCGGTGCTCCCGGTTGAACATTCCGGAGAATCCCGGGCTGACGAACGGCGGTTCCATGGTCGGACGCACCTGTCGCCGGTACAGGTCCGGCGCGTCAGGGCCGAAGTCGGCGGCGTACGTCATCGCGGCGGTCGCGGAGTCGTAGAGCTGGCAGAGCCGGTCCAGGAGACCGGTCAGCCGCGGCCACTCGCAAGCCCTCGCGGCCAGGAGCGCCTCGTCCAGCAGCGAGTTCATCAGGGTGAGATGCAGGTGGAAGATCTGGTGGCCGATCCGCCAGCGCGACAGGGCGGGCCGTTCCGCTGCCGGCTCGGGCGGCCCGGCGGCCGGGTCCTCCCGGCCCGCCGGGCCGCCCGGCGGCGGCCCGGCGGTCCGGGGCGGGTCCGCCGGCCCGCCGGGCCCGGCCAGCGCCGCATTGCCGAGGAGCACCAGGCCCGTGAGCAGATCGGCGCGTTCCCCGTCGGTCAGGCGGGTGCCGGCCAAGTCGGCGAGCAGCGCGGACTGCGCGGTGAGCAGGCTGTGCGTCCAGACGTCCCGGTCCGGACGGGTGCGGCTGATGCGGAAGTACCGCTCGTACTCGGCCTCCTGCGCCGCCCGGGCCCCGGCCCGCTGCCCCGCGCCCGCGGGGGCGCCCGGGAACCGGAGGTCGTCCGGCAGCGGCAGGAACCCCGCCGCGGGCGTTCCGCCGTCCTCCGGCACCGGGCCGGTGCCGGTGCCGGTGCCGCCGTCAGCCATGACCCTTGCCCCCGCTGCCCCCGTCGGCCTCTTCGGCCTCTTCGGCCTCTTCGGCCTCTTCGGCGGCGAGGGCCTCGACCCGCCGGTGCAGCCGGTCCAGCCAGAGCTCGGACTCAGGCTTCATCAGCACGCTGCGCAGCACGGTCGTCCCTGCCGCGTCCCGCACGGCGTCCGGTCTGCGGGCCGCGAACTCCTCGGCGCCGACGCGGGCCGTGCTCAGGAACACGCGGTCACCGGCCGCCCCGTTCACGCCCCTGCGCATCACGCCCTCGCCGGCCGCGGCGATGCGGCTGAGCGAGGGCGGTGTCAGACGCGGATAGTAGGTCACGATGTCGAGCTGGGGCCGCTGGTAGAGGTCCAGGTGGGGCGAGGCGCCGATGAGGTCGGCCCAGCGCAGGGCAGCCCGGCGACCCGCGGCCAGGATCTGCCCGAGCCCGTCCCGGGTGAGCGGGAAGAGCCGCAGGGTGAGCCACAGCGCGGCGGCGCTCGCACCGGAGCGCGAACACTCCAGGCTGATCTCCCCCAGGTGCGGGCGCCGGGAGGTGAAGTACGTGTAGGGCGAGTCGTGGCGGTAGAAGCGCTGCACCTCCGGGTCGCGGAAGAGGACCGCGCCGCAACCGTAGGGTTGGAGGCCGTGCTTGTGGGGGTCGACGACCACCGAGTCGCAGCGCGGCAGCGCCCGCCAGGGCCGGGGATCGACCAACGGGCCCTCGGCGGCCCGGCCTTCCGCGTCCGCGTCCGCGTCCGCAAGCAGCGTGAAGAACCCGCCGTACGCCGCGTCCACGTGGACCCGCACGCCCGCCGGTTCGGTCAGTGCGAGGATGCCGTCCACCGGGTCCACCGCGCCGAGCCCCGTGGTGCCGGCCGTGGCGACGACGGTGCCGACCGTTCCGGTGGCGAGGACGCGTTCCAGCGCGCTGAGGTCCATCCGGCCCCGGCCGTCCGTCGGCACCACATGTGCGGGAACGCCCAGCAGGTGGCACATGCGGGCGTGGGTGTAATGGCTGTCCGAGCTGAACGCGACTCCCTTGCCGGGATGCGTCTCGCGCGCGACGAACAGCGCCTCCAGATTGCCGATCGTGCCGCTGCTGGTGAGATGGCCCAGGTGGTCGCCGTAGCCGAACATCGCCGCGAGCCGCTCGACCACCTCGGCCTCCAGGGCCGAGGTGGCGGGACCGCCGTCCAGGGCGTGATTGTTGGGGTTGACCAGCATCGCGGCCAGGTAGCCCGCCACGGCGACGGGGTGCGGGGGTTTGAGCATCTGGGCCGCGTAGCGGGGGTGGAAGAACGGGTAGCTCCCGCCCAGCCGTTCGGTCAGCTCGGCGAAGGCCGAGGACAGTTCCCCGGCGTCCACGGCGAGCGCCGGATGTGCAGGGCGCGGGCCGAAGCTTGCCGTCCACCTGCGGTGTTCCTCGACGGCCCGTCCGAGCCAGTGTTCCAGGTCCATGGGGGTCCTCCTCGATTGCGCCGGGCGGGGCCTGGCCGGCGGGGTGCGGCGGTCAGCGGCCGCGGCCGGCGTTCAGGACGAGGCCGAGCGTCTCGTCGATGTCGGCCCGCGTGCTGGCGGGGTTGATGGTGCACAGCCGCAGCACGCGCGCCCCGTTCACCTCGGTGGTCAGGACCATGGCGCGCCCTGTGCGGCACACCGCGGCGCTGATCCGTTCCTGGTCGTGGGCGCCGTCGGCGGGGGAACGTCCGCCCCGGTAGCGGAACGTCAGGATGCCCAGGCTCGGCGGCGTCACCAGTTCCAGATCGCGCTCGGCCTCGATCCGGGCGCCGGCGTACTCGGCGAGGTCGAGGCCGTGATCCACGGCGCGCCGGAAGGCGGCGGCTCCGAAGGTGCTCAGCGAGAGCCACAGCTTGAACGCCCGCAGGCCGCGCGACTGCTGGGGCCCGTAGTCGTCGAGGTTGATCTGCTCGCCCGTGGCCCGGGCCGGCGACAGGTAGCCGGAGTCCAGCCGGTGCCGGCCCATCCGGAACGTGGCCTTCAGGAGGGCGGGGTCGCGGACCAGGAGGCAGCCCGCCTCGTAGGGCTGGAACAGCCATTTGTGCGGGTCGATCGTGAGGGAGTCGGCCGTTTCGAGGCCCCGGCAGGCGCTCCGGCCGCGCGCCGTCAGCGCGGCAGCCGCGCCGTGCGCCCCGTCGGCGTGCAGCCAGAGCCGGAACTCCCGGCAGACGACGGCGAGTTCCGGGAGCGGGTCCACCGCCCCCGTGCCCGTCGTGCCGACCGTCGCCACCACGGCGAACGGCCGCAGCGCGGCTGCCAGATCCGCGGTCGCCCGGGCCCGCACCGCCCGGGGGTCCAGGCCCCCGCCGGGCCCCGGGGTGAGCGCGACCACCTGGTCGCGCCGAAGCCCGATGATATGGGCCGCGCGCGCGATCGACGGATGGGCCTGGGAGGAGCAGTACAGCCGGGCCCGCGCGAGGTCCCCGCCGAGCCGGTGGTCACGGGCGGCCGTCAGCGCGGTCAGGTTGGCCACGGAGCCGCCGCTGACGAACAGCCCGCCGTGGGTCGGCGGCAGGCCGAGCAGCTCGACGAGCCAGGCCAGCGTGGTCAGTTCGATCCGCGTCGGACCGGCACCCACCAGCCAGGCGCCTGGCACGCTGAGGAACGCCGAGGCCAGCGCGTCGGCCAGCACGGCGGGGAAGTTGCCGGTCGTCGGTACGAACGCGAAGCAGCGCGGGTGGTCGAAGCGCACCCCGGTCGGCAGCACCTCCCTGGCCGCCCACTCCAGCAGTCCGGTCAGGTCCCCGGGCTCCTCTGGCAGCGGACGGTCGGCCAGAGCGGCCAGCTCGGCCGAGGTCGCCACGGCATGCGGCCGGCCGTCCGCGACCCCCCGCAGCCGTTCGACCACGAGGTCGACCGCCCGCTGCCCCGCGCGCCGCATCTCTTCGGGGGACAGGGCCAACTCCCCAGGCCGATAGGGCAGGTGGGCCTCCGCCTCCGGCCCGCGGCTCCCCGGGCCTGGGGTCATGCCGCCACGCCCAGGGCGCGCAGCGCGGCGTCCCGCCACGTCCGCGCTCGCGTGCCGAGCGGCGGGCGTGGCGCCGTCCCGCACTGGGGACGGCCGAACTGCATCAGCAGCAGCTCGTCCCCGGTTCCGGCCTTGCCCGGCGCGGCGTGCGGCCACCACAGTGCCTCGTCCGGGCGGAGCGCGGCCGGCGGTCGCGGGCCGTCCGGGTCCGGGCCGTGCGCGACGCCGTCGGCATCGAGCCGGTAGCGGCCCGCGGCTGGCGGGGCGGTGATCTCCAGCGGGCCGGCCGCGTGGAGCACGAGCTGGCTCGGCCGCGGCACCGGCGCCCGGCTGAGGCGGCCGGGTGGCAGCGCGGGGAGCAGGCAGGCGAGGATGTGCAGGCCGAGGGAGGGCAGAAGGCCCGCCGCGTGCTCGGCCGCCTGGACCAGTGCGGATACCGTCTGGAAGCGGGGATTGACCTCCACCGCCAGCACGTCGCCCCCGTCCTCCAGCAGGTCGAGCCCGAAGACGCCGCGGTAGCCGCGTGCGCGCAGGACCTCGCCGACGGAATGCGCGGTCCGCCGGACGCGTTCGTACACGCCCTCGGGCAGATCGGCGGGCCCCACCAGCTGGTTGCCGCAGTGCGTCCCCCAGTGCGGCGTCAGTTCGGGCAGGCCCACGAGCTGGTGCGAGACGGCAGCCACCACCGTGCGGTCGCCGCCCACGCACGCGCTCACGGTGAGGGAGAGCCCGGGGACCAGCCTGCTGAGTTTGAGCACCCGGCCCGGCCAGGCGCGCAGCGCCGCCGCCAGCTCACCGGCGCCGCCCACGGGCACGGTGCCGCGGCCGAGCAGGTTGTTCTCCCGGCGCTGGAGCACCGCCGCGGGCCACTCCGGCCGCCAGTAGGCCGCGGCGCGGCGGCGTTCCCGTGCGGGAATGACGACGTGCTCGGGCACCGCGACTCCCGCAGCACGGAACAGCTCCAGCGCGTCGATCTTGTCCGCGGCCCTGGCCGTCACCACCGCGTCGGCCGCCAGGAGCCGGTGCCCGGACGCCTCGGCCCATGCCGTGGCGTGGTCGCCGTGTTCGGGCGCGAAGGCCACGGCGACACGGCGGGTCCCCGGCGGCGCCGCGGACCCGGCGGGGCGGGGCGACGGCGCGGAACGCAGCAGCGGGGACACCGCTTCGTGCCGCAGCCACGGCGCCGGATAGCCGAACGACGCGGGCAGGAAGCCCGAACGGTCGAGCCAGACGACCCGGTCGACCAGCCCGGCGAGCAGCATCAGCCCGTCCCGGGCCTCCACGCCCTCCATCACGGTGCCGCTCCTCCCATAAGTGTGGTGATCCCACACAGACACGAAGGTAGGCACCGCCTGCCGCCCGAGGGCACCGTTCCCTTCTCAAACCCCCGGAACCAGCGGTTTGGTGAACATGCTTTCGCCGGGACGTCCGCCGTGCCCGTGCGCACGGGCACGGGCACGGCGGGCCGGATGCGCACCGGCTCACTTCAGCACGTAGGTGAGTGTGCCGAAGCCGAGTTCGTCGAAGCCGCCGCTGGTGGTCCCGTAGTCACCACCGCCGCCCTCCGGGCTGTTGGCACGGGCGATCTCCGCGACGTTCGGCGTGTTCAGGCCCTGCCGCCCCCAGTAGTGGTGGTAGATCCGCTCCCACACCGGCCGCACCTGGCCGCGCCCCGCGGCGGAGACGGCGGTGTGCTCGCGGTAGGCGCAGTTCTGGCCCGTGCCCCAGCCGTACGTGGTGAACGGCACGTCGTGGCCCAGGTTGTAGCGGGCGACGTACTCGCACGCCTTCAGGAAGCGGTTGTCGTCCGTTCCGTAGAGGTCGACGCCCTGGTTCCACGCCATTTCGCAGATCGAACCCATCAGGCCGATGCCCATGAGGCTGTGCCCCTGGTCCCGGCCGCTCTCCTGCCACTGGGCGAGGTCGCCGTGCAGGAACGGGACGGCGTGCGGGAGGGAGCCGTTGCCCTCGCCGTTGTGGAAGTAGTCGACGGCGCGGTCGAACATGGCCTGGTCGTCGTTGAGGATGCCGATGGCCATGATGGCGGCCATGTTGCACAGGTCCCAGTTGGCCCAGTAGTTCGTGATGCACGCGTCGTTGTGGTTGACCAGGAAGTTGTCGCACAGCGGGTAGAAGACATCGGTCATCATGCGCTGGAAGCGGCCCAGGTCGAAGCCGGAGTAACCGCGCATGATCTCCGCGGCGTTGGCGAACTGGTAACCGTAGATACCGGAGGCCAGGAACCGGTCGGCGTTGCCGGTCACCGTCGTCAGCGTGCCCGACCAGGCGTTGAGGATGTCGCGCGCCTTGTCGCCGTGCGCCGTGTCGCCGGTGACCTTCCAGCGGAGCGCGTTCTGGTACGCGGCGTGGATGTCGTTGTAGAGCTGCGGGTAGTTCTGGCCGTCGCCGCCGCGGATGATCGTCGCCGTGGGCCTGGGCGTCCAGCTCGCGGCGGAGTGGCCGTTGGCCGTGAGCCGGTTCCACCCGGCCAGCCACGGCTGGGTACCGGCCGCGACCCGGTCGGCCATCCGGTCGAAGTCGGACTGCCGGTGCAGCATCCCGGGGTGGGTGAACGCCAGCGGGCGGACGGAGTCCGCGCGGGGCGCGGGCGCCCCGGCCCCCGCGGCGGCCCGGGCGGTCGCGGTCAGGGCGACCGCCCCCGCGCCGAGAACGGAAGCCTTGAGCAGGCGACGGCGGCTCGTCGTCGGACCGGGCTGCAATCGATTGTCCCGCATGACTGCGCAACCTCCTGTGTGGGGTGAGGAAGACGCTCGTCATCATCGCGCAGGTGAACAGAAATCGTTCTCTTACGTCGCCACAGAAAATTTTCGATGCCCCGCGGAAACCAGTGGCGGCGGGCGGGCGGGGGCTGGTTGGGTCACCGGCATGAGCGGACTCAACGACCCGTCGTTCTTCGACCGTTACGCACACGAGTACGACGAGGGGAATGCCCCCGACCCAGCGCCCGCCGTCGACTTCCTCGCCGGCCTCGTGCCCGCGGGCGGGCGGGCACTCGAACTGGCCGTGGGCACCGGCCGGGTGGCCCTGCCGCTCGCCGCGCGGGGCGTCGCCGTCGAGGGCGTCGAGGGATCGGCGGCCATGGCCGAACGGATGCGGGCGAAGCCGGGCGGCGCGGCGGTCCCGACCGTCATCGGGGACATGGCGGACGTGCCGGTGACCGGGCCGTTCGCCCTGGCGTACCTGGTGTTCAACACCCTCTTCAACCTGCCGGACCAGGCCCGGCAGGTCGACTGCTTCCGCAACGTCGCCGAAGTACTCCAGCCGGGCGGCGTGTTCGTGATCGAGTGCTTCGTCCAGGACGTGACCGAGTTCGACCGCGGCCAGCGCGTCGCGACCCGCGCCCTGTCCGAGGACGCGGTGCACATGGAGTTCCTGCTGCACGACCCGGTCGAGCAGGCGGTCACCTACCAGCGGGTGGCCTTCGACGCGCAGGGCACCACGCTGCGGCCGCTGCGGCTGAGGTACTGCTGGCCGAGTGAGCTCGACCTGATGGCGGAGGTGGCCGGGATGCGCCTGCGGCAGCGGTACGGGGACTGGGACCGCAGCCCGTTCACGGCCGCGAGCCGCAAGCACGTCTCGGTCTACGAGCGGGTCTGACGGCGCCGGGGGCGAACGTGCGGCAGGCCGGCCATGCGAAAGTTTTCGCCGTATTTCGGGGGGCCGGGGCGCCGCACCGGGGACGAGGACACCGGAATAGTGCACGCGAGGCCCCTCATCACCCACACAACTCGGGCTTAATATCGGCACGCATGCCGGGTCGAGCGGAATTCCTCCGCAGGCATTGCACATGTCGCACATGCTCCACACCCCCCATTCCTCGCACCACCTGCCGCGAATCGGAGAGATCATGCGCAGGACGAGCGCAAGGTTCACATTGGCCGGTATTGTCGCTTTCGCAACGGCGGTAAGCCTTACCGTCGGTGCGGCCGGCTCTGGCACGGCGGCGGAAACGTCCGACCAGCACACCCTGGCGGTCGGCTCCCCCACCGGCTTCGGCGCCGCCACCACGGGCGGCGCCGGCGGTACCACGATCAACGTGTACAACGCCTCGGAGTTCACCTCCGCGGTCCAGCGGTCCGGTGCCAAAGAGGTGCGTGTCAACGGAACGATCAACCTCAGCGACATGGTCAAGGTGTCCGCCAACACCACGATCCTCGGGGTCGGTTCCTCCGCGCGCATCAACGGGAGCGGAATCAACATCTCCCGTGTCAACAATGTGATCGTGCAGAACCTCACGTTCAGCAATTCGGACGATGACGGGATCAACGTCGAGTACGCGACGAACGTGTGGATCGACCACAACAGCTTCACCAACCCGAACGACGGCGCACTGGACATCAAGCGGGCCTCGGACCGGATCACCGTGTCGTGGAACCGCTCGTACGACGTCGACAAGAACATGCTGCTCGGCCACTCGGACAGCAATAGTTCGGAGGACTCCGGGAAGCTCCGGGTCACGTACCACCACAACTGGTTCGACGGGACCAACCAGCGCAATCCCCGGGTGAGGTTCGGCAACCCGGTGCACGTGTACAACAACTATTTCGACAGCGTCGGAAGTTACGGCGTCGCCTCCACGGAGAACGCGGGCGTCCTGGTCGAGGGCAACTACTTCGAGAACACCGACGACCCGTTCCACCTCGGTGAGGGCTCCTCCGACGAGGGTTCGCTGGTGGCCAGGAACAACCACTTCGTGAACTCCGGCTCCGGCGAGACCGGCGGCTCGGTCGCCTCGATCCCGTACGGGTACTCGCTGGACAGCGCCAGCGGCGTCAAGTCCAGCGTCACCGCACGCGCCGGGGCCGGCAGGATCTGACCGCCCGCTCCGCGCCCGCGGACGGCCGTTCCGTATCGCGATCGGCGATACGGCACGGCCGTATGCGCAGGCCCGGGTGAAGACCGCCACGGTGCGGACCGGACCCGGACCTCGAAGACCCCCTCGGCCTGCGGTCGTTCACGCGCCTGCGGGCCGGGGCGGCGAAAGGAGTCCGGCCTGCTGGGCAAGCAGTCCGGCCCGCGTTCTGTTCGCACAGTCCAGTTTGACCAGGATGCGCGAGACGTGGCCCTTGACCGTCGCCTCGGTGAGGTGCAGCCGACGGGCGATCTCGGCGTTGGACAGCCCGTGCCCCAAGCAGGCCAGGACCTCGCGCTCCCTTCCCGTCAGGGTCCCGACCAGCGCGGACGTGCTGTCGCGGCCCGCTTGGCGGCCGACCGCGGCGTCGAGCAGCCGCCGGGTCGCGGCCGGTGAGAGCACGGTATGCCCGTCCGCCGCGACCCGGATCAGTCCGATGAGGTCCTCCGGCGGCGTTGTCTTCAGCAGGAACCCGGCCGCTCCCGCACGCAGCGCCTCCAGCACGTGGAGGTCGGTGTCGAAGGTGGTGAGGGCGACGACGACCGGTGGTTTGCTGAGCGCGCTGATGTGGGCGATGGCCGTGAGGCCGTCGACGCCGGGCATCCGCAGGTCCATCAGCACGACGTCCGGCCGGTACCTGGTGACGGCTTCGAGCGCTTCCGCGCCGTCGTACGCCTCGGCAGCGATCTCCATGCCGTCGGCCGTCCCGAGGATCGTCCGCAGATGTGCGCACACCAGGGGGTCGTCGTCGACCAGGAGAACGCGGATCACCGGCCCTCACCCGTCGCGCGGACGAACGAGGGCAGCCAGGCGTCGACCCGGAACCCGCCATCGGCGCACGGCTCGGCCCGCAGCGTGCCGTTGATCAACTCGATGCGCCGCCGCAGGCCCAGCAGCCCGGCGCCGCCGCCGGCGGACGTCAACGCGGCGTCGCCCGTCCCGGTCGGCGCCGTGTTGTGAATGCTGACCTCCACTTCGGCGGGAAGATATCGCACCTCAAGACGGACCCGCGAACCGGGCGCGTGCTTGGTCACGTTGGTCAACGCCTCCTGGACGACGCGATACACCGTGCGGCCGACCGCGGGGGACACCAGGGCCGGGTCCCCCACCGTGCGGGTCTCCACGGGAATGCCGACCGACTCCGACGACTCGACCAGCACGGACAGATCGGGGAGGGGCTCGCGGTCGGCGTGCGCCGAGGTCTGCGCGGGGCCGTCCGCGCTGAGCAGCCCGACGAGGTCCCGCAGCTCCGCCAGTGCCTGGCAGCCGGTGGCGCGCAGCTCCCCCGCCGCCCGCCGGGCCGACTCGTCCGCCGTGGTCAGGTGCAAAGCCCCGGCCTGGAGAACCATCACGCTCACCCGGTGGCTCACGATGTCGTGCACCTCGGCGGCCAGCCGCTGCCGTTCCCTGATCCGGGCCCGCTCGGCGCTCAGCTGGTGCTCGCGTTCCCGGCGTTCTGCCCGGGCCCGGAGGTACCGGCCGAGCACCGCGGGCCCGCCGACCAGCGTCAGGACCGGGCCGATGACGATGCTGACGCGTGCGGCGGGCGGCACGCCCAGACAAGCGATGCCGACGACGACGGCCAGCGGCAGCAGGTCCGACCGACGACCGCGGCCGAAGACCGCCACGCTGTACGCGGCGAACGGGGCCGCCGCCGGGAGCAAGGTGCTGTCCGCCTCCGACTGGGTCCCCGGCTCGGCGCCCGGCCACATCCACACGGCTGCGACCAGCATGGCGGCGAGTCCCGCGATGAACCAGGCGACCGGGACGGGCGCCCGCCGGCGAAACCACAGCGACAGCGCGCCCGTCAGCAGCAGGCCGCCGACGATCGCGTCGTACGGCGCGCGGAAGGCCGGGATCTGGGTCGCCATGTTCACCGAGGTGAGCAGGCCGGCGAGGGCCACCACCCCCACATCGACGATCCGCGCGCGCCCCATGAGGGAGACGGTACCCAGCCGCGTCCGGCCGGCGGCCCGGCCGCCGGTGAATCCCCTACCAAAGTCGGGTGTCCCGGTCCGTTCGAGGGGGCCTGGCCGCCGTGAATGGGGCCCTTGCGCGCTGTCGGCGGCGGCGGGTGACGGGATGGAATCAACGCATGATCAACAGACGAGCAGTTCTCCTGGCTTCCCTGGCCGCCGCCGGGGCGATGACGACGGGCGCGGGCCGCGGAAGCGCAACGGGCGTCCGGCGGCCGGTGCGAACGGGGTACCTGCGGGTGCCGGGAGCGCGCCTGTACTACGAGATCCGGGGCTGCGGGCACCCCCTGCTGATGATCCACGGCGGCCAGCTCGACGCCGGCTCGTTCGCCGCGATCGCGCCGGTGCTCGCCGATCAGTACACGGTCATCACCTATGACCGCCGGGGGAATTCGCGGAGCCGGCTCCATGGCCCGGCGACCGACCTGCGGGTGGACCAGCAGGCGGACGATGCCCTGCGGCTGCTGGCGGAGCTGACCGACGGGACGCCACATGTGTTCGGCAGCAGCGGCGGAGGCGTCGTCGCGCTGGAACTGGCCGCCCGCCACGGACACCGCCTCGGCCACGTGGTCTCGCACGAGCCGCCGTTCATCACCCTGCTCCAGGACGCGGCGGCGCTGCGGGCGAGGTACGACGCGGTCCACCACACGTATCGCACCGTGGGCGCGCCGGAGGCGTACGAGCAGTTCGCGGCGCTCGATCCCGGGGAGAAGGACCCGGCGACCGACCTGCCCTACCCGGGCGGTGACGCCGATCCGGACTTCGGCGACCGCATCGAGGGCAATCTGGAGTTCATGCTGGCGCACGAGATGCTTCCGTTCATCGGGTACCGGCCGCACCTCGACGGCCTGCGCGCGAAACTGCCGGAACTGGTACTGGGAGTCGGCCACTACCGGGCCGAGATCGCGACCCGCATCGTCGTGGACGCGGCCGATCGGCTCGGCACCGAGGCCGTGGAGTTCCCCGGCGACCACGTCGGCTACATGTGGCGCCCGGACGAGTTCGCCGAGGGGCTGCACGCGACGCTGGCCTGAGCGGTGGTCCGGGCGGCGCCGTCAACCGGGCCCGCCGTCCCCGCTCGGGAGGCGGACGGTGATGTCGAGGCCGCCCGCGGGGCGGGACTTGGCCGTGACCGCGCCGCCGTGGGCGGTGGCGACGGCGCGGACGATGGCGAGGCCGAGACCGGCCCCCCGTTCCGCGCGGGCGCGGTCGTCGTCGCCGCGGACGAACGGTGCGAACAGCCCGTCCGCCGCCTCGGCGGCGACGCGTGGCCCGGTGTTGGCCACGCGCAGGAACGCTTCGCCGGCGGCCGTACCGGCTTCGACCGTGACCCGGCCTCCCGGATGGTTGTAACGCAGGGCGTTGTCCACGAGGTTGCGCGCCATGCGCTCCAGCAGGACCGGCTCCCCCCGCACGGGCGCGGGGCGGAGGCGGGCCCGCGGGGTGACGCCGCGGGCCCGCGCCTCGGCCGCCGCGTCGGCGAGGGCCGCGTCGGCCGCGTCGGCGAGGTCGGCGGGGAGCCGTTCGCGGGGCGCTGCCTGGCTGCCCGCCAGGGCGAGCAGCCCGTCCAGAGTCCGCCTGCTCTGCTCGACGGCGGCCCGCACGTCGTGGGCCATGGTGGTCAGCTCCTCGCGGCCGGGCTCCCCGTCGAGGGTGACGTCGATCGCGGTGCGCATGGTGGCCAGCGGGGTGCGCAGCTCGTGCGCGGCGTTGGCCGTGAACATGCGCTGGCTCTCCAGCGCCACGTCCCGCTCGTGGATGCCGCGCTGGATGCGGTCGAGCATGCCGTTGACCGTGGTCGCCAGGCCGGATAGCTCGTCGGCCGGGGCGTTGACGGGCACGCGCTCCGACACGTTCTCGGCGGAGACGCGGCGGGCGGTGGCGGTCATGGCCCGGATGGGGCGCAGCACGCGCCCCGCCACCAGCCAGCCGAGCGCGGCGGCCAGCAGGGAGACCACCGCGAGCGCGATCCCGGCCTGGGTCACGAGCGTGGCCAGCGCTTCCCCGCGCGCCCGTTCGGCGAGTCCTGGCAGCCCGGGCGGCTCGGGCGGCTCGGGCAGCTCCTGCTCGGTGCCCGGGGCGGTACGCCGTTCGACGAGGGTGCGGGTGCCCAGGCTGCGCCGCATCAGAAGGTAGATGAGCACGGTCAGCACCGCGCCCGCCGCCGAGACCATCGCCGTGTGGAGCAGCGCCAGCCTGCCGCGGGCCGTGAGGCGGGCGGTCAGCCGGGGCCGCACGGCACCATCCGGTAACCGGCGCCGGTGACCGTGGAGATGAGCGGCGGATCGCCGAGCTTGCGGCGCAGGGTGCCCACGGTGAGGCGGACCGCGTTGGTGAACGGGTCGGCGTGCTCGTCCCAGACCTTCTCCAGCAGGGTCTCCGCGCTCAGCACGTCCCCGTCGGCGGCCAGGAGTTGCTCCAGCACGCCGAACTCCTTGGGGGTCAGGTGCAGCGGGCGGCCGTCGCGCTCGGCGGTGCGGCGCGCGGAGTCCAGGACGACACCGGCGGCGCGCAGCACGGGCGGCCGGGCGCGGGTGGTGCGCCGCGCGAGCGCGCGTACGCGTGCGACGAGTTCGGAGAAGGCGAACGGCTTGCCCAGGTAGTCGTCCGCGCCCAGGGCCAGGCCGTTGACGCGCTCCTGCACGGCTCCGGAGGCGGTGAGCATGAGGACGCGTGCGGTGCCGCGCGCGGCGAGCGTGCGGCAGACCGTGTCGCCGTGCACGGCGGGCAGGCCGCGGTCGAGCACGACCACGTCGTACGGGGTCAGCGCGCACTTGTCGAGCGCGGCCCGGCCGTCGTGCGCGAGGTCGACGGCGAAGCCGTGCTTGCGCAGCCCGGCGGCGATGTATCCGGCCAGGGGCCGCTCGTCCTCGACCACCAGCACCCGCATGGCAGGCAGCGTCGCAGGCGGCGCGTATGGCCCGCGTATGGAACGGCGATCGGCCGGCGAACGGTCGGGGGCCGTAGAAATGGGCCGCATGACGACGACTCGACGGTCGATTCTCGGCCTGATGGGGGCGGCTCCCGTGGCCGCCGGAAGTGTTGCGGCGCTCGCCCCGCGGGCGCACGCCGCGTCGGGGACGGGCTCGGGGCACGGGGACGTGCCGGCCGAGCTGCGTCCTGACGGCGCGCTGGACCGGTTCATCGCCGAACTGGCGGAGCGGGACGAGTTCTCCGGGAGCGTGCTGGTGGCCCGCCGGGGGCGGGAGGTGCTGGCCCGTTCCCACGGGTCGGCGAACAGGGAACGGTCGGTTCCGAACGGGCCGGACACCGCGTTCATCCTCGGTTCGATCAACAAGATCTTCACGGCGGTCGCCATCGCCCAGCTCGTCGAGCAGCGGGCCCTGCGCTACGACGACACGCTGGGTGCGCTGATCGGCGGGTTCCCCGCGGGGACCGCGGAGCGGGTGACGGTCCACCACATGCTGACCCACACCTCGGGAATGGGCGACTTCCACGGCAGCGCGGCCTACCGGGAACGTTCCCCCGCGTGGGACAGCGCCGAGGAGGTCATGAACGGCATCACGGACGTGGTGCGCGAACTGCCGCTGCTGTTCGATCCCGGCGCCGGTCAGACGTACAGCAACTCCGCCTTCCACGTCCTGGGTGCCATCGTGCAGGAGGTCGCGGGGGTGCCTTACCACGACTACGTGCGGGAACGGGTCTTCGAGGCCGCGGAGATGGCCGGCGCGGCGTTCCTCACCCGCACCGAGTGGCGCGCGGACCCGGAGGTCGCGCGGCCCTACGCGCCGGGGCCGGACGGCGGGGAACTGGTCGAGGTGATCGACGCGCACGGCTTCATCGGCACCCCGGCGGGCGGGGCGTTCGCCACCTGCCTCGATCTGGTGCGCTTCGCGCGGGCGCTGACGGCGGGCGAACTGGTCGGCTCCGCGCAGGCGGAGCTGCTGCTGTCCCCGAAGATGCCGTTGCCGGGCGGCGGGTCGGGCGGGCCCGGGGAGGGCGGCGGGCCTGGCGGCGGCGAGCCGGTGGCCGCTGAGCCCGGCCGCGCCATGACGTTCGAGGGCTACGGCACGCCCTTGGCCCTGTCGGGCGACACGTGGGTGGTCATACGCAGCGGCGGCTCGGCGGGCGTGTCGACGAGCCTCCAGATCTTCCCGCCGGCCGCCGAGTGGGCCGTGGTGGTCCTGAGCAACTACGGCGAACGGGCCGGCGCGCCGATCGCCGACCTGGCGCGGCAGATCCTCACCTCCTGAGGAGGCTGCCGCGCGTACTCGATGCCCATGTCCGCTGCCCGGCGGGGACATGGGCATCGGCGAGTCGGTGGCACGGCGCGCGGGCCGCGGGGGTTCCTCTTCCGAGTGCCTCGTCGCCCGGCGACGTAACTCCGGGACCCCCGGCGCGTTCTCACTGCGACCGGCCGGTGCGGAGCCGGCGCGAGGGCGAGGGGCTTCGGGTGGCGTCGGCCGGCGGGCCCCGGCCGGGGACATCGGACCATAGGGTCGGACCACAGGCGCAGTGGCGGGCGGGGGTGGTCGTTCGCGTCCCACGCCCCGCGTGGCGGCGGTCCCCGACTGTCCACCGCTCGTCCAGGAACCAGGAGCAGCCTCATGAGACTCGACCATCACCGTGTCGTCATCACCGCCGCCGGACGCGACTTCGGGCGGACCCTGGCGCTCCGGCTCGCCGAGCTCGGCGCCGAGGTCTTCCTCTCCGCCCGCACCCTCGCCGCCGCGGAGCGCGTGCGCGACGAGATCAGCGACCGGGGGCGGGTCCACGCGTTCGCCTGCGATCTGACGGACGCCGCCTCGATCCGTGACTTCGCCTCGCGCGTCGCCTCGCACACCGATCGGGTCGACGTGCTGATCAACAACGGGGCCCGCTATCTGGAGGGACCGGCCCTCCAGTCGGCCTCCGACGCCGACGTGGTCGACACCGTGGCCTCCGGCGCCACGGGCACCATCCTCGTCACCAAGAGCTTCCTGCCGCTGCTCCTCAACTCGGAGAAGCCGGACGTGATCACGATGGTCTCGGCCTGCGGCACCGCCGGCCATCAGCGCTCGGACGCGCACGACGCCTTCTACGCGGCCAAGAGCGCCCAGGCGGGATTCACCGAGATCCTCTCCAGGCGGCTGCGCCCCCAGGGTGTGCGGGTGATCTCGCTCTACCCGCCCGACTTCGACAACGCCGACCCGCTCGCCGAGGAGTGGGAGACCGCGCCGCGGGGAGCCAAGGACGCTCTCACCGCCCAGTCGCTCGTCGAGTGCATCCTCTTCGCCGTGACCCAGCCCCGCGACTGCTTCATCAAGTCCTTCCACTTCGAACAGGTCTGACCGCACCCACCGGGCCCGGCGGCGCGGCACTCCCGAGCGTGCCCGCGCGGTGCGGGTCAGCCGTCGAGGAGGGTGCCGACGCGGGCGTGTTCCTCGGCGAGGAAGCGGGCGAACGGTTCTCCGGTGAGGTAGGCGTCCTGCCAGCCGTTCTCCCGCAGGGCCTCGCGCCAGGCGTCGCTGGCGTGCAGGTCGTCCAGCAGGGCCAGCAGGTCGTCGCGCTGCCCGGTTGTCAGTCCTGGCGGAGCGAGCAGTCCGCGCCAGTTGACGACCTCCAGGTCGTAGCCCTGCTCAAGCAGGGTGGGCGCGGACAGCCCCGGCACCCGCTCGGCGCTGGTGACCGCGAGGACGCGCACTTCGCCCGCGGCGATGGCGTGGCGGTACTCGCTGATGCCGGTCATGATGAAGTCGGCCCGGTGGCTGAGCAGCGCGCCGAGCAACGCGCCGCCGCCGTCGTACCGTTCGACCGCGGCCGTTTCCTGGTCGATGTCCGCGGCCCGCGCGGTCTGGGTCAGCGCGAGGTGATCCGGGCCGCCGAGGTGCGAGCCGATCCCGGCGGTCAGCTCGCCCCGGCCCCAGGCGCCGAGCAGCCCGCCGACCGTCGTGAACGGCGAGCCGGCCGGCACGATCAGCGCCTCCGGCTCGCCCACGAGCCGGGCCAGCGGGACGGCGTCGCTGATCCGCGCGGCGTCCGGCGTGGCACGGGTGCTGCCGACGAGGCCGAGGCCCATCAGGAGCAGCAGCCGGTCGTTGCCGCGCTCGTGCACCAGCCGGGTGAGCGCCACGGTGCCCGAGCCGCCGGTGAGGTTGAACGCCTGTACGTCGTCGGCGAGTCCGGCTTCGCGCAGCGCGATGACGAGTGTCCGTGCGGTGAGGTCGTAGCCGCTGCCCGCGGTGTTGGGCACGATCACCCGCAGCCGCCCCGCCGTGTCGGGCCCCACCGCGCAGGCGGCGACGACGGCGAACGCGAGCAGCACGCACATCGCGGTCCGCCCCGCCCCGGCCGCCGCCACATTCCGCCGCCCGCGCACCCGTTCAGCCCGCGGCGGCCGTGGCGCGCCGGCGCCTGAGCCGGGCGGCCACCGCCACGACGGCTCCCACCACCAGGAGCCCGTAGAGGCCCAGCGCGATTCCACTGTCGAACAGCACTCCCACGTCGCCCTCGCCCACGGCGAGCGCCCGCCGCAGTTCGGTCTCCGCCAGCGGCCCGAGGATGACGGCGATCAGCACCGGCGCCAGGGGGAGCCCGTAGCGGCGCATCATAAGGCCGAGCAGGCCGATCAGCAGCAGCAGGACGAGGTCGAACGAGGAGGCGCTGGTCGCGTACACGCCCAGGCCGCAGCAGACGGTGATGCCCGCGTACAGGTAGTGCCTGGGGATCAGCAGCAGTTTGGCCCACAGCGGCGCGAACGGCAGATTGATGAGAAGCAGCACGCCGATGCCGAGGAACAGCGAGGCCAGCAGCGCCCACACCAGGTCGCCGTTCCGCTCGAACAGCAGCGGCCCCGGCTGCATCCCATACTGCTGGAACGCGGCGAGCATGATGGCGGCCGTCGCGGACGTCGGCAGTCCGAGCGCGAGCAGCGCGCCCATCGCGCTGCCCGCGGTGGCGTTGCCCGCCGCCTCGGGCCCGGCGACGCCCTGGATGGCGCCGCGGCCGAACATCGGCCGTTTCCGCCGCCGGTCGAGCCGCTTCTCGGTGGCGTAGGCGAGGAACGTGGGGACCTCCGAGCCGCCGACGGGGATCACGCCGAACGGCACCCCGAAGCCCGTTCCGCGCAGCCAGGCGGGGAACGCCAGCCGCACGTCCTGCCGCGACAGCCACGGCCGTCCGGCGAGGGCGGGCCGGCTCGCCTGCGGATCGCGGTGGATGCGGGAGGCGACGTGCAGGACCTCGCCGAGCGCCAGCAGCCCCACGGTGATGACCACGATGGCGATGCCGTCGAACAGCGGCGCCTGGTCCAGGGTGAACCGGGCGGCGCCGGATGTCGGGTCGACGCCGACCAGGGCCAGGGCGAGGCCGATGGCGAGGGCGATGCCGCCCTTGACGACGGAGTCCGCCACGACGGTCGCGGTGGCCGCGAAGGCGAACGCGGCCAGCGCGAAGTACTCGGCCGGGCCGAAGAGGGAGGCCCAGTCGGCGAGCCTGGGCGCGAAGAACACCATGAGGGTGGTGGCGATCAGGCCGCCGGTGAACGCCCCGATGGCCGCGGTGGCCAGCGCCTGCGGCGCGCGCCCCGCCCGCGCCATCCGGTGGCCCTCGATGGTGGCGGCGATCGCCGAGCTGTTGCCCGGCGTGTTCAGCAGGATGCCGGTGGTGGAGTCGCCGAACAGGCCGCCGTAGTACACCCCGGCGAACATGATGAACGCGCCGGTCGGGTCGAGCCCGAACGTCACCGGCAGCAGCAGGGCCACCGCCATGGCCGAGCCGAGGCCGGGCAGCACGCCGACGGCGGTGCCGAGCAGCGCGCCGGTGACGAGCAGCAGCAGGTTGAGCGGGGTCAGTGCGGCGCCGAAGCCGTCGAGGAGCAGCGAGACGGTGTCCATCAGAAGGCTCCTTCCAGTACGCCGGCCGGCAGGTTGAGGCCGAGCCCCGCGGAGAACGCCAGCTGGAAGGCGGCCGAGACGGCGAGCGCCACCCCGGCGTCGAACAGGGGCCGTTTCCCGTCCAGCGCGTAGGAGACGCCCCAGAACAGCAGCGCGGCGGACAGCAGCCAGCCGGCCGGCGTCAGGAGCACGATGAACGCGGCGAACGCGGCGACCACGATGCCGACGGCCCGCCAGTCCGTGTAGGTGCGCGGGTGCCCGGCGGCGGGGGCGTCCGCGGGGGGCGCCGCCGCGGACCGCGGGCGGCGCAGGATCTGGAAGGCGAGGGCGGCGGCAAGGGAGAAGGTGAGGATGATGACGATGACGGGGAAGAAGCGCGGCCCCGGGGAGCCGGCGGTCGAGGGCACGGTCATGGTGACGGTGCCGTGGGTGAGGAAGGCGCCGAGGCCCAGCAGGAGGGCCACGACGGCGAGTTCGCCGCGTCCGGCGGGCGCGGGTGCCGGGCCTTCCGGCCCGTCGGCGCCTTCCGGGCCTTCGGGGCCTTCGGGGTCCGGTGCGCGGGTCCCGTCGCGCTCGGCGGTCGCGCTCACAGTCCCAGCTCCTCGATCACCTGGTGCACGCGGGCGGTCTCCTCGTCGAGGAACGCCTCGAAGGTCTCGCCGGTCATGAAGGTGTCGGCCCAGCGGTTGCGCTCCAGCACCTCGGCCCATTCCGGCGACCTGGCCAGCTCGGTGGCGATGTCCTCCAGCTCCGCCCGTTCCTCCGCGGTGAGGCCGGGGGGCGCGACCACGCCGCGCCAGTTGGGCAGGGCGACGTCGAGGCCCTGCTCGGCAAGGGTCGGCACGTCGATCCCTTCGATCCGCTCGTCCGCGGACAGGCCGAGCGCGCGGAAGCGGCCGGACTCGATCTGGTCGGAGAACTCGTTGTAGCCGCTGACGCCGGCCGCCACGGTGTGGGACAGCAGCGACGTCGTCACCTCTCCCCCGCCCGGGTAGGCGATGTAGTTCAGCAGGTCAGGGTCCACGCCGGCCTCCCGGGCGAGGAGCCCGGCGAGCAGGTGGTCGGTGCCGCCCAGCGAACCGCCGCCGATCGCCGTGCCCTCCGGGTCGCGCCGCCAGTCCGCCAGCAGGTCGTCCAGCGTCCGGTAGGGGGAGTCGGCGGGCACGACGACCACGCCGTAGTCGTCCGCGAGGCGGGCGATCGGCGTCACGTCCCGGAGGGTGTCCTCGCTGCCGGAGACTTCGATGCCGCCGACCATGACGGTGCCGGTGATCAGCAGCAGGGAGGCGTCCCCCGCCCGGTCGACGGTCTGGCTGAGCCCGATGGTCCCGGCCGCGCCGGGCACGTTGACCACCTGGACGCTGTTGACGATGCCCGCGGAACGCATGGTCTGCTGGGACTCGCGCGCGGCGAGGTCCCAGCCGCCGCCGGGTGCCGCGGGGGCCATCAGCGTCAGGCTGTTGCGCGCGCCGCCGCCGGACTCGCCGAGTCCCGCGTCGAGCACGGCCAGCGAGACCAGCACGGTGACCACGACCCCGTAGACTCCGGCGGCCAGGGGCCGACGGCGCGGGTGCGGATGCTTGGTGAACATGGTCGGTCATCGTGCCGCCGGGCTCCGGGGCTGTCAGTACCCGTGCGGGTTGCTGCCACTTGTGCTTGTTTTGGTCATTGTGCTCACGGGCGCGGTGGCCGCGGAGACGTTGGCGACAGGGGGTCAGGAGTGGGCGTGCGGATGCCGGGTGCGCGTTTCTCCCTGCCGAGGCCCACCCTGGCCGGGCAGTTCCTGGTGCTGCAACTCGGCCTGATCGTCGTGGTGCTGGCCGTGATCGCGGCGGTGTCCGTCGCGCAGGCGGACCAGGAGTTCCGGCGCAGCGAGGGCGGCCGGCTGCTGAACGTCGCGGAGGCGGTGGCCTCGCAGGAGGCGGTCAGGGTCGGGCTGACGGATGTGGCGCGGCGCGGCATCCTCCAGGCCACGGCGGAGCACGCGCGCGGCGTCTCCGGCGCCTCCTCGGTGGAGATCGCGGGCCCGGACCTGAGGGCGCTGACCGCCGCCGACCCACGGCGCGTGGGCCGCGAACTCCCGCTGGGCGGCAGCAACGTGCTGGACGGCCGGTCCTGGACCGGGACGACCACGGCGGACGGCAGCACGTCCCTGGTGGCGCACGTCCCGGTGTTCGCGGAGACCGGGGCGCTGCTGGGCGTGGTCGCGGTGGCGAGCGAGGCGAAGCCGCTCGCGGAACGGGTCGCCGCCGCGGCGCCCGATCTGCTGCTGTATCTCTCGGTGGCCAGCGCGCTGGGCGCGGCGGGTTCGTACCTGCTGGCCAGGCGCATCAAGCGGCAGACGCTCGGGCTCGAACCGGGCGAGATCACCCGTCTCGTCGAGCACCGCGAGGCGATGCTGCACGGCATCAAGGAGGGCCTGCTCGGCCTGGACGGCAACGGCCGCGTGACACTGGCCAACGACAGCGCCCGCGATCTGCTGCGGCTGCCGCGGCAGGCCACCGGCCGCGCCCTGGCGGAGCTTCTGGTGGAGCCGCGGCTGCACGACGTGCTGGCGGGCCGCGTCAGCGGGCGGGACCAGGTGGTGTTCACCGGCGAGCGCATCCTCACTCTGAACCGGATGCCGCTGGTCACGGGCGGCCAGCCGGCCGGCTCGGTCACCACCATGCGCGACCTGACGGAACTGGCTTCGCTCCAGCACCAGTTGGAGACCACGCGGAGCGTCACCGACACGCTCAGGGCGCAGGCGCACCAGTTCTCCAACCACCTGCACGTGATTGCCGGTCTGGTGGAGCTGGCCGAGTATCCGGAGGTGCTGCGGTACATACGCGGCGTCGGCGGCGCGCACGCCGAGCGCACCTCGGGCGTGCTGACGAAGGTGGCGGACCCGTCGCTCGCGGCGCTGCTGATCGCGAAGTCCAGCCTGGCCGCCGAACAGGGCGCCACCTTGCGGATCACGGAACGCAGCAGCCTCGGCCCGGTCCCCGAGACGCTGTCCGCCGACCTGGTCACGGTGACCGGCAATCTGGTCGACAATGCGCTGGACGCGGTGCGCGGCAGCGGGCCGCCGGCGTGGGTGGAGGTGGACCTGACCGTGCGGGACGGCGGGGACGGGCCCGAAGTGGCCCTGGTGGTCACCGACTCGGGTCCTGGGGTGGCGCCGGAGCTGGCCGAGGAGGTGTTCCGGCACGGCTTCACCACCAAGGTCGCCGCGGACGGCTCGGGCCGCGGGCTCGGCCTGGCCATCACCCGGCTGGTGTGCGCCCGCAGGGGTGGTGAGGCGACCGTGGAGGGCGCCGCGTTCCGTGCGCGGCTGCCGTGGCAGGACGCCCGGCGGAACGGGGCGGGGGCGGCGCGGTGATCAGCGTGCTGGTGGTGGACGACGACTTCATGGTGGCCAGGCTGCATCGCAAGATCATCGAGAGGACCCCGGGGTTCACGGTGGCGAGCGAGGCGCACACCGGCGCCTCGGCGCTCGACGCCGTGGCTAGGCTGCGGCCCGACCTCGTGCTGCTCGACCTTTATCTGCCGGACCTCGGGGGCCTGGAGGTGCTCCGGCGGCTGCGGGCGGGCGCGGGCGGCGGCACCGAGCCGGACGTGCTGGTGGTCACCGCGGCCAGGGAGGCGGAGACGGTCAGGAGCGCGCTGCGGGGCGGCGCAGTGCACTACGTCATCAAGCCGTTCGAGGCGCCGGTTCTCCAGCAGCGGCTGCGCGACTACGAGCGGCGTCACCGGCAGCTCGCCGCCATGCGGGCGCCCGGGCAGGAGGACGTGGACCGGATCTTCGGCACCCCCGCGGCTTCCCGCATGCCCAAGGGCCTGTCCCGCGAGACCGCCGCGCTGGTCCGCCGCACGCTGATCGAGGCGGACGGCGACCTGTCGGCGGCCGAGTGCGCGGCCGTCAGCGGCCTTTCGCGGGGCAGCGCCCGCCGGTACCTGGAGTACTGGGCCGCGACGGGCCGGGCCGGGGTCTCCCTGCGGTACGGCGCCACCGGCCGCCCGGAGCGCCGCTTCCACTGGTCGGGCGGCTGAACGCGGGCCGCGCGCCGCCCGGCTGCCGGCTCCCGGGTCGGTCCCGGTCGGCGTCTTCGCGCGTCCCGCGCAAACGCGTTGGCCGGCGGCGCGTCCGCTTCCTACAATCGCGCCGTGATCATTGCCCAGACGCCACCGGGACGGCGGAGCCGCACGTTCCCGGCGCACCGTGTGCCGCGCCGTGCCGTCCGGTCCGGGAAGGCGGGCCGTTGACACAGGAACAGGACGTCGTCCGTCTCGTCCGCGGGGTGCTCGGTGCCGATGTCGTGGGCGCGTACCTGCACGGCTCCGCCGTGCTCGGCGGGCTGCGGCCGCACAGCGATGTCGACGTGTTCGTCGTCCTGCGGCGGCGCACCACCGCCGAGGAACGCAGGCTGCTCGTCGGCGAGTTGCTCGGCATCTCCGGGGAGAAGGCCCGCCCGGTCCCCGCCCGCCCGGTCGAGCTGACCCTCGTCGTCCAGGACGACGTGCACCCCTGGCGGTACCCGCCGCGCTGCGAGTTCCAGTACGGCGAGTGGCTGCGCGACGCGTACGAGCGCGGCGAGGTGCCGTCGCCGGAGCCGAGCCCCGATCTCGCACCGCTGATCACCATGGTCCTGCTCGGGAACGCCGCGCTCTTCGGGCCGCCGCCGGGCGAGGTGCTCGATCCCGTTCCCCACGAGGACGTCGAGCGCGCGATCGTCGCGGGGGTGCCGGAGTTGCTGGCCGATCTGGAGCACGACACGCGCAACGTCGTTCTCACGTTCGCCCGGATCTGGACCACTCTGGCGACCGGGGTCATCCGGTCCAAGGACGAGGCCGCGGCCTGGGCGCTCGGGGAACTTCCGGCGGAGCACCGGCCCGTGCTGGCCCGGGCCCGCGCCGTCTACCTCGGCGAGGAGGAGGAGCGCTGGGATGACCTGCTCCCGCGGCTGCGTCCGCACGCCGCGTACGTCACCGGTGTGATCGAGCGCCTTGCGGCGCGCGACGGGCGGGCCGGGGGCCACGGGCGCCGGTGACCCGGGGCACCGGCGGCTCCGGCCGACTTACTGCATAGGCTTTGCAGTAACGCAGTTGATGCAGGAGGTGGGTGCCGGTGGGCCCGGTGGTGCTGGGGATCGAGTCCTCGTGCGACGAGACCGGTGCGGGCCTGGTGCGCGACGGCCGGCTGCTGGGCCACGCGGTGTCCTCCAGCATGGACGAGCATGCCCGTTACGGCGGAGTCGTGCCGGAGATCGCCGCCCGCGCCCACGTCCACGCCCTTGCCCCCGTGGTGCGCGAGGCGCTGGCCCTGGCCGGGCTGACGATGCGGGACATCGGGGCCGTGGCCGTGACCACAGGACCCGGCCTGTCCGGCGCCCTCCAGGTGGGCGTCGCGGCGGCCAAGGCGCTGGCCTACGCGCGGGGCGTGCCGCTGTACGGCGTGCACCACCTGGCGGGGCACGTGGCGGCCGACACACTGGAACACGGGCCGCTGCCCGATCCGTGCGTGGCGCTGATCGTCTCCGGCGGGCACACCTCGTTGCTGCTGGTGCGCGACCTCGCCCGGGACCCGATCGTGCACCTCGGCGACACGCTGGACGACGCGGCGGGCGAGTGCTTCGACAAGGTGGCCCGGGTGTTCGGGCTGCCCTACCCGGGTGGCCCGGCGATCGACCGGGCCGCGCGCGGCGGCGATCCGCGGGCGGTGGCGTTCCCGCGACCGCTGACCGGGCCGGGCGACACGCCCTGGGCGTTCTCCTTCTCGGGTCTGAAGACGGCCGCCGCGCGCTGGGCGGAGCGGCAGCGCACCGGCGGCGCCGGGCTGCCGCTCGCGGACGGCGCCGCGTCGCTGCAGGAGGCCGTGGCGGACGTCCTGACCCGCAAGGCCGTCGCGGCCTGCCGGGCGCACGCGGTGGACACGCTGGTCCTGGTCGGCGGCGTGGCCGCCAACTCCCGGGTGCGGAATCTGGCCGGGGAACGGTGCGCCGCGGCCGGGATCACCCTGCGGGTGCCGCCGCCGTGGCTCTGCACGGACAACGGGGCGATGATCGCCGCCGTCGGCGATCTGCTGATCCGGGCCGGGGCCGCGCCCGCGCCGCTCGACGTGTCGGTCGACCCCTCGGCGCCGCTCACATCCGCGGCACTCCGCCCCGCGCAGCGCGCGACGGCCAGGCAGAGGGTGGCGGTCTTCCCGTAGCGGGTGGCGGTGCCTCGCCACCGCTTCGGGCGGTTGACGCACCGTTCGACGGTGTCGCGCTGCTGACAGGTGTCGCGGTCGAAGGCGGGTGGTGCGCCGCCGCGTCCGTCCCGATGTTGCCGGTGTCCGCGCTGGCCGGCGGGGACGGGGACCACCGCCCGGATGCGGCGCCCGCGCAGGTGCTCGCGGATCGGGCGGGAGGAGTACGCCCTGTCCGCCGGGGCGGCCACGCTTTCGCGTGCTGGTGAGCGCGCACGATCGTGGAGTCCGCCGAGACGGCCCGGCCGAGGTCATCGTCGGCGTCGGGCCTCACCATCAGCGCGGTGAACACTCGCCGCCGGGTGCCACGGGTGGCCGACATGCGAAGTCGATCGGCGATCAGGCGATCGGAAAGAAGCTCAGCTTCGGGCGGCGATGTTGGCTGCGAGCCGGTCGGCGGCGGTGCGGGGCTCGCGGCCCAGGAGATCGGCCACCAGAGGGTCCGCCTCGGCGAAGTAGCCGGCGCGGGCAGCCTGATACCAGGTGAGCATGAGTCGGGCCGTCTGCTCCGGCACACCGCTCGTGGTCTGGTCGGCGACCCACTGTTCGTCGTCCAGGACGACGCGCTCAATAGTGCGACCGGTGAGGTCAGAGGCGATCTCGGTGAAATCGCCGAAGGTGACGGCGGTCGGCGCAGTGAGGGTCACGGGGCCGTCGAAGGAGCGGTCACCGGCGAGAATGACCGCGGTGGCCTCGGCTATATCGGCGCGGTCGGTATACGGCACGGGGCCGTCTTCCGGCTGGGCGATCACGCCGGTCCGCTGCCACGGGCCGAGAACCTGATCGAGTGGACCGTAGGCACCGTTGCGCAGTGCGGTCCAGGCAACTCCGGAGTCACCGAGGATCGCCTCGGTGGCGATGTGGATGCCCGACGGCCGGTACGGGTTGCCGGGGACGGCGCCCTGCTGGCTCGTGTAGAGGACCCGCCGGGCGCCGGCCGCGACCGCGGCTTCGATGGCATCGCGGTGCAGGCCGACCATGTCGGCGGCCGGGTCGTTGCCTGACACCAGAAGGACCTGCTCGGCACCGGCGAAGGAGTCACGCAGCGTGGCCGGCTCCTCGTAGGAGCCCTGCCGCACGCGCACGCCACGGTCGGCGAAGTGCTGCGCCTTGGCGGTGTCGCGGACACTGACACCGATCCGGTCGGCGGGTACGCGCCTGAGGAGATGCTCGACGGTGGCGCCGCCCAGCCCACCGGTGGCGCCGGTGACAACGATCATGTGCGCGACCTTCCTGAACCCTAAGTTGACCATGCTGGTCAATTTCTCTTCCGCCTACGACCGTAGGTAAGCTGACCAGGCGAGTCAAATTACGGCGCCGGGCAACAGGAAGAGACGGTGAGGGCCATGGCGGGTGCGACGCCTGCGGCATCCCGGCTGCGTGCCGACGCCCGGCGCAATTCCGAACAGATCCGCTCGGCCGCGATCGGCGCCTTCCGGGGGCAGGGCCTGACGGTGCCGCTGGCGGAGGTCGCCAAGGCAGCGGGGGTGAGCAAGGCCACGATCTTCAACCGGTTCGGCGGGCGGATCGGCCTCATCGAAGCCGTCATCGAAGAGGTCGTGGCGAGTGAGCTGTTCGCCGTCATCGACCACACCCGGACCATCGACGACATCGGCGAGCGGATCACGTACTACCTCACCGCGATCCGCGACCTCCAGTACCGCCAGCCCGCCTGCAACGACGTCCTGTTGCAGACATATCCGCATTCACAGCAGCTCATGGAGATCTGCCGGGTCGGGAGCGAGGCCAACGAGGAGCTCATCGCAGCGGCACGAGCCTGCGGTGCGCTGCGGCCGGAGTTCACGGCGGCCGACCTCCACGCACTCGTCGTCGACAACGCCCTCGCCCTCAAGCACGGCAAGCGGCCTCCCCGGGACGACTACGACCGCCGCACCATGTACCTCCTGGACGGAATCCGAGGGCGCTCCTCCGCTTCCGGCGGACGATGACCGCGGTTTCGTCCCGCTCCGGCGCAGCGCGGAATCCGTGCAGCCGGGTCACCGATGGACGACCCACGGGAAGGCTTCGGGTCAGGGCCAGCTGGTCGCGCGGGAGTTGAAGAACTCCGGGTCGCTGTGCACGGGGATGACGCACAGCAGGTGCCCGCCGGGGGCACGCAGGATGCGGCACTCGAGCCACTGCGCCTCCTGACGCGCGCCAAGCGCGACGAGGCGTGCGGTCTCGGCCTCGACGTCGTCGGTCTCGATGTCGATGTGGTAGCGCGCGGTGTCGTCGACCGCCTGCACCGCGGCGACGATGCCGGGCACGGCCTCGTGCAGCACGGTGAACTGCCCCTGCTCCGGGTCAGGTTCGGCGGGGGCTTTGAGGGCGGCGGACCAGAAGGCCGCCGCGTCGGACGCCTCGGCCTCCGGCGTGTCGATCAGCAGCGCGTACACACGGCTCCGGTGCATGACCCCACCCTACCTTTGTCCGGAGCGTCCCGTCCGGCCGCGGAGGGGGACGTGCCGCACCCGGGGCCGTCCCCACCGGTCCCGGCAGTGCCTGGTCGCGCCTCCGGGGCCGGCCCAGGGTGGAGGGCATGACGCACTCCTCTTCTTCCTCTTCCTCTTCCTCCTCATCTCTCGGCACGAACCCGGGCAGCACCGGCACCGGCACCGGCAGGCCGCTGGCCGGCCGGGTCGCGGTCGTCACCGGGGCCTCCAGCGGCATCGGCGCGGCCACAGCCCGCCGTCTGGCCGCGGCCGGGGCGGGCGTCGCGCTGCTGGGCCGCCGCGAGGACCGCCTCGTCGAGCTGGCCGAAGCGCTGCGGCCCACGGCCGAGGGAACGATCCTGCCGGTGGCGGTCGACGTGACCGGCCCGGCAGCCCTCGACGAGGCGGCCCGGACCATCGGCTCGGCACTCGGCCGCGTGGACCTCGTGGTGGCCAACGCCGGGGTCATGCTCGGCGCGCCCTTCGAAACCGGCGACGCCGAGGAGTGGGACCGCATGATCGACGTGAACCTGCGGGCGCTGCTGCACACTTCGCGGGCGTTCACCGGCGATCTGCTCGCCGCCGCGGCCGGGGGCGGCCCGGCGGACCTCGTGTATGTCGGATCGGTGGCCGGGCACGCCCTCTACCCCAACTGGTCGGTCTACTGCGCCACCAAGGCCGCCGTGGCCCACCTGACCCGCAATCTGCGCGTCGAACTCGGCCCGCTCGGCGTCCGAGTGCGGAACGTGGAGCCCGGTGTCACCGTCACCGAGCTGGGGGCCGACATGCGCGACGCGGGGATGCGGGAGACGTTGGCGGCCATGCGGGCCGACGGGCAGCCCCTGGCCGCGGATGACATCGCCGAGGCCATCACGTTCTCGGTCTCGGTGCCGCCACACGTCAATATCGCCGAACTGGTGGTCGTTCCCGTCATGCAGGGCTGACGCGGGAGCCGGCCGGCGCGGCCGGCGGGGCCGGGCCTGCTTGAGCAGGCCCGGCCCCTCACGCCGAGAGGGAGGCCGCCACGGGGCCGTGGCCGAAGTCGTCCGGGCGCGGGCGGCGCAGGAACATCTCACTGCCGGCGCCGTTGAGTATCTCGGCCTGGAGCCGCTGGACATCGTCCGAAGGCTGGAGGCCGAGTTCGGTGCTGAGAATCTGGTAAAGGTCCTGATACGCCTGAAGGGCCTCGCCCCGGCGGCCGACCTGGTGCAGCGCCGAGATGAGCTGGCCGTGGAACCACTCGTGCAGGGGATAGTCGTGGACCAGCGTCCGCAGGTCCGGCAGGAGTTCGCGATGTCTGCCCAGCAGGGTGCCGGTTTCGATGTGCAGTTCCAGCGCGCGAATGCGCAACTCCTCAACGCGGGCGACCCGGCCGGCGAGCACGCAGCCGACGGGCACATTGCTCAGCACGGGGCCGCGCCACATGCCGAGCGCGCGGCTCACCTGCTCGTCCGCCCGCTCGACCCGGCCGGCGGTCAGCTCCCACTGGGCTCGTTGAATGAGTCGTTCAAAACTGATGGTGTCGACCTCGTCGTCGTCGACCTGAAGTTCGTAACCTGGGGCGCGGGTGACGAGAAGGTCCCGGTCCGGCTCGGTGACCTTTTCTTCCATGAGGAGTTTGCGCGCGTGGTAAACGTGGGTCTGCAGCGTTCTCAGCGCGCCACGCGGCGGATTCTCTCCCCACAACTCCTGTATCAGCAGGTCGGTCGCCACGACGCCTCTGGGCTGGAGCGCCAGCAGCGCGAGCATCCGGGAGATCTTCGGTGCATTGATTGTGTACTCTCTGCCGTCATCGGTGACGATCTCGAAGCGACCGATGAGGTTGAGCTGCATTGCACACGCTCCTGTCTTGGCGCGTCGGCGCCTGTGGGCGTCACCAGGTGATGCTGGGAACGGTGGACCAGCTCCACCGAAGACCACGTGCTACAAGGAAAGGTCACACTACCGGCCGGTTGGTATGTTCTCGTCCCCGGAGTCTTGCGCTCGGCACCACGCGACGGCCTCGTCCGCGAGGAGGCGGTCCGTGTCGGCCAGCACCGCGGCGAAGTGGGCCACGGACGCCAGCGTGACGTGGTGGTGCCAGCCCGGGTAGGAGCGGCCGGTGAAGTCCCGCACCCCCACACGTTCCGAGATCCGGTCGAAGTCGCGCTGTACGACGTCCGAGAGCCGCGTCAGGCGCAGCACGGAGGGCAGGGACTGACCGCCGGCGTTCGTCAGCCACAGCCGCACATCGCTGCGCGCCTCGACGGACCACTCCCCCACCAGCAGCAGCCCGTGCGGGCCCGCGCCCAGGTCCCGGGGCCCGGAGGGCAGTTGAGGAGCGACCACGGGGACCGCGGCGGCGATGGTGTGCCCGCCCTCGGTCCGCACGGGGCGACGCAGCCTGGTGAGGGTGGCGATCAGCTCTTCCGCGCTGCGCAGGCGTTCGCCGTAGGCGGGCAGCACGGAGGCGTCGATGCGGAGGCGGGTGTCCCGTCCGGCCCTGACGATGAACGCCTGGCCCCGCCCGGCGAGTTGGTGGGCGAGGGCGACGGCGTCCGCGCCCTCGGCGTCGACCACGAGCGGCCGCGGCGCGGGGGCGACCACGCCGTGCGGGTCGGTGACGAGTTCGCGAATGCACTCCTCCGGGCTGCCGCCCCTGGCCTCGGCGGGGATGCTGGCCCGCTGCCGCACCGGCCCCTCGGTCCAGCGCCGCGGGAGCACCAGGCGCCAGTCAACCGGCACGGCGGCACGTTCCGAGGCCACCCAGGCGCCCACCGCCTGCTGCCCGTTGATGATCTCGCCCAGGTGCGGAACGTACTGCTGGTCGACCCCGATCGAGTGCCGTCCGGCCTTGGGTATGACGGTGGGCCGGACGACCCAGGCCTCGTGCCCGAGGAGGGACCGCACCTGGCGCGCGAGGGCCTGGCGCACGGGTCGCCAGTCCCAGGGGGAGACGCTGATGAAGTGGTGCACGTTCTGGAGCGTGGCGTCGCCGCCGATGCAGTCGGATATGTTGCGCAGCGTCTTGCGGCCGCGTAACGCCAGCAGTCCGCGCACGTACTGCTCGGCTTTCAGTCGCTGTCCGGCGCGGGGCAAGGAGGTGAACAGCCGCGACCCGAGGCCGGCGGGGAGGCCGGGGGCGGACGGCTCGCGCGGCGGGGCCTGGGGTGAGGTCATCGCTCGGGCCCGGTTGATACGGGTGGGTCTGACGTCGCTATCATCACTCCCCCTTGATCCGGATGTGGGGCCGGGCTCAATAAATCAACCATTCCATTTGTTTGCGTGAGGGACGTCAACCAGCGTCGCACGACGCGGAGACCGCCCTCACCTGGGGAAACACGTGGGTGGGATGGGGGCGGGAACAGCGTCGTGACGGGACATCAGGGCGCGGTGACAGCAAGTCGTCGTCCTCTGCCATAAACATACCGGACGTTCGACACTTCAACAGTAGGGCCTCCGGCCATCCGGGCACCGCACGGCGGTATTTCGGGCCCATGACGCGCCCGAACGGGCCACCGCCGGGCCCACCGGAACGCCTGGCGGCCCGTCAGCGGCCCTTCGGCGGTCCGTCGGCCGACCGGGGGCCCGGGTCCTCGCCCCGGCCCTCCGCCGCCGCCCTGCTGGCCGCGAGCAGCCGTTCGGCGCGGCCGGACGAGGTGTCCAGCCGGGCCAGGATGCCGGGTACGGCGATGCTGGGCAGCACCAGCTCCAGGAGGGACGCGATCTCGTCGACCAACTCGGGTGACTCCTCCAGGGAACCGCTCACGAGCTGAACTCCCGTCCAGGCGCCGACGAACAGCCGTGAGGTAGCCACCGGATCGACATGGGCGTGCACCTCGCCGCGCGCGCGGGCCTCCGCGATCATGTCCCCCCCGAGGACGATCCAGTCCGGCCAGCGGGTGCCGAACAGGCCGCGGGCCTTCGGGTCGACGGCGAGCCGGATCGAAGCGCTGAGCATCGGCTCCCTCGGCAGACGGTAGGCCAGCAGCAGGCCCACATCCACCCACTCCTGGAGTTTGAGGGTCTGCGGCACCAGCCCCTCGGAGGTGACGGCCTCGGCGAGCACGCCCCGCGCCAGCTCTTCCTTCGAGGTGAAATGGAAATACAGGGCCCCACGGGTCAATTCGGTCCTGTCGAGGATCGCAGAGATGGAGGCGGCGTCGTAGCCGCACTCGTTGAAGACCTCGGCCGCGGCCTCCAGAAAGAGCCGACGGGTCCGAATTGCCCGATCTTGCCTCGCCAACGGGGACTCCAATGACTTTTTCTTTACCTGCACCTTGCAATAGACCGGAGAGCCGGTATCTTATCAGTGCTTGTTCGTCGCTTGCATCGCATCCTGGGGGGATCGTGACCGAGGCTCCTGCTGCATGTCTGCATCCATTGTCCGATCCTTTAGCCCGGCCGAGGACGTACTTCCCTTTCGGCATCTCCGCAGAAGTACGCACCGTGCCGCGGGCGTACGTTCACCTCGCACACGAGGACACTGTCTTCATCACCGGCTGGAAACGACTCAAAACCCATAAGTTTCTGCTCACCGCCGTATGGCCGGGAAGCGCCGGAATACGGCCCTACGATCCCCGCGTTCTGTCACAGCTGATCAGACAGAGCGGCCTCGCCATCGCCCACGCGGAATACGACGTGCCGCTGGCCTATCAGACTCTGCTCCACTCCCTGGACTACGACGTCGCCGAGGGCCTCGCCCTGCCGGACGACCGTCCCACGCCCCTGGAGATCGAGGTCGCCGTGTCCGAGGCCGGGCGCAAGGGCCGCACCGCCAGGTCGCTGACCATGGAGGTCCGCCTCAGGGCGCACGGCGCCACCGTCGTCACGTCCCGCTCCGAGTTCGGGTGGGTCTCCCCCGCGGTCTACCGGCGCCTGCGCGGAGGCCGCCCCACCGCCGCCTGGGGCGCGTGGCCCCTCCCCGCCCCGCTCGCCCCCGAGTCCGTCGGCCGCACGGCCGACGCGGACGTGGTGCTGTCGCCGGGGCTGCGCCCGCACCACTGGCAGTTGCGCAACGACGTCGCCAACACGCTCCTGTTCGACCATCCCGTCGACCACGTGCCGGGGCTCGTGCTCGTCGAAGCGGCCCTCCAGGCCGCACGGGCCCGGCTCCCCGGCTTCGCGGTGCGCACCGTCCGCAGCAGCTACCAGCGGTTCGCCGAACTGGACGAGCCGTGCTGGATCGAGGTCCGGCCCGCGGGGCCGCCCGGCCCCGACGGCGGGGGCACGCTCCTCGTCGGCGGCACCCAGGACGGCCGGCCCGTCTTCGACATCGCCCTGGGCGGCACTGTCCGCCGCCCCGTGTCCCACCCGTAGGGCCCACCAGGGAAGTACCCGCCCAGGAAGTACCGGTGCCCCCGGCGCCCGCGCCCGGGGGCCAGGCCCCGGCTGCTCGCCGGGGGCTTCGTGCCGGGCCCGGGCCGGCTGTCACCAGGCCCAGGCTTCGGGCCCCGGGCCGCCCTTGCCGATGGGCGGGAAGAGGACGTCGAGGCGCTTGCACACCTCGTCCGGCAGGGTGAGGCGCGCCGCCCGCAGGGCGCTCTCCAACTGGGCCACGCTGCGCGGGCCGATGACCGGGGCCGTCACCCCCGGCCTGGTCATCGTCCAGGCCAGGCCGACCTCGGCCGGGTCGAGACCGTGTTCCGCGCACAGGTCCTCGTAGGCGGCGATGGCCTCGCGGTGGGTCTCCAGGGCCTCCGCGGCCCGGCCCTGGGCACTCTTCATCGCCTCGCCCTCGGTGAGCTTCCGCAGCACGCCGCTCAGCAGTCCGCCGTGCAGCGGGGACCACGGGAGCACGGCCACCCCGTACCGCTGGCAGGCCGGAATGACTTCCAGCTCGATGTGCCGGGTGACAAGGTTGTAGACGCTCTGCTCGGAGACGATACCGAGGAAATTACGGCGTGCGGCGTTCTCCTGCGCCTCCGCGATATGCCAGCCGGCGAAATTGGAGGAGCCGACGTAACGCACCTTCCCCTGCCGGGTCAGGAACTCCATTGCCTGCCACACCTCGTCCCAGGGCGCGTTCCTGTCGACGTGGTGCATCTGGAACAGGTCGATCCAGTCTGTTTTCAGCCGGCGCAGCGACGCATCGCAGGAGGCGATGATGTGGCGTGCGGAAAGACCGGATTCATTGGGCCAGTCGTCCATGGGATTGCCGACCTTGGTGGAAAGGACGACCTTTTCCCGGCGGCCCCCGCCCAGCGCGAACCAGGAGCCGAGGAATTCTTCCGTGTAGCCCTTGTGCTTCTGCCAGCCGTACTGGTTCGCGGTGTCCACGAAATTGATGCCGTGATCGAGGGCCGTGTCCAGGATGGCGTGGCTCTCCTGGTCGTCGGCCCGGACGCCCAGGTTCAGGCTGCCCAGGCACAGCTCGCTGACCTGGAGGGCGGTGCGGCCGAGACGGGTGTGGCGCATGGTTGCCTCTCTGGCTCTCCGGGGCTTTGACGCGGTGGCGGGACGGCGCGCGGTCGGGAACGTCCGGTCAGGGCCGGCTCCGGTGGCGGGCGCTCAGCCGTTCCAGTTGGGGGACGAGATCGTGCGGGCTCGGCGTCGCCATCATCTCCTCGTGGATGCGGCGTGCCCCCGCTTGGAAGGACGGCTCGTCGAGGACGCGGGCCAGCCGCTTCGTCAGCTCCTCGACGGAGTGCTTCTTCTGGTCGAGCAGCAGCCCGGCGCCCCGCGAGAGGACGTAGGCCGAAGTGGGGCGCATGTCCATGTGCTTGTGGCTGGAGGAGGTCGTGGTGCCGTCCGCGTGCTCCACCACGATCTTGATGTCGCCGTCGACGATGAGCTGCGGCGTGCGCGTCGCGGTCGCGGCCGCGAAGCTGCCCATCCCGCCGTGGTGGATGAAGGCGGAGCAGCTCGGCAGCAGTTGCGTGAGCGGCACGTAGTCGACGGTCCGTACGTTGGGCGGCACGCGGAAGTCCGCGATCTGCGAGGCGTCCAGCGTGGCGATCACATCGATGTCCAGGTCGGCGACGCTTTCCAGCAGGGCCCCGACGAACTCCTCGCCGCCCTTGAAGAACTGACGTACCGACACCCCGAGCGACAGTGCCACGCGCGGCCGCTTCGGGGCCTCGCGCAGCCACGGGGGGATCGGCGCGGCTCCGGTGAACGGCACCCAGCGCATCGGCACCAGGACGGTGCGGGTCGGCAGCCGCATCGGCGCGGGCATGGTGTCGATGGTCCACTGCCCGAGCAGCAGTTCCTCGTCGACCTCGACGCCGTGCCGTTCCGCCACCGGCCGCACCGCCCGCGCCAGGGGGCTCTCGGCTCCGGCGGCGGAGCCGTCGGCGCGGGCGGCGGCCAGCCGTTCGGTGATCCAGCCCCAGTAGTCGGGGCCCCACAGCAGCCGGGCGTGGGCGGCGCCCGCGGCGCGGGCGGCCACCGCGGCGGAGGGGAAGGCGGGGTCCCAGACGACGAGGTCGGGCTGCCAGACCCTGGCGTAGGCGACGAGGTCGTCGATGCCGGGCATCGGCTGGGCGGACGAGGCGCCGGCGGGGTGGAACTCCCACGTCGCCGGGAGCACGAACTGCCGGAAGTCGCCCCACGGATGGTGGTCCTCGCCGTCGAGTGCCAGGGCGGCCGCGACGCGGTCGAGTTCCTCGTCCATGCCGGGCGGCACGGGCTGCGCCGCGGCGCGCGCGGTGGGCATGCCGGCGCGTTCGCCGAGCGGCAGGGCCGTGAGGCCCACCGAGGTGATGGTCGCGGCCACGTCGGGGTGGGAGGCGATGACCACCTCGTGCCCTGCGCTCTGCAACGCGGAGACGAGCGGCACCACGGGGTACAGATGGGCGGTGCCTGGCCATATTGTCATGAGCACTCGCACGGAGCTCTCCCTCGGAGAAGCGCGACCACGTCGATGAGCCGCGGGCCTGAAGACGCAACAATCGGGCAAGTCAGCCTGGACGCTACAGCGGGGCCCGCAACCGCACGCCCATTCCCGGGTAACCCGCCGCCGCCACGCCCCCGTCGCCGCGCCCCCGCCGCGATGCCGCGGCGCGTCCGGGGCCCTGCGCACACCACCGTCACACCATCTGACGCGGCATCGGCCACTGACAAAAAGGTTCGTGACAAACAAATGATGAGCAGTTGAGCGACGTCTATGCAGGAACCATCATGGACCGGACGCCTATAACAGAGATCATTTGTGATCGAAAGCGGCGGCTTTCGCGTCATTTTCCAAAGAATCGACAGCAGATTGGGAAAAACATGGCTGAGGACAACCGCATACCCGTGACCCTCATCGGGCTGGGCTCGATGGGCGCGGCGCTGGCCGAGGCGTTCGTCGGGGCCGGGCACCCCACGACCGTGTGGAACCGGACCGCCGCCAAGGCCGAGCCGCTCGTCGCCAAGGGTGCGGTGCGTGCCGAGGCCATCGGGGAGGCCGTCGCCGCCAGCGATCTGGTGATCACCTGTATGACCTCCTACGAGGCGACGAAGCAGGCGCTGGAGCCGGCCGCCGACGCGCTGTCCGGCCGCACCCTGATCACGCTCAACTCCGGCATTCCCAGCCACGCCCGCGAGTTCGCGGAGTGGGCCACCGGGCACGGCGCCCGCTTCCTGGACGGGGCGGTCAAGAATGTGCCCCAGGCCGTGGGCCTGGCGGACACGCTCATCTACTACAGCGGCGACAAGGCCGTCTTCGACGAGTACGAGTCGACCGTGAAGGTGCTGGGCGGCGACACCGTCTTCCTCGGCCCCGACGTGGACACCGCCAAGCTGTACGAGGCGGCCGTCGGCACCACCCTGCTGCCGGCGCTCGTCGGCTTCTTCCAGGGCGCCGCCATGCTGAAGAAGCGCGGCCTTGAGGTCTCCTCCATGGTGCCTTACTCCATCAAGTGGCTTGAGATGATCAACTCCATCCTGCCGGTGCTGGCGGAGCAGATCGACTCGGGCGACTACAGCCAGGCGTTCTCCTCCATCGGCCTCTTCCACGCCGCCATCGACGACGAGTACCAGATGGGCAGGGACGAGGACGTCGACATCAGCTGGCAGGCCCCCATGCACGACCTGCTGCGCCGCGCCGTCGCCGAGGGCCACTCCGAGGACAACATCTCCGCGCTGGCGGAGATGTTCCTGAAGCCGGAGAAGAAGGACTGACCTTCGGCTCCGGCCCCCCACCGTCGGGCCCGCCCGTGCGGGCCCGCCGCCGACGGGGCCCGGTGCCGGTGCCGGGAGCTGTCCGGCGCCGGACCCGGGCTCCTCGTCATGCCCGGCAGAACGGCCGGCCCGCGGACACCCCGCGGGCCGGCCGCCGTTCTCAGAGCACCGGGGTGTCGGGCTCAAGCCCCAGCAGGGCTCGGCCGTGCACCTCCAGATTGGTGGCGGGTGCCATCATCCCGTGCAGCGAAAGGCCCTCCAGGTCCCGGTAGAAGCGCTGGAACGGCGCGCTGCGGGCCAGCGCGGACGCCCCGCTCACGGAGTGCAGCAGCTCCACGGCCTCCTTCAGCGACTGGATGGCGAAGCCGCAGCGGCCGTGCACCCTGGCGCGTTCCTTCATGGTGGGGTATTCCCCGGCGTCCGCCCTGCGCTGGAGGAGGTCCACCACCTCGGCCGCGAGCGCCCTGGCCGCCGCGATCCGGTTCTCCGCCTGGGCGGCGGTGAGCTGCGTCAGCGGGTGCCGGCTCTGGTCCTCCCAGTTGGTGTAGGAGATCGCGCGGCCCGGCAGCCGCTCGACGAACAGGTCGAAGGCCGCCTGCGCCATGCCGATGTAGACGGCCACGGCCTCCGTCATCACGAGGCCGATCAGCCCGTAATTGCGGCCGGTCGCCCCGGAGTTCCAGCGGTCCGTGAGGGTGCCCTCGACGGCCGCCTCGCCGTCGGCGATCCGGTGTTCGGGAACGAACACGCTCTTGGCCGTCGCGGTCGAGCTGCCGGTGGCGCTGGCCGCGGAGACGTACCAGTCGTCGGCGATCTCCAGCTCGTCCATCGGGACCAGCGCGTAGACCAGCTCCACGGAGCCGTCCGGCTTCTCCAGCAGGGCCGCCAGCATGTCCCAGTCCGCCGCGCGGCAGCCGGTGTTGAAGCGCCACGTGCCGTCGAGCAGATACCCGCCCTCGGTGGGCGTCACGGTGCCGCCGGGGGTGAAGCCGCCCGAGACGCGGACCGTTCCCTTGGCGAAGACCTCCTCCTGGGCCGAGTCCGGGTAGAGCGTGATCATCCAGGCCGTCGACACCCAGGAGGCGGCGGTCCAGCCGGTCGAGCCGCAGCCGCGGGAGATCTCCTCCAGGACCGTGAACTGCTCGGCCAGGGGCAGGTCCAGCCCACCGAAGCGGCCGGGCACCGCCATCCGGAAGACGCCGGCCTCATCGAGCAGCCGGACATTGTCCTCCGGGAGCCAGCGCCGCTCCTCGGCCTCGCGGCCGTTCGCCCGCAGGGTGGGGACGGCGGCCCTGACCGCTTCCAGTACGGATGCACCCGTCGGTTGCGTCGGCGTCATCTTCTGCTGCTCCTTAGCTGAATCGGGCGGGGTCGTCGAACGGAGGGCCCGGGGCGGGACCACACGGCATCGGAGCCGTTCACAGCGTCACCGCACCGGAGTTGAGCACCGCCAGGAGCGTGCGCGCCTGGACGTTCACGTAACGGCTGTGCTGTACCAGCTCGTTGAGCTGGGCCGGGGTGGCCCAGCAGTAGTCGGGCGGCGGCCGGAGGGGCGCCTCGCTCTCATCGGCCTCGACGAACAGGTAGCGGCTCTCGGCGTTGAGGAACCGCCCGCCCTCCTCGGAGTGCACGGCCTCGTAGCGGACGCGCGCCGGCTCCGCCGCCAGCACGCCGTCGAGGAACGGCGGGCGCAGCCCGCCCGCGAGGTGGGCGTAGTTGCCCGGCGTGTACTGGACGGTCGGGGCCAGTTCGACGGTGTCCAGGAGACCGGCCTCCATCCGGGCGTGCACCAGCAGGTGCGGCACGCCGCCGAAGCGGCGGGTCAGGAAGCCGGTGACGCCGGTGCCGCGGGGCTCGATCAGCGGCTGGCTCCAGCCGCCGACCTCCCGGCTGTCCGCCTCCACGGACACGCCCACCACGCGGAAGTACCGGCCGTCCTCGCGCTCGATGCCGCTCGGCCCTCGCACCCAGTCCGCGACCCGCGCCAGCGGTTTCCGCGTCACCCGGACGTCCTGCCGCGCGCGCACGCCGGCGAACCAGGACCGCAGGCCCAGGTCCGAGTGCAGCGCGCCCTCGTCGGCCCGTCCGGTGGGAACGCAGGCCAGAACGGTACGCGCGTCCATGTTCACCACGTTGTCCCGGCGCAGCAGCGCGCCGATCTGACCGAGCGTCAGCCAGCAGAAGTCGTCGTCGAGGGCGACGTCCTCGTCGGTCTCGACGATCATGTTGCGGTTGGACTTGCCCAGGAACCACGCGCCGTGCTCCGACTGGAGGACGTCGGCCAGGACGCGGCCGCGGCCCGCCCGGACGAAATGGTCGATGTATTTGACGTCCGCCCCGCGGTGCACCTTGGTGTAGTTGCTGCGGGTGGCCTGCACGGTCGGGGACAGCTGGAGCAGGTTGCGGTTGCCCGGCTCCATCTTGGCCTGCATCAGGAAGTGCAGCACTCCGTCGAACTCCCGGGCGAGCAGCCCGAGTATGCCCACTTCCGGCTGTCTGATGATGGGCTGTTCCCAGTACGGGAACGGGGCGGTGCCGGTCTCGGCGGAGATGCCCTCGATAGTGAAGAAGCGCCCGCTGCGGTGGGCCAGGTTCCCCGTGTCCGGCGCGAAGGACCAGCCGTCCAGCTGGGCGAAGGGCACGCGTTCCACCCGGAAGTGGTGGGCCAGCCGCCGCCCGGCGAGCCAGTCGGCGAACTTCGCGGTGCCCAGCGAGGCCGCGGTGCCCGGCGACGCGGCGGAACGGGCGAACTTCTCCCGCACCCCGTCGTCGCGGCGGGCCCGCAGCATGGTGACGGTGCTCATCGGCATGCCTGCCCCTCTGCCCTCGCCTGCCGCGCCGCGGCGCGTGCGGTGCCGCGGTCACGCATCCGCCTCTTGCTCCTTCCGGTGCTTGGACGCCTTCCACCAGTGCACGTTGTCGCGGTACCAGGCGACCGTCTGGGCCAGGCCCTCCTCGAAGTCGACGCGCGGCGCGTAGCCCAGCTCCTCACGGATCTTGGTCTCGTCCAGCGAGTACCGCAGGTCGTGTCCCTTGCGGTCGGGCACGTGCCGGACGCGGCCGGGGTCGGCGCCGCACAGGTCGAGCAGCCGCTCGGTGACGGCGAGGTTGGTGCGTTCGTTGCCGCCGCCCACGTTGTAGATCTCCCCCGCCCTGCCGCCGGCCAGGACCAGTTGGACGGCGCGCGAGTGGTCGTCGACGTGCAGCCACTCCCGCACGTTGAGCCCGTCGCCGTACAGCGGGACGTCCGAGCCCTCCAGCAGGTTGGTGATGAACAGCGGGATCAGCTTCTCGGGGTGCTGGTGCGGGCCGAAGTTGTTGGAGCAGCGGGTGATCGACAGGTCGAGGCCGTGGGAGCGCCAGAACGCGCGGGCGATCAGGTCCGAGGACGCCTTGGACGCGGCGTAGGGCGAGTTGGGCAGCAGCGGCCAGTCCTCCGTGGAGGAGCCCTCCGCCACGGACCCGTACACCTCGTCGGTGGAGACGTGCACGATGCGCGGCACGCCGGTGGCGACGCAGGCGTCGAGCAGCACCTGGGTGCCCACGACGTTGGTCCGCATGAAGGCGCCGGGCGAGGTCAGCGACCGGTCCACGTGGGACTCGGCGGCGAAGTGGACCACCGCGTCGTGCCCGGGGAGCAGGTCGCGCAGCAGGGCGCTGTCGCAGACGTCGCCCTCGATCAGTTTCAGGAGCGGGTGGCCGAGCGGCAGGTTCTCGCGGTTGCCCGCGTAGGTCATCTTGTCCAGCACGGTGACCCGGGCCCGTTCGTAACCCGGGTAGCCGCCGCCGAGCATCGTGCGCACGTAGTGGGAGCCGATGAAGCCGGCGCCGCCGGTGACGAGGACCCTCATGCCGCAACCTCCACCCGGCTGTGGTCGCCGATCACCAGGCGGTGGTGGGCCGCGCCCCGGCCGGCCGGGCCGATCGTGGCGCCGCGGCCGATCAGGGAGTCCACCAGCGCGGGCACCTGGCTGACCGCGGCGCCCGCCATGACGATGGAGCCCGCGACGCGGGTGGACCGCAGCACGCAGTGGTCGCCGATGGAGGTGGCGGGGCCGATGCGGCTGTCCTCCACCAGGGTGCCGGCGCCGATGATCGCGGGGCCCGTGATGCGGGAACGCACCACGCGGGCGCCGGGGCCGACGACGACCGGGCCGACGAGTTCGCTGGCCGCGTCCACGTCGCCCTCGACGCGCGGGGCGATGCTGCCGAGCAGCCACCGGTTGCACTCCAGCACGTCCTCGGCCCGTCCGGTGTCCTTCCAGTAGCCGGCGTACTCGGCGGCCGTGACGTCGGCGCCGTGGGTGACCAGCCACTGGATGGCGTCGGTGATCTCCAGTTCGCCGCGGGCGCTCGGCCGGATCGCGGCGACCGCCTCGTGGACGGCGGGCGTGAAGAAGTACACGCCGATCATGGCCAGGTCGCTCCTGGGCTGCTGTGGCTTCTCGACCAGCCGCAGGACGGTGCCTTCGGCATCGAGCTCCGCCACGCCGAACGCCTGCGGGTCCGGCACCTTGCAGACCACGATCCGGGCCGCGGGGCGTTCGCCGCGGAATTCCTCCGCGATCTCCCCTATGCCCTGCGGGAGCATGTTGTCCCCCAGGTACATGACGAAGTCGTCGTCGCCCAGGAACGGCCGGGCCAGCCGGACGCAGTGGGCCAGGCCGAGCGGCCGGTCCTGCCTGAGGTAGGTCAGCCGGGCGCCGAACCTCGACCCGTCGCCGAGGACGGCGGCGATCTCGGGGCCCCAGTCACCGACGATGATCCCGATATCCGTCACCCCCAGGGCGGTGATGTTCTCCAGGGCGTGTTCCAGCACGGGCTTGTTGACGATCGGGATGAGTTGTTTCGGCATGGAATAGCTGAAGGGGCGCAGACGGGTACCCGACCCGCCCGACAGGACCAGAGCCTTCATGTCTTCCTCACGGCGAAGGAGTGGGTGCCTTGAGTCGCTTCCCGCCAGGTGGCGAGCAGGCCGGCCGACTCGGCTTCCGCGGCGCTGCGGGCCTTCGCGTCCTTCGCTGACATCAGCGGAGGCTCGGAGAACCCCCACGGGAGCGCGAGGTCGGCGTCGAGCGGATTGATGTCGATCTGCGTGCCGGGGACGTGCTCGCTGGACAGGACGTAGCAGATGCAGGTGTCGTCGGTGAGCGCGAGAAAGCCGTGGCCGACGCCCTCCGGGATGTACAGGGCCCGACCGGACTCGGCGTTCAGCACGTTGACGGTGTACCGGCCGAACGCCGGGGAGCCGACGCGGAGGTCGACGACGATGTCGCGCAGCGCGCCGCGGACGCAGGTGACGTACTTGGCCTGCCCCGGGGGGATCGCCACGCCGTGCAGCCCGCGCAGGGTGTTGCGGCGCGATACGGAGAAGTTGATCTGCCTGGGGACGAACGGGCGGCCGACCGCCTCGGCCAGCCGGGAGGCGCGCAGGCTCTCGAAGAACGTGCCGCGCTCGTCGGGGAGCTGGGCCGGGTTGACGACGAAGGTCCCCGGGACCGCTGTTTCTGTGATGTGCACGGACGGGCCGCCTCTCCTCCTCGCGGGCCGTCAGCCCCTCGCCTCGCCGGCGCGCTGCTCGATCGCCTTGCGCAGCTCGTCGGCGACGGTCTGCACGTCCGCGTCCGGCAGTCCCTGGTGCAGGGGCAGCAGCAGCGTGGACTCCGAGGCCGCCTCGGTGCCGGGCAGCTCGCCCGCGTCGCCGCCGTAGGCGGGCACCTTGTGCAGCGGGGGGTAGCGGAAGGTGGTGTAGACGCCGCGGTCACGCAGGTCGCCGGCCACCCGGTCGCGGATCGCCGGGTCCATCTGCACCCAGTAGAAGTAGTGGGTGCCGACGTGGCCGGCCGGCAGGGCCGGGGGCAGCCGGACCCCCTCGACGTCCGCGAGCAGCTCGTTGTACCGGCGGCTGATCTCGCGGCGCCTTTCGACGAACGAGGGCAGGCGGCGCAGCTGCACGGCCCCGATCGCGGCGGTGAGGTCGTTGCCGATGACCCGGCGCCCGAAGTCCTTGACGTTCAGTTCCCACCAGCGGTCGGTCACCTTGGCGGCCGCGAAGCCGCTGACCTGTTCGATGCCGTAGTAGGCCAGGCGGCGGGCCCGGCGGGCGAGTTCCGCGTCGCGCACGTACAGCATGCCGCCGTCGCCTGTGACGAGGACCTTCATCGAGTCGAAGCTCCACACCCCCAGATCGCCGAACGTCCCGCACGCCTTGCCGTCGACGGTGGAGGCGACCGCGCAGGCGGCGTCCTCGACGAGCCGGATGCCGCGGGCGCGGCACAGGTCGGCGATGGCGGCGACATCGCCCGGCAGGCCGCCGTAGTGCAGCAGGAGGACGGCCTTCGTGCGGGGGGTCAGCGCACGTTCCACGTGCTCGACGGTCGGGTTGAGGGTGCGTGGGTCAACGTCGCAGAAGACGGGCCTGGCGCCGGTGGCCGCCACGGCGTTGCCCGCGGCGACGAAGCTGACCGAGGGCAGCACCACGTCGTCGGCGGGGCCGAGGCCGAGCAGTTCGGTGGCGAGGAAGAGGCCGGCAGTGGCCGCGTTGATGAAGATGGCGTGCTCGGGTTCCACCCCGAGGTGCTCCGCGAACCGCGCCTCGAAGTCCCTGGTCCTTGGGCCGTGCCCGAGCCAGTTGCTCTCGAACACCTCCTGCACGGCCTCGAGTTCCTCGGCGCCCAGGCTGGGCTGGAACACATTGATCATCGAGATGCTCCGATCGGAAATTGCGGTATTCCTGCTGCCGTTCGTCATCAGCCGCGCGCGGGTGCCGCCAGTCGCCGAATCCTCAAAACGCCCCCTGAACCGCCGAACGGGCCCCCGCAGGGCCGAGTTGCCCGCCTGCGCGGCTTTAGGGATCACTATTCATCGGTTCTGGAACGTACACGAGCCGGCCGGGAGTGCAGTAACGGCCCGGTAACCACGTGTTCCGCAGCGCCCTCAGGCCCGGCGATGACCGGTCGATGGGATAGGCCCTCATACACTTTTGACGACGCTCACGCACCCCATCGCGGAAACGGTCATTGACAGCCGAAACATAGATGAGGAGTGGTTTCGCCGTGGCCAGCAACAGTGACGATCTCAAAAAGGAAATATTCGCGCACGTCGAGCACTACATCCGGGAGTTCAACTCGGGCGACGCAGCCGCCGTCGACCGGTTGTACACCGACGACGCCGTCTCCGTGTGGGAGCCGGGAAAGGCCGCCACCGGCGCGGAAAGGCGGGCCGGTCAGGCCGCATACCTCGCGCAGAAGCCGGTGATGAAGGCGGAGGTCATCGAGTCGTACGTGACCTCGGACACGGCCCTGCTCGCCGTCGACTGGACTATCGACATCCCCGGGGCGCCCGGCGGGCCGCAGCGGCAGCAGGGCACCGGCGTGGACGTGCTGCGCCGCGGCAAGGACGGCAAGTGGCGTTTCGCCATCGACAATCCCTACGGCACGGACCTGACGTAATTCATCCGCCTTTCCCGGGACTCGACCAGCAAACGAGGAGGCCCCCGCACCATGAGCGCGACCATCGATCTCTCTCTCACCGACGACCCGGACCAGCAGAACGACGTGTTCACCGAAGCCTTCAATTCGGGTGACGGCTCCATCTTCGACCAGCTGTACCGGGCGGACGCGATCTCCAACCTCACGGGGAAGACGCTCACCGGCCCCGCGAGGACCGAGGCCATCAAGGAATTCCTCGCCACGAAGCCGAAGCTGACCGCCACGGTGCTGAAGACTTTCCGCACCGCGGACACCATGCTCCTCATCGTGGACTTCTCCGTCGAAACCGTGGGCCCCGACGGCGAGCCCGTAAAGCTCGACGGCACCTGCACGGACGTTCTCGTGCACGACGAGAACGGCAAGTGGGTCATGGCCATCGACCGCCCGGTGATGAAGCCGGCCGCGTAAGGACCGCAGGGCCGAACGGAGACCGGGCCCGCGCCGGGCGCCGTCCGCCGGCGCGAGGTCCGTTCCGCTCCCACCGACCGGCCTCACCGGCCGGGCCGGCAGCCCCCCATCCGTAGAGAATGGATCACGATGGATTCTCTGACCGAGACTCTCCTTTCGGGTGCGTCCGCGGAGGTCGTGGCACAGGAAGAACTCCCGGATCAGTACACCGCCGCATTCCTGCGGGCCGAGGACGTCGGGATGTTCGACGGCGTTCGCGACAAGGACGTGCGCAAGTCCATCAGGGTCGGTCGCGTGCCCATGCCCGAACTGGCCCCGGACGAGGTGCTGGTCGCGGTCATGGCCAGCGCGATCAACTACAACACCGTCTGGTCGGCGACCTTCGAGCCCGTTCCGACCTTCCAGTTCCTGCGCCGCTACGGCCGGGAGGGCGGGCCCGCCGCCCGGCACGACCGGCCCTACCACGTGATCGGCTCCGACGCATCGGGGATCGTGGTGCGCGCCGGGGCGGGCGTCCAGCGGTGGCGGCCCGGTGACCACGTCGTCCTGACCTGTATCCAGGTCGACGACCACGAGCCGGCCACGCACGCCGACGCCATGCTCGGCGCCGGCCAGCGCGCCTGGGGCTACGAGACGAACTTCGGCGGGCTCGCCCACTACGCCGTGGTCAAGGCCAGCCAGGTACTGCCCAAACCCGCCCATCTCACCTGGGAGGAGGCGGCCGGCGTCCTGCTGACGGCCGCGACCTCCTACCGCATGCTCATCAGCGACAAGGGCGCCCGGATCAAGCTGGGCGACGTCGTCCTGATCTGGGGGGCGACCGGCGGCCTCGGCGCGTTCGCGGTGCAGCTGGTCAAGCAGGCCGGGGGCGTCTCCGTCGGAGTGGTCGGCTCGGAGACCAAGGCCAAGGCGCTCCAGGCCCTGGGCTGCGACGTCATCGTCAACCGCGCCGACGTCGGCCTCGGCGAGGCCACCACGCCCGAGCAGGTGATCGAGCAGGGCAAGCGCCTGGGCCGGATCATCCGCAAGGAGGTCGGTGAGGACCCCCACGTCGCGTTCGACTACGTGGGCCGTGCCACGTTCGGCATCTCGGTGTTCGTCGTGCGCCGCGGCGGCACCGTCGTGACCTGCGGGTCGAGCACCGGCTACATCCACGAGTACGACAACCGCTATCTGTGGATGAACTCCAAGCGGATCGTGGGCAGTCACGCGGCCAACCTCCAGGAGCAGGCCGAGCTCAACCGGCTGGTCTCCCTGGGGAAGATCTCGCCGGTCCTCTCCAGCGTGTACAGCCTCGACGAGGTAGGCGAGGCGGCCCGGCTGGTGCAGACGAACCGGCACCTCGGCAAGGTCGCGGTGCTCTGCCAGGCGCCCCGGGAAGGACTCGGGGTCACCGATCCCGCGCGGCGCGAAAAGCTCGGCGCCGCCGCCCTGAACCCGCTGCGGGGGCTGCTGTGACGACAGAACCTTCCATCGGCATCCTCGGCACCGGCTCCTACGTGCCGGGAACCGAGGTCACCAACGCCGAGATCGCCGCTCGCGTCGGCGTCGCCGAGGAGTGGATCGCGGACCGGACACAGATCACGGGCCGTCGCTTCGCCGCGCCCGACGAGGCCACCTCGGACCTGGCGATCCGCGCCGCGGAGCGCGCGCTGAAGTCCGCCGGCGTCTCCGCGGGCGAGATCGACTACCTCATCGTCTCCACGTCCACCCCCGACTCCCCCCAGCCGCCGACGGCTTACCACGTCCAGCGGGGGATCAACGCGAACGCCGCGGCCTGCCTGGACATCAACGTCGTGTGCAGCGGCTTCGTCTACGGCCTTTCGCTGGCGCAGGCGCTGATCCGCCAGCGGCCGGGCAGCCGTGCGCTGGTCATCGGCGCCGACCTGTACTCGCGCAGCCTGGACTTCTCCGACCGCCGCACCGCCGTTCTGCTGGGTGACGGCGCGGGCGCCGCCGTCGTCGGCGAGGTCGAACCGCCCTACGGGTTCCTCGGGTTCGACCTGGCCGCCCGGGGCGACGCGCACCACCTGATCCGGGTCGAGGCAGGCGGCAGCCGCAGACCGGCGTCCGCCGAGACCGTCGAGGAGGGCGGTCACTTCTTCCGCATGGAGGGCCGTGCCGTACGGGACTTCGTGCTGGAGCACCTCCCGGACTTCATCAACGCGCTGTGCGAACGCACCGGCACCGCCCTGGAACGGGTCGACCACTTCGTACCGCACCAGCCCAACGGGGTGCTGCTCTCCCAGCTCGTGGAACGCTGCGGGCTGACGGCGGCCGAGACGCACAGGACCCTGGACCGCTACGGGAACACAGGCAGCGCCTCCGTCGCCCTCACCCTCGACACCGCCCACCTAGGGAACCGGCTGCGCGACGGCGACCTGGTGCTGCTCGCCGCCTTCGGCGGCGGCATGTCGCTGGGCGCCGGCCTGCTCCGCTGGCGCGTGGGCGCATGACCGCGGCGGGCGGGGACGCCTGGGACATCCACCGGGTGGGTGTCGTCGGCTGCGGCCTGATGGGCTCGGGCATCGCCGAGCTGTGCGCCAGGGCGGGGCTCGACGTCACGGTGATCGTCTCCGGGCCCGGCGCGGTCGAGCCGGGACGGCGCCGCATCGCCGACTCGCTCGGCCGCGCGGTGGCCAGGGGCCGGCTCACGGCGGCGGGCCGCGACGCGGCCCTCGCCAGGATCGCCCTGACGCCCGATCTGGACGCCCTGGCCGGCCGGCAGTTCGTCGTCGAGTCCATCCGCGAGGACGAGGTGGCCAAGGCCGAGCTGTTCGCCCGGCTCGACAAGATCGTCGAGGCCCAGGACGCGATCCTGGCGTCCAACACCTCCTCCATCCCGATCGTGCGCCTGGGCCGCCTGGCCGGCCGGGCCGAGCGGCTGATCGGTGTCCACTTCTTCAGCCCCGTTCCGGTGCTGCCGCTGGTGGAGCTGACGGCCTCGGTGCACACGGACGGCCTGGTCGTGGAACGGACCGAGCGCCTGCTCACCCAGGTGCTGGGCAAGCGGGTCATCCGCTCCCCCGACCGGCCCGGATTCGTCGTGAACGCCGTGCTGTTCCCCTACCTGCTGTCCGCGATCCGCATGGTGGAGTCGGGATTCGCCACCGCGGAGGTCGTTGACACGGGGATGGAGCTGGGCTGCTCGCACCCGGTGGGCCCGCTGCGGCTCGCGGACCTCATCGGCCTCGACGTCGTCGCCTCGACAGCGACCGCCCTGCACGAGGAGTTCGGGCAGCAGGCGTACGCCCCTCCCCCGCTGCTGCTCCGCCTGGTCGCGGACGGGGCACTGGGCCGGAAGACCCGGCGCGGCTTCTACACCTACACCGGCTGATACGTGAGGACCGGCATGAGTTCTGTGACCTCAGGGGAGACCGCCGCACACCCTCGGACGACACCCGCCGACCTGCGCGAGGCGATGTCCCGCTTCGCGACCGGCGTCATCGTGCTGAGCGTCGGCGGCGACAACATCCACGCGATGACGGCCAACGCGTTCAGCTCGGTGTCCCTCACGCCGCCCACCGTGCTGTGCTGCGTGTCCCACAGCGCCGTCATGCACAAGGCGATCATGTCCGAGGGCCGTTTCGGGGTCTCGGTGCTCGGCGCCGAACACGAGTCCCTGGCCCGCCACTTCGCCGACAAGAAGCGGCCTCTGGGCGCCGAGCAGTTCGACGGCCTCGCCTGGGAGCCGGGGCCGCTGACGCGCTCCCCGCTGCTGCACGGCGCGCTGGCCTGGCTGGAGTGCGAACTCGCCACGTACCACGACTCCGGCGACCACTCCATCTTCATCGGCGACGTGGTCAGCGCCCGCAACGGCTCGGACGGCGCCGGCCTGCTCTTCCTGCGGGGCGGCTTCCAGGCGACGCCGCCCGCGGGCTGAGGGCAGGGGGCCGGACCCGCACACCGGCCCCCTGCCGGCCGATTACCGGGCCATTACCGCGCAATGGCGGGTTCATCACCGCTTTTCAATAAGGTGAGTTGGCCGCCGACGGACCGGAAGCCGGCGGCCTTGCACCGGTATGCGAGTGGCCGGCCCGACCGGCCGGCCGCGCAGACGCGCCGGTTCCCGACGGGGGATGGAAGGAGACATACGCCTCGGCTCCGGCCGTGAGCGGGCACCTCCGGCGAAAGCCGCGCTCCTTGAAGTGAGGCGGACACGGGCCGACCTGCCGCTGTCCACCGCACGCCACGGCACGGAACGCGCGGCAGCCGGGACGACCGGGCCCGCCCGCGTCCGTCGACCTGCCGAACGAAGCACCCGGGTCCCGCCGACCGACCCCTCGGCGCGCCCAGCATGTCCTTTCCGCGCTCCTGATGAGACGCCGTCGTGCGCGACGCGCATCACGCTCATCCCCCCACCGGGCGCGCACCACATGTCCGCGGCCGGCACCGGGGGGGACCGAGTGGTGCACCCACGTCGCCAACCCGGCAGAGCCGTGCCACGACCGACTCCTCAAGGAAGCAGTATGAACGCCGAAGAAAAGCTGCCCACTTCCCCGACCGCGCACGCTCCTTCCCGCCGGTCGGTGCTGACGACGGCCGGGGCCGCGGCGCTGGCGGCGCCGCTCGGGATGACCGCGCTCGGCTCCCAGGCCCGCGCCGCGAGCGGCACCCAGGCGCAGGCCGACGCCGTGGACGTCATCGTCATAGGCGCCGGCATAGCCGGAGTGACCACGGCCCGCGAGCTGACGGCCAAGGGCCTGAGCACGCTGGTGCTCGAGGCGCGGGACCGCATCGGCGGCCGCGCGTGGACCTCGACGTTCGCCGGTGAGCAGGTCGAGATGGGCGGCACCTGGGTAGACCAGCGGCAGCCGAACATCTGGCGGGAGGTCCAGCGCTACGGGTGGGACCTGACCTCGGACATCATTCCGACGCGCGCCGTGGCGCCCACCGCGACGGGGTACCTGGAGTCCACCCCGACGGACGTGTACAACCAGCAGTCGCAGCTCATCACGCCGCTGTTCGACGGATCGGAGCAGTACTTCGAGCGGCCTTACGAGCCGCTTTTCCGCGAGGACCTGCTCGCGGACCTGGACCCGCTGTCGATGCGCGACAGGCTCGACCAGATGCGCTACTCGCCCGACGAGGAGGCGCTGATCAGCGGCGGTATCGGCGGCCTGACCGGATCGGCCTCCACCATCGGCCTGACGACGATGGCCCACTGGTGGGCGCTGTCGGGCTGGACCTTCGACGACTACGCGGCGACCAGCACCTACCGGCCCGTGGTCGGCTCGACCGCGATGGCGCAGTCCATACTCGACGACTCCACCGCGACGCTCCGGCTGAACTCGCCGGTGGCCTCCGTCGCGGACAACGGCACCTCGGTGACCGTGACCACGAAGTCCGGGGAGACCCACACCGCGCGCGCCGTGGTCCTCGCCATCCCGGTCAACCTGTGGAACAGCATCGACTTCGCGCCGTCCCTGCCCACCGAGTACACCACGCTGTCGACCGACGGCATCGGCGTCAGGTCCTCGCAGAAGTTCATCATGCACGTTCGCGGCGCCAACCTGGACGCGTTCTACGCCGAGGCCGCGCCCGGGGCGCCGGTGGCCATGGTCATCCCGTTCAAGGAACGCTCGGACGGCAACATCATGATCGGCTTCTCCTCCAACGGCAGCTTCGACCCCAGCAACCGCACGCGGCTCCAGGCGGAGCTGCAGCCGTTCTGCGAGGGCATCGAGGTGGTCGCGGTCAAGGCCCAGCACTGGGGCAACGACCCCTACTCGGCGGGCGGCTGGGCCGTGCGGCGGCCGGGGCTGCTGACCGGCCCCTTCCGGGCGGTGCAGCAGCCGCAGGGCCGGGTCGTGTTCGCCGGCAGCGACATCGCCAACGGCTGGGCGGGCTTCATGGACGGCGCGGTCGAGTCAGGGTTCACCGCCTCGGTGCAGGCTTCGCAGATCCTCGGCCTGTAGGCGGCGCGGCCGGAACGGCACCCAGCGGCACCGCGGACCGCGCCCGGGCAACCGGGCGCGGTCCGCCCCGTTTTCCGCGGCGCGGCGCCCCGCCGGCCCCGGGACAAAATGCCCCGCCGCCTCTCCCCGGTATTTTCCGCAGGTCGATTACCGGCTCATGACTGCGCCCTTGCCCGGTCCGCGTAACCTGTCGGCGAGTTCTCTCCAGCCCGTTCCGGCAGCGTATGCACGGCCCGTTGAGAGGGGCATGAATGACTGCGAAGGCACCGCCGACCAAACTGTTCGAGTCCGACTTCTACCAGGACCCTTTTCCCACCTACGAGTGGCTGCGCGAAAACTCGCCCATGCACGAATTCAAGTTCCCCATGGGCGATATTCCGGTGTGGATAGCCACGCGCTTCGACGACGTGCAGCGGCTGCTCGGCGACACGCGTTTCAGTAACAATCCGGCGTTCGCGAGCAAGGAGTTCGTCGACGGCGGCATGGCGGTGGGGCAGGGCACGGCGGTCGAGCGCATCCTCACGATGCTGGACCCGCCGGACCACACGCGGGTGCGCAAGCTGACCATGAGCACCTTCACGCCGCGGCGGATCGCCCAGTGGGAGGAGCCGACCGTCCGGATCGTCGAGGAGGCGCTCGACCGCCTGGCCGAGCAGGAGCGGCCGGACGTCATGGACTACGCCGGCGCGATCCCCGCGCACCTGATCGGCGGCATCCTGGGCTTCTCCCTCAGCAAGTTCCAGGACATGCTGCACGCCATCGAGCGGGCCTTCCACACCGACCCGGACCACGACGATCAGAACCGGGACGCGTTCGAGGAGATCGCCGAGTACGGGCGTGAGCTGATCGCGCACAAGCGCCGCGAGCCCGGCGACGACATCACCTCCGCCCTGATCCAGGCGCGCGACGGCGACGACCGGCTGAACGAGGAGGAACTCGTCGCCACGATGGCCGTGCTGATCATGGCCGGGCTCGACACCACGAGGAACCTCATCGCCACCTCCGTCCTCTCCCTGCTGGAACGCCCCGAGCAACGCCGGCTGCTGATGGAGCGCCCCGATCTGAAGGACAGCGCGACCGAGGAGTTCATCCGGTTCAACGGCGGCGTGGCCGTCGGCTTCTTCCGCTTCGCCCGGGAGGACCTGGAGTTCGCCGGGGTGCGGCTGCCCGCGGGAACGCCCGTCATCCCCTCCATCGCCTCAGCCAACCGCGACCCGCGGCGCTGGCCGGACGCGGACCGGCTGGACATCACCCGTGACGGCCCGCGCCACGTCGGCTTCGGCCACGGGCTGCACAACTGCCTCGGCGCGGCGCTCGCGCGCCTGGAGGCGAGCGTCGCCATCCCGGCGATCCTGCGGCGCTTCCCCGCCATGCGGGCGGCGGTGCCCGCCGAGGAGCTGACGTACGACGACATGTGGCTGGTGCGCAGCATCCAGTCCTTCCCCGTCCACCTGAACGGCGAAGCGCCGCGGTGAGGGGCGAGGAGAACGCCGGATGAGCAGGACGCTGCACGTCGACGGAAGGGCCTGCATCGCGTCCGGGCTCTGCGCCGCCATGCACCCGGACCTGTTCCGGCTCAACGGCGCGGGCGTCGCGGAGCCGGTGCGGCGGGAACTCACCGACGCCGACGACATCACGTCCGCGAAGGACGTGGCCGACTGCTGTCCGGGCGCCGCCGTGTCGGTGCTCGGCGCGGAGGCCGGCGGTCCCGGCGCCTGAGGAACGGGCGCCCGGAGTACGGGCGCCCGGGCGACGACCGTCCCATCAACGACCAGCTGGAAAGGACGATGTGACAGTGGTGGACACAACCGCGGTGACGGTACTCGGACTCGGCAACATGGGGGCGGCGCTCGCCGACGCCTTCCTCGCCGCAGGCCACTCGACGACCGTGTGGAACCGGACGGCGGACAAGGCGGACCCGCTGGTCGGCAAGGGGGCCAGGCGTGCGGCCACGGTCGAGGAGGCCGTACGGGCCAGCCCCGTCGTGGTCGTCTGCCTCCTGGACTACGACGCCGTGCACGAGGTGCTCGACCCGGTGGGCGGCGCGCTGCGCGGCCGCGCCGTGTTCAACCTGACCAACGGCACGCCGAGGCAGGCCCGCGACACCGCCGGGTGGGCAGGGAAGCTGGGCTGCGAGTACGTCGACGGCGGCATCATGGCGGTGCCGCAGATCATCGGGAGCGAGTCGGCGTTCGTCCTGTACAGCGGTCCTGGCAAGGCCGCGTTCGAGGCGGGCAGGGAGCTGCTCGAAGTCCTGGGCTCGGCCCGGTTCGTCGGGGACGACGCGGGCCTGGCCTCGCTGCTCGACCTGGCCCTGAACGGCGCGATGTACGGTCTGCTGGGCGGCGCCATGCACGCCATTGCCGTGGTCGGCACGGAGGGCGTCAAGGCGCAGGACTTCTCCGCCGAGCTGCTGGTGCCCTACCTGACGTCGATGACGGGCATCATCCCCCACTTCGCCAGGCAGATCGACACCGGCGAGTACCAGGTGGACGTCGTGGCCGCGCTCGGCATGCAGCAGGTCGGGTACCGGAACATCCGCCGGGCCAGCCTGGACCAGGGCATCAGCACGGACCTGCTCGACCCGATGCAGTCGCTGATGGACCGGCGGGTGGCCGACGGGTTCGCCGACGACGACTTCTCCGCGGTGGCCGAGGTCCTGAAGAACTCGGGGACCTGACCCGCCGCCCGCACACACGATGCGGCCTCCACGCCGGCGAAGGCGTGGAGGCCGCATCGCTGTCCCGGCCGGCGGCCGGGCCGCTCAGAGCACCGTGGTGTTCGGGTCGAGCCCGAGCAGGACCCGCCCGTACACCTCCAGATTGGCGTCCGGGGTCATCACGGCGTGCATGGAGAAGCCCTGGACGTCGCGGAAGAAGCGCTGGATGGGCAGGCTGCGCTGGATCGCCGAGGCGCCGCTCGCGGCGAACAGCGTCTGGGTGGCCTCGCGCGCCAGCTTCACCGCGAAGCCGCACTGGCCGCGCAGCGTGGCCCGTTCCTCCGTGGTCAGCCGCTCGCCGGCGTCGGCGCGCTCCTGCACGATGCCGGCCTGGGCGGCCAGCAGCGCGCGGGCGGCCGCCAGTTGGTTGGCGGCGGTGGCCACCTGGATCTGCGTCAGCGGATGCTCGGCCTGGTCCTGCCACGCGGTGTAGGACAGCGGCCGGTGCACGCGTTCGAGGAAGAGGTCGTAGGCGCCCTGCGCCATGCCGATCAGCGTCGAGGTCGACTCGGCCATGACGACGCTGATCAGGCCGTAGTCCCGGCCCTCGCCCGGCCCGGTGGGCTCGCCGCCGCCCGCCGCGAACGCCTCGCCCATGTCGATGGCCCGGTGCGCCGGGACGAACACGTCGGTCGCGAACGTCGTCGAACTCCCGGTGGCCGCCGCGGCCATCGTGTCCCAGTCGTCATCGAAGGTGATGTCGCCGATCGGCACCACGGTCAGCATCTGCTGGACCGTCCCGTCCGGGTGGTGGAGGTTGGTGGCGGCCAGGTTCCAGTCGGCGCCGCGGCAGCCGGTGTTGAACCGCCAGGCGCCGTTGAGCAGGTAGCCGCCCTCGGTGGGCACCAGGGTGCCGGAGGGGGTGAAGCCGCCGGAGACGCGGGCCGAGCCGCCGGCGTACACCTCCTGCTGCGCCCGCTCGGGAAAGAGGCGGACCATCCAGGCCGCGGTGATGAAGCCCTCGCAGACCCAGCCGGTCGAACCGCAGCCCCTGGATATTTCGAGAAGCAGATCGATGTGCTGGGGAACGGAGAGTTCGAGGCCGCCGTACCGCTTCGGCACACCGGCCCTGAAAACGTCGGCCTTCTCAAGGAGTTCGAGATTCTGCTCCGAAATCCAGCGCTGGTCCTCGCCTTCCTTCCCGTTCTCCCTGAGCGTCGGAACAATTGCGCGCACCGCGTCCAGAACAGTCGCGGCTTCCCTCTCGGTCCCGGCCATACTGTCTCCTCTGTTCGACGTCACACACGAGTGTGGCGAAACGCGCCCATCGGACGGTCACCGCCCGGTGGTCAGCTCCCTTCCGGAGCGGGGAACCAGCCCGATTCCGCGAAGAACCTGATCTGCTTGCGCACGAGAGAGGCGGACGCGGCGGGGCAGGTGATGCCACTGCCGCCGAGTGCCGCCGCCGTGCGCGCGGTGTCGGTCGCCGGGTAGAACGACTCGCTGTCCTCGACGAGCATCTCGACCGCGTCGAGGAGCGGCGCGATGGCGTTGTCGGGGTCCGCCCGCACGAGGTCGATCCAGTCGGCGGGGTCCACCTCCGCCGGCCGGTACCCGAACGACCGCAGCTCGGCGACCATGTCGTCCATCGTCACGTGGCTCTCGTTGCCGAGGTGGAAGGTCCCGCCCGCGGAGGCGGGCCGACGCGAGACGGCGACGAGCGCGGCGCTCGCGTAGTCCACCGGCATCAGCCGGAACAGCCCCGGCAGCGCCTTCGGGGCGGCGCCGGACTGCACGACGCCCTTGACCATCAGCCAGACGAAGTCCCGGGTCTGGCAGGCGCCGTTGCGGAGGTCCCCGGCGACCTGGTCGACGCGGTACACGTTCACCGGCAGGCCGCGCTCGCGGGCCAGGCCGACGATCTGCTCCGCGACCCACTTGCTCTGGGTGTAGCCGTTCGGCAGCGCCTCGCCCGGGCCCGTGGGGTCGGTCACCGCCAGGGGGACGCCCGGGGTGACCGGCCCGGCGAACACGCCGGTGGTGGAGACGTGGTGCAGCGGCACCGTGCGGTGCCGGGCGGCGAGGCGCAGCAGTTCCTCGGTGCCCAGGACGTTGGCGGCCTTCAGCGTCGGATACGGATGAATCCAGTTGACCGAGGCGCCGCAGTGGTAGACGGCGTCGACCGTGCGGGCGAGCGCGTCGAACCGTTCCGCCGCGAGGCCGATCCCGGGCTCGGCCAGGTCGCCGACGACGATGCGCAGCCGGCCGGTGTCGACCTCGTCCCGGATGCGGTACCACTCCAGGTTGGCCAGGACCCGGCGAAGGCCGTCGGCCTCGTCCGCGGCCCGCACCAGGCAGTGCACCGTGGCGCTCGTGGTCCGCAGCAGGTCGCGCAGGACGAACGCGCCGAGGAAGCCGGTGGCCCCCGTCAGCAGGACCTCCGCCGGGTCCTCGGCCACGCGGACGACCTCATCGGCGGGGCGGATGTCGTCGGCGAGGCGGATGTCGGCCGCGTAGTCGGTGGGCTGCGCGGCGTCCTGGTCCGCATCCGCGGGCCGCAGCTCGCCGAGCAGGTGGGCGGCCAGTTCCCCGGGCGTCGGGTGGTCGAACACCAGGCTGGCCGGCAGGCGGCGGCCTACCACGCCGCCGAGCCGGTTGCGCAGCTCGACGGAGGTCAGCGAGTCGAAGCCGAGCCCGGCGAACGGCTGTTCCGCCCCGATGCCGCCGGGTTCTGGGTGGCCCAGGACGGCGGCGACCTCGGCGCGCACCAGGTCCAGGACGGTGCGGTGGCGCTCCGCCTCCGGCAGTCCGGCGAGGAGCGCGGCGAGCGTTTCCGCGTTCATGCCGTTCTCGCGCACCGTGCCGCGCAGCGGGCTGCGGGCCAGCCGGGAGAACACCAGCGGCGCCTGGGCGGGCCGCTGCCGCAGTGTCGCCATGTCGACCGGAACGCCGACGACGGCGGCGTGGCCGAGGGCGAGTGCGGTGTCCAGCGTCCTCGGCCCCCGGTCGGACGCCACCAGCCGGAAGCCGGTCCGCACGATGCGGTCGACGTCGGCCTGGTCGAGGTTCGCGGCCATGGCGCTCAGCTGCTCCCACAGCCCCCACGCCGTGGAGGTCGCGGCGAGCCCCGCGGCCCTGCGGTGCTGCGCCAGGGCGTCGAGGAAGGAGTTGGCCGCGGCGTAGTTGGCCTGGCCCGCGCTGCCGATCACGCCCGCGAGCGAGGAGAACAGCACGAACGCGGACAGTTCCAGGCCGCGGGTCAGATCGTGCAGATGCCAGGCGGCGTCCACCTTCGGCCGCAGCACCGCGTTCAGCCGCTCGGGGGTGAGGGCGGTGATCAGGCCGTCGTCGAGGACGCCGGCCGCGTGGATCACGCCGGTCAGCGGCAGGTCGGCGGGCACGGCGGCGAGGAGCGCGGCGAGGGCCTCGCGGTCGGAGGTGTCGCAGGCGGCGACGGTGACCCGGGCGCCGAGCGCTTCGAGGGAGGCGCGCAACGCGTCGGCGCCCGGCGCGTCAGGACCGCTGCGGCTCGTCAGCAGCAGGTGCTCGACGCCGTGTTCCGCGGCGAGGTGGTGGGCGAACAGCGCGCCGAGCGTTCCGGTGCCGCCGGTGATCAGGACGGTGCCGTGCGGGTTCCAGGCGCCGCTGGGCTCCGTGTCGTGGGCCGGCGGCCCGACGCGCTCGGCGCGCGGCACGAGCACCCGCCCGCCGCGCACGGCGGCCTGGGCCTCGCCCGAGGCGACGACGGCGGGCAGGGCCGCCGCGGACGCCTCCTCGTCGTCGACGTCGACGAGGACGAACCGGCCGGGCGATTCGGACTGGGCGGTGCGCAGCAGACCCCAGACGGCCGAGCCGGCCAGGTCCCGCACGTCCTCATCCCCGGCCGCGACCGCGCCGCGGGTGACGACCACCAGCGGGGTGGTGCCGAGCCGGTCGTCGGCCAGCCAGTCCCTGACCAGGTCCAGAGCACGGTGGGTCGCGCCGTACACCGAGGAGACGACGTCGCCGTCCGGCGCAGGTCCGTGCCAGGAGAACACGCCCGCCATCGCCTCCCCGCTGTCCGCGGCCTTGCGCGCGGCGGCGACGTCCGGCAGGTGCTCGGCCGCGAACCGGTTGGTACCCAGCTGCGCCCAGCGCAGCGGGACTTCGGGCCGGGGCAGGGCGACCGGCCGCCAGCCGACGTGGAACAGGTCGTCGTGGTGGCGCGCGCCCGTGCCGCCGAGTTCTTCCGCCGTGACGCCGCGGAAGGTCAGCGGCCCCGCCGTGGCGACCGGGCGGCCCTCCGGGTCCGTCATCGTCACCGAGACGGCGCCTTCGCCTGTCGGGGCCGCGTGCACGCGCAGCGCGGTGGCGCCGGTGGCGTGGAGCCGGAAGCCGCCGTGGCGCACGAGGCGCGCGATGCCCTCCCGCGGGGCTTCGAGCGTGAGGAGAACGGTGGCCAGGGCGCTCTCCAGCAGCACCGGGTGGATGCCGAAACCGGCGGCTCCGTCGCGGAGTTCGTCGGGCAGCCGCACTTCGGCGAAGACCTCCTCGCCCTTGCGCCAGGCGGCCGTGACCCCGGCGAGCACGGGCCCTTCCGGCAGCCCTTCGGCCGTCAGGCGGGCGCGGACCTCGGCGGGCGGCAGCCTGAGCGCGTCGGGCGGCGGCCACGCGGCCGGCCCGGCCCAGGGCCCGGCGCCGCGCGGGCTGAGCCGGCCACCGGCAATATGGGTCCAGGTGACGTCGCCCTCGTCGGGCCTGGCGTGCACGGTGAACGGGCGCCCGGCCTCGTCGTCGGGCGGCCCCACCCGCAGCTGGAGTTGGACGGCCTGCCGCTCGGTGAGGACCAGGGGCGTCTCGACCGTCAGGTCGTCCACGGCGGTCAGGCCGAGCTCGTCGCCCGCACGGACCGCCAGTTCGGCGAGCGCCGCGTGCGGCAGCAGGGCGGTGCCGAGGACGGTGTGGCCGCCGAGCCAGGTGCTGGTGCGGGCCGAGACCCGACCGGTGAACAGCGTCTGGTCGGTGCCCGCCACGGTCACGGCCGCGCCGAGCACCGGATGGCCGACGGGGGCCAGGCCGTGGCGGCCGACGTCGGCACCGGCGCCGGACGCGGCGTACCAGTACCGCTCGTGCTGGAAGGCGTAGGTGGGCAGCGGGACGGTGCGCGCGCCGTGCCCGCCGAAGGCGGTGGGCCAGTCCACCGTGCCGCCGCCCGCCCACAGCCGCCCCAGGGAGGCGAGGAACCGTTCGGGACCGCCCTCGCCGCGACGCAGCGTGCCGACGACGACGGCCGCCTCGGGGTTGTCCTGGAGCACGGGGGCCAGCACCGGGTGCGGGCCGACCTCGACGAAGGTGTGGTGGCCGTGCTCGGCGAGCACGTGCGTCGTCCGCTCGAACTCCACGGGGTGGCGCAGGTTGCGGTACCAGTACTCGGCGTCCAGCTCCGCGGTGTCGAGCGGGCCCGCGGTGACCGTGGAGTAGAACGGCACCGTGCCCCGCCGGGGCCTGATGGGCGTCAGGTCCCGGACGAGGCGGTCACGGATCTCCTCGACCTGCGCGGAGTGCGAGGCGTAGTCGGCGGAGAAGCGCCGGGTGCGGATGCCGTGTTCGCGGCAGTGCTCGACGAGTTCGGCGAGCGCGTCGTGGTCGCCTGAGACGACGGTCGAGCCCGGCCCGTTGACGACGGCGACGGACAGCCGACCGTCCCACCGCCGCAGCAGCGCGGTGAGTTCGTCGCGGGAGAGCCCGACGGACACGATGCCGCCGCGGCCCGCCAGAGCGGTGGTGACCCGGCTGCGCACGGCGGCGACGCGCGCCGCGTCCGCCAAGGTCAGCCCTCCGGCGACGCAGGCCGCGGCGACCTCCCCCTGGGAGGAGCCCACGACGGCCGCCGGCTCGACCCCGTAGGAGCGCCACAGCTCGGCCAGCGAGACGGCCACCGCGAACGAGACGGGCTGGATGACGTCCACCCGCTCCAGGGAGGGGGCGCCCTCGGCCTCCCGGAGCACGTCTTCGAGTGACCAGTCGACGTGCGGGGCGAGCGCCTGGCCGCAGGCGTGGATGCGTGCGGCGAACACCGGTGAGGTGTCCATCAGTTCGCGGGCCATGCCGGGCCACTGGCCGCCCTGCCCCGGGAAGACGAACACCGTCCGGCCGGCCTGGGCCGCGTTCCCCTGGACCAGGTGCGGGGAGGCCGTGCCGTCGGCCAGGGCGCGCAGCCCGGCGATGAGATCCTCGCGGCCCGCTCCGGTGACGGCCGCGCGGTGGCCGAGCGCCGAGCGGGTGGTGGCCAGGGACCAGGCGACGTCGGCGGTCCGCAGGTCCTCGTGGGCGGTGACGTGTGTCAGGAGTCTGCGGGCCTGGTCGCGCAGGGCGGCGGGTGTGCCGGCCGAGAGGACCCAGGGCACCGGGGGCGCGGTGACGTCGGCGGGCGCCCGTTCTTCCGCGGTTTCCGCGGCCGGGGGCGCCTGTTCGAGGATGACGTGCGCGTTGGTGCCGCTGGCGCCGAACGCGGAGACCCCGGCCCGGCGGGGGCGGCCGGTCCGCGGCCAGGGCCGGGCCTGCGCGAGCAGTTCGACGTTGCCCGCGGTCCAGTCGACCTCCGGGGTCGGCTCCTCGGCGTGCAGCGACCTGGGCAGGATGCCGTGCCGGATGGCCTGCACCATCTTGATGATGCCGCCGGCGCCGGCGGCGGCCTGCGCGTGCCCGATGTTGGACTTCAGCGAGCCGAGCCACAGCGGGCGGCCGTCCTCCGGCCGTTCCTGCCCGTAGGTGTTCAGCAGGGCCTGCGCCTCGATCGGGTCGCCCAGCGCGGTGCCGGTGCCGTGGGCCTCCACCGCGTCCACGTCCGCGCCGCCCAGCCGGGCGTTGGCCCATGCCTGGCGGATCACGCGCTCCTGCGAGGGGCCGTTGGGCGCGGTCAGGCCGTTCGACGCGCCGTCCTGGTTCATGGCCGAGCCGCGCACGACGGCCAGCACCGTGTGCCCGTTGCGCCGCGCGTCCGACAGCCGTTCCACCACCAGCAGGCCGACGCCCTCGGACCAGCCGATGCCGTCCGCGCCGGCCGCGAACGGCTTGCAGCGGCCGTCGGCGGCGAGGCCGCGCTGGCGCGAGAAGTCGATGTGGCCCAGCGGGGTCGCGGCGATGTAGGAGGCACCGGCCAGGGCGAGGTCGGACTCCCCGGCGCGCAGCGACTGGGACGCCAGGTGCAGCGCCACCAGCGCCGAGGAGCAGGCGGTGTCCACGGACACCGCGGGGCCTTCCAGGCCCAGGGTGTAGGAGATGCGGCCCGAGGCCATGCTGGAGAGCATGCTGGTCATCAGGTAGCCGTCGAACTCGCCGGGGTTCTCCAGGCTCAGGTAGCTCTGCTCGACGAGCCCGGTGAACACGCCGGTCCTGCTGCCCTTGAGCGAGGCCGGGTCGATGCCCGCGCCCTCCAGTGCCTCCCACGCGGTTTCGAGCAGCACGCGCTGCTGCGGCTCCATCGCCACGGCCTCGCGCGGGGAGATGCCGAAGAACGCGGCGTCGAAGCGGGTCGCGCTGTCGATGAACCCGCCCTGCCTGACGTACGTCCGGCCCGGCTTGTCGGGGTCGGGATCGTAGAGGTTGTCCAGGTCCCAGCCGCGGTCGGTGGGGAAGTCCGTGATGACGTCCCGCTCGTCGAGGACAAGTTGCCACAGGGCGTCGGGGGACGAGGCGCCGGGATAGCGGCAGGCCATGCCGACGATCGCGATGGGCTCGTCCCTGCCGGACTCCAGCTCGGTGATCCGCCTGCGCGCCTTCTGGAGGTCGGTGGTCGCCTTCCTCAGGTACGCGAGCAGCTTCTCTTCCTGGGAGACAGTTGACATGGAAGCCTCGTTCTCCTTCGGGGAACGTCGGTACAGGCGGTCAGGCGTGCCTGGTCAGTCGGCCGGTCCGCCGGACCGACCGTCGAGCAGGGCGAAGATCTCCTCCGCCGACGCCGATTCGATGCTGTCGGCCGGTGCCGGGGCCTCTTCGCCGCCGGTGGTCTCGGTCAGCCGGGCCAGCAGGGTCTGGAGCCGGACGACGATCGTGCCGCGTTCCCCTTCGTCCTGCGGGCCGGCGGCGAGTACCGCCTCCAGCCGGTCCAGCTCGGCGAGCGCGGGGGCCTGCGCCGCCGGTCCGGCGTCGGGCGCCAGCAGGGTGACCAGGTGTGCGGCCAGTGACCGGGCGGAGGGGTGGTCGAACGCCAGGGTGGCCGGGAGCGTGATGCCGGTCCGTTCACCGAGGCGGCTGCGCAGCTCCACGGCGATCATGGAGTCGAAGCCCAGTTCCTTGAAGGCGCGGTCGGCCTCGATCGCGCCGGGGTCGGAACGGCCGAGGACCGCGGCCACTTCCGCCCGGACGACGGCCAGGGCGGCCGGGTGGCGCTGTTCGGCCGGGAGTGCGGCGAGGCGTTCGGCCAGCGGGACGCCGGTCCCGGCCGCCGCGGGCCCGGCCGGGGCACGCACCAGGCGGCGGAACAGCGCGGGGATGTCGCCGGCCGCCCGCATGGCGCCGGGGTCGAGGGGCAGGGCGACCAGCGTCGCGGGCCCGGCGCGCAGCGCCGCGTCGAACAGCCCGGTGGCCTCCCGTTCGGTCAGCGGGCGGAAGCCCTCGCGGGGCGCGGGGGATTCCGCTTCCCGGGGGCCGAGGGCCAGGGAGGTCACGGGCAGGCCGAGCGCGGCCCGGTGCCGGGCGAGCCCGTCCAGCGCGGCGTCGGCCGCGGCGCGGGCGGCCAGGCCCGGGGTGCCGGTCGCCGCCGCGGTGGAGGTGAGCAGCACGAACGCGGCCGGGTTCGAGTCGCGGGTCAGCTCGTGCAGGTGCCGCGCGGTGTCCGCCCCGGACCGCAGGACCGCGGTGAGGCGGTCGGCGGTCAGTCGTGGCAGCGGCGTCTCCTCCGCCGCGCCCGCGGTGTGGACGACGCCGGTCAGCGGCGGCGTGACGGCGGCGAGCGCGGCCCCGAGCGCGGAACGGTCCGCGGTGTCGCACGTGAGGGCCGTGACACGGGCACCGGACCGGCCCAGTTCTTCGAGAAGTTCTGGCTCGGGCCAGGTGCCTTCGGCGCGCGGGTCGAGCAGGAGCAGATGGCGCACGCCGTGCGCGGCCACCAGGTGGCGGGCGAGCAGCGCGGCCTGCGTTCCGGCGCCGCCGGTGATCAGGACGGTGCCGTCCGGGTCGAAGCGCGTCGCCGGCTCGGGGGCGGTGCCACCGGGCCCGCCGGGCGCGCCGGGGTCCGCGGCGTGCCCGAGCCGCGGCACGCGGGCGGCGCCGTCGAGCAGCGCGGCCTGCGGTTCGCCCGAGGCCAGCACCGCGGACAGGAGTTCGCCAGGGACCCGGCCGTCCTCGACGTCGATCAGCACGAAGCGGCCGGGGGCCTCCGCCTGCGCACCGCGCAGCAGTCCCCACGCGGCGGCCGCCCGGCCCTCGGGGTCGGTGCCGTCCGGGCTGGGCGGCGTGAGGGACGCGCCGCCGCGGATCAGGACGACGAGCGGCAGGCCGGTGACCCGTTCCTCGGCGAGCCAGGCGCGGGCCAGATCCAGGGCTTCGGCGGGCGCGTCGGGGCCCGTTCCGAGGGCGGTGACGGCGGCGCCGAACGGGGCGCCCGCCGCGAGGGCGTCCGCGAGCCCGGCGACGTCCTCGAACGCGGCGCCCTCGACGTCCGCCGTGCCCAGCACGGCCCACGGCACGGCCTCGCCCTGCGGCGCGGGCGCGAGCGCGGTCCACTCCGGCGCGTACAGCGACCGGCCCGCGCCCGCCGCGGCGAACCGGGCCTCGGGCACGTCGCGGAACGTGAGCCGGTCGACGCTCAGCACCGGCCGCCCCGCGGGGTCGGTCAGCCGCACGGAGACGGCGTCGTCGCCCGCGCCGGCGGACAGGACCTTCACCGCGGTGGCTCCGGCGGCGTGCAGCCGCACACCGCGCCACTCGCCCGGCACGCGGACCGTACCGGCCGGTGCCGCCCCGGCGGCCGTGCGCACGGCCGCTTCCAGGAGCGCCGGGTGGATGCCGTACGCGGCGGCGTCGGGCAGCAGTTCCTCGGGGAGCGCGGCTTCCGCGGACGCTTCCCTGCCGCGGCCGGCGGCGGGAGCGGGGGACTCCTCCGCGGTGCCGAGCACGCCATCGGCGTGCAGCGTCCAGGGCGCCTCACCGTCACCGTGCCGGCCGTGGACCGCGAAGGGGCGCCGCCCGGCCTCGTCGGGCGGGCCGACCGCGGTCTGGAGCTGCGCGGCACCGTGCTCGGGCAGGAGCAGCGGAACGTGCACGGCCAGCCGTTCGAGCGGCCCGGCGCCCAGCTCGCCGGCGGCCCTGAGGAGGGCCTCGGCCAGCGCGGAGGCGGGCACGACGGGCGCGTCGGGCAGGGCCGGATCGGTCAGCCGGCCGTGGGTGTGCGGCGGCAGGTGGGTCGTGAACAGCACCTCGCCGCTGCCCGCCGCGGTCACCGCGGTGCCGAGCAGCGGGTGGCCGGTGCTGCCGGGGCCGTGGCCCGCCGCGCCCGGGTCCTGGTGCAGCCAGTAGGAGTCGCGCTGGAAGGCGTAGGTGGGCAGGGCGGCCTTCCTGGCGCCGGTGTCCGCGAACAGCCTCGGCCAGTCGAAGCCGACGCCGCGGAGGTGCAGCCGGGCGACGGCCTGCATCAGCGAGTCCGGCTCGGGCCGGTCGCGGCGCAGCACGGGGAACGCCTCGACGCCGCCGGGGCTGCTCAGCGCGTCGGGGACGAGGGCGGTCAGGACGCCGTCCGGGCCCAGCTCCACGAACTGCGTGACCCCCAACTCCTCCAACGCCCCCACCCCATCCGCGAAACGCACCGCCTCCCGCATATGACGCGCCCAATAA